>NZ_JBKBXB010000004.1:0-107884 GCF_046313975.1 Hyphomonas sp. | reverse complement strand
TGGGCCAGCAGAGCGGGTGAACGTGCCGGAAGAGCGGCGCGAAGTGGGGATCGCTTCGGAGCTGGCGCATCGAGATCATGGATTGCATCATAAGCCCGGTGCCGGGGGTGTAGCGTTCGGGTTCGGATATTTCTGCTTCGGGCTTTGATCCGTAGGGGGATTTTTCCCGTTTGGCCTGATTTGCTGATGCGTAAGGGCGTTTGGGGAAAGCGGCGCAAGGAAGGACTGGACCCCTGCCTGCGCAGGGGTCTTCGGAGAGGTGGGAAATTGGGGCGATGCATTGCGCTTCGCTTAATGTACCCTGCGGGGTTCGCTGTCCGTTTCAGGCGATTCCAGCTTTTTACAGGTTCCCCAGGAAAAGTATGAAGCCCCCGCCTCCGTCTGTGGGAGGTCGGGGGCTTTGTCTTCTCCCACCAAAGCTGGTTTGCTGCGCCGCTCTAGGCCGCGCTCTTGCCCTTGGTGAGGACTTCGCGTTTGCCCGCATGGTTGGGGGCGGAAATGACGCCTTCTTCCTCGAGCCGGTCGATCAGGCCGGCGGCCTTGTTGTAGCCGACCTTGAGGCGGCGCTGGAGGTAGGAGGTGGAGGCGCGCTGGTCGCGGATGACGACCTGGACGGCTTCGGCGAAGAGGGCGTCGTCATCGTCGCCGCTGCCACCGCCGCCTTCGCCGCTGACGCCGAGCATCGCATCCATCACGGCCGATCCGGTGGAGCCGTCATCATGCGACTCGAGGATGTCCATGACATAGTCGGGCTCGCCCTGCTCGCGTAGCCAGTCGGCCACAGTGTTGACTTCCTCGTCCGAAACGAAGGGGCCGTGCAGGCGCTGGGTCTTCTTGCCGGGCTCCTGGTAGAGCAGGTCGCCGTGGCCGAGCAGCTGTTCGGCGCCCTGCTCGTTGAGGATCGTGCGGCTGTCGACCTTGTTGGTGACCATGTAGGAGATACGGGTCGGGAAGTTCGCCTTGATCGTGCCGGTGATGACGTCCACGGACGGACGCTGGGTGGCAGTGATCAGGTGGATGCCGGCGGCGCGCGCCATCTGGGCGAGACGCAGGAGGCAGCCTTCGATTTCCTTGCCGGCGACGACCATCAGGTCGGACATCTCGTCGATGACGATGACGATCTGCGGGATGTGATCCGTCGGCAGCTCTTCGGTCTCGATGATCGGGCGGCCGGTCTCGTCGACACCGGTCTGGCCCTTGCGCACCATCGGCTCGCCCGAAGCGCGGTATTTCGCAGCCTTGTCGTTGAAGCCTGCGAGGTTGCGCACGCCGGCCTTGGACATCAGCTCGTAGCGGCTTTCCATCTCGCGCACGGCCCATTTGAGCGCGTTCACGGCCTCCGGCGGACGGGTGATGACCGGCGTCAGCAGGTGGGGGATGCCTTCATAGACAGTGAATTCGAGTTTCTTCGGGTCGATCAGGATGAAGCGCACCTGATCCGGCGTGTGGCGGTAGAGAAGCGACAGGATCATCGCGTTGACACCGACCGACTTGCCCGAGCCGGTCGTGCCAGCGACGAGCAGGTGAGGCATGCGGGCAAGGTCAACCACGGTCGGCATGCCGCCGATATCCTCGCCGAGCGCGACGGGCAGCGTGGCGCGCGATTTCACATAGGCTTCGGACTGGAGCACGGAGCGCAGGAAGACTTTCTCGCGCTCGTCGTTGGGCAGCTCGATACCGATGGCGTTCTTGCCGGGCACGACTGCGACGCGGGCGGAGACAGCCGACATCGAGCGGGCGATGTCGTCGGCGAGGGTGATCACCTGGTTCGACTTGGTGCCGGGGGCCGGTTCCATTTCGAACAGGGTGATGACCGGACCCGGGCGCACTTCCTTGATGCGGCCCTGGACGCGGAACTCTTTCAGGACGGCCGAGAGGCGGTCTGCCTTGGCGAGGAGGGCGTCCTCGTCGAAGGTTTCGCGGCGCTCTTCGGGCACTTCGAGCAGGTCGATGGGCGGCAGGCGCGTCGAGGTGCGGCGGCGTTCGGGCTTGGCGACTTTCGGGGCGCTGGCGGTTTTCGGTACCGGGCGCGGCACGGCGAAGCGGACGCCGGGGCTGGCGGCGGGGGCGGCATCTTCGTCCGTGTCCTGATCATCATCGTCCCAGGCGGCTGTGTCGTCGTCATCCTCGTCGCCGGCATCGCTGACCGTGGGGCGATAGCGCGAGGACGGGACATAGTCGTCATCATGCTTGATGATCAGGGTGCGGCCATCGGCGGCCACGGCCTCTTCCTCTTCCATGCGCACCGGGCGCTGGGCGGCGAGCTGGTGGCCGATGCGGATGAGGAAGCCGCCGATACCGGCGGCGCCGACAGCGGCCGAGCGGCCGGAGCGGGCCGCGGTTTCCTGCAGGAGCTGGGCGTCGCGGCGCTGGAAGCCGAGCGCGGTGAGGCCGGCCCAGAGCGCGGCGCCGCCCATCAGGAAACCGGCCCATGTGTCCGGGGACGGCAGCATCAGCGCACGGAACGGCAGGACCGAGAGATTGAACAGGGCGTCGCCGAACATGCCGCCGAGCCCGGCGCTGAGCGGCCAGGATTCGGGAACCGGCCAGGCAGCGAAGGCGGCAGCCGACAGTGGCACAGCGACCGCGCCGTAGACCCAGCGGCGGATCCGCGGCTTGCCGACGAGGACAGCGCGCATGGCGCCGCCGATCATCAGGGCGAGACCGGCAATCCAGCCGGACCAGCCGAGGAGCTGGCGGGCAAGGTCGGCAAAGATGGCGCCGCCGGAGCCGAAGAGGTTCTGGGCGCTGGCATCGGTCGCGACGTTCCAGCTCGGATCGGTCGGGGCATAGGAGCCCACCGCGCCGCACATGAACACCCCTGCCCCGAATGCGGCCGCACCTGTCAGGATCCGCCAGACGGGATCGCTGACCGTACGCAGCTCTTCTTCGCGGTAGGTATCTTTCATGAGGGGGAACGCTCCGGGGCTGCGAGAGAGACGGAGCATCAGGTTTCGCCGGTTAGGCTTAACACCCGGCAAACAGGGGCTGTGGAATTCGCAGGAATTTCAGTCCGGAAGGCCTGATTCTGCGGGAATCGGCCGGATTAAGTTTGAGAGAGGAAAATCAAACGCCCCGGCGGGGTTAACCACCGGGGCGCCTAAGATAAACCGGATGTCCGGGCCGATCAGCGGCTGGCGAATTCCGGATAGGCTTCGAGGCCGATTTCAGCGCGGTCGAGACCGGCTTCCTCATCCTCTTCGCTCGGGCGCAGGCCCATCGTGAACTTGAGGGCGAACCAGACAATCGCCGAGGTCACGCTGACGAAGACAGCCGTGAGGCCGACGCCCATCGCCTGCGAGACATAGTTGGTGCCGTCATTGGTCAGCGGGACGATCATCGTGCCCCAGATGCCGCACACAAGGTGAGCCGGGATGGCGCCGACGACATCGTCGATCTTCAGCTTGTCGAGCAGCGGGACCGTCAGGACGACGAGCACACCGCCGACGGCACCGATCAGGACCGACATGCCCATCGACGGGGCGAGCGGCTCGGCCGTGATAGATACAAGGCCGCCGATCGCGCCGTTGAAGACCATCGTTGCGTCGATCTTGCCCTTGAACATGATCGCAGCCGTTATGGTGGCAGCGAGGACGCCGCCGACAGCGGCCATGTTGGTGTTGGCAAAGATCTGCGAGACGGCGTTGATGTCAGCCGCGGTGCCGGCAGCGAGCTGCGAGGCGCCGTTGAAACCGAACCAGCCGAACCACAGGATCAGAGTTCCGAGTGCCGCGAGCGGGATGTTGGAGCCCGGCATCGGGTTTACGGATTTGCCGAAATACTTGCCTTTGCGTGCGCCGATGATGAGCGCGCCCATCAGAGCCGCCCAGCCGCCGGTGGAGTGAACCAGCGTCGAACCGGCAAAGTCGGAGAAGCCATTGGCCGAGAGGAAGCCGCCGCCCCACTGCCAGCTGATCACGACCGGGTAGATGAACGCGGTCAGGACAACGGTGAAGGCGAGGAATGGCAGGAGTTTCACGCGCTCGGCAACGGTGCCGGAAACGATCGAAGCCGCGGTGGCAACGAACACCATCTGGAAGAACCAGTCGGAGGCCGGTGCATAGCCAGCTTCGGATTGGGCTTCAATGTCGCCTCCGCTCCAGGGGCCGAAATTGGTTGGCAGAAGGCCGTTCAGAATGGTTGCATCGCCCGGATAGCCGAGATTGTAGCCGGTGGCCCAGAACATCAGGCCGGCCACGGAGAACAGGGTGACGTTCTTGGTGACCTGCATCGCCGCGTTCTTGGAGCGGACGAGACCCGCTTCGAGCATACAGAAGCCGGCTGCCATGAACATGACGATCAGGCCGCCGATCAGGAACAGGTAGCTGTTATCGACATAGGCCGGCACCGAGGCTGCAGCCTCAAGCGCGGCAAGGCGCTCCTCAAGGCCGGGCGCCTCTTCCTGTGCCCACGCCATGCCCGCTGCGAGCAGCGACAGCGGGGCAAGCATGGCCCCGCGGATCCATCGTCCAGTAGTTCGGCCCATCGGCCCCTCCTTTGTTCCGGTTCTGCAGAGCCCGGGACCCCCCGCGCTCTCCCGGAGCCGATATGATTTCGGCTGCCCGAAAAAGTCGCACGGGAGACGAAGGGGCGGATCGATTCGGCGCCCGAATGGTCAATCGTTAGGCACGCTTGCGGCCAAACGCCCAATTCGCGGCCATCGCTGGACGCCGCAGCGCAGCATCGCTACCTCCTTCACATGAGCGAAACCAAAGCCACCCTCTCCTCCTCTGCGGACCTCGCCGTGATCGGCGCAGGCCCGGTGGGCACAGCGCTGGCGATCCTGGCGGCGAAGGCGGGCTTCGTCACTGTCCTGGTGGATGCACGTCCGGAAACTGCAGCAAATGCAGCAGACACGCGGACGTACGCGATCGTGCGCGGAAGCTGGCGGATGCTGCAGGCGACAGGCATTGGCCCAGAGCTCGCGCCGCTGACCACACCGCTGAACGGGCTGGAAGCCGAAGATGGCGGCACCCACTGGTTTGGTGCCCCGCATGCCGCCTTCGGAACCGCTGACCTTGGACCCGGCCGCGGCGGTGAGGCGCTGGGCGAGATGGTGCCAGCGGGCGCACTGCAAGCGGCGCTCGACCGGCAGGCCGCCGCGACCCCGGGCCTGACCTGGCTGAGAAATGCCCGGTTTTCGGGCATGACGCCCGGACCGGCGCGGGTTTCAGTCAGGCTGGAGGATGGCACGGACTTCCAGGCCGGGCTGATCGCGGCGTGTGACGGCATCCATTCAGCGGTTCGGAATGCAGCTGGCATCCGCACCGAAGGGCGCGAGTATGGCAAGTCCGTCTTCGCGGCGGACGTGGCGTTGGAGCGGCCTCATCACGGGATTGCCCGCCAGCTGTTCACGCCGGAAGGCCCTTTCGCCACCCTTCCCCTGCCGGGCGACCGGGCGAACCTTGCCTGGTACATGAAGACCGGCGCGGCCGAGACGCTGGCGAAACTGCCGAAAGACCAGATCGAGGCGGAGCTGAACGCGCGCTTTGAAACCTTTGCCGGGCGGATGAAGCTGGACGGGCCACCGCTTTCCTATCCTCTGGTGATGCAGATTGCCGTGTCGATGACGGGGCCGCGCGTGGCGCTGCTGGGCGATGCGGCGCGGCGGATCAATCCGCTGGCGGGCCAAGGCCTGAACCTCGGTTTCAAGGATGCCGCGGCGCTGATCGATGTGATCACCGAGGCGCGCGAGACGGGGCTTGATCCGGGCAGCGACACGGTGCTGGCGCAGTATGGCGAGTGGCGCCGGTTTGACTCGGCGGCGACCGCGATGGCGATGGACCTGATCGACCGGACCTTCTCGAACGACAACATCTTCCTGAAATCGCTGCGGAGTGCGGCATTGGTCGTGGCGAACCGCGTGGCGCCGGTGCGCCGCGTGCTGGCCGCGCAGGCGAGCGCGGATCAGGCGCATCTGCCGAGTTTGATGCGGTAGGTTTCAAAGCCCCTCCTCCCTTGGGAGAAGGGTTCTCAGGTTGCGGTCCGGGTGATCAATCCCCGACCGTCAGTGTCCGGAGGATGCCCCAGGTGTAGAGGCCGCTGGAGTGGCCGTCCGAAAAGAACAGGCGCAGGGCGTAGCGGCCGACCGGCTCGGCTTTCAGCACACGGATGTCATCCGGCACGATGGGCGGCGGAGGTTTCGGGCCGCGTCCATGACCCTGAACTTCCGCAGACGGACTTTCCAGGCGGAGCGTGCGATAGGAGGCGCGGCCGGATTTGCCATCGTCCCAGTCGGCGGCGAGTTCCTGCGCGCAGGCGCGGAAGGTGAGCTTGACCGGCCAGGGCGCGCTCATACCTCGCCCTCCCCTTTTCTGTTTTCGGAGAGGTCCGGCAGTTCGTCGAGGTCGCGGGCTTCGTCTTCCAGCATGATCGGGATGCCGCTGCGGATCGGGTAAGCGAGGCGCGCCTTCTTCGAGATCAGCTCGTTCCTGGCGCGGTCATAGACCAACGGCAGGCGCGTCAGCGGGCAGATCAGCACTTCGAGGAGGCGCGGATCAACACCGGAGGATGGGGGATTTTCAGGCTCGCTCATGTCTGTTCCTATTGCACGGGGCCGGAATCGCCGCCACTGGCGCTGAGTTCCATGAGGGCGATCAGAGTGGCGGCGCGTTCGGCAAGGGTTGGTGCTTCGAGCAGGGCCTGTTTCTCGGCGGGCGTGAACGGGCAACCGGCGGCGAGCGCGTTGACGAGGGTTTCCATCGGCGCGGTGTCAACGGCGGACCAGTCGGCGGAGAGACCCTGCGCGGAGGTGTAGGCCTTCAGGGCGCGGGCGAGTTCGGCGCGTTCCGGCAGGCCCGTTTCCGGGGAGTCGAAAATGTCGGCGGCGAAGGGCGACCAGTCGGCCGCGACCTGCCGGTAGGGCGTGGTGACATCCAGTTCGCGCGCGACGGTGAAGCGGCAGATGCCGGTCAGCGTAATCAGGTAGCGGCCATCATCGGTTTCGGTATAGCGCGTCAGCCGGCCGGCGCAGCCGATACGGGCGATGTCGGGATGCGCGCGCGGGCCGCCGAAGGACTGGATCATGCCGATCAGCCGGTGCGAGCGCATCGCGTCGTCGATCATGTTGAGATAGCGCGGCTCGAAGATGTTGAGCGGCAATTCCCAGCGCGGGAACAGCATCGCGCCTGGCAGCGGGAAGACGGGGATCGCTTCCGGCAGGTCGCTGGTGCGGCGGTATTGGGACATGCGCGTCGTACACCTTTCGCTCCCCTGCCCCGGGGATCTGGCCCCATCATGCGGCAGGGGGCGCGATC
Source organism: Hyphomonas sp. (assembly GCF_046313975.1). Lineage (GTDB taxonomy): Bacteria > Pseudomonadota > Alphaproteobacteria > Caulobacterales > Hyphomonadaceae > Hyphomonas. The sequence goes on along the minus strand of NZ_JBKBXB010000004.1, from coordinate 100,628 downwards.
AGGCAAACATGAGCGAAGCGAGGCGGCGGCGGCCTTCGATGGTGACCGGATCGGTGGCGCCGGCGGCTTCGAAGACTTTCAGCAGTTTTTCCTTCGCCTTGCCGCCGTCCCAGTCGAGCTTGGCCGAGAGGATGATCAGGAGGTGATCGGCGGCGTCCTTGTACCGGCCGGCGGCGGCAAAGTGTTCGGCGAGTTCGAAACGTTTCTGATGATCGGCCGGATTGGCGCTGACGGCGGAGAGGGCCGCGTCGAGCTCGGTCGGCTCCGGCGCGTCTGCGGCCATCTCGATGGCCATACGCACACCCTTGACGAGGCTTTCGTTCTTCTTGGCTTCCGGCACCATCCCCAGCGTGGCGAGGGCGCGCTCTTTGTCGCCATTGGCGAGGTAGCAGCGCGCGAGCCCGGCGATGGCGGGCACGTTCTCCGGCTCCTCCTGCAGGATGGCAGCGTAGATTTCGGCGGCGAGCGCGATGTCGCCCGCCTGGCTGGCAGCTTCGGCCTGCGCGAGCGCTTCGGCGATCACCTGTGCGTTATCGGTGCCGCCCAGGATGCGTTCGATGAAGGCGTTGACCTGGCTTTCCGGCAGCGCGCCGAGGAAACCGTCGACCGGGCGGCCCTTGTGGAAGGCATAGACGGCCGGGATCGAACGCACGCCGAGCTGGCCGGCATAGGCCGGGTGGTCCTCGGTGTTGATCTTGACGAGCTTGACCGCGCCCTTTTTCGCCTCGACCGACTTTTCGAGGATCGGGCCGAGCGTGCGGCAGGGCCCGCACCACGGTGCCCAGAAGTCAACGATAACGGGTTGTTCCATCGAGGCTTCGACCACATCGGCCATGAAGCCCTGATCGGTGCCGTCTTTGGTGTGCTGGAGGCCTGCGGTCGCCATGTCGGGTGTCCCTTGAGATTCAGGCGGCAAGATGGGATGCAACCTGAAAATCCGCAAGCGGCGCGGCCTGCGGCTTCCTGAACGTCTGCTCATCGCCCTGTTTAGGACAGGTTCAGGCGCCTAAGTGTAATCCGGACCCCGACGGTCAATAAGGAGGCCGAAGACATGATGAACCTGATTGCCAGCGTGAGCGCCCTCTCCCTGATCTTCGGGGCCCCGGTAACCCTGGGCCTGAAGCAGGTGCAGCCTGCCCCGGGTATCGCCGCACAGGCGGATGCGGCCGCGCCGATGACGGCTGCGGAACGCTCCAAACTGCTGAAGGAAGCTTCGAAAGCGCTTGCGGGCGTGAAGACGGCGCGCGGCAAGTTCGAGCAGTACTCGCCGGATGGCTCGTTCTCTACCGGCCAGTTTGCAATGTCGCGGCCCGGCAAGGTGCGCTTCGACTATGATGATCCGGTGCCGCTGCTGCTGGTCAGCGACGGGGCGACCGTGGCGCTGCAGGACGCAGACCTCGAAACGACCGACCGCGTGCCGCTGGCCAAGACCCCGCTGAACCTGCTCCTGTCGGACAAGCTCGATTTCGAGGCGCAGGCCGAAGTGATCGATGTGCGCCGCACGGGCGACAAGACCAATATCACGCTGCGCGACAAGTCCGGCGAGATGGAGGGCACGCTGACCGTGATCCTGGCGAGCGCTGACAATTCGCTCGCCGGCTGGCGGACGGTGGACGGCAATGGCGGGCGCACGTCGGTGCTGTTGAGCAGCGTGGAAACCGGCGCCAAGCTGAACCCGCGCCTGTTCATCCTGCGGGACTTCGACAACCGGTAGCAGCGGCAAGTGGAATTACGCCCAATTAACTTGCGAATCCCCGAGGCAGTGACATTATTGCAACTATCGACGGACCAGAGACCTCGCGCAGCATCGACCCCCCGCTGTGAACCTTCTGATCCCTCGACATGACCGGACGCACACTGCCCGGTTTGAAAAAAGACGCTTTTCATAGCGTCCGGCGCGCCCGAACCCCCCGCGTTCGGGCGCGTTGACGTTTAAGGGCCACCTGCCTAGTCAGGCCGGATGGCCAAATCTCTTCGCATCGTCAGCTGGAACATCAACTCGGTCCGCCTGCGCGCGCCGAATGTCGAGGGCTTTGTCGCGGCCGAAAAGCCGGATGTCGTCTGCCTTCAGGAAACGAAATGCCAGGACGGCGAATTTCCCCTCAAGGCGTTCAAGGACATGGGCCTGCCGCATGTGCTGATGCGCGGCCAGCGCGGCGGGCATGCGGGCGTCGCGATTGCCTCGCGCCAGCCGCTGGAGCTGATCGATGCGCCGGATCTCTGCCGCGAAGGCCATGCGCGCGTGATTGCGGCGCGTCTGAAGAACGGACTCGAGATCCACAATATCTACCTGCCCGCCGGCGGCGATATTCCGGACCCGGAGCAAAACGACAAGTTCGCGCACAAGCTGGATTTCCTGGACCGGCTTGGGCCGGCCTACAAGAAACTGAACAAGAGCGGACGTCGCATCCTTGTCGGCGATCTCAATGTCGCGCCGCATGAGAATGATGTGTGGTCACACAAGCAGCTCCTGAGCATCGTCTCGCACACACCTGAAGAGACAGAGCGGCTGGAAGACGGGCGCAAGTCTGCCGGGTTTGCCGATATCGGGCGCCTCGCCGTGCCCACCGAACAGAAGCTGTATTCCTGGTGGAGCTACCGCGCAGCGGACTGGGCCGCGTCGAACAAGGGCCGGCGTCTCGACCATATCTGGGCCAGCAAGGACGCGCTGGCGGATGTGAAAGTGCCCAGCTTCCGGGTCCACCTCGCCTGGCGCGGCGGATGGAAACCGTCCGACCACGCACCAATCAGTGTGGATGTGAAGGCGTAGAGCGCCGCCTCAAGGCTGCAGGCGGTATCCGCCGGGATCGGTCAGCAGGAGGCGGGCGTTGCCGGGGTCGGGTTCGACTTTCTGGCGCAAGCGGTAGATGTGCGTCTCGAGCGTGTGCGTGGTGACCGCAGCATTATAGCCCCAGACTTCCGAGAGGAGCTGTTCGCGCGCGACCGGCTTGCCGCCGGCGCGGTAGAGATATTTCAGGATCTCGGTTTCCTTCTCCGTCAGCCGGATGCGGCGGCCTTCCTTCGAGCGCAGTGTCTTGGTGGACGGGCGGAACTCGTAGGGGCCGATCTCGAAAGTGGCGTCCTCGGTCTGCTCGAAACTGCGCAGCTGGGCGCGCACGCGGGCGAGCAGAACGGAAAAGGCGAAGGGCTTGGTGACATAATCATTGGCGCCTGCGTCCAGGCCGTCGACCGTATCAGTTTCGCCGCCCCGGCCTGTCAGCATGATGACGGGCACGCGGTTGCCGGCGGCGCGCAGGCGGCGGCAGGTTTCGATGCCGCTGATGCCGGGCATGTCGACATCCAGCACGACAAGATCGACCCGGGAGGCCGCGATCTTCTCCAGCGCGTCCTCGCCTGTCGCGGCCGATTGCACTGCGAAGCCGTCCGAAAGCTCGAACTGTTCGGCCAGGGTATCGCGGAAATCCGCTTCATCATCGACGATCAGGATATGTTTCTTGCCATTCATGTCGCCGGTTCCGGACGTGAGGGCGCCGCCCCCTTGGCGCGCGCAATTCGCTAGGCATATGGTGGGCAACAGCCTTGACGCCAATAACAATCCCGGGAGGAGGCCCTGACAAGCAGTTTCGTGGCGTTTGCGGACGGCAGGTTTGAGGGCGAAGGCCTGCGTTTGCTCTGCGCGCTGGGCAAAGGCGGCGTCATTGCTCCGGCGCAGAAGCGCGAAGGCGATGGCGCCTCGCCTGCGGGTATCTGGCCGGTGCGGCGGGTTTACTATCGCCCGGACAAGGGGCCCGCGCCGGAGACCGGGCTGCCGGTCATTGCCCTGAAGCCACAGGATGGCTGGTGCGATGACTCGGCCGAGGCAAATTACAATCGTTTGGTGCCCCTGCCCTGCCCCTACAGCCATGAGCGGATGTGGCGAGCAGATGCGATGTACGATCTCGTCGCGGAGCTGGGGTATAATGACGATCCGGTGGTGCCGGGCAAAGGCAGCGCGATTTTCCTGCATGTCGCACGAGAGGGTTATCCGCCTACGGAAGGGTGCGTGGCCTTGTCGGCGCCGGATCTGCGCGAAGTTCTGAAGTGGCTCGGCGGCGCCTCGCTAGTCGAAATCCGCGCCTAGCCGCGCGCGCCGAACAGCGCCGTCCCGACGCGGACATGCGTTGCGCCGAAGCGGGCGGCGAGTGCGTAGTCCCCGCTCATGCCCATCGATAGAAACGGCAGGCCGCGCTCGCGCGCGAGTTTTGCGAGAAGGGCAAAGTGCGGACCGGCTGGTTCGTCCGCAGGCGGAATACACATCAGGCCTTCCGGCGAGAGACCCAGGGATCCTGTATGCGCGATCAGCGCGTCAAGCTCCGCCGGAATGACGCCTGCCTTCTGAGGCTCCTCGCCTGTGTTCACCTGGATCAGCAGGCGCGGCGCGCGGCCCGCTTTCCGGATGGCGGCGGCAAGTGCGTCGGCGAGTTTCGGGCGGTCGAGCGTCTGGATGACATCGAACAGACGCACGGCGTCTTCCGCCTTGTTGGTCTGCAAGGGACCGATGAGGTGGAGCTCGAGATCGGGAAAGGCGCTGCGCTTTCCTTCCCAATGGGCCCTGGCTTCCTGCACACGGTTTTCACCGAACAGGCGCTGGCCGGTGGCCAGCATTTCGGCGATCGCCTCGTCCGTCTGGGATTTTGACACGGCGATGAGCGCCGGCGGCGGCGCCGCGGCCGCCGCAAGTTCGCCCAGGATGGCGGCGCGGCGTTGGGAAATCGAAAGTTCCGGCGTATCGGTCATGACCATGAGCCTAGAACCCCAAAGCCGGGCGCGGCGCAAGCTCGCCGCCGCTGCACGCCTTGCCGCGCGCCGTGTGCCGGCCGGCATGCCCCCTGCCCTGTTCGTGACCGATCCTGCCCGGACGCCGGAGCCGGCGCGGATCGCGGCCGGGCTGCCGAAGGGCTGGGGAGTGGTCTACCGGCATTTCGGCGCGCCGGACCGGGAGGCAGTTGCGGCGGCCCTGGCAGCGCTTTGCCGGCGGCGCGGACTGGCATTGCTGATCGCAGCAGATCCGCTTCTCGCCGTGAAGGTGGGGGCCGACGGGGTTCACTGGCCCTTCCGGATGCACCGCCGCATGCGGCGCTGGCGCGGGCGGTTCCGGCTGCAGACCCTCAGCGCGCATTCTGCGGACGAATTGCGAGAAGCGGCGCGGCTTCCCGCGGACGGCGCGCTTGTTTCGGCCGTTTTCCCGTCGCGCAGCCCGAGCGCGGGCAAGGCGATGGGCACGCTGAAATTCCGGAAGCTGGTCCGGGAGGCGGGCCTTACGGTTTACGCGCTGGGCGGGGTTACAGCAGAAAATGCGCACACGGTTGCGGCCGTTGCGGGGTATGCGGCGGTGGAGGGAATGGCGCCTTTCGGCGGCGGGCCTAGAACTTGAAGGCCGATTTCAGCCGGATGCCGGCTTCGACTTCCTGGCTTTCCCAGCGGGCCGCGTCGTTCAGCTGGTTGAGTTCGTCTGCGCGGATCGAGAGCTCACCACCGACCGAGAAGCGGGGCGTGATCTTGAACGTAGCGCCGGCCTGCACCTCTTCGCGCGGCAGCGGCGAGATGCCGAGGCGCGTGACCTTGTCGAAGTTCAGTTCCCAGCGGGAATTGCCACCGAGACGCATCGAGAAGTCCTGATTGGGTTCGGCCTGCCATTGCGGGCGGTCTTCAGCCGGTTTGCCTTCGGAAAACTGGCGATACCACTCGGACCGGGCGGCATTTGTTTCCGAAAGCGTGGGGGCTTCGATCCGGATGGCGTCGTCATCCGCGCGCACCTGCGCAAGCGCCGGGGCCGAGAAGGCCGCCGCCGCAAGAGCAAAAGAGAGAGCAAAACGTCCGCGCATGACCAGTATCCTAGCCCCCTGAATAGTGGGCGCGGTCTCTTAATGGAAGATTAACATTCGGAAACGCTGGGCATTTACCGGAAGAGTGTGATTTCGATCACAATGCCATCGGTTTTATCGCCTATCCGGAGAGGCAGCGGCGCAGGATTTCGCGTATAGGTTGTGTCCAGCGTCTGCCATCCGCCGGCGATCCGGAGCGAATCATTGATGTTTCTGGCGAAGGTGAGACCCCAGGCTTCCGATTCGGCGCTGACGCCCTCGTCTTCGGCGTGGGCATATTCGAGCCCCGCATCGACCTTGCCCAGGGTCAAACGGGCGCCGACAGACAAGGCGCTATAGTCCCCGCCCCCGCCCGCAAAGCCATTGTCACTGCCGAGCCAGCTGGCGCCGAAGGCGAAGGAGGAAAACTCTGCCGAACCGCCGGCGGACCAGGTTTCGACCGTGTCGTAGACACCGGGCGCAGCGAAGCTGACATCGGCTGTGCTCCAGCCGGCAGCCGCGCGCAGGCGCACGCCGCTGCGCGGGAGGCGGCGGGACAGGTTCACGGCGAGCTCGGTCGCATTCTCGATGCGCGGTCCGGGCGCGCCACCAAGGCTGCGCTCGGGGTCGCGGTCGAGGCCGCGCCGGTCGGCTTCCAGGGTGAAGGAAGCCCCTGCCCTGAGCCCGAGGATCCGGGGCGTCGAGTAGCTCAGCTTGAGGGCCGGGCCCGTGAGGTCATGATTGGTGCGAGCCAGTGCAAGACCCGTCGGGTCGAGCGCCGGATTGGCGAGAGACGCATGGCGCATCAGCACGGGGGCGCCCTCGAAAAAGCGGGCCGCAGCGCCCTGGTCGAGGCCGGCGCGCGCTTCGCCGTAGCCGCCTTCGACATAGATATAGGCTGTCTCGATGGACCCGCGCGCGCCGATCTCTTCTGAAGCGGGACCGCGGGCGAGACCGGAATAGGCGCCGGACGGGCCCGGGACCGGCTGGCCTGGGCCGTAAACTCCGCTGAAGCCTGCGCGGCCCGGATGGTCGTACTGAACACCCGCGGAGCCCCGAAAACCGGCCTCGACACCGTTCTGGAAGACGTAATTGGCCGAGAAACCGCCCTCCACGAGAAACATAGCCGGTTCGTCGCCGTCCGGGGTGAGCACTAATGCGGCTTCACCCGTCCATTCCGTTTCGATACCGCCGGCATCATCCCAGACATCCTGGGCATGGGACGGCGCAACAATCGCGAGGGCAAAGGCGATGCCCGTCAGGGTGAGGCGCATGGGATCGGGTCCTCCGGCAATACAGTCGTGCGGGCCTGAAGCGCAGAACGTGACTGGCGAGGCCATATCCCCCTTGTTATACACGCGCCGTGAACAAGGTCTTGCACGCGGGAACAGACACATGATGAAGCCGACCCTTGCCATCGCCTTTGCCGGGATGATTGCGCTTTCCGGCTGCCTTTCAGGCGGCGGCAACAAGACCGTGCGGACGGCGCCGGCCGCTCAGTCCTACAGCGCGGCGAACCCCTATCTGTGGCGTGCGTCGCTCGACACGATGGCGGCCCTGCCTGTAGTCAGCTCCGATCCGATCGGCGGCCTGATCATCTATGACTGGCGCACGTTCGAGTCGGCCCCGGACGAGCGGATCAAGGCGACCGTCTATATCCTCGACTCGCGCCTGCGGGCCGATGGCGTGAAGGTGAGCGTCCATCGCCAGGTGAATACCGGCGGGACCTGGACCGATGCGGCCGTCGACCCGGCGACCGGCGAGCAGCTCGAAAACAAGATTCTTGAGCGTGCCCGACTACTTAAGGCGTCCGAAATCGGCTAAGCGCCGGACTTCGTTCTTTCTGATCTGATGCCTTTGATGGGAGCCCTGCATGGCAACCCGATACGATCCGCAAACGGCGGAACCGCGCTGGCGTGACGCCTGGGCCGCGGCCGACCTGTTCCGCACCCGCTCGCCGAAGGACGCAGGCGATGCGCCCAAAGCCTATGTCCTGGAGATGTTCCCCTACCCTTCCGGGCGGCTGCACATGGGCCATGTTCGCAACTATGCGATGGGCGACGTCGTGGCCCGTCACCGGCGCGCGAAGGGGTATAATGTCCTCCACCCGATGGGCTGGGACGCGTTCGGCATGCCGGCGGAGAACGCCGCGATGGAACGCGGCGTGCATCCCGGCAAATGGACCTATGCCAATATCGAGGCGATGAAGGCCCAGTTCATGAAGCTTGGCCTGTCGCTGGACTGGAGCCGCGAGTTTGCGACCTGCGACCCTGAATACTACGGCGCCGAACAGGCCCTGTTCCTGAAGATGCTGGATAAGGGCCTTGTCTACCGCAAGGCCTCGAAAGTGAACTGGGACCCGGTGGACAACACAGTGCTCGCCAACGAGCAGGTGATCGACGGGCGCGGCTGGCGCTCGGGCGCGCTTGTCGAGCAGCGCGAGCTGACCCAGTGGTTCTTCCGGATTACGGCGTATGCGGACGACCTGCTCGAGCAGGTGCAGAAGCTGGACCGCTGGCCGGAAAAGGTCCGCGTGATGCAGGCCAACTGGATCGGCCGGTCGGAAGGCCTGCAGATGAAGTTCCGCTTTGCGGGTGCCGCGCCGGAAGGTTTTGGGGACGGCATCGACGTGTTCACGACACGGCCAGACACGCTGTTCGGAGCAAGCTTCGTGGCGCTGTCGCCAGATCATCCGATCACGGTGCAATTGGCGGCAGGTTCGAAAGAGCTGAAGGACTTCCGCGCGAAATGTGCGCAGATCGGCACCAGCGAAGAGGCGATCGAGAAAGCCGAGAAGCTCGGCTTTGATACCGGGCTGAAAGTCGCGCATCCCTTCATTGAGGGCGCAACCATCCCGGTCTGGATCGCCAACTTCGTGCTGATGGGTTATGGCACCGGCGCCATCTTCGGCTGCCCGGCACATGACCAGCGCGATCTCGACTTTGCGCGCAAGTTCGGCCTCAGCGTCACCCCGGTCGTGTTGCCACCCGACACGACGCCGGCTGACTTCCGAATCGACGACAAGGCCTATACCGGTCCCGGCCGCATCTTCAATTCCGGCTTTCTGGACGGCCTTGCGGTCGAGGATGCCAAGCGCCTTGCGACCGCGCGCATCGAGGAGATGGGCCAAGGTCAGGGTACGGTCAATTACCGCCTGCGCGACTGGGGCGTCTCGCGCCAGCGTTATTGGGGCTGCCCGATCCCGATCGTGCATTGCGAAGTGTGCGGCATCGTTCCGGTGCCGGAGAAACAGCTGCCCGTGCGCCTGCCGGACGATGTCAGCTTTGACAAGCCCGGCAATCCGCTGGAACATCACCCGACCTGGAAGCACACGCCCTGCCCGGCTTGTGGCAAGCCGGCGCGGCGCGAAACCGATACACTCGACACATTCGTTGACAGCTCCTGGTATTTCGCGCGCTTCGCCTCGGTCAATGATCCGGCCGAGCGCAGTTACTGGCTGCCGGTGGACCAGTATATCGGCGGCATCGAGCATGCCGTTCTGCACCTTCTCTATTCCCGCTTCTTCGCCCGCGCGATGCGCGATTGCGGCCTGATGGACCTGCCTTCGGGCGAACCTTTCGCGGGCCTCTTCACGCAAGGCATGGTGACCCACGAGACTTATAGGTCCGTGGACGGAAAATGGCTGGAGCCCAGCGCTGTCGAGAAGCGTGACGGCCAATGGACAGAGATCGCCAGCGGCAAGCCGGTCGCGGTCGGCGCCATCGAGAAGATGTCGAAGTCGAAGAAGAACACGGTCGACCCCGACGCGATCGTCGCCACGTACGGCGCCGATGTTGCGCGCTGGTTTGTGCTGTCGGACTCACCGCCGGAACGGGATGTCGAGTGGACGCAGGCCGGTGTCGAAGGCGCCGCCCGGTTCGCGCAGCGCATCTGGGCACTGGCCGATGCCATGTCGGCTGCCCCCTTCCCTGCCCCCGAGACGGACGAAGCGGCGACCGAAATCCGCCGGGCCAGCCACAAGGCGGCTGCCGCGGTCGATAAGGCCATCATGGACTTCCGCTTCAACTCGGCCATCGCCACCGTGCATGACTGGGTGAACACACTCAAGAAAGCCGAACTGACCGGCGGTTCCATCGGGGCGCGGGCTGAGGCGGTATCCATGCTCGCCCGGTGCATCACGCCCTTCATGCCCCACCTCGCCGAAAGCGTTTGGGAGCGGATCGGCGGGGAAGGCCTCGTCTCGGCCGCAGCATGGCCAGTGCCCGACCCTGCCCTGACGGCTGAGGATTCGATGACGCTGGCGGTGCAGGTGAACGGCAAACGGCGCGGCGAAATCACTGTGGCGAAGGACCTCGCTAATGACGCGGTCGAGGCAGCGGCAAAGGCCCTGCCGGATGTCGCGCCGTTCCTCGCCGGGAAGGACGTGAAGAAAACGATTGTCGTGCCCGGACGCATCGTGAATATCGTGGTGGCATGAAACGCCTGCTCGCCGCCTTGATGCTGATCGGCCTGAGTGCCTGCGGATTCCAGCCGGTCTATGCGCCGGTGGACGGCAAGGCTGCACAAGCGGGCCTGATCGACATCGAGCCGATCAAGGGCCGGTCTGGCCATATGCTGCGCCAGGCCCTGAAGCAGGAACTCGCCCTCGGGGTGCCGGGCCTCACCGAAGAAGTGACCCTGACCATCGATCTGGATGACCGCCTGACCCGGCTTGCCTTCCAGCCGGACGGCGCCGCCTCGCGCTCCAACGTGCTGGCGACCGGCAAGTATGCGATCCAGGGCGAGACGGTCGATGTGCGCGGAAGCGTCGATGTCGAAACCGGCTTCGTGGTTCCCGACTCGCCCTTCGGCGATATCGCGGCGCAGACCAGCGCGTCCGACCGGGCCATGCGGCTGCTGGCGAAACGCATCGCCGACGATATCCGCCTGCAGTTCGCGGCGCGCGACTGATGTTGCTCAAAGGCCGGCAGGCGGAGAGCTTTGCCCGGCGGCCTTCCGGCGATGTCTGGGCGGTGCTCGCCTTTTCAGAAGATGAGGGTTTGTCGTCAGACGCCGCGCAGGCTGTGCTGTCGGCCTGGGCCGGAAAGGCGCAGCTGGATGTCACGCTGCTGGACGATGACGCCATAAAGAAGGAACCGGCGCTGCTGTTTGATGCGCTTGAGGCCATGTCGCTGCTGGGTGATCCGCGCGCCGTCCGTGTGCGCACGAGCGGGGACAAGATCGGCGCGCTTCTGGCCGAGGCGATTTCCATCGGCGAGGCCTCGCCGGAGCGGTTCGCCGCGAAGCTGGTGATCGAGGCGGGCAGCCTTGCCTCGAAATCAAAACTGCGCGCCGCCGCCGAGGGGGCGAGCCGCACGGCCTGCCTGCAACTCTTCGCGGAGGAGGCCGGCGACATTGGCGAACGGGTGAAGGCGGCGCTGCTGGCCGAAGGGGCGACCATCGAGGACGACGCCCTCGCCTTCTTCCTTGGCGACCTGCCCGGCAACCGGGGCATTGCCAATGCCGAGATCGAAAAGCTCGCGCTTTATTCCCGCGGCCTTGGCCGGCCCGTCTCCTTGGCCGACATCGAGGAACTGACCGCGACCGGCATCCGCCAGGACATGGGCGGTGTGATCCTCTCCGCGCTGGAGGGCCGCCCGGCGGATGCGCACCGCGCGCTCGACCGGTTGACCGAGACCGGCACCAGTCCGATCTCGATCCTGCGCACGCTTCAGATGGAAACGCTTCGCATGCTCGCGGCGCATGAGAAGATTGCAGCAGGCGACGGCAATCCCGGTCGCAGCCTGCGGCCGCCGGTCTGGCCGAATGAATGGGGCGCCTTTCGCGCCCGGCTGAACACCTGGCCGCCGAAACGGCTGATGCGCATCATGGAACGGATCCATGATGCCGAACGCCAGGCCAAGACAGCGGGCGCAGCGGCAGAGCCAACCGTCCGTATGCTGATTAACGATCTGGCAAGAACTGCTGAGGCGGCGCGTTAAAGCCGCCGTTTGGCCGTCAGGCGTTTGCAGACATCATCGAGCTGTTCGAGATCGCGGTACTTGATCCGGATCTCGCCCCCTTCCCTGCCATGGCGGATGTCGACGACGAGACCGAGCTCGCGGCTGATGTCAGCTTCAAGGGCTTCGGTATTGATGTCCTTTTCGGGCGCGAGACCCTTAGGCGGCATCGACTTCGTCTCGAAACCGGCCTCCTTTGACTCGCGCGCCCTCGCTTCAACTTCGCGAACGCTGAGCCCTTTCTCGATCGCAAGGTCGAGCAGGGCTTCGGGACTGGCGCTGCCAAGTGCGGCGCGAGCATGGCCGGCCGAAATACGTCCGGCCCGGACATGTGCCCGCGCACTTTCAGGCAACTGGAGCAGGCGGAGCGTATTGGCGATATGAGCCCGGCTCTTGCCAACGCTGGTGGCGAGACTTTCCTGTGTCCGGCCGAACCGTTTGATCAGTGCGTCATAGGCCTCAGCCTCATCCATTGCATTGAGGTCGGCGCGCTGGACGTTCTCGATGATGCCGATCTCGAGGAGGGCAAGCTCGTCAACTTCGCGGATCACGGCCGGGATGGAGGTGAGCCCTGCCAGTCGCGCGGCGCGCCAGCGGCGCTCGCCGGCGATGATCTGATATTTGCCCTGCTCCTTCGGATCGGGCCGCACGAGGATCGCCTGAAGCACGCCTTTGGTCTTGAGAGACTCTGCAAGCTCGCGAAGTTCGGCCTCGTCAAACGTGCGGCGCGGCTGGGCCGGGTTGCGGCGGATGAGGTCGATTGAGATTTCGTTAGCTTTTTCCGTAGGCGGAAGATCAGCAGGCGGAGTACCTGTCGCAGGCGTCCGCACATTCATCGCTTCGACTTCGCCGATCAGGGCCGACAGGCCACGTCCTAATCTCGACACGGGGCGCCCCCTTCCATCATCGCTCTGGTCACTCATGCCACCCTCGCCTTCTCGCGCTGGAGCACCTCCGAGGCGAGACGGATATAGGCCTCGCTGCCGGGGCAGCGATAATCATAGAGGAGTGCCGGCTTGCCGAAGGACGGGGCTTCCGACAGGCGCACGTTGCGCGGGATGACCGTGTTGTAGACCTTCGAGCCGAAGAAGGCGCGCACCTCGTTCGCCACTTGGTCGGAGAGCGAATTGCGCCGGTCATACATGGTGAGCACCACGCCCTGGATTTCGAGCGTCGGATTGAGGCCCGAGCGGACAACCTCGACCGTGCGCAGGAGCTGGGTCAGACCTTCGAGCGCAAGGAACTCGCACTGCAGCGGCACGAGCAGCGCGTCCGATGCCGTCATCGCGTTGACGGTCAGGGCCGACAGCGACGGCGGGCAGTCGATGAGAATGTAGTCGTACTTCACGAGATCGGGCGAGGTCTCGGCGCGCGACACATAGGTGTGGAGCGCTTCCTTGAGACGGTAGGAGCGATGGTTGTCACTCGCCAGTTCGACCTCGACGCCGGACAGGTTCTCATCGCCGGGCACGATGTCGAGGCGAGGAACGATGGTCGACAGGACCGCCTCCTCGAGCGGGATCCGGTCCACAATGATGTCGTATGAAGTTCGCAGCCGTTCGGCGCGGGAAATGCCCAGACCAGTCGAAGCATTCCCCTGCGCGTCGAAATCGACGATCAACACGCGGCGCCCGACCGCGGCCAGCGCCGTGCCGAGATTGATGGACGTGGTCGTCTTCCCGACCCCGCCCTTCTGATTCACAACCGCAAATATCCTAGGCTTGGCCATGGCGTCTCGCCGCCTCCCGCACGTTCAAGATTACACCAGACCCACCACTGCGACTTGGAATCGCTTGATACGCGAAGTTCCACCTTTGCCGGGCCGAGGTCAATTCCTCATTCCAGCGTTCGCCCTTTGGGAAAAGCCCTGTTGCACCGTTGCACAGCCAGGGCGCGGCATAATCCAGAAGTTCGGGAAGTGGGGCGAAGGCCCGCGCCGTGACGATATCTGCCTTGATTTCAGGTGCCTGCTCCACCCGGCCCTGATGGACAGAGGCCGAAAGACCTGCCGCCTCGATGGCCGCCCGGAGGAAGGCACATTTTTTTCCGACCGACTCGATCATCGTGACATGCCCCCCCGGACGGGCCGCGGCAATGATCAGCCCGGGGAATCCCGCCCCCGATCCAAGGTCGACGACGCGGGCCGTCTCTGGGATATATTCAAGAAGCTGGAACGAGTCCCCGACATGCCGGGTCCATATCTGGGGCCATTCTTTCGGACCTATTAGGTTGCTCCTCAGGCGCCAGTCGCCAAGCGCGGCGATCACGCGGTCGAGGCGGGCCAATGTTTCACGTGAAACATCGTAAGCGGCGAGGAAGGCCGCGCGGTCGTTGGCGTTATCCATAGTTCAGGCGGTCCGGCGGAGTCGTTTCACGTGGCCGAGCAGCGCGGTGAGCGCCCCCGGCGTGACCCCCTCGATCCGGGAAGCCTGGCCAAGGGTCATCGGGCGAACGGCTTTCAGCTTCTGGCGCACCTCGTTCGAGAGGCCGCCGATGGCATCATAGTCGATATCCGCCGGAAGGCTCAGCGCCTCATCGCGGCGAAGCGCAGCGACGTCTTCCGACTGCCGGTCGAGATAGGCCGAATAGAGCGCCTCGATTTCGATCTGCTCCGCAACCGTCTTCGGGATCGAGGCCAGATCCGGCCAGACCGCGATCAGGTGATCGAGATTGATGTCCTTGTAAGACAGATACTCCCAGGCGGTCCGCACCCGGCCATCCTGATTGACCGCCCATCCCGCCTTCGCGGCGGCGGCGGGCGACAGGGTCAGGCCTTTGAGTGTTTCCCGGGCACCGTCGAGGGCGGAATGTTTCACGTGAAACACTCCGGCACGCGCCGACCCGACCACACCGGCTTCGATCCCGCGCGGGGTCAGCCGCTGGTCGGCATTGTCCGCGCGGAGGGCCAGACGGTATTCCGCGCGCGAGGTGAACATCCGATAGGGCTCGGTCACACCGCGCGTCACGAGGTCGTCAATAAGCACCCCGATATAGGCTTCGGCCCGGTCGAAGATGACGGGGCCAAGCCCTGCGGCGGCCCGGGCGGCATTGAGGCCGGCCATTAGGCCCTGGGCGCCCGCCTCCTCATACCCGGTCGTCCCGTTGATCTGGCCGGCGAGGTAAAGGCCAGGCTGGGCTTTCACTTCGAGGGCCTGGCTCAGGGCGCGCGGGTCCACATAATCATACTCGATGGCATAGGCATGCTGGAGGATGGCGACGTTCTCGAGGCCGGGAATGGTGCGGATAAATTGCTCCTGCACCTCTTCCGGCAGCGAGGTCGAGATGCCGTTCGGATAGACAGTATGGTCGTCAAGGCCTTCGGGCTCGAGGAAGACCTGATGGCGGTCGCGGTCGCCGAAGCGGTTTACCTTGTCCTCGATGGAGGGACAGTAGCGCGGCCCGCGCCCCGAGATCGCGCCGGAATAGACCGCCGACTGATCCATATGCGTTTCGATGATCGCGTGGGTTTCCGGCGTCGTCCAGGTGATGCCGCACTGGACCTGCGGCACATCAATCCGGTCATTGAGGAAGCTGAAGGGCACCGGGGCCTCATCGGCGGGCTGCATCTCCAGACGGTCCCAATGGATGGTCCGCCCGTCGAGGCGCGCCGGGGTGCCGGTCTTGAGCCGGCCCATCGGCAGGCCCATCGCATAAAGCCGGTCCGACAGACCGATGGCCGGTGCCTCGCCAACCCGGCCGGCGGGGATGCGGCGCGCGCCGATATGGATAACGCCCTTCAGGAAAGTGCCCGTGGTGATCACCACCTTGCGGGCCCGGTAGACGGTTCCGGTGAGGCCCACGACCCCGGCAATCTCGCCGTCCTCGATCACGAGATCTTCGGCGCCGTCCTCGACCAGGGTGAGGTTCGGATAGGCGGCAAGCTCGGCCTGCATCGCTTCGCGGTAGAGCTTCCGGTCGATCTGCGAGCGGGGCCCCCAGACCGCAGGACCCTTGGAGCGGTTCAGCATCCGGTACTGGATGCCGGCCTTGTCCGCCATGCGTCCCATCACGCCGTCGAGCGCATCGATCTCGCGCACGAGATGGCCCTTGCCGAGACCGCCAATGGCTGGGTTGCAGCTCATCTCTCCGATGGTCGACAGCTTGTGCGTGACCAACGCGGTGCGCGCGCCAAAGCGGGCAGACGCGGCCGCCGCCTCGCAGCCGGCATGGCCGCCGCCAATCACGATGACATCAAACTCGACCGGGCCCGGCATTAACCATCTCTTAAGTCGTGGGGTTCGGGCGGGTATATAACGCTGGGGGAGGGGATTCCCTAGAGCCTATTTCCCGATGCAGAAGCGGGAGAAGACGGCCCCGAGAACATCCTCGACTCCGATCTGCCCGAGGATGGATTGCATCTCGCGGATCGCCAGGCGCAGGTCTTCGGCGACGAGTTCGTGGCCAAGTCCGGAGTCGAGGGCATCACGCGCGGAAGTCAGCGCGGCGAGCCCGCGTCCCAGTTTTTCGCGGTGACGAGCCCTTGTGATGGCAGGGGCTTCGACCGAGCCCGCGAAGCTTCGAATGCGCGCTTCAAGATCGGCCTCCAGCCGTTCCATGCCGGAGCCTTCCTTCGCACTTATTATATGTGACGCCCAACCCGGCATCTGAGTCAGAGCGTCCGCCTTGTTTACCACCACCATCCCCTTCGGCTCCGGCCAGGGGAGGGGAGGGGGGGCAGATGGGAGGTCAGACCCGTCGACGAGCAGCAGGCAGAGGTCGGCGTCATCTGCCGTCATCTTTGCGCGGCGGATGCCTTCGGCCTCGATCTCGTCTTCCGTTTCGCGCAGGCCCGCCGTGTCTGCGATCCAAACAACCTGACCGCCAAGCACCCGGCGGATCTCGATCACGTCGCGGGTCGTGCCCGGTCTTGAAGTGACGATGGCGGCTTCGCGTCCGGCGAGGCGGTTGAGCAGGGTCGACTTGCCGGCATTCGGCGCGCCGATAATCGCGATGCGAAAACCGTCGCGGATACGCTCGCCGACCCAGCCCTCGCCGAGCGCGGCAGTCACCTCCCGGATGAGCGCATCCAGCCGCTCGCGGACCGGGGCGTCGGCATCGGCAGACACATCTCCCTCATCCGGGAAGTCCACCATCACCTCAACCAGGGCGAGCAGGTACATCAACTCGTCGCGCCAGCCGGCATAGATGTCCGACAAGCCACCTGTCAGCTGGCGCAGCGCCTGGCTCTTCTGTCCGAGCGTCTCCGCCTCGATCAGGTCGGCGACACCTTCGGCCTGGGTGAGGTCGAGCTTGCCAGCTTCGAAGGCGCGCCGGGTAAACTCGCCGGGCTCGGCGAGGCGCACACCCTCAAGATCCGTCAGGGCACGGAGGGCATGCTCGACCACGGCCGGCCCGCCATGCAGGAAAAGCTCGAGCGTGTCTTCGCCAGTATAGGAATTGGGCGCAGGGAAGAAGAGGACGATGCCCTCATCGATCAGGTTGCCATCCGCATCCTGGAATTTTGCAAGCGTGCCGCGCCGGGCAGGGGGCAGGCCTTCGGCAAGCAGTTGCGCCCCGATGGCATAAACGGCCGGACCCGATACACGCACCACCGCGAGTGCGGAGGGCAGGGTACCGGAGGCGAGAGCGCAGATCGTGTCCTGCGCACCCATGCGCGCCTCCCTAGTTCTTCATCGCTTCGAAGAACTCGTCGTTGGTCTTCGTCTGGCGCAGCTTGTCGATCAAGAAGTCGATCGCGTCCGAGGTGCCCATCGGGCCGAGGATGCGGCGCAGGATGTAGATCTTCGACAGCTGGTCCTGCGGCGTGATGAGTTCTTCCTTCCGCGTGCCGGACTTCATGATGTCGATGGCGGGGAAGGTGCGCTTGTCGGCAATCTTCCGGTCGAGCACGACTTCGGAGTTACCCGTGCCTTTGAATTCCTCGAAGATGACTTCGTCCATCCGGCTGCCGGTATCGATCAGGGCGGTGGCGACGATCGTCAGCGATCCGCCATTCTCGACATTCCGCGCGGCACCAAAGAATCGTTTCGGGCGCTGCAAGGCGTTGGCATCCACACCGCCGGTCAGGACCTTGCCGGAGGAGGGGACAGTCGTGTTGTAGGCGCGGCCGAGGCGCGTGATCGAGTCGAGCAGGATGACGACATCGCGCTTGTGCTCGACAAGGCGTTTGGCTTTCTCGATCACCATTTCGGCAACCTGGACGTGGCGGGTCGCAGGCTCGTCAAAGGTCGAGGCGACAACCTCGCCCTTCACCGTGCGGCGCATGTCGGTCACTTCTTCCGGGCGCTCGTCGATCAGCAGGACGATGAGGTAGCACTCGGGATGGTTCTCTTCGATCGCCGCGGCGATGTTCTGCATAAGGACCGTTTTACCAGTCCGCGGCGGCGCAACGATCAGCGCGCGCTGACCCTTGCCGATCGGCGAGACGATATCGATGACGCGGCCCGAGCGATCCTTCTTGGTCGGATCGCGGCTCTCCATCTTGAGGCGCTTGTCCGGGTAGAGGGGTGTCAGGTTGTCGAAGTGGACCTTCTTGTTGGCCTTGTCCGGGTCTTCGAAGTTGATCTTGCTCACATCGGTGAGGGCGAAGTAGCGCTCCGAATCCTGCGGGGCGACAATCGGGCCTTCGACCGTATCGCCGGTGCGGATGTTTGCCTTCTTCAGGACTTCCGGGCTGACATAGATATCGTCCGGGCCGGGCAGGTAGTTGGATTCCGGCGAGCGCAGGAAGCCGAAGCCGTCGGTCAGCACTTCGAGCACGCCCTGCCCCGTGATCTCGACTTCGCTGTCGGCGAGTTCCTTGAGGATCGCGAACAACATGTCCTGGGTGCGCATCGAGGATGCATTCTCGATCTCGAGCTCCTCAGCATAGGCGAGGAGCTCTTCAGGCGATTTTGCCTTGAGTTCGCGCAGAGTCACGCTGGTGAGGTTGTCGAGCGTCGAGGAAGCCATACGGACGGTCCGGATTCTGGATTGAGTTTTGGGGGTGCCGGTCAGAGGAATTCACGGGGCGCCACGAGGATTGGGCGCACCGGCATGAGTCGTCATCGCCAATTTGAACCCTGCCGTCAAGCGGCAGTGGCGGTTCCGGGCCGTTTCAGACGAAGGGTTTCACAATAACAAGGATGACAACGCCGATCATCAGGATGAAAGGCACCTCGTTCAGCATACGAAGCTGCTTGGCCTGTACAGTGCCGGTCACCCGGTCGACCTTCTTGCCAAGGCCGATGAAATAGCCATGCAGTCCACTGATCGCCAGGACGAGGGCGAGTTTCGCATGCATCCAGCCTTGCTGCAGCAGGCCTGGGTTCAGGAATAGCATCCAGAGTCCAAGGATCCACACGAGTGTTATACTTGGATTGAGGATGATCGTCTTCAGTCGGTTTGAAGCGTCCTTCATCGTCTCGAACAGGGGCTCGCCCGGCTGGCTGGACAGCTGGTGGATCTTGTAGCGCGGATAGACCAGGAGGCCTGCCATCAGCGCGATGACGAAGATCAGGTGCGCCGCCTTGACCCAGAGATACAGCAAATCCGCCTCCTCAGACCGCCGTTTCGATCACGCGGACACCTGCCTTGTGCACTTTTTCCCGGTGCGGGCAACCGCTCCATCCGGCCGGGCAAAGCCGGTCGCCGGCACAGGAGCGGATCGCTTCCTTCATGCCCAGTGCGGCCAGGGTTTCCTGAGCCAGGCTGCGGATGAAGCCCGGATGCGTGCCGAGCGCCTCGACCCGCGTATAGCTTGCCGCGCCATGCTCTTCGGCAATCAGCCGGTACTCCTCGCCCAGCTCTACGAGCGTTTCGATATGTTCCGAGACGAAGGCGATGGGCGCGATCAGGATGTTCTTGCCGTCCTTAGCCGCGTGCTCGACTTCGGCCTCCGTTGCCGGGCCAATCCATTTCAGCGGGCCGACCCGCGACTGGTAGCAGACTTTCACCTCCCATTCGGGCGGCACGCGGCCGGCGATCATTTCCGCCATTGCCTCGCATTGCCACTGGTAGGGATCGCCCGCTTCCACCACGCTTTCGGGCAGGCCGTGTGCAGACAGCAGCAGCGAGACTTTCTCCGGCGAACCCGCCTTGCGGTGCGCTTCCAGGATCCGGTCTACATGCGCTGAAAGGAAGCCTTCCTCGAAGGGATAGCAGCAGATCGTGCGCGCCACGCCCTTGAAAGCCTTCTTCCAGGCTGTGAGTGAGGAGCCGGTTGTCGTTGTCGAAAACTGGGGATACAGGGGCAGGAGCACGACTTCGTCAGCGCCCCATTTTTTCACGTCTGCGGCAGCCTCTTCCGTGAACGGATGCCAGTAGCGCATGGCGATGAAACAGCGCACCTCATCCCCCGGCAGATGTTTCTGCAATTCCGCCTGCAGGGCGGCTGACTGCGCCTCGGTTTCCGGAAGCAGGGGCGAGCCGCCACCGGCATCCATCATCGCATAGTTCTTCTTCGCGGCAGGCGCGCGGCTGCGCGAAATCAGGCGCGCCAGCAGAAAGCGCACGGGAAGGGGGGCCCGGATGATCGCAGGATCGCGGAACAGGTTCTGCAGGAAGGGTTGCACCGCCGCCGGCTTGTCCGGACCGCCGAGATTGAACAGCACAACGGCGATCTTCCGGCCCATGCCAGCCCTACCTCTTCCGGATTCTGTTGATCACACGCTCGACATGCGCAATCGGCGTTTCCGGCCGGATGCCATGGCCGAGATTGAAGATATGGGGCCGGCTCCGGTAGGCGTCCAGAAGTTCATCCACCCGTGCGTCAAGACGCCCGCCTCCCTCGATCAGGAGCAGCGGATCGAGATGGCCTTGCACAGGGAACCCGGCCGGAAGCTCGCGGTTGATGAAAACCGGGGAGACGGCTGTATCGAGCCCGACGGCGGTCACGCCGGTATCGCGCACATATTCTGGGACCATAACGCCTGCGCCGCGCGGAAAGCCGATAATCGGCACCGTGATCCCCATCGCCCGAAGGCGCGAAACCAGTTTCTTCGTGGGCGCAATGATCACTTCGCGAAAGATATTATCCGGCAGCCCCTCGGCCCAGCTGTCGAACAGCATCAGCGCGTCGGCGCCGGCCTCCACCTGCGCCGCGAGATAATGAGCCGTAGCCTCGGCCACCTTGTCCATCGCCGCGGCGAGATCTTCCGGTCGGCCATGCGCCCAGCGCCAGGCCATCGACTTGTCAGTCTTGCCCCGGCCTTCGATGGCATAGAGCGTCACTGTCCAGGGGCTCCCGGCAAAGCCGATCAGCGTGGTGGTTGCGGGCAGGGCCGCCTTTACCCGCGAGACGGTTTCATAGACGGGCGACAGCCGGTCTGCCGCTGCCTGCGGCTTCACCCGGTCGAGGTCCGAAGGCGCCCCGATCGTTTCCACCAGGGGGCCTTCGCCCTTCTCGAAGGCGACATTCAGGCCCATCGCATCGAGGATCAGCAGGATGTCGGCAAACAGGATTGCCCCATCCATGCCGTACCGGCGCACTGGCTGCAGCGTCGCTTCGGCGGCAAGGGAAGGGGTGTAACAGAAGTCGAGGAAGTCCCGTGCCCGTGCCCGCGTTTCCAGATATTCCGGAAGATGCCTGCCCGCCTGCCGCATCATCCAGACCGGGGGCGGAGAGACCGCTTTGCCCGAAAGCACATCGAGGATCTTTTTCCCGTTACTTTCCGCCATTCCCACTAACCCCTTCAAATTTCAAAACGGGCCCGACAGGGCTCTTATGATTATGATCCCTGCAAATGCGGGGAGAACGCTCTTAGAGCGGCTTTGTGAACGAAAATCCACAAGCGAGTCACAGATTGCAGGCACCAACCGGGGGAAAGATTCCGCCAGAGTCTCAATCCTTAACGCTGGGTTAACGCCCCGGGCAGAGTCACAGGCCGGAACAAGGCAGGACCGGGCAGGAGTCGAATTCTGCGGATTGTGGAATGCGTGTGACTCCCTGTGAGCTGCGGCTGAATCCACAGGCGAGTCACAACCCTTGTGCAAAGCAGCGCCACCCGGCAAGAGAAGCGCATGAACCGCCAGTCCCGGCCCGCGATCTATTTCAATGTCCACCTTGTCTCGGACTCAACGGGCGAGACATTGAACGCCGTGCAACGCGCAGCCTGTGCCCAGTTCGAGAACGTGCAGCCGCTGGAACACAACTATTACCTGGTGCGCTCCGAACGCCAGCTCGACCGGGTGACGCGGGAGATCGAGGCTGCTCCCGGCGTCGTCTGGTACACGATCACGGACCCTACCCTCCGGGCCCGGCTCGAAGCCTTCTGCCGTGAACGGAACATTCCGACCCTGCCGGTGCTGGATGCTTCCATCGCCATGCTCGGGCGCCATCTTGGTGTCGCCTCCAATAACCGCGTGGCCGGCCAGCACGCGATGGACGAGGATTATTTCGAGCGGATGGAGGCGATCAACTTCACGCTCGCGCATGATGATGGCCAGAATGTCGAAAGCCTGATCGGGGCCGATGTGATCCTCCTCGGCGTCAGCCGGACATCGAAGACCCCGACCTGCGTCTATCTCGCCAACCGCAAGGTGCGCGCCGGCAACATCCCGCTCGTTCCCGGCGTACCGCTGCCGGACTTTCTCGAACAACTTGGCGACAAGGGACCGCTCGTCGTCGGCCTCAAGATTTCTGCCGAGCGCCTCGTGCAGATCCGCCGCCAGCGCCTGCTCTCGCTCAACCAGGATGATGCCGGCGAATATGCCGATGAGGAATCCGTGCGCGATGAGATTACGCAGGCGAACCGCCTGTTCCAGCGCAACAACTGGAAAACGATCGATGTCTCCCGCCGCTCGGTGGAGGAAACAGCTGCGGCGATCCTCAACCTGCTGAACGAACGGCGGGGGCATCTGTGAGCCTAGCGGTCACGCTTGCCTCTGGCAGCGCCAGTCGGCGCGCTGTTCTGGCCGCGGCCGGCGTGGTGGCCAAGGCGGTCGCGCCGAATGTCGATGAGGACTCTTTCCGCACGGCGCTGCGCGCCGAAGGGGTTTCCGTACGCGACCAGGCGATGCAACTCGCCGAACTGAAAGCCGTCCGCGTCTCTCAATCGCGTGCCGGCCTCGTCATCGGCGGCGACCAGATGCTGGCGCTCGGCGACACGGCATTCGACAAACCGAAAGACATGGCCGAGGCCCGCCGCCATCTTGAACGCCTGTCCGGCCAGACCCACACGCTCGAGACAGCTATCGTCATCTGCGAGGAAGGGCGTCCGGTCTGGCGCCATCTTGCCCGCCCCAAGCTCACGATGCGCCCGCTCTCCCCGGCCTTCATCGACGGATATCTCGATGCCGGCGGCGAGAAGCTGCTCTCGACCGTCGGCGCCTACCAGCTTGAAGGGCTTGGTGCGCAATTGTTCACGCGCATCGAAGGCGACTATTTCTCGATCCTCGGCCTGCCGCTGCTGCCGCTGCTCGACTATCTCCGTGTCCGGAAGGTTCTGCCGCAATGAGAAAACTCCTCGGCGTCATCGGCGACCCTGTTTCGCATTCGCTCTCCCCCTTCATCCAGAACAGCTGGTTGCGGGAAAACCGCATCGAAGCTGTGTATGCCGCGCTCGAAGTGAAGGCCGGCGAGCTGGAACAATCCCTGCGCTCGCTCGAGACACATGGCGCCATCGGCCTGAACGTCACCCTTCCGCACAAGGAAGAAGCGCTTCGCCTCGCCGCAAGTGCCGGCGATACGGCTCGGCGCCTTGGCGCGGCAAACACGCTGATCCCCCGTAAGGAAGGCGGCTGGCATGCGGAGAATACAGATGCGCCGGGCTTCGCCCTCACGCTGGACTATGGCGACATCGACGTGAAGGAGCGCGAAGTTTTCCTGCTCGGGGCAGGGGGCTCTGCCCGCGCGGTTGCCGACACGCTGGTGCAGCGCGGTGCGCGCCTGACGATCTGCAACCGTACCGTCGACCGCGCCGACGCCCTTGCCCTTGCCCTTGCGCCCGCCGCCCGCATCCTGACGCTGGACGAGGGCCTCATGCGCCTTCATTCCGCAGCCCTTGTCGTCAACACGCTCAGCCTCGGCCATCAGGGCGGGCGCCTTCAGCTGCCGGAATCAAGTGGCGGCATCTTCTATGATATCTCCTATGGCAAGGCCGCCGCCGCCTCGCTCGCGCAAGCAAAGGCGAAAGGCTGGCGCGGTCTCGACGGGCTCGGCATGCTGGTCGCACAGGCGGCGCTGAGTTTCGAGAAATGGTTCGGCGTGATGCCCGACCTCGCCAATGCGCACGCACGTGCCCGCAAACTCCTGGAGGCGGTGCAATGATCATCCTGGGTCTGACGGGGTCCATCGGCATGGGAAAGTCAGCGACCGCCGCGCTGTTCCGCGAGGAAGGTACACCGGTCTATGATGCCGACGCCGCCGTCCACGCGCTCTATGCCTCGGGCGGCGCCGCCGTTGCGCCGCTGGAGGAAGCCTTTCCCGGAGTTGCGGAAAACGGCGCCATCAACCGCGCGCGCCTTCGCGACCGCGTGCTCGACGATCCTTCAGCGATGAAACGGCTGGAGGCCATTGTCCACCCGCTCGCCGGCGAAGCGCAGCTCGACTTCCGCCGAAAGGCCCATGCTGACGGCGCGCCTTTTGCGCTGCTCGATATTCCGCTACTGTTTGAAACCGGCGGTCACACGCGCTGCGACTACACGCTTCTCGTCACGGCGCCACCGCATGTTCAGCGCGAGCGTGTCCTTGCCCGGCCCGGCATGACGCCGGAAGCCTTCGAGGCGATCCTCGCCCGCCAGATGCCGGATGCCGAAAAGCGGGCGAAGGCCGATTTCATCCTCTCCACGGCGCACGGCTTCGACTTTGCGCGCGACCAGGTCCGGGCCATAGTCCGCCTGATGATTCGCCTCGCCGAAGAGACCCACCGATGACCGACCGGATCCGCGAGATCGCCTTCGATACCGAGACCACCGGCCTCAACCCGATGGACGGGGACCGGATCATCGAGATCGGCGCGGTCGAAATGATCAACCACATCCCGACCGGGCGCACCTTCCGCCGCCTGATCAATCCCGGCCGCCCGGTCTCCGAAGCAACCATCCGCATCACCGGGATCACGGATGAGCACCTGAAGGACAAACCGCCCTTCGAGCATCCGGACGTGATCGATGCATTCCTGAGCTTCGTCGGCGATGCGACCCTGGTGGCGCATAACGCGTCCTTCGACCGGGGCTTCCTCAACATGGAACTGGATCGATGCGGTCGTCCGCCGATCGGCGAGTCGCGCTGGGTCGATACCGTGATGATCGCCCGCAAGCGCTTCCCCGGCGCCCCGGCGAGCCTCGACGCCCTGTGCAAGCGGTTCGACATTTCCCTCGAAAGCCGCACCTTCCACGGCGCGTTGCTCGACAGCCAGCTACTCGCGGCAGTTTATCTCGAATTGCTTGGCGGGCGTGCCCGCGCCTTTGCCTTTGACGGCGATGACGGCCTCGAAGGCGGTGCCAAACGCCCGCCTGCCCGCCAGCGGCCGCAGCCGCTTGCGCCCCTGATCACGCCGGAAGAGGCTGCTGCGCATGCCGAGCTCGTCGGGAAACTCGGGCCCGACGCGCTCTGGAAGAAATATGGGTAAGGCCTAGGCGGGCTGGCCGTCGCCGGCGGCGCGCTCGGCAGCCTTGCGGTATTGCGCCTGGTAGAGCGCCACAAAGTCCACCGGATCGATCAACAGCGGCGGGAAACCGCCCTCGCGGGTGATCTCGGCGATGATCCGGCGCGCAAACGGGAAGAGCAGGCGCGGGCACTCGATCAGCAGCATCGGCTCGATCTGCTTCTCGGTCACGTTCGACAGCTGGAACAGGCCGGCATAGTCGAGTTCTGTGATGAACAGGGTCGTTTCGCCCGAAAGCGCCTTCGCAGACAGCTTCAGTGAGACCTCGAACAGGCCATTGCCATCGACATGCGGTGCGGCGCCGACATCAATGCCGAGGTCGATGTTCGGCTGCGTCTGGACCGGGGCATGGCCCGGATTCTCGAAGGACAGGTCCTTCACATACTGGCCGAGCACGCGAAGCGACGGGCCACGGTCGCCGGAGGTGGGGTTTGCGGGCGCGCTCGTATCTGTCATTATCAGTCCTCTACATTCAGGGCCCCGCGCCTAGCATGTGCCCCTTGGCCGCGCAATGTTGAGGCTGGCACCGGCATGAACCCTGCACTATCTACCCGGTAGACCCGGTAACTCTATCAAGGAACCCGTCCCGCACATGTCCAACCCCGTGATCGAAGTCCTCATCCTGGCCGCCGTCGCACTGTTTGTGCTGTGGCGCCTCTATGTGGCGCTTGGCCGGGGAGGGGATGAGCGGCCGATGCAGCGGCCCGCTCCGGCGCCGGAACAGCGCGGCGGCGCGCCCGAACAGGCCGCGCCCGCTCCGCGCCGGGTGGATGCGGATCGCCCGGTTTTCACCGGTCCGGCCGCAGGCGGGCTTGAAGATATCTACAATGCTGACCGCAGCTTCACGGCGGAGGATTTCCTGCGCGGTGCCAAGGCGGCCTATCAGATAATTGTCGCCGCCTATGCGCGCGGCGACCGCGCCGCCCTGCGCCCGCTGCTGGACGATGACGTCTATGAAGCCTGGGATCAGGCCATCACCGACCGGGACGCAAGCGGCGCCCGGGCCTTCGAACTCCTGCGCATCAAGCGCGCCGAGATTGACCGGGCAGAGCTCGACGCGCTCGGCATCGCCCGCATATCGGTGCGCTACGAAGCCGATCTCGGCGATGGCGAGACCACCCGCACGGCGAAGGAAATCTGGACCTTCAAGCGGGAAGTCGCCTCCAGCGATCCGAACTGGCTGCTCGACGATGTGGACGTCGCCGCCTGAAGCACTCCCCTGATGGGCGAATGACAAGGTGACAGGCCGCGCCGGTTTGCGGCATACCGTGGCCCATGCGCGCCCTACATCTTCTGCTTCCGATCCTGCTGGTCCTGGCTGCCTGCCAGACGACCCAGCCCGCTCCGATTGTCATCCCGCAGCCCGGCACGGTCTCGCCGCCGCCCTCGTCGTCAGGTCCGGTCAGCTGGAATGAATTGCCGGGCTGGAACACGGCGGACCTCGGCCCGGCGCTCCAGGCTTTCCGGCGCACCTGCGACCGGTTCCAGCTGCGCGCCCACGATGCCACGATCGGCCGCGGCGCGCCCTGGGCCGGTACTGCGGGAGACTGGGCCCCGGCCTGCGCGGCGCTGAAAGCCTCCCATGATCCGGCGCGCACCCGCGCCCTGATGGAAGCGCAGTTCATCCCGCTCGAGATCATCGACCGCGAAGGCAAGGAACGCTTCACCGGCTATTTCGAGCCGATGTACGAAGCGCGCCGCACGCCGGAAGGCGTGTTCACAGAGCCGGTCATGGCGCTGCCCTCCGATTTCGTCGCGAATGGCGACAGCCCCCTGCAACGCCTGCCGGATGGCTCGACCCGGCCCTATCCTCCGCGGGCGGACATTACCGCGCGCGGCGGCGTGGCCATCGCCTATGCCCATCCGGCAGATGTTTTCTTCCTGCAGGTGCAGGGCTCCGGCCGTCTCACTTTCCCGGATGGCACCACCATGCGCGCCGCCTATGCCGCGCATAACGGCCAGCCGTTCAAGTCCGTCGCCAACTGGCTCATCGATACCGGCCGCATCACGCGCGGCGAAGGCTCGATGCAGGGCATCCGCGCGTGGATGGACCGGTCCAGCGCCGCCGAAGTACGCGAGGCGATGAATATCAATCCGCGCTTCGTCTTCTTCCAGGCCCTGCCGGAAGGCGACCCCAACCTCGGCCCCAACGGTGCCCACAACGTGCCGCTCACGCCCTTCGGCTCGATGGCGGTCGATCCGGAATTCCACGCGCTCGGCGTGCCGATGTTTGTGGAAACCACTGCGCCCGGCCTCGGCGGCAAATGGTCCGGCCTCCTCGTCTCGCAGGATACCGGCGGCGCCATCAAGGGCCCCGTGCGCGGCGACATCTATTTCGGCACCGGCGTCGATGCCGGCAACCGCGCCGGCACCATGAACGCCAAGGGCCGCCTCTGGGTGCTGCTCCCGCGCGCGGTGGTAGACCGGATGTTCCGCGACGGTCTCATCAGTTGACGAAGCGCAGCCTGACACCGGATGAAGCGCGCGCCTGGGCGCGCGTCGCCGCGAGCGTCAAGCCGATCGGGCGCAAGGCGGCTGACCTTGAAGCGCTGACCGAAGCGCTGGGTGCAGGCCCCACCGATCCGCCCGCTGCACCGGCCTCCGAGCCCGCCAAGGCCGCAAAGCCAAAAACACCAAAGGCGCCCGGCCCACCTGCCGAACGTTCCGGCGAAAAACGCGTCCGGCGCGGCAAGCTCAGCATTGCGGCAAGTTTCGACCTGCACGGCCACACCCAGGCCAGCGCCGCCCGCGCGCTACCCGCCTTCCTCGAACATCAGCAGGCGGAGGGTGCGCGCTGCGTGCTTGTAATTACCGGCAAGGGCCGGGAAGGGCAGGGCGTCCTGCGCCGCAACTTCCTCATCTGGCTGGAATCGCCCGCCGCCCGCCGCCTCATCTCGGGCTACGCCGAATCCCATCCGAAACACGGCGGTTCCGGCGCGTTCTATGTGTTTCTCAGATCGGCAAACGCGTAACACGGCCATAGGCAGCAACGCTCATCCTGAGCGAAGTCGAAGGATGGCCAAGCCAAACCGTAGCGCGCCCCCGCTCTCCTTCGACTTCGCTCAGGATCAGCCGTTCGAAAGCGCAGATCAGCCGCGCTGAGCCACCAACACTTCCGCCACCTGAACCGCGTTCAGCGCCGCGCCCTTGCGCAGGTTGTCGCCGGTCACGAACAGGGCGAGGCCGTGCTTCACGCTGCGGTCCGGGCGGATACGCCCGACAAAGACCGGGTCCTTGCCGGTGGCCTCAAGCGCGTTCGGCACATCCGTCAGCACCACGCCGGGTGCTGTTTTCAGGATCTCCGTCGCTTCTTCCGCGGTGATCGGGCGCTCGAACTCCACGTTGATCGACAGCGAATGACCCGTATAGACCGGCACGCGCACGCAGGTTCCAGACACCAAAAGATCCGGAATGCCAAGGATCTTGCGGCTCTCGTCGCGCAGCTTCAGTTCTTCGTCCGTGTACCCATCTTCGCCAAGCTTGTAGTTCAGCGCCACCACGTTGAAGGCAATCGGCACGGCCCATTTCTTCGGGGCAGGGAAGTCTTTCGCGCCGCCATCCAGCGCCAGCGCGCCGCTGCCTGCGCCCACCGCATCAATCTGCGATTCCAGCTCGCTCACGCCGGCCACGCCGCCGCCGGAGACGGCCTGATAGGTGCTCGCCACCAGCCGCTTCAGGCCTGCCTTGTCATGCAGCGGCTTCAGCACCGGCATCGCGGCCATCGTTGTGCAGTTCGGGTTCGCAATGATGCCTTTCGGGATCACGCGCAGCGCGTCCGGGTTCACTTCGGAGACAACCAGCGGCACATCCGGATCGCTCCGCCAGGCCGAGGAGTTGTCGATCACCACCGCGCCCGCCGCCGCCACTTTCGGCGCCAGCTCCAGCGAGGTTGATCCGCCTGCGGAGAAGAACACGATGTCGAGCCCCGAATAATCCGCTGTGCCGGCATCCTCGACCGTGATCTCCTTGCCCATGAAGGATATCTTCGATCCCGCCGATTTCGGCGACGCGAAGAAGCGCACCGAACTCAGCGGAAACTTCCGCTCTTCGAGAAGCGCGCGCATGTTTTCGCCGACAAGGCCGGTCGCACCGACAATCCCGACGGCCGGACGGGCCGGCACGGGCAGACGAGCTGTCATTTCAGTTTACTCCGGGCAGGGAAGATCAGTCGAAATCGCGGAACACGTCGTCAGCCGAGATGTTCTTCTTGTAGGCATCCTCCGGCTCGTCCTCGATCACCACGGGCGTGTCCTGTGCCGGGGCAAGGCCCGGGCCTTCGGCGCGGGCGGCTTTCTCCGCTTCGATCTTGCGCCGCTTGTCGGAGGCGCGCGAGATCACATCGTCGAGTTCGATCTGCGAGCACAGGCCGAGCGTCACAGGGTCTACCGGGCGGATGTTCTGCGCATTCCAGTGGCTCTTGTCGCGGACGTTATTGATCGTCGCCTTGGTCGTGCCGATCAGCTTGATAATCTGCGCGTCGGACACTTCCGGGTGGTTACGGATGAACCAGGCCACCGCGTCCGGCTTGTCGGCGCGGCGGATCACCGGCGTATAGCGGCTGCCCTTGCGCTTCGGCTGCGGGATGTGGTCGATCTTCGAGGTCGCCACCTGCAGCACATAGTCAGGGTTCTCCTCGCCGCGCGCGATTTCCTCGCGTGAGAGAATGCCGCCGGCAATCGGGTCAACGCCGCGCATGTTCTCGGCCACATCGCCATCGGCGATGCCTTTCACTTCAAGATGGTGCAGGCCGCAGAATTTCGCGATCTGGGCGAAGGTCAGAGTCGTGTTGTCGAGCAGCCAGACAGCGGTTGCACGCGGCATCAGGACATCGGCCATGGTCTAGTCTCCTTGAACTTTTTCTGCCGCCCGAAATGCAGCCGCCCGGCACTGGGGTGCCGGGCGGAAGAAAGGCTCAGACGGACTGTAAACCTTGGGCGACCCTATAGGCCAAATACGCGGGCAAGGGAAGCGGCCCGGCCCAATCCGTGTGCAAGGCAGTTGGCAGTCCCGCCTTTATCGAATATCAATACGCAATCACAAGGAGCAGAGATTTCATGAAAAACGTGCTGGCAGCCTTCCTCCTATTCGCCGCCCCCGCAATGGCGCAGGCGGACTCACCGGACCTGATCGCCGCGCTCGAGACGGGCGACATCACCACCCTCGAGGTCCTCAGCGGCGACGAGACGGCCGAGGCGCGCATGGCGCGGGGCGCGCTCGCTGCGCTGCGCGGTGAGGATGAAACGGCCCTGGCGGATCTCGTCGCGGCCGGGCAGGACCCTGCGCTTGATCCTGCCCTCATCCGCCTGGCCTGGACAAATGCAGCAGGCGTCTATCTGCGTCAGGGCCGTTTTGCGTTGGCTGCGGAGGCTTTCGACGCAGCCAATGCCGCCGCGCCGGAACCGGACGCGGCCGCAGCCGCCAGCGCCGAGCAGGCCCGGAATTTCGCCCGCACGGCCTCTGCCGCGCAGCCGATGCAGGCAACCGTTGCGACTTTCGGCGCCGCACAGGTCACCCGCGATCTCGCCGGCCTGCCGCGCGCACTGGCGCTCGTGAACGGCGCCCCGCAGGAAGCAGTCCTCGATACCGGCGCCAACTATTCCACGATCATGGCGTCCGTCGCCGAAAGGCTTGGCCTACGCATTCTCGAAGGCGGCATCAGTGTGGGCGCCTCGGGCAATGACGAGGTCGGCGGGCAGATCGCGATCGCGGACAGGATGTCCTTCGCGGGCGCGGACCTCACCGATGTTGTCTTCATCGTCCTTCCCGATGCGGACCTCTCTTTCGCGGACGGCGCCTACACCATTCCCGCCATCATCGGCCTGCCGGTGTTTGCCCCGCTCGGCCGCGTCAGTTTCGAGCGGGAAGGGGGGGCCGAGCTGATCAGCCATACCGCCTCGGGCGCGGGCTGGAGCGATGCCTCAAACCTGATTTTCAGCGGCCTTGCTCCCATCGTGCTGCTGGAAGCAAATGGCTACCCCATGCGCATGTTCATCGACAGCGGCGCGACCGAAAGCCATCTCACGCCGCGCGCGGTTGCCGACTATCCGGCCCTTCTTGAAGGCGCAGGCTCCGGTTCGACGCGGATCGGCGGCGCCGGCGGCGACAAGGTATTCGAGGATGCCGCAATCATTCCTTCGCTATCCGTCAACATCGCCGGGGAGGTTGTGGAGCTCAGCGACATCCATGTCCTCGGCGACTCTCTCGACGGCCGCCACGGCCTTATCGGTCAGGATGTCCTGAATGCGGCTGATGGCTATGTGATCGACTTCGGTGCCCGGCGTTTCGAACTTCGCACGACAGGCGCTCCGCCTACGGAATAAGCAGGATCTTGCCGGAATGCCCGCCCTGGTTCATCCGGGCCAGGGCGGCTTCCGCCTCGGCCAGCGGGAAAGTCCCGTCCAGAACCGGACGGATCGCGCCGGAGAGGACATGCGGCCAAAAATCATGCTCCACGGCGTCTCGGATGCGCCGTTTCTCCAGCACAGGCCGCGCCCGAAGGGTCGACGCCATTAGCGACAGGCGTTTCATCAGCACAGGAGCAAAGTTCACGCTCGCTGCAAACCCGTCCTGATAGGCAATGTTGATGATCCGCCCGTCCGCATTCGCCGCCGAGATGTTCTTCTGGATATAGTCGCCGCCGACCATGTCGAGCGTCACATCCGCCCCACCTTCGGCCTTCACCACCTCCTCGAACACTTCGGTCCGGTAGTTGATCGCCCGCGTCGCGCCGAGTTCGCGGGCAAGCGCGCATTTCTCGTCCGATCCGGCCGTGCCGAAAATCTTCGCCGCGCCCCACACCTTCGCCATCTGCAGCGCCATCACGCCGATGCCGCTGGTCGCGCCATGGCACAGGAAATTCTCGCCCGGTTTCAGCCCCGCCCGGTCAAACACATTCGCCCAGACGGTAAACAGCGCTTCGGGGAAACAGCAGGCGAGCGTGAGATCAAAGCTCTCCGGCACCGCCATCAGCGAGCCTTCATCGGCCACCACATGCGTTGCATATCCTCCGCCCGCCAGCAGCGCACACACACGGCCACCCACTTTGAACCGCTCCGTACCCGGACCAGTTTCCGCAACGATGCCCGACACTTCCAGCCCCAGCACGGGCGAAGCCCCCGGCGGCGGTGGATAGCGCCCGGCCTTCTGCGCAAGGTCCGCGCGGTTGAGGCCCGCGGCCGCCACCTCGATCAGCACCTCGCCCTTGCCGGGCACCGGCCGGTCCATCTCCACCAGGGCCAGCGGCTCGCCCGGCGCGCCATGCGCAGCTTTCATCTTCGCGGTCATCCTTAACCCTTTCACGCTCCCGGAACCGGGGATTCGAGTCGCTTCTAGCCCGTCTTTCTGCTTTCTTGCAGCCCAGAACACGGGAGGCCGCAATGGCGTTGAACGATGAAGAGCCAGTGCTGGTGCGCAAGGCGCAGGCGATCGACCAGATGTCGGTCGAGGAACTCGAATACAGGATCGGGCAGCTGAAGGCGGAGATCGCCGCCTGCGAAGCCGAGATCGAAAAGAAGAAGGCGCAGAAACGCGCGGCCGACGCGCTGTTCGGCGGCGGCAACAATTAAGGCTCGTGAAAGGGCTGGCGGGATAGTCTCTCCCGTCCGGCACCGAATGTGGAGGGGACACAATGGCAGAACGTGATGCGGTCAGTACGCCCGAGGCGTTCACGGGCGGCAAGCTGTTTGACACCGTGTTCACACGCGGCATGGCCCTCGTCGAGGAAACCGCTGCCTATCTCGACGGGCCCGGCCGCGACCAGTCGAAAACTCTGCCGCGCGAAGCGGGCCTCACCTATTCCGCCTGGAGCATGGAGCTGACCACGCGCCTGATGCAGGCCGCGTCCTGGCTCGTCATGCAGAAAGCCGTGCGCGACGGCGAGATGCGCCGCGAAGATGCCAGCGCCCGCAAATACCGCATCCGCCGGGACGAGCCGCCGCTGGATCCTTCCGCCCAGAAAGGCAATGGCCTGCCGCCGCGCTTCCTCGAACTCGTGGGGCGCGCCGAAGCGCTGTTCGAACAGATCTGCCGTCTGGACGAGGCGCTTTACCCGCCGGTCCGCCCGAAAGCGCCTGCCAACCCTGTCTCCGACCAGCTCGCCGCCCTGCAGAAAGCCGCCGAAACCGGCGCCTTCGATCCGCTGATGATCTGGCGCAAGAAGTAGGCGCGCCCTACAGCGCGCCGTTTGTCCGCAGGAACGCCTGCACCTGCTCCGAACAGAAGCCTTCCTTCACCGGCGCGCGCGAGATCGTAAGCCGGTGGAAGATCGGGCCCAGCAACTGCTCCAGCACATCGTCCAGTTCGAAATCGCGCCGGATCACGCGTTTCGCCGCCAGTTCCGCCAGCACCATGCGCAGCGGCTGGCGAATGTCGCGGCCCACCCAGGCGCGCCACACTTCGCCGGCATCCTTGTCGTCCGCCGCCGCCAGCAGCGCCACGCGCAGCACGGCATGGCCATGTCCGGTCCGCGCCGCCGCTTCCAGCGGAATGATCAGCGCGGTGATGCGCTCCTGCGGGTCGCGCCCGCCTTCCGGCGCATCGGGGATCAGCGCGAGGGCGGCATCCACGCACATCGCACCGATGGAAGGCCACCAGCGATAGATCGTCTGTTTCGAGGCGCTCGCGCGCTTGGCCACCGAGTCGACGCTGAACCCGCGCCAGCCATTCTCGGCCATCTCCTCGCGCGCCGCTTCCAGGATGGCTGCCTTGGACACTTCGCTGCGCGTCGGCCCCTTGCGGGACTTGGCACCCCCTGAAGCAGGCGCCGGGGCAGGCGCCGGGGCAGGGGCCGTATTCTGGTCATCGCTCGGGGGGGTCATGCAAATCTCCTGAAGGCCCCGCCGGGTATAGCCGAATTCCGTGCGCGGGCGAAACTGACCGTTCCGTTCTAGGTGCCATTGGTTTCGAAAATGCTTGCAGCGCGATAGGAATTGCCTATCAGGCGGCGGGAAAAGTCAGGAGCACTGCGATGAAAACCGTTGACGACCTGATGGCCGGCTATCGCCGTTTCCGCGCCGGCGTCTATGCCGAACAGGCCCAGCTCTACAAGGAACTCGGCGAGGGGCAGGACCCCGACATCATGCTGATCGCCTGCGCCGACAGCCGGGCGGAACCGTCGGACATCTTCAATGCCGCCCCCGGCCAGATGTTCGTGGTGCGCAACGTCGCCAACCTCGTGCCCCCCTACAAGCCCGATGGCGGCCTGCACGGCGTCTCGGCAGCCCTCGAATTTGCGGTCAACGTGCTGAAAGTGCGCCATATCGTGGTGATGGGCCATGGCGGCTGCGGTGGCGTGTCCGCTTCGCTTCATGGCCCACGCGACCTGCCGATCGGCGAGTTCGTGACGCCCTGGGTGAAGCTGCTCGACGAGGCCCGCCAGCGCGTCATGGAGTCCGGTTCGCTCAACCCGCAATTCGCGCTGGAACTGGAAGGCATCGAAACCTCCCTCGCCAACCTGATGAGCTTTCCCTGGGTGGCCGACAAGGTTCAGGCCGGCGAGCTTGAACTCCACGGCGCCTGGTTCGCCATCAAGCACGGCGAACTCCACTGGCGGAATCCTAAGACAAAACGCTTTGAAATCGTCGACCCGAAGGGCTGATCCTGCCTTCATCCTCCCCCGTTTAGGGGGTGAGGTGGCCACGAAGCGGCCGGAGGCGGGAGAGGCGCAAGACCCACTTCCACTCCCGAAATCCCACCCTTATATCTGCAGTCCGGATGGGGACGTAGCTCAGCTGGGAGAGCGCGGCGTTCGCAATGCCGAGGTCGGGAGTTCGATCCTCCTCGTCTCCACCATCCTGCTTCGCGGCTGCGCCGCTTCGCAGGACTTGTCCTGCGAGTTGGCCCTCAGCCCTCATTCCCCGCCCGGGTAACGCCTTCGCGGATCAGTTCGCGCGCCTTGTCGACGCCGTACCAGCCCTCGACGCGGGTCCATTTGCCCGTCTCGAGGTCTTTGTAGTGCTGGAAGAAGTGGGTGATCTTGTCGATCAGGATTTGCGGCAGGTCGTGATAGGTGGCGATCTTGTCGTAATAGGCCGTCAGCTTCGGGTGCGGCACGGCCAGCACCTTCTCGTCCTGGCCCTTGTCATCAGTCATCAGCAGCACGCCGACCGGGCGCGCGCGAACCACCGAGCCTGGCACCAGCGGCCGGTTGCCCACCACCATTACGTCCACCGGATCGCCGTCGAGGCTCAGCGTGTGCGGGATGAAGCCGTAATTACAGGGGTAGCGCATCTCGGTGTAGAGGAAGCGGTCGACGAACATCGCGCCCGACGCCTTGTCGATCTCGTACTTGATCGCGTCCCCGCCCAGCGGCACCTCGATCAGCACGTTCACATCATCCGGCGGGTTGTTGCCGGCCTTGATCTTGGAGAGGTCCATCGGGTCAGTTTCCTTCGCTGGGGAGGGCAGGAGGGTTCCGGCGATCCGATGACGCGCTGCAGCATGAAGGTCAAGGCCCCCGGGCCATCGGGTGCGTTAACGCGGCGCCCTGTCGCTGAGCCAGCCGAGCACCAGCGCCCGCACTTCCTCCCGGCCAATATCGTTCAGCAGCTCGTGATAGCCGTCCGGGTAGATGACCATCCGCTTGTCCGCCGCAGGCACCATCCCGAAGAAGCGCTCGGACCCCTTCGCCGGCGTCGCCGCATCCTTCGCCCCGTGCACCACCAGCACCGGCACCTGCCAGCCGCCATAGCGCCGCCAGCCGTCTTCTGACACGGCCAGCGCCGTCGCGCCCAGTTTCGCGGGCGGCGGCAACAGGCAGATCATCGGGTCCGCCCGGTAGGCGTTCACCTCTTCCGGAATTCGCGACAGGCTCTCCGGCGCAATCGGCGGGGTCAGCCGCGCTGCGGGCGCAATGCCGCCCAAGAGGGTCGCGATCAGTTTCAGCACCGGCGACAGCTCGATCAGCAGGGCTGGGGCGCTCAGCACAACGCCGGCCACCCCGCGCTGCTGGCGCGCCACGCTCGCCGCTGTCACGAGGCCGCCCAGCGAATGCCCGAACAGGAACAGCGGCGTCCGGTCCAGCGTCAGTGCGTCCCGCGCCGCCAGATGGTCTTCCACCGCTGTCTTGATATCCGCCACGCCCGGCGCGCCGCCGGTCTCACCGTGCCCCTCGAAGTCGAAGGCATGGACATCAAACCCCGCCGCATTCAGTGCCGGGATCAGCCCTGCATACCGCGTCACATACCGCCCGGCATATTCGCCATATCCATGTTGCAGCAGAACCCGCGCCCTCGGCGCCGCCGCGCGCCAGACAAATCCTGCCCGCCCGCGCCCGAAATCCCAGCCCTCCGCCATGCCCGCCTCCTGCTTCGCCCGGCCATCCTGCCGCAGCCCGCGCGGGCCGTCACCCCATGCGGATCTCGGCCGCCTCGAACAGTTTCATCACCGTCGGCGCCGGTGACAGCGCCCGCACCGCCTTCACGAAGGCCCGGCTCTCCGGCACGCGAAAGTGCGCCTCCAGCGCCGCCCGGTCCGCCCAATACTCCACGAACACAACCCGCACCGCGTCTTCCGCGTCTACATGCACATTATGCGCGATACATCCCGGCTCCCCCCGCGACCGCGCCGAATGCGCCCGCCCGAGTTCCAGAATCTCTGCCACCGTCTCCGTAGACGCAATCACATGGCCGATGACGATGATCATTTGCGCTTCAGCGCATAATTGAAACTCACCGAAATCCGGGCCTCTTCGCTCAGCGAAGGCATCACCTCATGCCGCAGCCAGCTCTCCCACAGCAGGGCATGGCCCTCCGTGGGCTGAACATATACGAACCGGCGCGCCTCTTCCGGCGCCGCGTCCGTCAGCTGCGGCGCGGCCATCATCATCGCGAGCCGCGGGTCTTCGAATTTCAGCTTCCCTGCGCCCTCCGGTACGCAGACATAATAGGTGCCGGAAATAACAGACCCCGGATGGATATGCCCCGTATGGTGCCCGCCCTCGCCGAGAATGTTCACCCAGATCGCATCCAGCTCCAGCGCGAAGCCGTCCATGTCCCAGTGCAGCGCCGCCGCAAATTTCGCCGCCGCCTTGTCGAGATGTTTCTTCAGCGCCGCAAATTCCGGAAACCGCTCCGGCAGGTCGTCCAGCGAGGCATAGGAGGTATAGCCCGGATACCCCTCCTTCTCGCACCACTCATTGCCCGCCCTATCGTCCGCCTCCAGCACCCAGGCGGCGCGCTCAAGGCTCTCGCGCAGGCGGGCGTCGCCGGCTTTCACCTCTTCAATCAGGGTCGCAAACAGCTGTCGCATCCGGGCCTCCGCGCTTCGCCGTTACAGGCTCCCGCCCGCCGCGACAAGCATCGCCCGGGCCTGAACATCGGCGATTGTGTCCGGCCGCGCCCGCCCTTATAAATCGGACATTAAATATCCGGAGCCCCTTACCCCATGACCATCCGCCTGCCGGCCTGCCTTACTGCCGCTGCCTTCCTCCTCGCCCTCTGCCTGCCGCAACCGGCACAGGCGCGCAACTATCCCTGCCCCGGCGGTCCCGGCCCGGGCGAGCAGCAGATCGGCGTCACCGGCGGCAGCCACGGCATCGCGGCGACGCCCATCTGCGCAGAAACGGGTGGCGGCTATGGCGGCGGCGGATCCGGTGCCCCGCAAGGCCCCGCCTCGCCGCCCATCGATGTCGACAATTTTGTCGCCGTGGCCGGCCACCCCGGCCAGCGCGATGTCTGGGCCACCTGGGGCCAGTACTATCTCGGCGCCGCCGAGAAGGTCGTCCTCGATGCCTGCACCGCGACAATGGGACAGGGCTGCTACATCATGGTCTCCGGCAAGAACATGTCGGTCGCCGCTGGCGCCGACAAGAAGGGCATCACTCACGCAGCGTTTGCGGCCACGCCCCACAAGGCGCGCAACGCCCTCTCCGATCTTTGCAAGGCGCGCGGTCAGTCCTGTTCGCTGATTGACGTGTTCGACGCCCAGATGCGTTCGGAATACATTGAAGTCGCTATCCTCCTGCGCGAGGATTTCGACCGGGAAGGCGTCTGGAAATCCTACCACTTCCCGAAAGACTCCGTCGTCAGGCCCCCGCCCCGGGGCGAGCCGGATTCCGGCGTCGGCACGCTCACGCCGCAGGATTATGTTCTCAAGAAGATCAAGGTCGACGGAGTCGAGGTCGTCTCATACTCCGCCAACGGAACATGGCTGATGAAGCGTGAGGGGACGAAGAAGGAGGCGAAGAAAGGTCTTGGCTGCTCCATTGCCTATACCCAGGGCGACCAGCGCCTGATCTTCGCGGGCCCCACCGCCACGCGCAAGCAGGGTGGCATCATGATCTCCGGCCCGAATATGCCGCCTGCCACCGAGCCGCGCGCCGCCACCGCCCAGCTTACCTCCTCCGCCGGCCCACAGGACATTCCCGTCATCCTGCTCCCCGTCACCGGCACGGACAGCGCATTCCTGCTCGTCTCCGTCGATATCGACGCCACCGTCGCGAACTTCACCGACACCACGCCCTACAAGCTCGTACTCGACGGCAACACGGTCCTGGATCTTCAGGTCGATGGCGGCATCAAGGCGAAAAACCTGATGCAGCAATGCCGGCGCGGGAGGTAAGACTTCACCGGAACAGGTCCTCGCTCAGGGTTACGCGTTTAGCCGATCCGGCCGGTGCGCAGAGGGCCGGCCGGTTCAAAGGTATGGATCATCAGGCCGCTCGCGCCCGTCCGGCTACGGATCAGTTTCAGCTCCCTTGGCGGCGTCCCTTCCGCGAATACGCGCTTGCCCGTGCCAAGGATTACCGGCACGACAATCAGCACCACCTCATCGGCCAGCCCGTGCTCCAGCAGCGCGGCGGCAACGCTGGAACTTCCCCAGGCCACCAGGTCCGGCCCCTCCTGCGCCTTCAGGCGCCGGATGCCTGCGGCAATATCCGTACCCAGATCTTCCGCCGGCCCCCAGCCAAGGCTTTCCGGCCGGTGGGTCGCCACATATTTCACAGCGCCGTTGAACTTCGTGGCGATCGGGCCGTCTCCGGCATGCGGCCAGTATCCCGCCCAGATGTCATAGGTTCGCCGCCCCAGCAGCAGGTCGAACATCTCCGCATGCGCCGTCTCCACCGCCTCATCCAGAAGGGGGTCATCAAACGGCGCCGACCATCCGCCATACGGAAAGCCTGCATCGCTGTCCTCGCCCGGCCCGCCCGGCGCCTGGATTACGCCGTCCAGCGAGATGTATTCCAGAAGGGTGATCTTGCGCATGACAGGCTCCGCTACATATTGATGTCAGGCTCAACGAGGCGGATCATCTTCTCGAGGGATTGCTGCCAGCCAAGATAGCAACCATCGAGTGGGATCATGTCCGGGATGCCCGCCTGCTCGATAGTCATCTCCGTGCCGGAAGGAACCGCCTTCAGCGTCACGGTCACGGTCATCTCGCCGGGCATGTCCGGATCTTCGAACTTATCCGTGTACTGAATGTGCTTGCCGGGTTCGAAGGCAAGATAAGTCCCGCCAAAGGCATGGTTGCCGCCGGTCGTGAAATTGCGGAACGACATCCGGTGCCTGCCGCCGGCGCGTGCATCAAGCTCGTGCACGGTGCAGAGATAACCATAAGGCGGCAGCCAGCTGGCAATCGCATCCGGCTCCACGAAGGCCCGGAAAACTTTTTCAGGCGGCGCGGCAAGCACGCGGTGCAGGTGAACAGTTCCGGGCATGGTATTTCCTCTCTCAGCTGGCTTAGGTGTCAGCCGGGCGCGCCGCGCCCGAACAGGGTTTCGACATAAAGTTTCAGGTGATCGAAGCTTTCGCGGGCAACGGCCGTGTCGCCGCTCGCCTTGGCCAGGATGAAGGCGCCCTGCGTCACCGCCACGATATGCAGCGCCAGGCTTTGCGAACTCCAGTCCCCGGTGATGCCGTTCGCGGCCCGCGCCGCCTCGATATCCGGCACAAGTTTCTCCGCATGGCCGGCCATGCTCTCCCAGGTCGCCGCTGCCACGGGCGGGCTGGTGCGCCAGGCCTCCTGCGCCATCGTGCCGACGAAGCAGGTGAAGTCGGCAATATCGCCGCCGGTCATCTCGCGGCGCAGATCGATATAACCGGTCACCCGGTCCAGCGGGTCTGCCGGCAGGTGATAGGGCGCCGTGTCAAAAAACGCGCCGGTCATCTCCGACCAGTAATGCGCCGCCTCGGTCGCCAGTTCTTCCTTGCTCTTGAAGTAATGGAAGAACGCGCCCTTCGACACGCCGGCCACCTTGCAGATGTCGTCCACGCTCGTCGCCGCCAGCCCTTGCGACCGCACCAGCCCGAAGGCGGCCTCCATCAGGCTCTCGCGTGTCCTGGGGTTCGCCGTCCGGGCCATCACCAATCTCCTGAAGCATAGACATACCAACTGGTCGGTTTGTATGTCAATCCTCATTTTCCATGGCACCCTCCCCCGCGTCATCCCCAAAAACGCAAAAACCGTCCACACGGACGTGTGGACGGTTTCTGGACTCCCGGGGGAGGGAGGTATTTCTACCCTGGCTTGCGGAACTTCAGGGTCATCCGGTCGCTTTCGCCTATGGCCTTGTACTTTTCGGGATCAAAGCCCTCGACCGATTTTCCTTCCCGGTCCGCCGTCGCCAGGTTCGGCGGCAGGGTCCACACGCCGAACGGGTGGTCCGCCGTGTCGGCCGGGTTGGCGTTGATCTCGCTGGCCTCGACAAATTCGAAACCGGCGGCTGTGGCCATCGCCTTCACATAGTCCTCGTGCACATAGCCGCTGGTTGCTTTCGGGTCCTGCGCCTGTGTCGAAGGCAGGCGGTGCTCCACCACGCCCAGCACGCCGCCCGGCTTCAGGGCCGAATAGGCGTCGGCAAAGAATTTCTCGGTGTATCCGCCCGCCATCCAGTTATGGATGTTGCGGAAGGTCAGGACCATGTCGGCGGTGCCCTCTGCCGTCAGGGGGCCGGAAGAGGCCGAAAAGGCGGTGTATTCGATCGTGCCGAATTCCGGCTTGGCGTAGGTTGCCTTGAACTCTTCAAGGCGCGCTTCTGTACGGGCGCGGCGGTCGGGGTCCTCGATTGAGGCGGCATCGAAACCGGCAGCTACCAGCGTGCCGCCGCCGGAGGCGAGCCAGGGCGCGAGGATGTTGGTGTACCAGCCGCCGCCCGGCCAGATCTCGACCACTTTCATGTCCGGGGTCGCGCCGAAGAATTCCAGCGTCTCGACCGGATGGCGCCAGGCGTCGCGGGCCTTTTCCTCTGCGCTGCGGCGGTCGGAGGCGACGACGTCGGCGAGCGTCAGGGTGGCCACTTCCGTTTCGGCAGGGGCGGCGCTGTCCAGCGAGGCGGGCTGCGGGGTCTTCGCGGGTGTGCACCCGGCCAGGGCTAGGGCCGAAACGGCCGCAATCATCAGATGCTTCATTTGGGTTTCCTCCGGGGCTCTTGATAGCCCCAATACGCTACCCACATAGGGCTTGTCACGGTGCCGCCCAGCGGGCCGGGACCGGGTGTCTTCTGCCAGTGCCGCTTACGGGCTGGATCCACGGACCGCTCCCGCCACCTACAGTTGCTTCTCAGAAACAAGGACTGCATCCACATGAGCAATATCGACCTCACCCCCCTCTACCGCACGATGGTCGGCTTCGACCGCCTCGCCGGCATGATCGACCAGGCCGCACGCCTTGATGGCGCCCAGGGCTACCCGCCCTACAACATTGAACGCGTTGAAGAAAATGCCTTCGCGATCGAAATTGCGGTCGCCGGCTTCACGCAGGACGAGATCGACATCGAAACCAAGGAAGGCCTGCTCACGGTCGCCGGCAAGAAAAACGAGACCGAAGACGGGAACGGCCGCAACTTCCTCCACCGCGGCATCGCCCAGCGCAGTTTCATCCGCCGCTTCCAACTCGCCGATCACGTCATCGTGACGGGCGCCAGCCTCGAGCATGGCGTGCTGCGCATCGACCTGATCCGCGAAATCCCCGAAGAAAAGAAAGCCCGCAAGATCGAGATCGGCGCGCCCGCCGCGCAAGGTCCGAAACTGATCGGCAAGAAAAAGGCGAGTGACGCCGCCTAGGCGTCATTCAGAGAGAGCCCTCCTCCCGGACCCCCGCAGACTCCCCTGCGGGGGTTTTCCGTTTCAGGTATTGGCCGGCGCGCGCACGAAGAAGCTGCGCGCGCCCGCGGCATCAAGGAAAGCCGACAAGGCCGGATCATTCATCCGCCCGGCAATCGCGCCGCGCACGCCATTGAACGCCCGCGCCGCATAGGCCTGCGTCGCCTGCTCGAACAGGCCGTCATCAAGGGTGACGGAAAACTTCTTCTTCTCCCGCGACGCACTCGCCGCATTCGCGTGCGCCCAGGGCAGGTAGGTCCGCGCCACCTCCCCCTCGAACACCGGCAGCAGCGTCGCCTCAAGTTCGGACAGTGGCAGGTAAGGCCCCGATGCCTTCGGGTCTTCCATGTGCTCGCACCATGCCGCCACAAACGGGGCTTTCTCCTTCAGCCAGCTTCCCGGCGTCGGATCGGTCAGCATTTGCTGGAACTGCGCGGCAATCGCAAAGTCAGCCGCACTCGGCCGGCCACCGAAAATGAAGAGGTGGTTCTGCAGGTGGGTATTCAGCCGCAGCGCAAAGCGGCGGTAGGAACTTTCCAGCGTCGGGGCATTCTCCGCCTCGGCGCCGACCAGCGACAGGCGCGCCAGCATTCGGGTCGCAATCTGCCGGGCAGGGGCCTTGAAGGCACGCGGCTTCTTGCCATCGTTCAGCTGGATCAGTACGCGCATCGCCGCCGCATCGCGGTCCGGCTGCTGGCCCCAGCGCTGCTGGAACATGCACTTGTTCAGCCATTCGTCTGCATAATCCTCGAGGATCAGCGACAAGGCCTGCGACGCCGCCTCTTCCGGCCGCGCTGCCGGCTCGGGGTGCGAGGCCTCGAGCTGTGTCAGGATCAGCGTCGAATCCTGCACCGTTCCGGCCGGCGAGATCAGCAGCGGCACGGTCGGCGTCAGCGCATGCTTGCGGAACTCCGCCTCATTGCTGGCCGAGCGCGCGATCCAGTCGAACGCGATCCCCTTGTAGCGAAGGGCCGAGCGCACCTTCAGCGAATAAGGAGAGGTCTCGGCCCCGAAGAGGCGGTAGTCGGCCATCAGTTCACCCGCAATTGCTGCGGCCTGTCTAGGCAGTTACCGCCTGGCTGCCAAGCGCCGTTTGCCCGCGCGCGCATTCGCGGCTAAGCGCTGTGCCTGCAGTGTTACCCGCAAGCCTCAGCGGTGCGGGCAGGGAGAGGACGATGCGCGTTCTGCATGTGATGGCCGGTGCCGAAGAAGGCGGAGCCGAAAACATCATGCTTGAATCCGTGCTCGCGCTTGCCGAAACCGGCATCGCGCAGCATGTGGTCACGCGCCCCGCCAACACGTTCCGCACCGGGAAATTCGAGGCGGCCGGCATCGGTGTCAGCACGGCGAGCTTCAACACGAGCTGGCCCTTTCCGACGCGCGGCATCATCGCAAAGGCCATCGCTGATTTCCGCCCTGATGTCATCGAATACTGGATGGGCCGCGCCGGACAGTTTGCCCCGAAGGCGCACCGCGCCCGCTCGATCGGCTGGTATGGCGGCTATTACAAGCTCGCCCGGTTCCGGAACTGCGAATGGCATGTCGGCCTGACCATCGACCTTCTCCGCCACATCCGCGAGCAGGGCGTCGCCGATGACCGCTCGGCGATCATCCACACCTATGCCGATTTTGTCGGCGCCGAGCCGGCCTCGCGCTCAGCCCTGAACACACCGCCGGATGCGCCTGTCGCCCTCGCGCTCGCGCGCCTGCACGAGAAGAAGGGCCTCGACACCCTGCTGGAGGCGACAGCAAAAATCCCCGGCCTCTATGTGTGGATCGCCGGTGAAGGCCCGCTCGAGGCCGAGTTGAAAGCACAATGTTCCGCTCTCGGACTGGATGACCGCGTGCGCTTTCTCGGCTGGCGCAATGATCGCGGCGCGCTGCTGGCGGCCTGCGATGTGGTCGCTTTCCCGTCGCGCTACGAACCCTTCGGCACGGTAACGGTCGATGCCTGGGCCGCCTCCCGCCCGCTGGTCGCCGCCGATGCCGTCGGTCCGGCCGCCTATGTGAAGGACGGGATCAACGGTCTGCTTATTCCCAAGAATGATGCCGATGCGCTCGCGAATGCGCTCAACCGGGTGATCACCGACAAGGCATTGGCGGAAAGGATCGTGGCAGGCGGGCGCGCCAGTTACGAGGCGCAGTTCACCAAGGCCGTTTTCCAACGCGATTCGCTGGCGTTCTACGAACGCATCCGCGCCCATGCCGGACCGTTCGGGAACTGACTATTTGCAAACGCCGGCAAAGAACCATGCGTAAAGCCGCGCCGCACGCGCCTTGCCCCGGCCTGTCTCGACACGCACGCCCGCCTCGCGAAGGACGCGAAGACCATCCCGCGCGGTCGGGTGCGGGTCTTCGATGGCGACAACCACCCGCGCAATTCCCGCGTTGACCAGCTTGTTCGAGCACGACGCGGCGCCCGATGACCGCTCCCGGCACGGCTCGAGCGTGACATAAGCCGTTCCGCCCCGTGCGCGCTCGCCCGCTTCTTCCAGCGCAATCTCTTCCGCATGCGGACGGCCGCCGTGACCGGTCACGCCTTCGCCGGCGATATGGCCGTCCCTGTCGAGGATCACGCAGCCGACCGAAGGGTTCTCGCCCGAGAGCCCCTGATTGAGCGCGGCGAG
The DNA here is from genome assembly GCF_046313975.1 of Hyphomonas sp. Taxonomy (GTDB): domain Bacteria; phylum Pseudomonadota; class Alphaproteobacteria; order Caulobacterales; family Hyphomonadaceae; genus Hyphomonas. Next base: position 55,651 of record NZ_JBKBXB010000004.1, on the reverse strand, counting down.
TGCCAGCGCCCGGCCCATCATCCGCTGGTCGCGGCGCTTGCTCACGGCAGGGCCGGCAGCTTCTGCGCGCGCGCCGCATCGAGATACCGCACCGAGACCGGCTTCAGGCTTGCATCGAGGTCTATCAGCAGCGGATTTCCGGTCGGAATCTCGACAGAAGTGATCGTTTCGTCCGGTACCCTGAAGAGATGCTTTACCAGCGCGCGCAGCGAGTTACCGTGCGCCGCGATCAGCACATCCTTTCCCGACTTGATTTCCGGCGTGATGCGGCTGTCCCAATAGGGCAGCACACGCTCCAGCGTTGTCTTCAGGCTTTCCGTGTTCGGAATATTGATGCCGCGATAGCGCGGATCGGCGGAGAGGTCGTACTTGCTGCCGATTTCGAGCGGCGGCGGCGGAATGTCATAACTGCGGCGCCAGACATGCACCTGGTCCTCGCCATGCTTCGCCGCGGTCTCGGCCTTGTCGAGCCCGGTCAGGCCGCCATAATGGCGCTCGTTCAGCCGCCAGTCCTTTTCCACCGGCAACCAGGCGCGTTTCATCTCGGTAAGGGCAAGCCACATGGTGCGGATGGCACGGGTCTGCACGCTGGTGAAGCCGGCGCGGAAGTCCGCTTCGAGCTCGCCAAGCAGTTTGCCGGACGCGCGCGCCTCGGCTTCGCCCTGCGCGGTGAGGTCCGCGTCCCACCATCCGGTGAAACGGTTCTCGAGATTCCAGGCGGATTGTCCGTGGCGGAGGAGAACGAGCTTGGTCATGGGGTTCCTGCGTGTTTCTGCGGCGCCTTATTCGGCGCAAAGGGGGGGTGATTTCAAGCGTTCATCACGCGGATCAGCTCTGCAAAAGCGAGCACGACATGATAGCCCGTCGAGGCGGGCATATCCTTTGCCAGCACGGAGCCGTCTGCGGCGAAATGGTCGATCCAGCCGCCATCCTCGGTCAGGAACTCATCCATCAGCACATCGAAACTGCGGCAGGCAGCGGACGCATAGCGCTCTTCACCGCGCTGCTCATACATGGCGAGATGCGCCTTCAGCGCTTCGGTCTGCGGCCATGTCCGGCGGGACGGGTCGCGAGGCGCGCCAGAGCGCGTCACGGCCTGGCAGGCGCGTCCGGCGTCGTCGAGCGTGGACACGCCGAACGTGTAGAGCCGCGCCATCGCCTCCGGCGGGGGCAGGCCTGCCGCGCGCGCATGCGTGTTCAGCAGCCAGACCCATTCGAACTGATGGCCGGGTTCGACGACTTCAGCAGCATCACCTGACGGCGCCGACCAGTCCGGCAGGAATGTCTCGCCCAGCAGGCCGCCGGGCCCGGCCGTGAACCGGGTGTTGAACAGGGTCACGATCTCCGCCGCGCGCGCAGGATGATCCGCCTGCGGATCAGCTTTGGCCAACGACAGGCAAGCCTCCAGCAGGTGCATGTGCGGGTTCTGCTGGCGCGGTCCGGGCGGGGGCAGGGCCTCGGCATAGCCGCCATGGGCCCGGTCCTTCATCGTCTCATCGAGCGCGGAGAGGATGGCCCGCGCAGCCGGAAGGCAGGTCTCCGGCGCGGCGGGACCGCGCGCCGCTTCGGCGAGCGCGAACAGGACAAAGGCAATGTCGTAGAGGTCAGCGGAGGCATCGCGCAGGCCTGAGCCGTCGGCGGCGAGACTGCGACCGGGCAGCCCGGACGGGGCGAGCGCCGGTCCAGAGAGAACGGCGACGCCCGCCTCTGCGAGACGCTTCGCGGTGTCGCGCTTCCAGCCGAGGCGCCAGGCTTCGGAGAAGACATAGGTCTGGCGGGCCTGAACCCGGACACGGGTGGTATCGCGGGCGAGGTCATCATGGTCCAGCGACAGGACCTCCGGGAACAGTCCCGCATCTGTCAGTCCGTGCTCGGCCCAGAGCGGGAAGCAGCTGTCGAACAGCCAGGCGCGGGCTTCACGGGCCCGGCGGCGAAGCGCGCTCTCGGTCATCTTGTGTCCCAATCCTTCTGCCAGCCCCCGAGCCGTGCAAATGGCTCGCCAATCGGCCCGCGACCCTGCTAACAGGAGCCTCCGGGATTTGCCAGCAGGCCTGTCCCGATCCGGAGCGAACCAGAGGCAAGGCCCATGCGTGACCGTCTGTTTTTCCCGCTGGCGGGACTGCTGGTGATCCTGATGGTGGCACTGGCCCTGCAGCCGGGTGTGGGCCGTCTGCCGACGGGGTCAGTCGCCGGCGACGGGCTGAATTATGACCGGATCGAGATCTCGGGCGCCTATTTGAACAAGGTGATTGCCGGCGGGGATGCCCGTACGCGCCTGCAGCGAACGCCGGATCGCGGTTATCTGCTGGAGATTTCGGCAGAGGCGGATGCGTTGCTGGATTCGCCGGAACGGGGCCCGCATTTCCGGCTGGCGCCGGATATCGAAGTGCAGTTCTCCGGCCGGAAGATCCGCGTCACCGTGCGGGCCCGCCCGTCGGAAGATCAGGGCGCGATGCAGATGAAGGTGAACTATGCTGCCGGCCGGGTGGGGGAGTCCGGCTGGAAACAGTTCGATCTGCAACCCGGCTTCACCGATTTCAGTTTCGAGTATGACGTGCCGGTCGCGGAAGGGGAGCAGGGCGTCGATTACATCGCTGTGCGCCCGGTCGTGCCGGAGAAACGGCGCGGCATCCTGATCGAGAGCATCGTTCTGGAGCGCATCGGTTGAGGCTGCCTTGCCGGGTTTGCATTTCCGGATGAGGCCCTTATTCAGGGCGCCGCCCCCTGCACTCTGACTTCAGGAGACCGACGTGCGCCATCTTGCAGCGCCGATCACCGCCCTTGTTCTGGCCGCTTGTGCCAGTGCGCCAGCCCCGGAGACCCTCGTGACCGCTGACACCGCCCCTCAAGCTGCTGCCGCGTTCGATCCCGGCGCCCATATCTGGCTCGAGGAGGTCGAAGGCGCCGATGCGCTCGCCTGGGTCACCGCGCAGAATGAGCGCACGCTCGCCGCGCTGCAGGCCGACCCACATTATGTGGTGTATGAGGCAGCCGCGCTCGAGGTGCTGAACTCGTCGGAGCGGATTCCCTACGGCACGGTGCGCGACGGTCTCGTCTACAATTTCTGGCAGGACGCCGTGAATGTCCGCGGCTTGTGGCGGCGCACGACGCTTGCCTCCTATGCGACCGAGACGCCTGAGTGGGAAACGATTATCGACTTCGACAAGCTCGCCGCCGAGGAAGGCGCCAATTGGGTGTACAAGGGCGCAAACTGTTTCCGCCCGGAGCCCGGCGCGACATACCGCTGCCTCGTCTCGCTGTCGGATGGCGGCAAGGACGCTGTGGTGAACCGCGAGTTCGACATGGAGACGAAGGCTTTCGTGGACGGCGGTTTTGTCACGCCCGAGGCCAAGTCGGGGCTCGCCTGGGCGGGCCCCGATACACTGCTGGTGGCCACTGACTGGGGGGCCGGAACGGTGACGGAATCGGGCTATCCCTTCATCGTCAAGCGCTGGCAGCGCGGCACGCCGCTCGAGGCCGCTGAAGAACTGATCCGGGGCAAGGAAACGGATGTCGGCGTCTGGCCGACCTCGATGAAGCTCGAAGATGGCCGGATCCTGCAGGGCGCTGTCATCGCCGAAACTTTCTTCACGGCGAAATATTTCTGGTTCCCGGACGGCGAGTCCGAGGCCGTGCTCTGGCCGATTCCGCCGAAGGCAACACCCAAGGGCGTATACAAGGGCCAGTACCTGTTCTCACTGGAACAGGACTGGGCTCCGGAAGGGCAGGCCGCGTTCAAGGCGGGCGACCTCGTTTCCTTCCCGCTCGAAGACTTCCTTGAGACGCGCACGCTGCCAAAGCTGAGCCTCGCCTTCCGGCCGTCAGAGACGCAGGCCGTGGAAGGCGTGGCGGTGGCCAGGGGCGCCGCGCTCCTGTCGATCATCGACAATGTCGTCGGCAAGCTGCTCCGCCTCGAGCCCTCCGTGGACGGATGGACGGCAACGCCCGTTACCCTGCCGGGTACCGGCGCCGTCAGCATTGCCTTCGCCGATGATGAAGAGACCGCCGTGTTTCTCAACTACGAGGATTTCCTGACGCCGTCCTCGCTGCTGAACTATGACATCACCACCGGCGCCATCACGCCGCTCAAGAGCCTGCCGGCAAAATACGATACGGACGGCCTCACGGTGGAACAATTCTTCGCCACCTCGAAAGACGGCACGAAGTTTCCCTACTTCATCATCCACCGCGCGGGCATGAAGCTCGATGGCTCCACGCCGACGCTGCTCTATGGCTATGGCGGCTTCCAGGTCTCCTATGGCCCGGCCTACAGCCCGGTCAGCGGGCGGCTCTGGCTGGAGCAGGGCGGCGCCTATGTGCTCGCGAATATCCGCGGCGGCGGCGAATTCGGCCCCAACTGGCACCAGGCCGGCCTGAAGCAGAACCGTCAGCGCGTCTATGACGACTTCATCGCCATCGGCGAAGACCTCGTCGCGCGAGGTATCACAAGCCCGCAGCATCTCGGCATCATGGGCGGCTCGAATGGCGGCCTGTTGATGGGCGTGATGCTGAACCAGAGGCCAGACCTCTGGAATGCCGTTGTCGTGCAAGTCCCGCTGCTCGACATGCTGCGCTATCACCTCCTGCTCGCGGGCGCGTCCTGGGTCGACGAATACGGCTCGCCGGACGTGCCGGAAGAGCGCGCCTTTCTCGAGACCATCTCGCCCTACCATAACTTCGACGCCTCGAAGCCGCACCCCGTGCCCTTCTTCGTCACCTCCACCAAGGATGACCGCGTGCACCCCGGCCATGCCCGCAAGATGGCGAAGCGGTTCGAAGAGGCCGGCCTGCCCTTCTGGTATTTCGAGAACATGGACGGCGGCCACGCCGCCGCAGCCGACCAGACAGCCCGCGCCAAACGCTCGGCCCTCGAATACACCTACCTGCGCCAGCAGTTGTTCCCGAAAGGGGAATAGACGGTCCCCCGCCCCCCCAATGTGCCGCAATGGGGGGTGAAGGCCTTCCTTGACCTGTGGAAAAGGCCGTGCTTTACGGCCCGCACATCTCGCGCATTGAAGAAGCGCGCTCTGACCAGCACATGTTCCTTTATGGAACGGGAGGCGGCGGGGCCCCCTGCCCGGCGAAGGCTCGCCCGGCGGGGATTTTCTGCTTTGTGCGCCGATGAGGAGAGTTTTTGATGTTCGACACCCTGAGCGAACGCCTTGGCAGTATCTTTGACGGCCTTACGGGTCGCGGCGCGCTGTCCGAAAAGGATGTCGGCGAAGCCCTGCGCGAAATCAGGGTGGCCCTGCTCGAGGCGGACGTGGCGCTGCCCGTGGTCAAGGACTTCATCGACAAGGTAAAGACCCGCGCCGTCGGCGAGGAAGTCATTCGCTCGGTAAAGCCCGGCCAGCAGGTCGTGAAGATCGTCTATGACGCGTTGGTCGACATGCTGGGCGCGGACGAGGACGAATCCCACCTGCGCGTCGACGTCCCCCCGGCAGTCGTGATGATGGCGGGCCTCCAAGGCTCGGGTAAGACCACCACGACCGGCAAGATCGCCAAGCGCCTTGCCGATCGCGGCAAGAAGAAAATCCTCCTCGCCTCGCTCGACGTGCGCCGCCCGGCGGCGATGGAACAGCTCGCCATCCTGGCAGGGCAGGCGGGCGATCTCGTCTCCTCCCTGCCGATCATCCCTGGCCAGCTGCCGGCAGACATTGCCCGCCGCGCCGTGCAGGCCGCGAAGATCGGCGGCTATGATGTTCTCTTCCTCGACACCGCAGGTCGTACCTCGATCGACGAGCAGATGATGTCCGAGGCGGCCGAGATCGCCGCCATCGCCAATCCTTCCGAAGTCCTTCTCGTTGCTGACGCCCTCACCGGCCAGGACGCGGTCGAAACCGCCAAACGGTTCCACGAACGCCTGCCGCTCACCGGACTTGTCCTGACACGGATGGACGGCGACGGGCGGGGCGGCGCGGCGCTCTCCATGCGCGCGGTCACCGGCCTGCCAATCAAGTTCCTCGGCGTCGGCGAGAAGCTCGACGGTCTCGACACGTTCGACGCCAAGCGCGTCGCCGGCCGCATCCTCGGGCAGGGGGATATCGTCAGCCTCGTCGAGAAGGCCGCAGAACAGTTCGATGCCGAGAAGGCCGAACGGATGGCGGCCAAGCTCAAGAAAGGCGAGTTTGACCTTGAAGACCTCGCCGAGCAGCTGCGCCAGATGCAGCGCATGGGCGGTATCGGCGGCATCATGGGCATGATGCCCGGCGTGCGCAAAGCCAAGGAAGCGATGGCCGGCGCCAACCTCAACGACAATATACTGAAGCGTCAGGAAGCGATCATCCTGTCGATGACGAAAGCCGAACGCCGCAAGCCTGCGCTGCTTAACGCCTCGCGCAAGAAGCGCGTCGCGGCGGGCGCCGGTGTGGAAGTCTCCGAAATCAACAAGCTGCTGAAGATGCACCTTCAGATGGCGACGATGATGAAGAAGATGCGCACCAAGGGCGGAATGAAGAACATGCTCGGCATGGCGCAGCAGGCCGGCATTTCCCCCGCAGACCTTGCCAAGATGGGCGGCGGCGGCATGGGTGGCGGTCTTCCGGGCGGCATGCCCGGAATGGGCGGACCCTCCGCAGGCGGACTACCCGGCCTCGGTGGCGGCTCGCTGCCCGGTCTTCCCGGAGGGACGAAGAAGAAATGACCAATCCCGACCAGACCCTCGCCCTGTTCCAGCTGAACCAGCTGCGCGCGTCCATCGACAACATGGACTCGATCCTCATCCACACGCTGGCCGAGCGCTTCAAGCTGACCCAGCAGGTCGGCAAGCTGAAGGTGCTCCACGATATGCCGCCTGCGGACAAATCCCGCGAGGCGCAGCAGGTCGAGCGTCTGCGCCGCCTCGCGAACGAATCCGGGCTCGACCCGGCCTTCGCCGAGAAAATCATCGCCTTCATCGTGGCGGAAGTGATCCGTCATCATGAACAGATCCGCGGCCAAGAGGCCGAATAGAACACCAAGAACCCCGAGAGACAAACTTCAGGAGAACCCCCATGTCACTCAAAATCCGGCTCGCCCGTGGCGGCTCGAAAAAACGCCCCTTCTACTCGATCGTCGTCGCCGACGCCCGCGCCCCGCGCGACGGCCGCTTCATCGAGAAGATCGGCACCTATGATCCGCGCCTCGCCAAAGACTCCGCCGACCGCGTGAAGGTCGACGCCGAGAAAGCCGCCGAGTGGATCCGCAAGGGCGCCCAGCCGACCGACCGCGTCGCCCGCTTCCTCTCGAAAGTCGAAGCCGGCGGCAAGCCGGTCGCGACATGGACCAACGGCAACAACCCGAAGAAAGCCGAGCCGGGCAAGAAAGCCCAGGAGCGCGCGAAAGAGCGGGCCGACAAGGCTGCTGCCAAAGCCGCCGCTGCTGCCGAGCCGGCCGAAGGCTAAGCCCTTCCCTCTGCTGAGGCAAATCCGCAGCCAGCGTCCCCACCGGGCGCTGGCTGTTTGTTTTCAAGGCTGAACGCTGGCCAACGGCGCCGGCATGGCGCGTTCAGGCAAGACCGGGCAGAAGAGGTCCGTAATCTGGAGTTTACCCCATGACCCGCACCCTGTTTGCTCCGTCTTTGCTTGCTGCCGCCTTGCTGATGCTGGCCGCCGCGCCCGCCGCCATGGCCCAGAAGGAGGATACCGACAGCGCCCGCTGGCGCCCGCCCTCGTCGGGCCCGGCGCGTATCGTGCTCTATTCGGACACGAACCTGCGCGGCACATCCGTCGAGCTTTCCGCAGACGAATACAATTTCGGCAATATCCGGTTCAACGACAAGGCCCGCAGCGTCGAGGTGAAGGGCGGCGTCTGGCTGCTGTGCGCCGACGCAAATCTCCGGGGCCGCTGCGAGTATGTGGATCGCACGGTCCGCAATCTCGGTGAGATCGGCCTGTCGGGCAGCATCTCCTCGGCGCAGGTCACCGCCTATGACAAGGGCCCGCGCAGCTACGACATCGCCTTCTTCGCAGACGGCAATTTCCGTGGCCCCTTCCTCGGTTTCGATCAGGGTGAGGCCAGCCTCAGCCAGTTCCGCTTCAACGACACGGCCAGCTCCGTGATCGTCAATCGCGGCACCTGGCTCGTCTGCGCCGACAATGACTATCGCGGCCAGTGCGAGTTCATCGATGCCTCCGTTTCCGACCTCGGCGCCATCGGCCTGAATGACCGCATCTCCTCCTTCCGCAAGTATGACGTGCGTAAGGAAGGCCCGTGGCGTCCGCCGGTCACCACACCGGGCTTCCCTCCGGGCGGCGGTCCGGCGAAGGGCATCCAGGGCGAGCAGACCGTCTTCTTCCCGGCCCCGGTCACCCCGCGCGGCCAGCGGATTTCCAACACGTCCGGTGCCGCCACGCGCTTCTGCCAGGACCAGGGCTTTTATGAAGCGGTCTACAAGGCACCGGGAAGTGTTCTCTCCGACGTGCTCTGCCGCTAGAAGCGGCGCATGACGAAGCCTGACAAAGACAAGCTGATTGCCGTGGGCGTCCTGAAGGGCGCCCACGGTGTACGCGGCGAAGTGCGCGTGAAAAGCCTGACGGCCGATCCGGAGGCGGTGTTCGGCTACGGCCCGCTGCTCGACGAGACCGGCGCCGTTCTGCTGACGCCGAAATCCGCCCGCCCGGGCAAGGACCATTTCATCGTGCGCCCGAAGGAGCAGAAGCAGAAGGAAGACTGGGACGCCCTGCGCGGGCGGATCCTGCATGTGCCGCGCGCTGCCCTGCCGGCGGCAGAGGAGGGGGAGTTCTATATCGAGGATCTCGCCGGGCTTGCGGTCTATTCCACCGGTGACTCGCCTACCGGGCGAGTGCGCGCCGTTCAGGATTTCGGCGCGGGTGACCTTCTGGAAATCGAGCTGACCGGGCAGGCTTCAACGATATTCGTGCCCTTCACGCAGGCGGATGTGCCGGTTGTGGATATCCCCGGCCGGCGGGTCGTGATCCCGGATCTCGCCGCCTGGGCGTCTGCAGAAGAATAGCAGCTTCCGGCACCATTGTTGCGAGCGGTTCATATCGCCCGTGTCATTTTGCAGGTGAAATGGACGAAAGGAGTCCGCATGCGCCGCTATTCCCTGCGCGCCGTTGCCGCCATCGCTCTGCCTGCCATCCTGGCAACACCCGCTGCACTCGCGCAGGGCTATGGGGAGGACTATCCTGCGGCGATCGCCCTGTTCAGCGAGAAATACTTCTATGGCGAGATCCGGGATGTCTTCGACCCCTTCGCCACTCTGAGCGACCTGCGTTTCAACGACCGGCCGCGTTCGGTCGCCGTCTTCGGTGGCCAGTGGGAACTCTGCGAGCACAAGAACTTCACCGGCCGCTGCGTGTTCATCACCGAAGATGTCGATGATCTGAGCTGGTTCGGCCTCTCCGGCCGCGTCACGTCCGTGCGCCCGATCTATGAATACACCGAAGCGCGCCACGGTCTGATGTTCTCGCGCGATAACTACGGCTACATACGCTACGCCCATAACGAGACCTATGGCTACGACACCTGGAACTACGGCTATGCCAGTTCCTGGGGCCTCAGCGTCTCGCATTTCGGCTACTCGCCGGACTATTACCGCTACGGCTATTACAACCCCGTCTGGGGATATGACCCCTACGGCTTCGCCTGGGGTCCGCGCGGCACGGTCCGTTACACTTACACGCGTTACAAGCCGCGTCGCCCGTCCATCATAAATGACTACTGGATCGGCTGGGACTGGAAGCGGCCAAGCCGCCGCGATGGTCACTGGAGCTGGCGTGACGGTCGGAATGGTGGCCACGACTGGCGTGACAACCGGGACGGTCGCGATGGGCGTGACGGTAGGGGTGGACGCGACTGGCGCCCCGGAGACAATGATGGACGTGGTGGCCGCGGAAGTGATGGCCGCGGCGGCGGACGGGATGAACGCCCGCCAACACGCGACGTTCCTGGTGATCGCTGGGGACCTGGCGCCGGCGGTTCCGGCACTGTCACACCTGTTCCGAATGATCCGCGTACCAATCGGGATGGCCGTGACTGGCGGCCAGGCACCGGCGATGGCCGCGACAGCCGGGGCGATCGGGATGGCCGTGGAAGCGGCGGCGGCAGAAGCCCCGGCGCTGGCACCAGCGTCGTAACGACTCCTCCGCCAGCGGACATTCCGCGCGACTCGCGCCCGGGCAGGGGCGGCCGCGGCAATGACGATGGCCTGGCCGGCGGCCCCGGTTCCGGTGGGCGCGGCGGCAACAATGATGGCTGGCGCGGCGGTGGCCGAGGCAATGATGAAGGCGCGGGCCGTGGCGGCTCCGGCCGCGGCGGGAGCGGTGATGCGGGCCGCGGTGGCGGTTGGTCCGGAGGCGGAGGATTCAGCCAGCCTTCCGGCGGCGGCCGTCCGCAGACCGTATCCTCTCCGCCTCCACCGCCACCCCCGCCACCGCCTCGGGAAACGCGCCGCGATACGCCGCGCAGCGACTCCGGTAGTGGCCGCGGGAACAGCCGCAATGGCGAGTCCGGTGGGCGCGGCCGCGGCGGCGGCGTCGAAGCCACCCGCAACGAAGACTAGCCGGCGCTAATTGCCGATACGCGGATCGTCCCATTCGGCGGCGATCCCGTATCCGCCGCGCCGGACCAGCCAGAACATGCCCACAAGGTCGAACAGACCCGCCCCCAGCCGGCCGAGGAAGCCGTATTTCGACTGGCCCGCAAGCCGTCTTCGGTCGTTCACGAGTTCCTCGCGCACATCCCATCCGGCCCGTTTCACCAGCGCCGGCAGGAAACGGTGCATCGAGGCAAAATAGGGCAGATCCTGAAACGCCCGTGTACGGATCAGCTTCCAGCCGCAGCCTGTATCAGTGGCGTCATCCTGCAACACGAAACGGCGCACCCCATTGGCAATGCGCGATTGCAGCCATTTGAAACCGGAATCGTTCCGGCTGTTGCGCTTGCCGGCGATGATGCCGAGCCGCGCCGGCGCGCCGGGCACGATGATCGCCTGCCACAGGCGGGCCGTGTCTGCCGGATCGTTCTGCCCGTCGCCATCGAGCAGCTGCACCCATTCCCCGCGCACGGCGCGCAGTCCGGTGAACAGCGCGGCGGATTTCCCCTTGCGGGCAACATGCGTCAGCACCGTCACTGTCTCCGGAAACTTCGCCTTCGCTTCGGCAAGCTCCTCGCCGGTGGCGTCGCCTGAGCAGTCATTGACGCAGATCACCTCGAACCGCACGCCGGACAGCGCGGCATGCACCTCGTCGATCACGGGGTGGACGTTGCCCGCTTCATTGTAGAAGGGGATCAGCACGGAAAGGGCAGGCGCGTCGGTCATTCGCCTCCTGCCTAGTCCAGCGCGGGGAAGATTCCAATCTGCGCGGCGCGTCAGCCCGCAAATACCTGTGCGGCGCCATGCCGGTGCAGTTCGGCGTGCAGGGCCGTTCGGTCTGCCACCGCCTGCTGTTCCAGATCGTCAAACCGGAACGGCGCGGTGTGCCCATAGGTTTCGGTCCAGGCTGCATCAAGGCGGGCGCGGGTCAGCTCGCCCGTGAAGGCAACTTCCTTGACATCATCCGTGCCGGCGCGCCGGCCCCGGGTCTGGGTGCCCGGCAGGTAGATCGTTCCGTTGGAGAAATCGACCGCAAAGGCGATCACGCCCGGCACGAGGAACAGGAGGAGGCCAATGCCGTTCAGGATCGCCACCGTGGGGTCGATCTTGCCGTCGATCTGGCCCTTGCGCTCGGGATACATGATCGTGCCGCACGCGCTGAGCGAGGCGGCGGCGAGGGTGAGGCCGGTACCGGCAAGAATCTGGCGGCGGGACGGTTTCATGGGCGTTTCTCCTGCTGTTGCCCGGATTTATGCCTCAGAATACTGACAAATCCATACCAACCGGCCCTGTCTTGCGCGGAGAACATCGCCCTGTAAGGCTGATTGTTCCAAAGGGAGACAGCTGATGGCCGCAGAATCACACGCCTCGCACGCGGTCGACCTCGCGCCATTCGTGATCCTGCTGGGCTCTGCCGTCATCGCGGTGCCCCTGTTCAAGCGCCTCGGGGTCGGCTCCGTGCTCGGCTATCTCGCCGCCGGCCTCGTGATCGGCCCGTTCGGCTTCGGCTTCTTCACGGAGCCTGCGCAGATCCTGCACGTCGCCGAACTTGGCGTGGTGATGTTCCTGTTCATCGTTGGTCTCGAGATGCAGCCGTCAAGGCTCTGGTCGATGCGCAAGGACATCTTCGGCCTCGGCCTGACGCAGGTCGGGGTCTGCATGTTCCTGCTCGCCTGGGTCGGCATCGCGCTCGGCTATTCGCCGGCCACAGCGCTGATCGCCGGCACCGGCTTCGTGCTCACCTCCACCGCCATCGTCATGCAGATGCTGCACGAACGCGGCGACCTTGCGAAACCGCGCGGGCAGAAGATGGTCTCGGTCCTTCTCTTCGAAGACCTCGCCATCGTGCCGCTGCTCGCCCTCGTCGCCTTCCTGGCGCCGGGGGCAGGGGAGGTGTCGATCACCGAACGTCTCACCGGCGTCGCCATCGGAACCGGGTGCATCATCGGCCTCGTGGTCGCCGGGCGGTACCTGCTGAACCCCATCTTCCGCGTCCTCGCCGCTGCCCGCGCGCGCGAGGTAATGACAGCGGCCGCCCTGCTCGTCGTCCTCGGCGCCGCCTGGTGGATGCAGCTTGGCGGCCTCTCCACCGCGATGGGTGCCTTCCTCGCCGGCGTGCTGCTGTCAGAATCCTCCTACCGTCACGAGCTTGAAGCCGATGTCGAACCCTTCCGCGGCATCCTTCTCGGCCTCTTCTTCCTCGCGGTCGGCATGTCGCTCGACATCACCGTGGTGATGAACAACTGGCAGCTGATCGTTATCAGCGTCGTTGCCTTCACCATCCTTAAGGCCGGGGGCGTCTACGGCGTTGCGCGCCTGTTCAAGGCGGATCACCGCGAAGCACTTGAGCGCACCGTGCTGATGACACAGGGCGGCGAGTTCGCCTTCGTGCTTTACGCCGCCGCGCTCGGTGTTGGCCTGATCACGCTCGAAGGCAACGCGATGCTGACCGCCATCATCATCGTCTCCATGCTGATGACCCCGCTCTTCGTCCTGATCCACGACCGGCTGATGCCGGAGAACAAGGTGGACGCGAGCGGCGTTGAAACCCCGCACGATGCGCGCGGCACTGCGCTGCTCATCGGCTTCGGCCGCTTCGGCCAGGTGGTCAGCCAGCCGCTGCTCGCGCGCGGCTACACCATAACTACCATCGACAACGATCCAGAGATGATCCGCGTTGCCGGGCAGTTCGGTTTCAAGGTCTGGTACGGCGACGGCCAGCGTCTCGACATCCTCCACGCTGCGGGCGCGCATCATGCCTCGCTCGTCCTCGTCTGCATCGACGATCAGGCGGCGGCCACGAAGATTGTCGAGCTCGTGCGCCACGAATTCCCGAACGCCCTGCTGCTCGCCCGCGCCTATGACCGCGATCACGGCCTGCAACTCGTCAAGGCGGGGGTCGACTATCCCGTCCGCGAAACCTTCGAGTCCGCCATCAAGTTCGCCCGCGCCGCCCTCGACAGGCTCGGTGAACCGGAAGCCGCCATCGACGACGCCATCGAGGAAGTCCGCCGCCGCGACGAGGAACGCTTCGCCCTCCAGCTCACCGGCGGCATGATGGCGGGACGCGAGCTGATGATCGGCAACGGCGGCAGCGAAAAGCCGAAAGACGTTGCCGGACCGGATACAACGCCGGACGAGAGCGCGGTTGGCGGGTAACTTTCTAGACTAGCTTACTTCGATTCAGGCGGCAGCCCCATCACCACTGCAATCCGTGGGTCCGATTCAATCAACGTTACTGGCACATAGCCTTGCGTGGTTGAAGCAATGTAGTCCAACGAGCCGGCAAGCATTATGGGAAAGAGCTTTCGCAGGTCTCCACTAGATCCTGTGCTCACAATCTCGGTGGTAAACGCGGGGACGAGTTCCTTTTCTTGCTCCCACCGAGAGGTGAAGTGCGCGTCAACTTTGATGTATCTCGTGTACTCTGTGTACGAATAAACTTTTGTTGTTGATCCAATAACGCCGTACTGTGGCGTATTGGTTGTCGTAGAGGTGGCGGTTCCAGTTCCATAGACAGTGTTGCCAAATCTATTGGCGGTTGCTGTTCCAGTGGTCGTGGTAGTTGAGGAAGCAACGCCAGTTTGGCCATAAACCGGCATGTTGTATGATCCGGTGCGCGTTTGCGGCGCGCCGATTCCATAGTCGAGGAAAGTAATCACATCCGGTAACGTGCGTTCGGCAGCGCGCTTAAAGCCGCGGAGTTCCAAAGCCCTTGAGACTTGTTCGGCGTATTCCCGGAATTGCAGGTCAGATACCTTTACATTGTCGTTGGCCGGCCAGACCCTATAGGTCATTCCCGATTGAACTTCGGGAGCAGTGATACTGCTTACATTGACGTAATAGTTCGGACCTGTTTGGCATCCACCAAGGAAAACAGAACACAATACCGCAACCAACCAACGCATAGCCGCCCCCCGATATGACAATTGTTGAGGAGGGATAGTTCCACAATCTACAACGTTTGCAACTGGAATGATTTTCACCGCCACCTGCATCACCCTCGTGCCCGAGGCCTATCCCGGCCCGCTCGGCGTCTCGATCCTCGGGCGGGCGCGGGCCGAGGGGCTGTGGGCGCTGGAAACCGTGGACCTGCGCTCTTGCGGTCTCGGCAAGCACCGCAAGGTGGATGACACGCCGGCCGGGGGCGGAGCGGGCCTGGTCCTGCGCGCCGATGTGGCCGCTGCTGCCATCGACAGCGTGCCCCGGAACGGCCGCCCCCTCGTTTACCTTTCCCCGCGCGGCCCCCGGTTTAACCAGCGACAAGCCCGCGACTGGGCGGCCGGGCCGGGCGTCATCCTGTTCTGCGGCCGGTTCGAGGGTCTGGACGAGCGGGTGATCGAGGCGCGGGGCCTGCAGGAGGTGTCGTTGGGCGATTTTGTCCTCGCGGGCGGGGATGTGGCAGCCATGGCCATGGTCGAGGCCGCCGTCCGGCTCCTGCCCGGTGTGGCGGGCAATTCCGCCTCCCTGACGGGGGAATCTTTCGAAACGGGTCTGCTCGAACACCCTCAGTACACCCAGCCCCGGGAGTGGGAAGGTCGCCCGATTCCGGACATTCTGCTGTCCGGCAATCACAAGCATATAGAAGAGTGGCGTCTCAGCCGCTCAAAGGCGTTGACTTTTGACCGCCGCCCCGATTTATACGCCGCTTACTCCGAAACCCCGACCCCTAATGCGCCGGAGACTGGCGATGAACCTGATTAAAGAGCTTGAGGCAGCCGAAACAGCGCGCGTCCTCGGCGACAAGAAAATCCCGCACTTCTCGCCCGGCGACACCCTCGCCGTGAACGTGAAGATCAAGGAAGGCGACCGTGAGCGCGTCCAGCGCTATGAGGGCGTGTGCATCGCCCGCGCCGGCCAGGGCCTGAACGAGAGCTTCACGGTCCGCAAGATTTCCTTCGGAGAAGGCGTCGAGCGCGTCTTCCCGGTGGTCTCCCCGCTGATCGACTCGATCGAAGTCGTCCGCAAGGGCCGCGTCCGCCGTGCGAAACTCTACTACCTGCGCGACCTGCGGGGCAAAGGCGCCCGTATCGCCGAGCGCACCACGGGCCATGGCATTGAAGCGGTTGAGGTCGCCGTCTCGAAAACCGAGCGCCGCCGCCAGAAGGATGCTGAAAAGGCAACCCGCAAGGAAGTCGCCGCCAAGACGCGCGCCGACAAGGCCGCAGCAGCGGCTGCTGCCGAAGCCGCCGCTGCTGCCGAGGCGCCTGCCGCCGAGGAATAGGCTCTACGGCCATCCCTGACACCAGACGCCCCGGCTTCACCGCCGGGGCGTTTTGCGTTCCGCCTGCATCGGGGAAGGAATTGCCTCTCCGGGTGCCGGAAGGCGCAGCACGGGGAAAGATTTTGCGCGCCTCCTGAAAAAGTGCTGTGCGGGCGTCTTCCCTCTGCCCGGCGCCCCGCTATTGTGCGGCGCGAAAGTGAGGCCCGATGCTCGGCAAGACGCTCTACGACAAGATCTGGGACGCGCATGTCGTCCACACCGACCCTGCGTCCGGCGAGAGCCTTCTCTATATCGACCTGCACCTCATCCATGAGGTCACCACACCCCAGGCCTTCGCCGGCCTGAAATCTGCTGGCCGCAAGGTGCGCCGCCCGGAACTCACCCTCGCGGTGGCCGATCACAACACGCCCACCGAGAACCAGGCCCTCGGCCTCGCCGGCGTCAAGGACCCCGAAGCCCGCAACCAGCTCGAGACGCTCACCCGCAACGTCGCTGAGCATGGCATCCGGTTCTATCCGATGGGCGATATCAATAACGGCATTGTCCACGTCGTCGGCCCGGAGCAGGGGCGCACACAGCCCGGCATGACCATCGTCTGCGGCGACAGCCACACCTCCACCCACGGCGCCTTCGGCGCGCTCGCCCATGGCATCGGCACGTCAGAAGTCGAGCATGTGCTCGCCACGCAAACCCTGCGCGCCCGCAAAATGCAGAACATGGCTGTTAACGTCTCCGGCCGCCTGCGCGAGGGCGTCACCGCCAAGGATCTTGCCCTCCACATCATCGCCCTCACCGGCACCGCCGGCGGCACCGGCCATGTCATCGAATACCGCGGCGAAGCCGTCCGTGCGCTGACGATGGAAGGGCGCATGACCCTCTGCAACCTCTCCATCGAAGGCGGTGCCCGCGCCGGTCTCGTCGCGCCGGACGAAACCACCTTCGCCTATATGAAAGGCCGCCCCTCCGTGCCCAAAGGCGGCGCCTGGGAAATGGCGGAGCGCTACTGGGCCACGCTCCATTCCGACGATGACGCCGTGTTCGACACGGTGCTCGACATCAAGGGCGAAGAGGTCGAGCCGACGGTCACCTGGGGAACCAGCCCGGAGCAGGGCATACCGCTCTCCGGCATCATTCCGCGCCCGGAGGATTTTTCCGACCCCGTCAAGGCCGCCGCCTGTGAACGCGCCCTCGCCTATATGGGCCTCGAAGGCGGCAAGCCGATTGCCGGCACGCCCGTGCAGCGTGTCTTCATCGGCTCCTGCACGAACAGCCGTATCGAAGACCTGCGCGCCGCCGCCGCCATCGCCAAAGGCAACAAGGTCGCCCCAGGTGTGCGCGCCATGGTCGTGCCCGGCTCCGGCCTCGTGCGGGCGCAGGCGGAAGAAGAAGGCCTCGACCTCGTCTTCCTCGAAGCCGGCTTCGAGTGGCGTGAGCCCGGCTGTTCCATGTGCCTCGGCATGAACCCGGACATCCTCGCCCCCGGCGAGCGCTGCGCCTCCACATCCAACCGCAATTTCGAAGGCCGTCAGGGCCGGGGCGGACGCACCCACCTGATGAGCCCCGCCCTCGCCGCCCGCGCCGCCATCAACGGCGTCATCGGCTGAACCTTCCGCACAAGGATAATTCCATGACCAACGATCTCTCCCCCCGCCAGACCTGGACGCGCGACGAGATCCGCGCCGTCTACGAACTCCCGCTTGACCAGCTCTTCGCGCGCGCCCTCGCCGTGAAGGCCGCCAATTGGCCGGACGGCGCCGTGCAGAAATCCCAGCTCCTGTCGATCAAGACCGGCGGCTGCCCGGAAGATTGCGGCTATTGCAGCCAGTCGGCCAAGTTCGACACCGGCCTCAAGGCCGAAAAACTCATGCCGCTGGACGAGGTCGTCGAAACCGCCCGCCGCGCCAAAGCCAATGGCGCCGACCGTTTCTGCATGGGCGCCGCCTGGCGCTCGCTGAAGGAACGCGACCTGCCGAAGGTCGCCGAGATGATCACCGCGGTCAAAGCAGAAGGCCTCGAAACCTGCGTCACGCTCGGCATGCTCGAGGACGGCCAGGCCGAGGCGCTCAAGGAAGCGGGTCTCGACTATTACAACCACAACCTCGACACCTCGCGCGAGTATTACGGCGAAGTGATCACGACACGGACCTATGAAGATCGTCTCGAAACACTCGGCCGCTGCCGAAAGGCCGGCATCAAGCTCTGCTGCGGCGGCATCCTTGGCATGGGCGAGACGCGTGAAGACCGTATCGGCCTCATCCACGAGCTGTCGAAACTGACGCCCCATCCGGAAAGCGTTCCGGTCAACAAGCTCGTGCCGATCAAGGGCACGCCGCTCGCCGGCAGCGAGGAAATCGACTCTGTCGAGCTTGCCCGCGCCATCGCCACCTGCCGCATCGTCTTCCCTCAAAGCTGGGTGCGCCTCTCGGCCGGCCGCGAGAAGATGACCCAGGAAGGACAAGCCCTTTGCCTGCTTGCTGGCGCCAACTCCATCTTCGTCGGCGACCGCCTGCTGACGACGCCGCTGCCCGGCATGGACCGCGACGAACGCCTGCTCGAATCCGTCGGCGGCAGCTGCGCCAAGTGCTGACCCTTCAGCGCTCCTAAACACGCCCATCGGTTGCCTATCCCCGCGCGGGGGCCGATATAATCTCCCTTCAAGTTCATCTCTGAAGGGAGACACCCATGTCCGGAACCGTGAAACTCGAGGGCGGCGTCACGCTCGATGGCCCGCGCGGCCGTGTCTATGGCTCGATCCTAGAAACCATCGGCTCGACCCCCCTGGTGCGGGCGGAGAAGTTTGCGAAAGCCGAGGGCGTCAAGGCCGACCTTCTCTTCAAGCTCGAATTCTTCAACCCGCTTGCCAGCGTCAAGGACCGGATCGGCCTCGCCATGATCCTCGGCCTCGAAGCCGAGGGCAAGCTGAAGCCCGGCGGCACTCTGATCGAGCCGACCTCCGGCAATACCGGGATTGGCCTCGCCTTCGTGGCCGCGCAGCGCGGCTACCGGCTGATCCTGACGATGCCGGAATCGATGTCGATCGAGCGGCGCAAGATGCTCGCCTATCTCGGCGCCGAGCTGGAGCTGACGCCGAAGGAGAAGGGGATGGGCGGCGCCATCGCCAAGGCGAAGGAGCTCTTGGAGTCCATTCCCGGCGCCGTGATGCCGAGCCAGTTCGACAATCCGTCGAACCCCGCCATCCACGAGAAAACCACCGCCGAGGAAATCTGGGCGGACACGGATGGCAAGGTGGACGCGATTGTTTCCGGCATCGGCACCGGCGGCACCTTCACCGGCTGCGGCCGCGTACTGAAGCCGCGCAAGGCCTCGCTGAAAATGTACGCGGTCGAGCCGGAAGCCTCGCCCGTCCTCTCCGGCGGCGCGCCGGGCCCGCACATGATCCAGGGCATCGGCGCAGGCTTCATTCCAGGCAATGCGGATACGAGCCTGATCGATGAAGTGCTGAAAGTCTCCAACACCGACGCCATCGCCACGGCGCGCAAGCTCGCGAAGATCGAAGGCATCCCGGGCGGCATCTCCTCCGGCGCCGCCGCCCACGCCGCCGTCCAGCTCGGCAAGCGGCCGGAGATGGCGGGCAAGACGATTGTGGTGATCCTTGCGAGCTTTGCGGAGCGGTATGTGTCTACGGCGTTGTTTGAGGGGCTGTAGCTCGCCTTCCGGTCCGCCACGGCAGGCCTCGCCAAATCTCGGGCCATGGTGATAACTGCGGGTGAGAAAACATCCGAGGAAACCCATGGCTCGCTACACGCTTCACGGCATTTTCGCTTCCGGCCCGACCTACAAGGTCGGCCTGATGCTGCGTCTCAACGGCACGCCGTTTCATTATGAGCATGTCGACCTGCGCGCCGGCGCGCACAAGGCGGACGCCTTCCTCGTCAAGAACCGCTACGGTCAGGTGCCCGTGCTGGAAGACAGCCAGACCGACTACTGCCTCTGCCAGTCCTCCGTCATCCTCGACTATCTCGCCGACGAGACCGGCCAGTTCGGCGGCAAGGACCGGGGCGAGCGCCTGCGCGCCCGCGAATGGCAGCTCTGGGGCGCAGGCTCTCTCACCACCGGCATCTACCGCACCCGCGCGTTGAAGCTCGGCTTCTTCAAGTTCCCGGAACAGGTCGCCGAAGCCAATCTGCAGACGGCGCTTTCCGCCCTAAAGGAACTGAACACGCTGCTCGAAGGCCGCGACTGGCTCGTCGGCAAGGGTGCTACGATCGCCGACATCGACATCTACGGCATCGCCGCCTACGCCCCGCAAGCCGGCATCGACCTTCATCCCTTCGGCAATGTCCGCAAATGGGTTGCCCGGGTTGAGGCACTGCCGGGCTTCAAGGATGTGAACACCTGCCTGCCGCAGGCCAGCGTGCAGGCGTGATCAGCGGAGTCGATCATATCGTCCTCCTCGCGCCGGACATCGACGCCGGCGCGGCGGTCTATTCCGCCCTGCTGGGCCGCAAGCCTGACTGGCGCGCGAAGACGGATGACGGCGTCGCCACCGCGCTCTTCCAGCTTGGCAACACCGCGCTCGAACTTGTCGCGCCCTCCGGGGACGGAGCATCGGCAGATCACCTGCGCGCCCGCATATCTGAGGAAGGCCCCGGCCTCAAATCGCTCGCCTTCCGCTCCACCGATCTTGCCGGCGACTATCGCGCCTTCACCCGCCTCGCCCTCTCGCCCACGCCGATCGAAGACGGCGAAAGCGAAGACATGGCCCGCGAACTGCGCCGCCGCTGGCGCCGCTTCCGCACCCCGCCCGAGGCCGGCGCCGGTGTGCGCTGGTTCTTCCTCGAACCCGTCGAGGGCAGCCTCGAAGCGGCGGAAGTGCCGCTCGGCCATGTCCACGCGCTCGACCACCTCGTCATCAACACGCCGAACCCGGACCGCGCGATGGCGCTCTATGGCGCCAAGCTCGGCCTGCGTCTCGCGCTCGACCGCTCTGCGCCGGAATGGGGCGTGCGCCTCCTCTTCTTCCGCACCGGCGGCCTCACGGTCGAAATCGCCCACCGCCTAGGGCAGGGGGAAGATGCCGCCGGCCCGGACAGTTTCTGGGGTCTCACCTGGCGCGTCGGCGATATCGAAGCGGCCCATGACCGCCTCGCCAAATCCGGCTTCAATATCTCCGAAGTCCGCCCCGGCCGGCGCCCCGGCACCCGCGTCTTCACGGTCCGCGACGGCACAATGGGCGTGCCCACCCTGTTCATTTCCGGCGTCGCGGATTAAAAGGCGCGCATGACCCCGTTCACCTCCCTCACCGGCACCGCCGCGCCCCTCCTCGAGAAGGGCAAGCCAATGTCCAATATCGACACGGACATGATCATCCCGAAACAGTTCCTGAAAACCACGGAGCGCACCGGCCTCGCCAAAGGCCTGTTCCATGA
This sequence comes from Hyphomonas sp., assembly GCF_046313975.1. Lineage (GTDB taxonomy): Bacteria > Pseudomonadota > Alphaproteobacteria > Caulobacterales > Hyphomonadaceae > Hyphomonas. Next base: position 34,500 of record NZ_JBKBXB010000004.1, on the reverse strand, counting down.
GCTGAAAACCAATGCGGACGGCTCGCCCAACCCCGATTTCGTGCTCAACAAGCCCGCCTATGCCAAAGCCTCGATCCTGATCGCCGGCGAAAACTTTGGCTGTGGCTCGTCGCGCGAGCACGCGCCCTGGGCGCTGCTGGACCAGGGCATCACCTGTGTCATCGCGCCAAGCTTTGCCGACATCTTCCACAACAACTGCTACAAGAACGGCATCCTGCCGGTGCGCCTTCCTGCCGCCGTCTGCGAAAAGCTCGCGAAGGAAGCCGGCGGCGCCAACCACGTCTTCACGGTCGACCTTGCCAGCCAGACCGTCACCACGCCGGACGGCGAAGTCTTCACCTTCGACATAGACCCCGGCCGCAAGTCGAACCTCATGGCCGGCCTCGACGAAATCGGCGCCTCGCTCACCGCCGTGAAAGAAATCGACACGTTCGAAGACCAGCGCCGCCTCGCCACCCCCTGGCTCGAACCCGCCCGCTGATCTGAGGCGGTGCAAAGGAGTGTTTCCCATGCGCCATCCCGCCCGCCTCCTTCTGCCGCTCGCCCTGTTGGCTGCGCTGCCCGCCTGCCACACAGACCCTTTCGGCCTGAAGCCGGAAGTGCGCGGTGTCGAAATTCCGGAGAAGCCGGCAAAGCCCGCGAGCAGCGACGCCGAACAGCCGATTGAAGAGGCTGCACCGGAATAAACCGCCCGCCCCGGCACCAGAACGGCCGGGCAACAGTGCTCGGGGGAGATAAGTGTTTGTCCTTGCCGCCCAGGTTCGCTAGGCAGGGAACAAATCACAACTTGGAGTTCCCCCTTATGTCCCGTTCTGCTGTTCGCTTCCTCCCAGCCCTTGCAGTTCTCTTCATCACCGCCTGCGTTGGCACGCACGGCCTCGCCGAGGGTGAAGTGCGCGAATGCCGCAAGATGGAGATCACCGGCTCCAAGATCGCCAAGCAGGATTGCCGGACCAACAAGGAATGGGCGCGTCACGACGCCGAAGAAGCCGCCCGCAACGCAGCCCTGCTCGGCGGCAGCCAGACAGGCGTTGATGCCGGTTCGATGAACTAGGCCCGGTTGCCAGCCTGTCTGCGCCCCGCGCAGGCCGGCGACTGCCTTGTCACGCACGGCCCTGTCGATTACGCAGGCTGCAAACGCAGCCTGTGGAGAATTGCCATGAAATGCAACCTGCTGATTGCCGCTCTCGCTGCAGGCCTTGCCGCTTGCGCCGCCACGCCGGAAGTTGCCGAACTCAACGCCGATGGAACGCCGGTCGAAAAGGAATGCCGCTCGATCAAGCTTCCCGGCTCGAACCTGATCAAACGGGACTGCAAGACCCGCGCCGAATGGGCCAAGTACGATTCCGAGGAAGCGGCGCGCAATGCCGCGCTTCTTGGTAATTCCCGCACTGCCCGCGACCCCTATACAATGCGCTAGTCAGGCCTCAGGGGCCGGGTGCTGCAGCACCGAAGAGTAACGGAGTATGCACGTCATGAAGCGCAAGCTTTTCCTGCTGCCAGGAGACGGGATCGGCCCTGAAGTTGTGGCTGAGGCCCGCCGTATCGCGGAGCTGCTCGTCCCCGACATCGTGATGGAGACGGGCCTTGTTGGCGGCGCCAGCTTCGATGCACACGGTACACCGCTCACGGATGAAACGCTGGAGAAGGCCCGCCAGTCGGACGCCGTCCTGCTCGGCGCCGTCGGCGGCCCGAAATGGGCGGGCGCGGCCCGCGACAAGCGACCCGAAGCCGGCCTCCTCGCCCTGCGCAAGGGCCTCGATGTCTTCGCAAACCTCCGCCCGGCTTTCTGCTTCCCGGCCCTCGTCGATGCCTCCAGCCTGAAACGCGACCGGGTCGAAGGCCTCGATATCATGATCGTCCGTGAGCTGACGGGCGGCGTCTATTTCGGCCAGCCGCGCGGCATCGACGAAGCCGGCGGCCTGCGCCGCGGCTATGACACGGCCGTCTACACCCACCCCGAAATCGAACGCGTTGCCCGCGTCGCCTTCGACATCGCGCGTGGCCGCGAGTCCCGCGTCTGCTCGGTGGAAAAATCCAATGTCATGGAATCCGGCTTGTTCTGGCGCCAGGAAGTCACCCTCGCCCATGCCGAACTCGGCGGCGGCGTCGAGCTCTCCCACATGTATGCCGATGCCTGCGCCATGGAACTCGTGCGTGCGCCCAAACAGTTCGACGTTATCCTCGCCGACAATCTCTTTGGCGACATTCTTTCCGATGAAGCAGCGATGCTAACGGGTTCCATCGGGATGCTGCCGTCCGCTTCGCTCGGCGCGCCGGGCACGCCCGGTCTCTACGAACCCGTCCACGGCTCCGCGCCGGACATTGCGGGGCAGGGCGTCGCTAATCCCTGCGCCGCCATCCTGTCGCTCGAAATGGCGCTGCGCTGGTCGCTCGGCAAGGAGAAGGCCGCTGACGCCCTCTTCGCCGCCGTCGGCAAGGCCCTCGACCGCGGCGCCCGCACGCGCGATCTCGGCGGCTCGCTGAACACAAGACAGATGGCCGACGCGATCATCGCCGCCCTCTAGACATGTGAAAAGCCCCGCAGCGCAAACTGCGGGGCTTCCCTTCAGGTCATCCGTATCCGGATCAGAACGACTTGCGCAGCGTCACACCGATAGTGCGCGGCTGGTTCACATGGAAGCCCAGCCGGGCCCGTCCGCCCCGTTCGCGGTCGAAGGACAGGTCAGCGTCCTCGTCCGTTACGTTGTTGGCATAGAGTGTGACCGACCAGCTATCGAACTCGAGGCCCGCGCTGATGTTCAGCGTCGTATAGGCACCGAGATTCAGGTCCACGAGGTTCCTCGGATTCTCCAACCCGGTCAGCGCGCCAAGGGCAAGCCCGGTTGCGCCCGGCAAACCTTGCGTTGGCAGCTGATCGCTCGGCTGCGTGTAGCGGTCGCCGATATGCTGCACCGAGCCCGAGACGAACGCATCAGCATTCACCCAGCCCGGCGACCAGCGATAGGTTCCGGCTGCAGACAGCTGCAGTTCCGGAACGGAGGGCAGGCGGTTGCCGTCCTCGATACCGCCGATCACATTGTTGGCGCCGTCCCGAACGGTCGAGTCGAACTTCGCTTCGAGCACGCTCGCTGCAAAGGTCAGGTCGAGGCCCGGCGCCGGGCTCCAGCCGAGTTCGGCTTCGATACCGGCCGTATGCGCCTTGTCGACATTGAACACGATGCGCGAAGAGCAGGAGCCCGCATCCAGTGTCACCTGCAGGTCCTGGATATCGGTGTAGAACGCCGCCGCATTGAACGAGACCGTGCCTGTCAGCGCCTTCATGCCGGCTTCGTAGTTCCACAGCTTCTCATCGCCATAGCTCTGGAAGCCGCCGAAGATCTGCTGGTCCTGCGGCGTGCAGAGCGGCACGTTAAGCGGGTCATTCACCCCGCCGAGACGGAAGCCCTGGCTTGCCTGCGCATTCAGCGTGATCGCATCGGTCGCATCATAGCTCAGCAGCACCCGCGGCGAGAAACCGTCCGAGGACGTCGTATCCTGGACATTCGAGTCGCCATTCGCAAACAGGCCGCCCGACGAGATCGTGCGGTCTTCCTCGAAGTCATAGAAACGCCCGCCCGCCGTCACGGTCATCCGTTCGGTCAGGTCATAGCTCGCCTCGCCGAACACCGCCCACTGCGTCAGCGAGTAGGAGAGGTCGGAGTTGAACGGCGAGTTAGCCGGGAAGCCATTGGCCACTGCCGCCGATGTTCCTGCGCCGAGCGCGGCGTCGGTGAATGCATCATAGCCCGGCGTTGGCAAGCGCTGGGCATATACCCGGTCATTGTCGGAATAGAACACCCCGGCCACCCATTGCAGCGGACCCGCCCCATTGGAGCTGAGGCGCAGTTCCTGCGTCACGCTCTCATACGCCGTCGTGTCCCGCAGGTTCGAGGGGATCGTGTAGACCGCCGGGTCATAACCGAGATCCTGCGACACGGACTGTGTCAGTGCGCTCGCATCGCGGCTGACCAGGATGTCCCGGTCGATATAGCTCGTCACCGAGGTCAGCGTCACGCTGCCAAGGTCCAGCGATGCCGTCAGGTCGGCGATCATCGTCTCGTCGGAGAACTCCTCCCCCATCTGCAGGTACTGTGTCCCGCGCGGCAGGCTGGCGACACCCGACAGCCAGTTGAACGCTTCCGACCGGTTGAAGCCATCCGCCCCGATCTCCTGATAGATGATCCTCGGCGTGATCGTCAGCGCATCGCTCGGCTGGAAGGTCAGCGCCACGCGCCCGCCAGTCCGGTTGCCTGAGTTCACATCCTCGCCGCCAGCAGGCCCGATTGCATCGATCCAGCCGCCATATTCGGTGTGATAGCCGACAGCGCGGATCGCAGCATTCTCGCCCATCGGCGCATTGAACATGCCTTTGATATGGCCGCCGGTGCCACCATCATTGATTGTGTTGAGGTTCGCCTCCAGCGAGCCTTCCTGCACGCCCAGCGCTGGCTGATTGGTGATGTAGCGCACCGTGCCGCCCACCGAGCCGGAGCCGAACAGCGTACCCTGCGGCCCGCGCAGCGTCTCCACGCGGTTCAGATCGTAGAGGTCGATATCCGGCGTGAACAGCGACAGCGAGATCACCGACTCGTCGAGATACACGCCCACTTGTTCCTTCACGCCCGGCTGGTCGCGCACGATCTGGCCGGCGGAGACGCCGCGCACGGCCACCTGGCTCTGTCCGGGTCCGAGGTTCTGGATCGACAGGCCTGCGACCGAGCGCGCGACATCCTCGAGGTTTCCGGCGCCGGAGCGCGCAATATCTTCAGCTGTCTGAGCATTGATCGAGAACGGCACGTCCTGGATCGTCTGGTCCCGCTTGGTGGCGGTGACGATGATGGTCTTCTGCCGGGCTTCGGCGTCTTCCTCGCCGCTGGTCTGGGCGATGGCGACTGGCGCAAGCATGAACATCGCGAGGACCAGCGCAGACGCGCCGGCGGTAATGGGACTTCTCATGGTTTTCTCCTCCGGGGATGCGGCCATCCGGTCTTCCGGATTGACGAGGCGCACCCTTGACGGGGAAACTAGACCCGGCGGCATCACCGACAAAGGGAAACCGGGTGGTAAATCCCCATTTCACTACAGATTCCGGGAGATACGGGCAAAAATGTCACGCAGGATTCCCCTTTCGGGCAGCACGGCAGACGCAAATGTTCGCCTGCGGAGCGACTGGCGGCCCGGTGATGCGGAGCTGATCGTCGATTTGCACCGGCGCGGCTACGCCCCCGAAGGCGCGCGTTTCGGCGGCGCGTTCCCGGACTATGTCGGCGAAACCGTCCGGAAGGCGCGCCTCGATCTGCCCGGCCATGCCAGCCGCGTCTGGTTCGCCGAACGCGGCGCCGAAACCCTCGGCTGCGCGGCGATGATCGACCGGGGCAACCGGGGCCAGTTGCGCTGGGTCGTGCTGGTGCCGGAGGCGCGGGGGCTCGGGCTCGGCAAGGCGCTGTTCGCGGCGGCCATGGCTCACGCCGCTGCGCAGGGCTGGCCCGAAGTCTTCCTCGAAACAACCGGCGGCCTTGACGCCTCGATGCAGATGTATCTCGCCAACGGGTTCACCGTGACCAGCGACACGACAGAGGTTCTCTGGGACGGCCCCGGCCGGATGATAGTCATGACCCGGCAACTCGCGCAGTCGGAGTAGTTTTCGCATCAGGAACGTGGCGTGGCCTGTCCGGGATTTGTGCCGGTTCTTGCTGACGGCGTCATCCGTGCACCCAATAGCAGCTAAGCGCCGGCACGGCCACCTGCGCTGCTCTTTGGGGAGACAATCAGCGCCGCAACGAGTGACAGCACAAAAGCAAGCGAAGCGAGCACGCAGCGTGCTGCGTTGACTGCGTCCCACGGCGCCCATTGTTCATGGAAGTCCGCCGGGGGCGACGCCCTGTCCCAGGTCATCAGGGTGTTGTTGATTGGAACGCTCACACTCACGGTCATGATGGCTATTGCAAGTGCGCTGGCAAAGGCGATGGCGACACAGAGAAATTCCAGCGAGCGCCAACGCTCACGGATCAGAAAGAGCCAGACTCCCGTGCCGAGAACCGCACCGAAAACGAATACGGGCATGAACATCTGGTACTGGATGTGGATGACTTGCTGGTAAAACACGGCGCTGGAAGCGTCAGCTTCGAGGCGGAAAAGGCGCCCCCCGGCCCAGTCACTGACATAAATGCCCGTGCTGAACCCGATACAGGCAAGCGCAACAAGCTGAGCATATCGAAGAGCCATGGACGCCCCCCCGTTCACTCGCAGGATATCGAGGTCGGATCGACCGTCAATAATCCAGGAGTTGAGTTTCCCCGGGATAGCAGCACAATCAGGACGCTCCGCCCCACCTTTTGGACAAGCCCGCGCCCTTGTGACATCCTCCGGGAAAATCCCCGGGAGGAACCACGCAATGTCCTACGCCGCCGGACGCCTGATCCATGACGCTGACAGCCATCTCATGGAGATGACCGACGTCCTCGACCCCTATTTCGAAAAGCGCCTGCTGGCGCGCTATCACGCGCTGCCGGTCTATAAATGGAAACATTCCCATGCCGGCTGGATGAACAAGGAACGCGCCCGCCACGAGGACGCGGCCTATCGCGCCGCTGCCGGCGAGGCGATCCTGCTGAAGAAGAATTACGAAGCCCTCGGCAGCTTCCGCCGCGAAGACCGCCCCGCCGCGCTCGAGCGTCTCGGTTTCGCCAGCCAGCTTGTCTTCACCACTTTCTGCCTCGGCAATTTCGGCCTCGACCAGTCGGATGACATGGAACTCTGCTACGCCGCCGCCGATGCGCACAACCGGATGATGACGGACTTCTGTTCCATCGACCGCCGCCTGCTCCCGGTCGCCTATGTGCCGCTGGAAGACTTCGCCCGTGCGGAGGCAACCACGCGCCTTGCCATCAAGCTTGGTGCAAAGGCGATCATGGTTCCCTCCGTATGCCCACAAAAGCATTCGCCCAGCCATATCGGCCTTGACCCCGTCTGGCGCCTCGCCGAAGAAGCGGGCCTGCCGATCCTCCTGCATGTCGGCGGCGAGGAAAAGCTGAACCCCGTCTACAAGCAAAACGGCCTGCCGCCGGTCAAGGACTTCCACGGCGGCGACGACAATTTCACTTCCGTCTCCTACATGCCGATCCCGCAATCGGCGATGCAGACCCTCGCCACGCTGATCTTCGACGGCGTGTTTGACCGTTTCCCGAAGCTGAAATGGGGCGCCATCGAACTCGGCGCGTCCTGGGTACCCGGATGGATGCGCTCCATGGATTCCGCCGCGCACGCCTTCCTGCGCAATGAGGAACGGTTGCAGAAACTCTCCGCCAAGCCGTCCGAAATCGTCCGCCGGAGTTTCCGCGCCGCGCCTTATCCCCACGAGGATGCCGGCTGGATCATCCGCAACGCGGGCGACGAGATCTGCCTCTTCTCTTCCGACTACCCGCATGTCGAAGGCGGCCGCAATCCGCTCAAGCGCTTCGACGAAACGCTCGCCGGCTGCACGCTCACCCAGATCACGAACTTCTACTCGGAAAACTTCATTGACCTGATGGGCGAAGGCCTGGCGGCAGACTTGCGCCGGCCGGTGATGAAGGCTGCCGGATAAATATTAAACCAAACGGTTGACAATCGCGTGGCCCCTGCCATATTCAACCACATGGTTGAACTAGCAGAACCCGCCCGCCTTGACGCCGTCTTCCATGCCCTGGGAGACGCCACCCGCCGCCGCATGCTCCGTGAGCTGAGTGAAGGTGCCCGCACCGTCACAGAGCTTGCCGAGCCGTTCGAGATGTCGCTCGCCGCCGCCTCGAAACATATCAAGGCGCTGGAAGGCGCCGGCCTCATCCGCCGCGAAGTGCGCGGGCGCACGCATGTCTGCCATCTCGAAGCCGGCCCGCTCGCCAGCGCATCCGGCTGGCTCGCCTTCTACGAACGCTTCTGGACCAGCCGCCTCGATATCCTCGATGGCCTCCTGCGCGACGCCGACAAGAAATCCCCACCGCCCAAAGCCCCCCCTTCCAAAGGAAAGAAGTCATGACCCAGACCGCGAAATCCTCCGCCTACGGCCAGCTCGTCGAGCCCACAGTCCTGAAACTCGAACGCCTGCTGCCGGGCCCCGCGTCCCGCGTCTGGGATTATCTGACGAAAAGCGAGCTGCGCCGCCAATGGCTCGCTTCCGGCGACATGGACCTGACGCCCGGCGCCGAGTTCGAATTCGTCTGGCGCAATGACGAGCTGACCGATCCGCCCGGCAAACGCCCCGAAGGCATGGGCGCGGAAAACCGCATGGTCTGCAAAGTCCTCGACGTGGACGCGCCCCGCCGCCTGTTCATCAGCTGGGGCGTCCAGTCGGATGTCCTCTTTGAACTGGTCGAGAAGGGCGCAGACACGCTCCTCACCATCACCCACCGCCGCCCGCCCACGCGCGATGTCCTGCTCAGCGTCTCCGCCGGCTGGCACGCCCATGTCGATGTGCTGGAAGCCCGCCTCGCCGGCACAAAGCCCGCCCCGCACTGGGACAACTGGGTTCGCCTGCGCGAGGTCTACGCCCAGCGCTTCCCGGAATAAGTCCTGATTGAATCCTGCAGGAAACTCCCATGCGTAAACTGATTGCCGCGATGAAAGTCTCGCTCGACGGAATGGTCGCGGACGCGAACGGAGATGCCTTCTGGGTGGAGGCCTGGTCGGAAGACTATGGCCTCACACCGCAGATCGATGCCTGCCTGCTCGGTGCCGGGATGTATCCGGATTATGAGAGATACTGGACTGCCATGCTGGCAGCACCGGACCAGCCCCACCTGATGTCGGGCAATCTGCCGACCCCGGCAGAGCTCGATTGGTGTCTGCGCGTGCCCCGCCTGCCTCACTATGTACTCTCGTCGGTCATGAACAGCGCGGGCTGGGCCAATACAAGCTTCCTGCGAAGCCTTCAGGACATTGAGGCGCTGAAGCAGGAGCCTGGGAAGGATATCTATCTCGTCGGCGGCGCGCGGATGACCGGAAGTCTTATTGAGGCCGGGCTGGTCGATGAGTTGCGCCTCATCACCTCTTCTGTCGTCGCCGGGGGCGGCACACCGCTCTTTGCCGCCGTCTGCTCGCCGAAGCGCCTGCGCCTAAAAGATGTTGCCAGCCTCGGCGGCGGCCGGTTTCGCCAAGTCTACGAATGGGTTGATCCCGCCCAGCCGGTCTAGCTGTAATCCGCAATCCGGCAGAGCAGGGGGCCGCGGAACTCGAAGAAACTTGCCCCGCGCACGCGCACGGTCTCGCCCGCGCGCACGCCGTTCGGCAGGTCCACCGAGGCGCGGCCCTCAAACTCGATCTCGGCGGCCGCCTTGCCATTGCCGCTGACGATATTGATTAGCCGCTGGCGGCGATAGGAAAACGCATTGCCGGACACTTCCGCCACCTGCCGCATCATCGCCTTGCCATCCAGCCGCATCGACCCGCCGGCATTCGAGATATTCTCGAACACGACATCATCCGTCACGCAGGCAAGCATCGCCTCGATATCGCGGTCATTATAACTGGCAATGTAGCGGCGGATCACATCGTCCAGCACGGCATGGCTACCTTGTGTTGCGGATGGATTGCTAACTGCCTGAGCGACCCAGTGTACGCAAGTGCAAGTGCTAATCTATTGCCAGTGATAAGCTCGCCGCTATTCTCGTCGTCGAGAGCGAGGGGCGATGGCTGACGTCTTCATTTCCTACAGAAACACCGAAGATCGGCGGGCGATCGTTTCCCGGCTTGCGACGATTCTGCGTTCTCATGGCCTGACAGTCTGGTGGGACTACGGACTGGCAGCCGGAGTCGGCTTCAAAGAACAGATCGAACGTGAATTGATCGCTGCCAAAGTTGTCATTCCGGTCTGGTGCTCGGAAAGCGTCAAATCAGACTGGGTTAAGCGAGAAGCGACCCTTGCCGAAGACAAGCTTCTACCTGTGCGCCTCCAGAAGGTATCTCCGCCGACGGGTTTTGAGCACCTCCATGCTCACCACTTGGAATCATGGACAGGATCTATTCTTGATCCCCAGCTTGACGAGTTCGTGAAAGCTGTGTGCGCGCGGGCGGGCCATGTAGAGGAAATATCAGCGGATACAAAGAGTGAGCTGGCGAAGTTGCCTCGACTCAAAACGTTGTCTCGCGTCGGTCAGAAACGCTTACTTGCTGCCTGCGTTGGTTTAGGCGCAATTCTACTGCTGGCGGGCGGAGCATACTGGTCTTTGCGACATAGCGAACTTCTCCAGCCGCCAGTGATTGAAATTGCAGATGAAACCCTCGTTGCAACCGAAACACCGATCTCGGAAATCGTGAGACCGGTATTTGAGCCGCGACAGTGGCATCTTGGCCCTGTTGCCACGGGCGGCACAGGTATTTTGGATTATCGCAAACGAACTGGCGCTTCTGGAAAAGGTGTCACCATCGCTCAGATCGACACTGGAATCTATTTTCAGCACAATGAGTTCATTCGTCATCCCAGCTTCTTGCCCGGCTATGACTTTATCTCGGATCCAGAAATGTCGGGAGACGGAGATGGCATCGATGCCGATCCGAATGAAACAGGCGGCGAATGCACAACGTCAGACATCAGCAAAGGTTCGCTGCTTCACGGAAGCTTCCACGCTTCAGTTCTTTTCGCTCGCGGAGAAGGACGTTCAAGAATGACGGGAGTTGCTCCCGACGCCAAGCTGGTGCCCGTAAGGGTGGTAGGTCATTGCGGCGGTAAGTTGTCCGAAGTGAACCTCGGCATTCGCTGGGCGGCCGGACTCGATGTTGGTTTGGGAGTGCCTCTGAATCCCTATCCTGCCGACATCATTCTGGTTCCACTATCCATTCCTGCTGAATGTCCAGAATCTACGCAGCGTGCGGTCGATGCCGCCCGTGCTGAGGGGGCGGTTATCATTTCCGGTGTGGGAAACTCACGCACTTCAAAGAGTTTATCGGCGCCGGCCAATTGCCGCGGCGTGATCTCTGTTGGCGCGACCAGTATGCAAGGCAATCCCGCATCCTATACCAATACCGGCGCAGATCTGATGGCGCCGGGCGGAGACCTCAAACAGGACTTGAACGCAGACGGATTCCCTGATGGCATCATCGGAGCAAAGTATGCCGCGAACTGTATGAATGATGATGGCAGCACAGTTGAGAACTGCGATTATTCTATGGAGCAAGGCACTTCAGCCTCGGCAGCAGTGTTCGCCGGCGCATTGGCGCTTATCAAATCAGCACATCCGGATAAGCCGCTTCGGGAGGCAGTCGATATGCTATTGAACGCTGCTGCACCCATGGACGCCCGTCAATGCAGTCTTCCATGTGACGACCGCCCGGATTTGGAGCCAATCCCTGGTTTGGCAGGCATTTGCTTTGCCAGTTGCGGTGCGGGCCGCCTTGATATGTCGCTGATTCCTTGAGTAACCGCATCCTCGCTTTGACTTAATCAGCAATTGCGCCATAAGCCGCCCCGAACCCTCAGAAGCAGGAGAGAACCTCATGGGCACGCGTATCGCGGTTGTCGGCGCCACAGGCAATGTCGGGCGGGAACTCCTCAACATTCTCGACGAGCGCCTCTTCCCCGCCGATGAGGTTTTCGCCGTCGCCTCCCGCCGCTCCATCGGCAAGGAAGTCTCCTATGGCGAGCGCACCCTGAAATGCCACGATCTCGAACAGTTCGACTTTTCCCGCGTCGATCTCGTCCTGATGTCCGCCGGCGGCAAGGTGTCAAAGGAATGGTGCCCGAAAATCGCCAAGGCCGGCGCCATCACCATCGACAATTCCTCCGCCTGGCGCATGGACCCCGACGTTCCCCTCGTCGTGCCGGAATGCAATGGCGACGCTGTGCTCGGCTATGAGAAGAAGCGCATCATCGCCAATCCCAACTGTTCCACCGCCCAGCTCGTCGTCGCGCTGAAACCGCTGCACGACGCGGTCGGCGTGCGCCGCGTCGTCGTCGCCACCTACCAGTCCGTCTCCGGCGCCGGCAAGGAAGCGATGGACGAACTCTGGAACCAGACCCGCGGCGTCTTCGTCAATGACGAGCCGACCCCGGAGGTCTTCCCCAAGGAAATCGCCTTCAACCTCATCCCGCAGATCGACGTCTTCATGGAAGACGGCTTCACCAAGGAAGAGTGGAAGATGCGCGTCGAAACCAAGAAGATCCTCGATGACAGCATCGAGCTCGTCGCCACCTGCGTGCGCGTGCCGGTCTTCGTCGGTCATTCCGAAGCCGTGCATGTCGAACTCAACGGCGCCATGAGCGCCAAACAGGCCCGCGCCCTGCTGCGCGAAAGCCCCGGCCTGATGGTTGTCGATGATCCGGCCGAAGACCTCTACATCACCCCGAAGGAATGCGTCGGCGAGTGGGCCACCTATATCAGCCGTATACGGAACGATCCCACCGTCGAGAACGGCCTCGCCTTCTGGTGCGTCTCCGACAACCTGCGCAAGGGCGCCGCCCTCAACGCCGTCCAGATCGCCGAAGAACTGCTGAACCGCGGCATCATCAAACCCGAAACGGCGAAAGCGCGGGCGTAAGATCAAACCGCTCACCCCCGCGCAGGCGGGGGTCTCGATCCGCAGGATATTTCCTCACGAGATCCCCGCCTGGCGGGGATGAGCGGAATATTTCGGCCTCACAGAACCGAAAAATCCACCACCTCAAACCCATGTCCAGTCGCGTCCACAAAGCGCCGGAAATCCCCCTGCGAAATCGCCGTCGTCCCGGTATTCACCAGCGGATGGAAGTTCACCGTCTCCGCCGCCGCCAGCACACCGTCCACCAGGAACCGCACGCGCCCGCCCTTGTCATTCATCAGCGCAAACGCCGTCACCGATCCCGGCACCACGCCCAGCACTTCGGTCATCAGCTCCGCCGGCCCGAACGAAAGCCGCTTCGTCCCGATCAACTTGTGCAACTGGTTCAGCCGCAGCGCATTGTGCGCCTCCGCCGCAATCAGCACCAGCGCGCCGCCCGCATCCTTCAGGAACAGGTTCTTCGTATGCGCCCCCGGCATCTGAGCTTTCAGCCCGGCCGATTGCTCCACCGTGAACATCGGCTCGTGCCACACGGTCGAATGCGCAATCCCGAGGGAGTCGAGATAGGCGAACAGGTCTTCAGGGCTTGCTTGCATGGCGCCCATTCGCCAAGACTTCGCTGTCCCGTCAAGGAGTTAAGGCGAAGCCCATGCGCCTCGAATGCTACAAGATCTACGACACCGCTCCGGAAATCGTCCCCGGCCGTTCCGACCGCGCCTGGATGGACGCCTTCGCCGACCGCCACCCTTACCGCTGCCTGCCGCTCACCATGGCGAACTCGACGGGGTGGGAAATCCTCTGCCCGATGGACATCAAGATCATCTGGAATGGCGGCCCCCGCAACGAGGACATCGAGCTGAAAACCACTGGCGACCCGCGCGCCATCGCGTCCTTCGCCGACAGCCATTTCATGCGCGGCATCGTCACCTTCCACACCGGCCATCTCTTCCGCACGCCGCCCGGCTGGGGCGTCTGGGTCACCGGCGCGCCCAACTGGCCCAGGGATGGCATCGCCCCGCTCACAGGCCTCGTCGAAACAGACTGGCTGCCATTCCCCTTCACCATGAACTGGCAGATGACACGCCCCGGCGAAGTCATCTTCCGCAAGGGCGAACCCTTCGCCTTCCTCACCCTCATGGAACACAAACGCCTCGAAGAGGTCGAGCCCATCCGCAAACGCCTCTCCACCAACCCGGACCTCGTGAAGGAATACGAAGCCTGGCGCGACAGCCGCGCCGACTTCAACACCCGCCTCAAGGACGGCGAACAGAACGCCCTGAAAGAACGCTGGCAACGCCACTACATGCGCGGCGAAAAACCCGACGGCGAGAAGGCAGAAGCCCACCAGACGAAGCGCAGGCTGAAACCGCCGAAAGAGGTGAAGTAGTGAGCTATTGGCCCCACTTCAGCGTCAGCCTGCTGGCAGCGTGCTGTTTGGCGGTCTCGGGTTGTAGTTCAGAACAACCCGTTGCATCGGAGACGATTGCCTCAACAGCTGATCCCGGAGAATCTGCGTCCGGACAGCTTACGGACGTGGAGTTGGAAGGGCTGTACACTTCGAGTTTTGAAAGAAGCGCCTTCAAGCCTTGCAACATAGATGAAGTCTTGTGGGCATACTTCCGGACAGATGACCCTGAAGCGATGAGCGTAGCAATGGGGATTGATCCGGATGCGCCGGATTGGAACACAATACAGGTCGCCAATCGTTACCTGTGGGTGCGCGGTGACGTCCAGCGCGCAGACGAGACGGGTCAGGGTTTTGGTCACATGGGACAGTATCAAGGTCGTATCAACATCACAGAGATTCTGGAAACCCGCGAAGCGACCGGTGAAGAAGTTCAGCGCTGCAGACAAGCCTGAACTCAACAGTCTTCGTCATCCCGGTTTCGCCGCAGGCGAAGACCGGGACCCAGAAAAGGCAGAGAGAGAGAAGCGCTGATGGCCCCTGGGTCCCGGACATTTGCTGCGCAAATTCCGGGATGACGAACAACAGGCGATGGAGAAAGGCCTCAGGACACCGCGCCCCACTTCGCCTCCACCAGCCGCTGCAACCCAGATTCCTCCGCCTGCGGAAGAACACTCTCGCGCGGCGCCGCGAACAGTCCCGGCCACAGATCCTGCCAATGCGGATTCTCCGCCTCGATCAGCCGCAATTTCCACGCCCGGTGCCAGCGCTTGATCTGCTTCTCGCGCCGGATCGCGGCGCCGATCTCATTGTGCGTCTCGAACCAGACGAGCAGCTTGCAGTCATGCCTGCGCGCGAAGCCGGGATAAATCTCCCGCTTGTGCTGCCAGATGCGCCCCTCAAGATCGGAGGTGACGCCCGTATAGAGCGTGCCATTCCGCCTCGAGGCGAGCATGTAGACCCAGCTGAACTTCATTCCTAGAACATAACAGGAACAAACTTTCCTGTCACTCCATTTCTTCGTCGTCATCCCGGAATTTGCGCAGCAAATGTCCGGGACCCGGAGAGTCCCGAGGCGCATCCCTCCTGGGTCCCGGCTTTGCGCATTCGCGCAAAGCCGGGATGACGGATTGAGGGGCAGGGGCAGGAAACCTGTTGTAGTCAAAGCCCCTTGCGCAACACCAAACGCCCATCCTGCACCTCTCCCCCCGTCATCCC
This sequence comes from Hyphomonas sp., assembly GCF_046313975.1. Taxonomy (GTDB): domain Bacteria; phylum Pseudomonadota; class Alphaproteobacteria; order Caulobacterales; family Hyphomonadaceae; genus Hyphomonas. The sequence goes on along the minus strand of NZ_JBKBXB010000004.1, from coordinate 19,364 downwards.
GGTTTCGCCGCATGCGAAGACCGGGACCCAGAAAGGCCCCGTAGAACAAGGCGTGCGGCATGTGGCGCCCGGCTCCTTCGGTTTCGCCCTCTGGCCGGAAGAAGAGCTTTTTCAGGTTTCCAATCCTGTGGGGTCAACAGCGGGGGTATTCTCCCCCTCATGGCCGAGACGCGTCCTCATCCGAACCTCTGGCGCAGCATTGCGCAGCTGCTCGCCGTGCTGCGCGAGCTGATCATGTCCACCGCGCCGGATGCCTTCGCGGCGGTCTCGGCCGAAGCCCGCGCCCGGCTCACGCATCTCACGGCCCTCGTGCGCCGCTATATCCACATCCTCGCCGCCGAAACCGTCCTGCCGACGCCGCGCGGGGGCAAACCTCTCCTCAAGGAAGCAAAGGCCCGCAAAGCCCGCCGCCCCTTCGAAACCCCGTTCCAGCTTCTCGAACGCCCCGCGCCCGCGCGCCCCGGCCCCTCAAAGCCAGGCGACGGCGACCCGCCCGAGCTGCAATGGGCGCTCCTCTGGGACGCGGCCCGCCGGCTCACCGAGGTCATGGCCGACCCCGCGCGCCATGCCCGCCGTCTCGCCCGCTACCTGCGCAAGCATACCGAAGCGCCCCTGCGAGACCTCGCCGTGCCCTGGTCCGTCCTGCGCCGCCTCGGCCCCGAAGCCGACGCAATCCTCATCCACCTCGACCACAAGGCCAGACCCAAAGCCTGGGAAAACCTCGATACGTCGTGAACGGATCAAAATTGCCGCTGGCCGCGCCTCCCTTGCCTCGCAGGGGAGGGCGGAGGCGCTTGCCCAAACCACTGATTATCCCCGCGAAAGCGGGGACACTCGGATAAGGAGAGGAACTCAGTTCTTCCCGAACTTCCGGTCGCGCGCCGCCAGCAAACGCAGGCGCAGGGCGTTGAGCTTGATGAAGCCCTGCGCGTCTTTCTGGTCATAGGCGCCCTGGTCGTCCTCGAAGGTCACGATCTTTTCCGAGTACAGACTATAGGGAGACGAGCGCCCGATCAGGTAGGCCGTGCCCTTGTAGAGCTTGATCGTCACTTCGCCGGTCACGAAACGCTGCGAATGGTCGATGGCGGCCTGCAGCATCTCGCGCTCCGGGCTCCACCAGAAGCCGTTATAGATCAGCTCCGCATAGCGCGGCATCAGCTCATCCTTCAGGTGCGCCGCGCCGCGGTCCAGCGTCGCCTGCTCGATGCCGCGGTGCGCGACGAGCAGAATGGTGCCGCCCGGCGTCTCGTAAATGCCGCGCGACTTCATGCCGACGAACCGGTTCTCGAGCAGGTCGAGCCGGCCGATGCCATGCTTCTTGCCATAGGCGTTCAGCGCCGTCAGCAAAGTCGCCGGGCTCATCGCCTCGCCATTGATCGAAACCGCATCGCCGCGCTCGAACCCGATGGTGATCACTTCGGCCTGGTCCGGTGCCTCTTCCGGCGAAATCGTCCGCATATGGACGAATTCCGGCGCCGGCTGCGACGGGTCTTCAAGCACCTTGCCCTCGGAGGAGGAGTGGAGAAGGTTCGCATCGACCGAGAAAGGCGCATCGCCACGCTTGTCCTTGGCAATCTCGATGCCTTGCTCTTCGGCGAATTTCAGCAGGTCCGTGCGCGACTTGAACGCCCAGTCCCGCCAGGGCGCAATCACGCGGATGTCGGGGTTCAGGCCATAATAGCCGAGTTCGAAGCGCACCTGGTCATTCCCCTTGCCGGTCGCGCCATGGCAAACCGCATCAGCGCCAACCATGTCGGCAATCTCGATCTGGCGCTTGGCAATCAGCGGGCGGGCAATCGAGGTGCCGAGCAGGTAGACGCCTTCGTAAACGGCGTTTGCCCGGAACATCGGGAAGACGAAATCGCGCACGAATTCCTCGCGCACATCCTCGATGAAGATGTTTTCCGGTTTCACCCCGGCGGCGAGGGCCTTTTTCCGGGCCGGTTCCAGTTCCTCGCCCTGGCCGAGATCGGCGGTGAAGGTGACGACTTCGCAGCCGAATTCGACCTGCAGCCATTTCAGGATGATCGAGGTGTCGAGGCCTCCGGAATAGGCAAGAACGACCTTTTTGGGAGCGGAACGGGCGGTGGACATGAAATTCCTGACAGATTTTTCGGCGGGGAGGGGAAAGTGTTGCCATAAAGACCCGCCGCGACCCTGACAAGGCGGACAGGTTCAGGGAATCCAGTGGTTTCTGAATTCCTAACCCGCTATATTGAATTTGCGAGATCGGACGGGTCGTTAACACCCTTCCGGCAAGGGGTAAGGTGATGCTGAACGATCCGATGGACCCGCCCGTGAGGCGCACTCCGGTTCTGCCGGAAAGCCTGCGCGACGCCGTGCGCGGGGCGGAAGCGACCGGCCGGGCCGCCGAGGAGCGCGCGCATCTGGCCATGCCGTTCCGCGCCCGCCTGCGCGCCCGCGATGCCGTCCGCCCGCAGCCGACCCTGTCGATCCTCACCGGCTCGAAGCCGGTCACCAGTGCGCCCTCGGTCATGCGCCTGCCGCCGCCGGTGCAGATGCCGGTCGCCCCGCCCAGCGAAGTGCGCGCCCTGAAACGCCAGCCCCCGGCCCGGCCGCCAGCCAAGCCGAAGCGGGAAGACAAGGTCGTCCCCGCCGCCGTCACTGGCGCTGCCGTCACGCTGCCAAAGGCCGGCGCGAACGGATCCGGTGCGCGCCGCGCCGCGGATGAGGAAGAGGAAGGCGGCTGGAAGCTCAGCGAGTTTTCGCAGTTCGCCTTTGCCGGCCTCGCCGTGCTCGGCCTCGCCGGCCTCTCCGTCATGGCGGCGGACAATGCGCTGAACGGTGGCAAGGACAAGACGGAAGGGGAGGGCGACACGCTTGCCGCTGCCAGCCTTCCGGACACGGACGTTTCCGTTGCCGCTCTGGGTGATGCCGCCGCGCCGGCCGGCGCCGCGCCAACGCCCTGGTTTGATTACAAGGGCACGGCCGATATCCTGAAGGCCCGCGTTGCCGAGCTTCAGGCGCAAGAGCAGGAAGCCGCGCGCCTCGCCCAGACCGAGGCTGACCGCGAAGCCGCGCTCGCCATTGCTAATGCCGAAGCCGCCCGCGCCGCTGCGGAGCAGCCCGCCGCTTCAGCAGGCCCGACCGTTATCGACGCCCGCCTGCGCGATCGTCTGGCTACGGAAGAAGCGATGCGTCAGGCAGATGCAAACGCCGCCGCGCAACTGCTCGCCGAACAGAACGCCGCTGCCGCCAAGGCAGAAGCCGACCGGATCGCGGCCGAGGAAGCCGCCCGCGCGGCAGCAGCTCAGGCCGAAGCGAAACGGCTCGCCGATCTGGAAGCGCAGCGCCTCGCAGACCTTGAAGCCAAACGTCTCGCTGATCTCGAAGCCAGGCGCCTTGCCGCCGAGGCGGAAGCCAAACGGCTCGCGGACCTGAAAGCGAAAGAATCTGCCGACGCCGCCGAGGCGAAGCGCCTTGCCGATCTCGAAGCAAAACGCGCCGCAGATGCCGAAGCCAATCGCCTTGCCGATCTCGCGGCAAAGGAAAAGGCCGATGCGGAAGCGGCCCGTCTTGCGGTTGTCTCGGCCGCCGCCATTGCGCCTGCAGAGCCGAAGCGACTGTCTGTCCCGCCGGCGGGCGCGCCGTCGCTCAAGCCGAAACGTCCCGCTACGGAGCAGGCGCTCGCCGATGCCAGCGGCCCGAAACTCATCGCCGCCTTGCCGGCAGAGCGCGCCGCGCCGCCAAGCCTTTCGGCGCCGTCGCCCGAAGTGCGTCCGCTCGCCCTGCCGCGCCCGGTGGGGGATTTCATCGCCGAGCGCGCGGAATACACCGCCGGCCGCGCGCTGGATCAGGCCGGTCTTGACGCGCTCAAGGCTGACTTCCTCGCCCTCGTCGAAGCTAGCGCAGATGGCACGCATCACGAGCTTACTACGCCCGATGGCCGCCCGCTGCTGATCCATTTCGAGCGCACCGTTCCGGTTGATCCGCTGAAAGCGAGCATCAGCACCATCGGCTACGCACCTTCCGCAGACGGAGCAGTGACACGCGCCTATCTCCAGCCGGTCAGCGTCAATGTCTATGTGATGTGCCGCGATGTCGCCTATGCCTTCCCGGGTCAGGAGCGCGGCCGCTTCGCTGCATGCCAGGGCGATGACGGAACATGGCGCATGGCCCGCGCTACGAATGTCGCGGCAAACCCGATTTAGCTGCCCCCCGCCGCGCTTCGCCGCCGCATTGCCTCCCGCCGCAAAGCCTGCGACACGGTGCGCCATGACAATGCGGATCTATAAATTGCTGACGGAATCGGACTGGAACGCCGCCGCGGTGTCCGGCCAGACGGCGTCAGCCATCGACCTTTCCGATGGCTATGTGCATCTCTCCACTTCGGCGCAGGTGAAGGAAACCGCGCGGCGCTATTTCAGCGGAGAGGCGCGCGTCAAACTGCTGCGCTTCGATCCGGATACGCTCGGCGATATCCGCTGGGAGCCGAGCCGGGGCGGAGACCTTTTTCCGCACCTCTATGGAGCGCTGATGATCGCTAGGGCCGAAGCCGGCTGGTGGCTTTTGCGCGGCGCGGACGGCGCGCTTGTCTTTCCGGAGAATTTCTGATGCTTGCCGATCTCGCCGCGAAAGCCGCGCATCTGTTGCCGCCGGAAGCGGCGCATGTGGCCACTGTCCGTGTGCTGAGCAAAGGCCTCGGCGCACCGGGCAAGGCGCCGGCCTTTCCGGCGAATATTGCGACTGTGCTGCCGAAGTCTGGACTGAAACTCGCGTCTCCGATTGGCCTGGCGGCGGGTTTCGACAAGAATTGCGAAGTGCCCGAAGCGATGGCGCGGTTCGGTTTCGGCTTTGTCGAGTGCGGCACGGTCACGCCGAAGCCGCAGCCGGGCAATCCGAAGCCGCGTCTCTTCCGCCTGACGGAAGACAGGGCCGTGATCAACCGGATGGGCTTCAACAATTTCGGACTCGACTTCTTCGTCCGCCGCCTTGCGAAATACTCTCACCTCGTGCCCATCGGCGCGAATGTCGGGGCGAACAAGGATAGCGAAGACCGCATCGCCGACTATATCACCGGCATCACAGCCGTAGCGCCGCATGCGGACTATATCACGATCAACATCTCCTCGCCCAACACGCCCGGACTGCGCGGCCTGCAGGACAAGGCTTCGCTTTCGGCGTTGCTCGCCCGTTGCGCGGATGCGGACAGGAAAGCCAAGCCCGTCTTCCTCAAAGTTGCGCCCGACCTTGACGCAGAAGCCGTCAGCGACATCTGCGGCGTCGTGAAGGCCGAAGGCGCCTGGCTCTCGGGCCTGATCATTTCGAATACGACGCTCGCCCGCCCCGAAAGCCTGAAGAGCGCCGATAAAGGCGAAGCCGGCGGCCTTTCCGGCGCGCCGCTCTTCCATCCGTCCACGGAAGTCCTGCGCCTCTTCGCCCGCCAGCTCGGCGGCGCCTTCGACCTCATCGGCGCCGGCGGCATCGCCTCCGGCGCGGACGCGTACGCCAAGATCAAAGCCGGCGCGCACGCCGTGCAGCTTTACTCCATGATGGTCTATGAAGGCCCCGGCCTCGCCGCGCTCGTCGCGCGCGAACTCAGCCACTGCCTCGAACAGGAGGGCCATGCCCGCCTGTTCGAGGCTGTCGGCAAAAGCCTCTAGCTCAGCACCACAACCTGGCGGGCCACCGAACCCTTGTTGTCCTTGAGATTCTGCATCGCCGCCGTGATGCCATCGAGGCCGATCCGGTCGGAGATGAGATCATCGAGGTGCAACCGGCCCTGCTTGTATAGGTCGACGAGGCGCGGGAAGTCGATCCGGAACCGGTTCGATCCCATCACCGCGCCCTGAAGGCGCTTCTCGGTGACCAGCAGTTCGATGCCGGGAATCTCGATGTTCACGCCCGGCTGGATCATGCCGATGATCGTCGCCACGCCGCGCGGGCGCAGCATGTGATAGGCCATCTCGGCCGTCTGCTTCGCGCCGACGCATTCGAAGGAATAATGCACGCCGCCCTTGGTGATCTCCTTCACCTTCTCGATGGCATTGCCCTTGGAAGGGTTGATCACTTCTGTCGCGCCGAAGCGAACGGCGAGCTGCAGCTTCTCGTCGGAAAGGTCCACCGCGATGATCCGGCTCGCCCCCGCAATCGCCGCGCCGTTGATCGCCGCAAGGCCCACGCCGCCGCAGCCGATCACGGCCACAGTCGAGCCGGGCTCAACCTGCGCCGAATGGAACACCGAGCCGACGCCGGTGATCACGCCGCACCCGATCAGCGCCGCCCGGTCGAGCGGCATGTCCTTGTCGACCACGCACAGCGTGTTCTCGTGCACTAGGATCTGCTCGGCGAAGGAAGAGAGGTTCAGGAACTGGCCGACCTTTTCCTTACCGATGGAAAGGCGCGGCGCCTCGGTCGGTGCGCGCTGGAACTGTTCACGGTTCACCGTATGGCAGACGGACATATGGCCGGTGAGGCAATACTCGCAGGTGCCGCAGAAGGGCGAGAGGATCGAGATCACATGATCGCCCGGCTTCACCGCCGAGACCATCGAGCCGACCTGTTCGACGATGCCCGCGCTCTCATGGCCGAGGATCACCGGCAGCTCTGCCGGGAACGCGCCGTCCCAGAAGTGCACGTCGGAATGGCAGACGCCAATCGCCTTCAGCCGCACCAGCACCTCGCGCGGTCCCGGCTTAGAGATCGTCACGTCCTCAATCGACAAAGGCGCCTTCGGCGCCCGCATCACGGCGGCTTTCATGGCTCACATTCCTCCCGGTTTATGTTTGCGGGAAGCATCGCGCAGTGCAGGCTTTTTGGCCAGACTGACGCAGGGTGAAGGCTTAAGCCATCGCCCGAAGCGCCGCGCGGGTCGGCTCGTCGGCGGGGAAGAGGAGTTCGAGGCGCAGGTCGCGCACGGTCACATCCTCGCTGGTTCCGAAATGGGCAACCGTCGAGAGGAATTTCAAGGCGCCGCCCGGCGTGCGGATTTCCAGCGGCACCAGCGGGCGGCGCGCCGCCGGAACCGGCGGATGGCGGGCGATGGTGGCATCGAGGTCAGCAATCAGGGCGGTCAGCTCGCTGTCGCCGGGCGCCTCAAGCGCTTCCAGCGCAATCCGCCCGCGCATTTCGGCCAGCACTTCCGGCAGGTTCGCGATCAACTCCGGCGCAGCCGGCGCGGCCGTCAGCATACGGATCAGGCTCGTCTCGCCGCTGCCCTGAAGCGGGGCGAGCAGGGCGAGCGCGGCCGCGTTCGCATCGCGCACACGCCAGTGCCGGTCGGCGAGGATCGCGGGCCAGGGCGCATGCCGGTCCATCATTTCCTGCAGCACGGCGCGAAAGGGTCCCAGCGCATCGGAATCGAGCGGCGTCGCCGGAAACAGCGGCGCAAACCCGGCCGCCTGAAGCAGCGCATTGCGGCTCGCCAGCGGCAGGATCAATCCGTCGGAAAGCTGCAGCACCATCTCCCGGCTCGGTTTCGCCCGGCCGGTTTCGAGGAAGGAGAGATGGCGTGCCGAGACATTGCAGTCGAGCGCCAGGTCAAGCTGGCTCATCCGCCGCGCGCCTCGGAAGTGGCGCAGCAGGCGGGCGAAAGCATCTTCGCCTTCAAGGGCCTGAAGGGTCGTGTCTGACATACTGCATCGTCTCAGGCCACCGCGCGGAAGTCCATGACCTCCGAGGTAATTGTCGCGCCTACGCCGTTTCAGTCATCCTCAGGCTCATCAACACAAGGAGGCTCGGATGAGCAAATTCTGGAAAACATGGATGACCGTCTGGTGCTGGGGCGTCATTCTCTTTGGCGCAGTTCTCGCGGGCGGCGCCTTTCCTGCAACCGACGGCATCGTCCGCGCGCTGTACGCAATTCTTGGCGGCGCACCTGCAACGCCGGAAATGTTCGATGCGCCCGGCATGCGCTTCTCGGTCGGGCTGATGGGCGCGGTCACCATCGGCTGGGGCGCGACCATTCTCAACCTTCTGCCCGCCATCCATCAAGCCGGCGCCGCGGCATGGCGCGGGCTGACGCTCGCCCTCGCCCTCTGGTTCGTCATCGACGGCGTGATCTCGGCCGCCACCGGCTACGCACTCAACAACCTGCCGAACACGGCGCTGGCGGTCCTCTACTTCATCCCGGTACTGACGACCGGCGTCCTGAAGCGCAGCGCGGGCTGATCTCAGTCCGCAGCCGGAGCCGCAACGAGTCCCAGCGCGCGGGCCATGATGTGGTAGATCTCGTTCTGCTCGATCACGCCGGTCATCAGGTTGGCGCCGGGTCCGGAAGCGAGGGCGGCAACGTCCTCGCCTCCATGTGTTTCGGAATAGAGCGGCACGAGGGCGGGCTGGCGGAAGTCCGGTGCATATGTGTCGGCTCCGGTCAGGTCCTCGCGCGTGCAGTCATAAACCGGCTTGCCGTCCGCATCCTTTCCGGTCTCGCGGCAGGCGCCGGGACCGTTGGCATAGGACAGCGTCGTGTAGGGCAACCCGTCGATGCCGGTTGATCCGCCTTCGCCGCCGAGGCCGGATACCGCCAGCCCGAGGATCGGGTTGCCGCGCTGCGGATAGCCTGCAATGCTGAGCGTGTGCGAATGGTCGGCCGTGACGATGATCAGGGTTTCATCCGCATTCGTCATTTCAAGCGCCGCGGCAACCGCGGCATCAAAGGCCATCGCATCTTCCAGCGCGCGGATGGCATTGCCGCCATGATGCGCATGGTCGATGCGCCCGCCTTCCACCATCAGCACGAAACCATCCGGGTTCTGGCCGAGCCGCGTGATCGCCGCCCGGGTCATGTCGGCCAGATGCGGTTCACCGGCCTTGTCGGCGCCGCGGTCGAGTTCGAACTGCATATGCGAGGGCTCGAACAGGCCCATGATCCGGTCGCCCGAGGCAAAGTTGGTGACCTCGAAACCGGCCTTGTCGAAGATGAACCTGTGCGAACCGGATTTGGCCGTCCATTCCGCAATCAGGTTGCGGCCATCGCCGCGTTCGCCCTTGATGTCCGGATATTCCGGGTCCGGCGTATCTGACGGCAGGAACTTTGCGCGCCCGCCGCCAAGCACGACATCGAAGCTGCCTTCCCGCCACTCGATCAGCTGGCGGGCAATGTCCTTGCAGGTGTCGGAAGAGGCGCCGCGCATGTTGGTGTCGGCTTCCCAGTCGCGGTGCGGCACCTTTGCATAAGCCGAAGCGGGCGTGGCGTGGGTGATGCGGGTGGTGGTGACGAGACCTGTGGCAAGCCCGGCGCGGGCGGCGAGTTCGAACAGCGTATCCGCTTCATTGCCGGCAACCGTGGCGCAGTTACCGTAAGACACCTGGCTGGTCACGCCGAGTACGCCGGAGAGGGTCTTCATACCGCTGACCATGGCCGAAGCGGTACCAGCCGAGTCAGCAACCTGGAAATTGTGGCTGTATGTTTTCGACAGGGCCGAATAGGGCAGCGAATCCATCGCGAGGTGATGGCTCTCGCCGTCTTCGCCGGCAGACTGCCCGGCATAGATGCGCGCGGCGGTGATGGTCGAAATGCCCATGCCATCGCCGATGAAGAGGATGACATTCTTGGCCGGCTTGATCCCGCGCGCCGCGATGCGCGCATCCACGGCGGCTTCGGCGGCAATATAATAGCTGTCACCCGACTGGCGGGTGATGAAGGTCTCGCGGGCGGGCACGGCGCTTGCACCGGCCGATGGCCCGGCACCATCGGACTGGCAGGCGCCGAGTGCGGTGAGAGCAACGAGGCTGGCGATGAGGGCTGGGCGCATGGGTTGGTCTCCGGCGATGTCTCTTTGAGACGCCTTAGCGCAGGATCGTGACAGTGGCGACCCGTTACGGGGCGGGAGGCGCTTTCGGTTTCTGGCGCTGGGCAAGCCAGACGGCGACAAGGATCGCCCCGGCGCCAGCGGCCTGGATCGTGGTCAGCGGTTCCTTGAACAGGCCCCATGATATTGCGGCGGCGACCACCGGTTGGGCGAGAACGAGGATTCCGGCAACGGCGGTATCAGTGGAGCCGAGCCCGGAAATGATCAGGCCTTGCCCGGCCACCTGCACGACGATCGCCAGCGCCAGCGGCATCGCGAACCCGGCCAGCGTCGCGGGCATGAAACGCTCGCCCGAAAGCGCCACGATGATGAAGGCCATGCCGGCTTCGAACACGCTCAGCCAGAACATCGCCTCAACGCCGCCCAGCGTGCGCCGCGCGAGTTTCGAGAACAGCATGTAGAAAGACACGAACACCGCCGCCGCAAGCGCCAGCAGATCACCCCGCAGCGCGCCGCCGGTCAGCACCTTTCCGCCAAGCGACAGCGCCGCAGCGCCCGCAACCGCGAGAACCGCGGCAATCGCCCAGTTCATGCCCGGCCGTTCCTTCAGGAAGGCCCAGGCCGTGAGGCCGACGAGGACATTGCCGAGGTTCACGATGAAGGTCGCGTTCGACACGCTCGTCATCGTCAGGCTCCAGTGCCAGAGCGCCATGTCGAGGGTGAAGAAGAGGGCCGCGAAGAAGATCGCGCGGTTGGGTTTGCTTGGCAGGCGGCGGTCGACGGCGAGCACGAGGACGAACAGCATCGGCACGGCGAACAGGTAGCGCCAGAAGGCAATCGCCTGCGGACCGAGATCATCGAGACCGAGGCGCAGGCCGATCGGCGCGAAGCCAAGCGCGACGCCGCCACCAAGCACCATCAGCGGGCCAAGCCAAGGACGGTGTACTTTGACAGGGCGGGGCTGGGGAACGGTGTTGGTCATCCGGCGCGCGTCATTGCGCGAATATCGTCCGGCGTCATCCCTTCTTTTCTGTAGTCGCTGAGACTTTTGTCCCCGAAGCGCTTTGACAGCTTCTTTCCGTCTGGCCCGAGGATCAGGGGATGGAAATGATAGACCGGCTGCGGCCAGCCCATCAGCGCCTGAAGCAGGGTGTGAACCGAGGTCACGTCCCGCAGGTCTTCGCCGCGGATGACATGCGTAATGCCTTGCAGCGCATCATCATGGCAGCAGGCGAGATGGTAGCTCGTCGGCGTATCCTTGCGCGCGAGCACGACATCACCAAACCGCTCCGGCCGGGCCGGCACGGTGCGCAGTCCCTGCCGGTCGGCCCAGACCGGATAGCTGAGCGTGTCATAGTCCGGCCCGAGCGCGGCTCTTGCTGCCGACAGCGACAGGCGCCAGGCAAAGGGCGCGTTGAGTTCCAGCCGCCGCGCTTCATCCTCCGGGGCCAGAGGATGGCTGACCAGGCCGCCTTCATCCGGATCGGCCCCGGCGGGCAGGCGGGCGGCAATCTCGCGCCGGGTGAGAAAGCAGCGGTAGACCAGCCCTCGCGCGCGAAGCACGTTGAGCGCGGCTTCATACTCGGCAAAGTGCTCCGACTGGCGGCGCACCGGGCCTGCCCAGCCACATCCCAGCCAGGCGAGGTCCTCATAGATACCGGTTTCGTACTCCGGCCGGCACCGCGTCTGGTCGATATCCTCGATCCGGAGCAGGACGTCGGCGCCGATCATGGCCGCCTCGTCCCAGACGGCAAAGGCGGAGGCGGCATGCCCAAGGTGCAGGCGGCCGGTCGGGGAAGGGGCAAATCGGGTGCGATAGAGGGCCATGCGGGGACAGTTACAGCGTTTCCTTGTTGCAAGGATTTGGTAAGAAACGTATCGCCTTGGGGCGTGAGAGGGTAGCTCTGATGTTGATCGCCGGCTGGCTTGAGACCGCCGATAAGTGGCTGAAAACAAACGTGCCGGGGTCCGAATGGCTGGACCTCGTCGGCGCCGGCGTGGTCGCGGTTGCGGGGCTGATGGTTCTCTCCTGGCTGACGGTGCGTGTCTTCCGGGTCACAGCCTCCGTCTATAACGCCGGCAAGGCGCGCGCTGCCAAGGCCAGCAAGTCGCCCGGTTTCCGCATCCTGCTGGCAAAGCCGGAAGGCGCGATGAGCCGCCGCACCGACAAATGGCTGACGCAGGCCCTTACCTCCAACCTCCCGGTTTACGCCTTCGGCGCGCCCTTCTCGCTGGTGCCGATGGGCCGCATCAAGGGCGGGCTCGAAACCGCCTCGGTCGCCCGCGCGCGCAAGCGCATGGCGATGGCCGATGCCGACCTGTTCGTCTGGGTCAGCCGCCACGGAAAAGGCGAGCGCGGCCTCGAGCTGCATGGCCTCAGCCGCGGCGGCGGTTTGTCGCCCGCCGATGCGCGCCTGTTCACGATTGCCCTGCCGGGCGCGCGCAAGGCGCAGACCTCGGAAGTCGCGCGCGTTGCGGCCTATCTGATCGCCAAGCAGCTGCAGCCTGCGCTCAGCGATCCGCAGGCCTTCCGCGCCGAAAAGATCCGCGACCTTGCCGCCGAACTCGACAGCGTGATGACGGCCGAGCTGCCGGTTTCGCAGACACTGCGTTCGGAAATCGAGGCGGACTATTGCGCCGCCGGAGTGCGCGTCGCCGAAGAGCTCGGCGAGCTGTCCGCGCTCGACAAAGTGATCCAGCTGCGCCGCCGGCATCTCGAGGACGCAAACCTCAAGGCCGATACGGGGCGCATCATCCAGGCCAAGCTCGAACTCGGCCGTGCGCTGATCGTGCGCGCCGAGAAGCAGTTCGATCAGACCGTTGTGAAAGAGGCGATCATGCACCTCGCCGCCGCGGTCGAAGGCCTGCGCGGCGACCCCGCCATCCAGCGCGCGCAGTCCGCATCAGACGCGCTGTTCAAGGCGCAGGCGATGATTGAATCGCGCAAGCGCTTCTCGTTGAATTTCGGGTCGTAGAGCGAGATTTATCCCGCCCTCACCGGAGGCAGCGGACAGCTCACGCCGGTTCCGCCAATCCCGCAATAGCCATTCGGGTTCTTGGCGAGGTATTGCTGGTGATAGCCCTCGGCGAGGTAGACTTCCGTACGCGGAGCAAGCTCGGTCGTCACGGCGGCGCGGTGGCCGGCAGCGGCAAGCTCGGCATTATAGGCGGCGATCATCTGGCGCGCGACCCGCTCCTGATCCGGCGAGGCGAAGTAGAGGGCCGAGCGGTACTGCGTTCCGATATCATTGCCCTGGCGCATGCCCTGGGTCGGGTCATGGCTCTCGAGGAAGAGTTTGACGAGCGCGGCAAACGAGACCTTTGCCGGATCGAAGATCACCTCGACGATCTCGGTATGGCCGGTGCCGCCGGAGCAGACTTCCTCATAGGTCGGGTTGGGCGTGAAGCCGCCAGCGTAACCGACACGGGTCAGCCAGACGCCCGGCGTCTGCCAGAACAGGCGCTCGGCGCCCCAGAAACAGCCAAGGCCGAACACGGCGGTCTCGAAGCCGGCGGGGGCTTCGGCCTCCAGCGGCAGGCCGGAAACATAATGGACACTGGCGGTCGGGATGGGCCGGGCGCGGCCGGGAAGGGCGGTTTCGGCAGTGGGTAGGGCAAGCGGCTTGCGGGAGAACAGCATGGGGCGGTCCCTCCTTTCGGACCCAGATATGGGGCTTCGGCACGCGTGCGGCAATCACATGCTTGCGAGGGACGGGCGCATCCGGTATCTGGGCCGCTTCCTGCCGCAGGGCAGGCGCGGAGAGGTGGCCGAGTGGTCGAAGGCGCACGCCTGGAAAGTGTGTAGACGGGAGACCGTCTCCAGGGTTCGAATCCCTGTCTCTCCGCCATAAAGCCCCGTAAACACTACGATCTGGACCGGTTTTCAAACCGCACCCGCCAATACACCCCCCAATCGAACAGCGACGGGATGGGACGGCAGACCCCCTGAAATCCAGACCTGACGGGCGAAGATTTATTTTTCCGCGAAGGCAAGTTGAGGGCTCAATTGGAGCCCGAGACATGAAGCCCTTACCGGCAACCGGCTACATCCGGCAATCGCTACTGTTGCAATACGTGCCTTTCAGCGGCGCAACGCTTTGGCGCCGTGTCAAAGACGGCACCTTTCCCGCACCGGTCAAACTGTCTGCGAACGTGACCGCTTGGGACGTGTCGAAAGTCCGCGCGTGGATGCAGTCGCTCGAAACAACCGAAATCCAAAACTGACAGCAAAGGAATACCACATGGCCAATCAAATCCATGGCAAACACGAAGCTGGTACGCACTTGCTTCGGAAGCTGCCTGAACTTTCATCCAAGCACCCAATTGCAAAACCGTACATTGATCGGATGATGAACAATTCTTCGCCGCTTGTGGCGAAGACACTTGCGCTTGCAGACATGGCAGGCACGCCCAACCCTCTGTACACCGCCGACGGCAACTTTGAGCGACTTTTCAAGAAGGTCGAAGTCTATGGAAAAGAAGGCACCGCCGCACTGAACGCAAATTCGTACGAACGCGAAGAAGGTGCCAAGGCACTGAATGCACTCGCTGACGCTCGCCTGAAGCTGAACGTCAAAAGCGAAAACCACAGCGCATTCATGCTGCGCTTTGCGAACATGTCGAAATCTGAAATCTGGCGCGAAGCCGTGACAGCAATGAAGAACGGCGACAGTGAATTTATGGCAACCGTACTGAAGGCTCACCCCTTCTTGTCGGGATTGTCCGCCGAAGACATGCAACGCCTACGATCTGACTATGTGAAGGTGCAGGCGCCTGACATTTCGGGCGCGCTTGAAGCGCTTGATGAGGCGTTCAACACAGTTCTCGCAATCGACCGTGTGACGCAATCGGTCAAAACCGCTTTGTCAGACCCGCGCCGGTACGAAGAAATTCGGCAAGGTGTCGATGCAGCCGAGCGAGCTGAAGCGGCATTCAATGCACCGCCACCGCCTGGGTCAGAGTGACCACATGACACCCACAGAACTTCATCGCCAACGCTGGCAGTATGTTAGCCCTGTCGGGATCGTGCGTGATGGCGCCCCCGCGCTGTACACGCGCGGTATCGTTGGCGGTGAAGACTTCTGTGTTGCAATCACTGTGAACGGTCACAGGTTTGACCGCTTGTCCAATGAACGTTGGGATGACCTGCTAGCGCGTGTACGGAACGATCTGGACGCACGCGGCGATCCGATGAACATCGCAACCTGCATTTACAATCCGCACGTTGACCCCAAGCCCGTGCGGCAGGTGCAACCCCGTTTCCAATATGAAAACGCAAGGTACGGGTGAAATGACCGTCGAAAAGCGCGACGAAGTTCCGGTGCAACCTGCTGCCGTGACAGGTGTTTTGTTGGCGCCTACCCCTCGCGCGCGTTCGCGTCTCACGACTATTCGGGAAATCCGCCGCGAAATGGCGAAGGTGTACCTTGAGGCCCGGAACGGCGAACTGCGAACCGACACGGCAACCCGCTTCGTGTATATGCTTGTGCAGCTTTCAAACCTAATCCGCGACAGCGAACTTGAAGGCCGGGTGCAGCAACTCGAACAAGAGATTGCACGCCGATGAGCAAGGGGCTGACAACGCGCATTGGCCGTATCGAACTCCGCATGTCGAAGCGAAACGCCAGCTTTCCGCCAATCGTCTGCACACTGTTTGACGTTGATGACGAAGCCATCATCGGCTTGATCGCTGGCAATGAACAGATCGCCCGGCGACCGGGTGAGACGCTTGACGAATTGCTTGAACGCGCCCGCGTTCAAACCGGCATCCCAATGTGGGTTGCTCAATACGAGGATTTGGAAATCGGGGAGGTCGAATAAACCCAATGGCTTACTCAGAAGAACAGGCCCGCGCTGCGAACGCGGACCTGTCAGGTGACGTGGCTTACTACGGGCCAATAGATAGCCCGTATGCGGAGGAAGCGCAATGAGCGACCTTCGGATTGGCGAGCATCTGGTATGCATTGTAGACGCCGAAATGAAAGCTTCACGAAGCGGGGAAGGCGGCTTCCTCGCGCTGACGATTGAAGCACTTTCGGGCGACTGTGACCGGCACACCCACACCGACCGATTGAACCTGAAGAATGCGAAGCCGCACGTTGAGCGCATCGCAGGCGAGCGCCTAGCCGCGTATGCCACTGCTGTAGGCATCGCACCGCACGAAATGACGAACCCGGCTGACCTGCTGTTCAAGCCTTTCATTGTGACGTTGGGGCCGCAATCGAATGCGCCCGGTCGCGTGGAGGTGAAGAAGCTGGCGCCGGTCAGCGACACATGGAAACCGGATGCCCGCGAAATCGCGTGGCAACGGCAGGCAGAGGCCCGGAAGCGAAAGGCAGCACAACCTGACCCGGTTGCCCATCTGGTGCCCTCTCCGGCGCCCGTAGCCGCCCCTGCTGACGCGCTGATGATCCGCCGGGTGTCTGACGTGCCTATCGAGCGCATAGATTGGCTGTGGGATCAAAGGTTCGCCATCGGTAAGGTCGCAATCGTCACGGGTGATCCTGGCCTTGGCAAATCGCAGTTCACAATGTTCCTCGCAGCGCAGGTGACAACCGGCGGCGAATGGCCGAACGGTGAAGGCCGCGCACCTGAAGGCGACGTACTGATTTTATGCTGTGAAGACGAAATCGGTGACACGATCCGCCCGCGACTTGAAGCCGTGAACGGTGACGTTAGCCGGGTGTACTCGATTGACGCTGTTGCGACGGTGAGCGGGAAGCGCCGGACATTTGACCTGCAATCGGACCTAGCCGCGCTAGACGCATTGATTGCCAGCGCACCCGGCAACCTGAAACTCGTAATCATTGACCCGATCAGCGCTTACATGGGCGGCGGGAAAGATACCCACAAAGCGTCTGACGTGCGCGCCGTATTGAACCCGGTTCAAGAACTGGCAGCGAGACATGACGTTGCGATTGTCTGCGTAGCGCACCCGCCGAAAAGCGTAGCAGGTGGCAAAGCAGTGAACGCCGTGAACGGATCGGGCGCGTATATCGCTTCCTCTCGCGTATCTTGGCTATTCTCGAAAGAGTACAGCCAAAGCGAAGAAACCGGCGACCGTGTTGAGACAGGACGTGTCTTGATGACTGAAGCCAAAAACAATCTTGGCAAGGCAAGAGGTCTGGCACTTCGCATCTGTACCCGATCAATCCAAACCGACATTGGCTTTGTCACTGCACCCTACGTTGGCTTTGAAAATGGCTACGTTGACACGACGGCGGATCAAGCGCTTTCGGACACGCCGCAAATCAGCGCCGGACTTGGCCGCAACAAGATGGATCGTGCAAAAGCATTTTTGCACCGCGAACTTGCGAACGGCCCTGTTGAACATTCGGTGTTGATGGAACGCGCTGAACACGAAAGCCTGGCCCTTCGGACGCTACAGAAGGCAGCGACCGAAATACACGTCAGCAAGCGCAAGAAGGGTTTTGACGGCGGATGGGAATGGGGCTTCCCCGTCTCACGCCAGCAGATCAACGAACTGTTCGCACCCTTCGACCTGCCGCCGATGGAACACTGACTGCCGAAGGCGCCAAACTCGCCTGTCATAAAATCCGGCGTCTTCGGGCGCCTTCGGGGAAAAGTGCGAAGACGAACGAAGGCGCCCGAAGACGAACGAAGACGAATAAATATTTGTTAGAGAGAGTTGGCGCCTTCGGGCTTTATACGGCGCACAGAAACCGGGCCGCGCATGTGGGCAACTATACGCTCAACTTGTCGGTCGGTTGGTGGGTGCATTGATGGGTTTGCGTCACGTGCACGCTGACAAGCCAATGAAACAAGGCATACATAGCGGAATAGGGCTCCGCCGATTCGACATTTCGCTACCTCAAAATGCAGACTAACATCGCTTACCGATTCTTGAGGTAAGCCACGAAATGATTACCGACATTTTTGCCCGGCGATACGAACACGTCCCCGTTCGGACGGGATACGGTCAAGACGATGCGCGGCTCATGCTTCAAGCTTCCGAGATGATCCATGACAGGCTCTGGCTTGGCTACAAACCAGAAAAAACCTCTGAAGTAGCCGAGCGCTGCATCAAAGAGGTTCACGACGCTTTGGCATTGGAACTTGGTCGGCAGTACCTGTCTGACAGATTTTGGGTTCAGACGACTGTTCGCAACGGCGACACGTACAGGCGAGCGCATACCAATACCTACGCGAAAATCTGCAAAAAATTTCTGGAACTGGTGCCGCCGGACACAAAGAACGCTGACCAACATATCAAAGAGCGCGTAAGTTTTGTCGAATTGGCCTTCCGGCAACGGATGGTACAGATCGAAACAGAAAATCTGCACCTTAGAGAAATTGAACAACGAGACGCCCAAGTGGTACTTGCAGCGGCCAACTACCGCATAGACTCGTTGCGCACACAAAATCTGCGCATGAACGAGAACTTCAAGCTGATATGCGACGAATTGAACGAACGAATGAGGATGGCGGGCTACCCACTTACCTACCACAACGGCATGATCCAGTTCGCAACCGATACCAGGATCACGGCGCAGATCGAGCAACCGTTTTGGACGCTGGTATCTGCGCCACTTTGGAAAAACGTTGATGAGCAAATGAAAGAAGCATTTGACCGGCGTGACCGTGGCGACCGAACCGCTGCTTTTCATGCTGCCTGCGCACTCGAAAGTGCAATCAAGATTATATCGGATACGAAGAATTGGACGCGCGGAACTGAAAAAGGTGCGTCTTACTACATCGACAACTTGGTCAGCCAGAAGAACGGACGCTTCATTGAAGTGTGGGAAAGCGAAATGTTGAAAACTCTGTTCAGCGACGTTCGCGCACCATTTGCGCACGGCCCCGGTCAAGCGCCAATGCCTCAATTGAGCAGCGAACAAACCGATTGGGCGATAGATACAGCTATGTCGTGGATCAAAGCACTAATTCGCCGGATGTAGTCAGCCGCGTTTCGCTGGTTCATCTTTGCTTTGATGGGTGCATTGGCGGGTGTGCTGATTAGCAGGGCGTAAAAGCTAGTATACTAGGGTGTACTTGGCGGAGTAATCATCCGCTATGTCTGTCTCATTGCGGTTCAGTCTGGTGTCTAAGCACGAATCCCGCTTCATGTTTTAGTTGTCGGAATTTCGCCGTAAGCACTTCAGGGGTCAGTTATGCAGACAGCCGGTGACAGGTGGTGGGCATTTTCAGAAATGCTGCTTTTCGGCACCATCGGATTGCTCGGTCTTTGCGTCGTGCTTTTGGTTCTTGGCGCAATTGAAGGTGCGATCCGAAGCTTTATCGGAATGCGCCGTTTGCGGAAGATGCTGAAAGACGCAGAGAACGAAGGTAGAGCGATTGCACGTAACAGTGCGGCGGATGCAGGGTAAGCAAATGAACGAGCCTACATCCGCCGAAAATCACGATTGGGACTTAACGCTTAACGCTGCTTACATGCTTTTACAGACTGGCGCTGTGCTAGATAAGCAGCAGCGAACAGGCACCCTCAGTATGGGGTACGCTCACTTCACCGGCTCAATGCTGTTGTCATTCGCAACGATAGAAAGTTTCTCCGCGTCAGTCGCTTTTTCAATGTCGCGGACTTCACTGTACGCCGGTTTTGATTATCAAAAGTACCGACGCACCTCCCGCTTCAAGGAAAAGATTGACCAGATTTTTGACGCCGCTGGTACG
>NZ_JBKBXB010000003.1:0-136949 GCF_046313975.1 Hyphomonas sp. | reverse complement strand
AGCGCTGTTCCAGGTTCTGCTTCGTCGCGGATTGCGATGTAATTCGCGTCCGTGCCGTAGGCTTTCCATTCAGGCGCTTCCGGTGACGAGGGCTTCCCCTCACGCGCGAATTCAGTCCAGAAGTCCATCAGAGTTGTAGACAGTTTCTGGACTGTTTTTGAAGCCGGAATCTCGGGCCAGAATGGCGGCGTCAGGCGCATCGTCCCGAAGATGTAAGGCAGCTCCGCACCGTGGAATCCATGCAGATCCATCGCGGTTGCAGCAGGGTAAGTATGATCGAAATAGTAAAGGTAGCCAGGCTGGCCTATGTCCTGCTGCTTCTTCACCAGCCGTGTCGCGGTCCATCCGTACAGGGAGTCCCGGGGCGCCGCGAGCACAGCCTCCTTCAGATCGCTGGCAGGATAAAGACGCAGGAACTCATCGGCGAGATCACCATGCAGCTCACGGATTTTGGCTAGGTACTCCACTGCCGACTTTGGTGGCGGCGGGGCGAGGAAACGCAGAGAGCGGATCTCACCGCTGTTGAAACCGGCGATCACCGGAACGGGGGCCTGCTCACCGCGGTCGAACGTATCGACAAGCTGGCGGGTGAGCACCTTGCCATCGACGGTTCCGAGCGGGAAGTAACCTGCCGCGGCGGCTGCAGCGGAGAGTTCTTCACCGCCTTTCGCGCGCAGCTCCGCAAGGCTCGGAGCGTCGACCTGCGCGCTGAGCCAGACGCCGATATCCTCAGCCGCAAACTGGCCGTGCCGGGCCGCCTTCAGCTCCGGCATGGTAATCATGTAGGCACTCTGCAGGATCGCCTTGTGGAACAGTCCCCGGGCCATAGGTGAGGCCATCAGGTACATCACGCTCAGGGCTCCGGCAGACTCGCCGGCGATGGTGACATTTCCGGGATCGCCTCCAAAGGCTTCAATATTGCGTTGAACCCAGCGCAGCGCCTCAATCTGGTCGAGCAGGCCATAGTTGCCGGAAACGCCGTCAGGTGACTCCGCACTCAGTTCCGGGTGGGCCAGATAGCCGAGCACACCGAGGCGGTAGTTGATCGTCACGACGACCACACCTTTGGCGGCCATCCGGGCGCCATCATAGATGGGCTCGCCGCCATTTCCGCCGGTCAGCGAGCCGCCGTGGATCCACAGAAAAACCGGAGCCTTTTCAACACCGTCCTTCTTCCAGATGTTCAGCGTCAGGCAGTCTTCGCTGATCTCGTCCGGCGGGTTGGCATAGATGCTGCCCACGCGCGGGCGGGGCTGGATGCAGGCGGGGCCGAAGCGCGTGGCGTTCAGGGTGCCGTCCCATTTTGCCTTGGGAACCGGAGGTTTCCAGCGGAGGTCTCCGACCGGGGGTTCGGCATACGGAATACCCCGGAAGGAGGTCACGCCGTCGGCATACTTCCCTGTAATTGCTCCGGTTTCAGTCCTGACCACCTGCCCCATATCCGGCGCGGTCGCGCACGATACGAGTGCAGCCAGCACCAGCCCTTTCAGGAAGATTCCAGCTTTTTTCATGTTTCGACGGCCTTCCCGGCTTCCTCCTTGCGGATGGCATGCGCCAGCCAGATGAACAGAACGACTGCCAGTCCGTAGAAAGGTGTCAGCGTATAGAAGGCGAGCTGGAGCGAGTTTTCCGGGTTCGTCTTGCCGAACCATTCGCTCATCATGCCGAGCCAGGTCGGACCAAGGCCGAGGCCGATCAGGTTCATGATCAGCAGCAGCAGCGCACCGGCGAGGACGCGTTCCTGCGGACGCACCTCTTCCTGCACCAGAGTGACCGCCGGCGAGAGATAGAAATAGTTGAAGAAGGTCGGCCCGATCAGGAAGAGCAGCGCGAGCGGCCAGGTGGGTGCCCACACGAAGCCGAGGAAGAACGGCACAGCGGCAGCGAGGCCGATGGCCGGCACGAGGGCATAGGCGACCTTCGACTTCTGACCGAACCGGTCGACGAGCCAGCCGGACACAAACATGCCGGCAGCAATGCCCATGCCGAGCAGCAGCGAATAGTACAGGGCGAGTTCCTGCAGGGTCATGCCCTTCTCGCGCATCAGGAACAGGGTGGTGAAATTCAGAGTGGCATAGGTGACGAACTGGATCGCCCCGCTGGCGAGGGCCGCCAGCAGCAGCACCGGGCGGGTGAAGAACATCCGCATCGTGGCCCAGAAGCCGGGGGCCGGGCCGGCCGTTTCGGCCGGCACGGGTGCGGGGGCGTCAAGGCCGCCCTTCTTGGGCTCCGGGACGAAGAACCAGACGAAGGCTGCAGTGGCCAGACCGATGACGCCAAGCGAGATGAAAGTCGTGCGCCAGTCGAAGGCGGCAGCAATGGAGGCGCCGAAAGCGACGCCAAGGGCCATGCCGATGGGCGGCCCGAAATTGAACAGCGCGAGCGCTGTGCCGCGCCGGCCCGGCGGGAAATAGTCCGAGATGATGGCATAGGACGGCGGCACACCGCCCGCCTCGCCGACCCCGACCGCGAGACGCCCGGCGACGAGTTGCGGATAGTTGCGCGCCATCCCGCAGAACAGGGTTGCCGCACTCCAGATGGCGCAGGCGGCCGAGAGAACCTTCACACGGTTGCTACGATCTGCAATCCACGCAACGGGAATGCCGAGGATGCAGTAGACAAGGGCAAAATAAAGCCCGGTGATACGGCCGAGCTGGCCATCCGTGATACCGAGTTCATCCTGGATCGGCTTGGCAAGGATCGAGATGATCTGCCGGTCGAGAAAGTTCAGGACGTAGACGAAGCAGAGAATGGTAAGAACGAACCAGGCCCGGCCATCCGGCCGCGCATACTGCGCGGCCGGCGGCGGTACGGCGCCCGGTTGGGAGGACACGGCCAGCGCCGGACTGTCTGGAGCTGACACGATCAGAACTCGTAATTGACACGCACGCCGAACGTCAGTGGGCGGAGTCTCGCATAACGGCTGTCAAGGAAGGCTTCCGGGTGAACGTAGGTGATCGAGCTGTCGTCGAACAGGTTCTCGACATATCCGAGAACCTTCCACTGATCGCGCGAGAAGCCGGCCTGCAGGTTCACCACCGTGTAGGCATCCGTATAGTCAAAGGTCGGCGCCACGAGGTTCGGGTTGCCCGGAACATTCGGGAACATGCTCGGGAAATCACCGACATAGGCCGCCGTTGCCGCCGCAAAGGCATCCGTCAGTTCACCGATCTTCCAGTCATAGCGGATCGTGGCAGACCCCTGGAAGTTCGGGAAGGACAAGGAGATCCCTTCCTTGGCGCCCGAAATAGCCGCTTCTGTCGGCGTCACATCCGTGACCTCGCTGTCGTTCAGCGACCCGTTCAGGAAGAAGCTGAGATTGTTGCCAGGATAGGCAGCAATCTCAAACTCGAGACCCTGACTGACTGCACCGCCGATATTGGTGGCGAACTGGACCTGGTCCGACAGACGGTTTGCCTGTACCTGGATATCCTTCCAGTCGATATAGTAGGCAGCAAGGTTGGCCGCGAGCTTGCCGTTGAGCCAGTAGCCTTTCACGCCGACCTCGTAGTTTGTCAGCGAATCGGATTTTGCGCCATTCGGAATGATGAGATCATTCGGGTTGACGATGCTGACCGCACCGGCGCGCGCGTTGGCCACAGGCGAGCGGAAGCCCGTTGAAATGGATCCGTAGGCCGTGAGGGTTTCGACAGGCTTGTAGGACGCGCTGAGCTTGTAGGAGAGCTTGTCACCTTCGACTTTCAGGCCCTCTACAGCGGCGACCGGGAACACCGTGATCGGAACGTTCGAGAAGCCGCCGAGCGCGAGCGCCAGGTAGTTGCTGTTATACCCGCCCGCATTCGTGAAGCTCTGCACGGACGTGGTGGTATAGCGCGCGCCGCCGGTGACCCAGAACTTGTCCGAGAAGCGGTAGGTCAGTTCGCCGAAACCGGCCGTTTCGAACTGGTCGAAATAGGCCGTGAACCTGAGGTAATACTCATCGGGCAGGCCGGTGAGGCCGCGCGCATTCAGGAACTCCTGCGACGAGCGGTAGTCGTAAGTGATGTCGCGGCGCTTGTTGAAATAGAAGCCGCCGACGATCCAGTCCCAGTTGCCGCCGTCTGCCGAGGCGAGGCGCAGCTCCTGAACGAACGTTTCGTCATAGCCGACAGCATCCAGCGCAAACGGGATCAGCTGGTTGAAGGTGCCGGCGAGGTCGACGATGAACTTTCCATCGATGTTCGAGTAAGTCGAGGAGCTGGTGAAGTTGGCGAAGCCCAGATCGTAATCCAGGGCAAAGTTGTAGTTCGTGAAGTCGGACTGGAAGAGGTCCGGGCGGTCCGTGAGGCGGATGAACTCTCCGCGATTGGGATTGGTCAGGCCGGAATCGGCCGGCTGGCTGTTCTCGTGAAGAACCATGAGCTGAAGGTCGAGCGCATCTGTCGGCTCCCAGCGCAGGACAGCGCGGCCACCATAGGACTCCAGAGAGTTGGAGCCTTCGACCCCTGTGCCGATATTGTCGACCCAGCCATCTTCATCCCGGTAGAAGCCGACAACGCGCAGCCCCAGCTTGTCTTCCGCAAGCGGAATGTTGATCATGCCGTTATAGCGCTGACGGAACGCATCACCATCCGTCAGGCCATAATCGACCAGCGCCGACGCTTCGAATTTCCGGGTGTTCGGCTTTTTCGTCAGGATACGGACGGCGCCCGAAAGGGAGTTGGCGCCAAACAGCGTGCCCTGCGGGCCACGCAGGATTTCCACACGCTCCACATCGTAGAGCGTGGGGTCGAGAATGGTCGAGTTGCCGTTCGAGGATATCGGCAGTTCGTCGATATAGATGGCGGTGGCAGCCTGAAGGTTGGCGCCGTATCCGTTGGTGGCAATGCCACGGGTGGTGAAGTTGTTGAAGTTGGCGGTCGGCTGGTTGATCACCACGCCGGGCGTCTCGCGCGCGAGACCGTCATAGCTGACGATGCCTTTTTCGGAGAGCGTCTCCTGCTGGTAGGCGGTGACGCTGAGCGGGACGTCCTGAAGGCTCTCCTCACGGCGGGTGGCCGTGACGATGACCTTGTCGAGGCTGCGCTCGGCTTCGCCTTCGGAGCGGCCGGCGGACTGATCCTCCTGAGCGATGACGGGGGCGCCCACGAAAGTGGACAGCATAACGGCGGCGCTCGCAGATGCGAGAATTCTGGCTTTCATGAGTAACCTCCCTGGGTGCGCGGTCTCTGTTGTCAGCGCTGCGGAAGTGATCTGCGAAAAAAATGAAAGTGTCAAGCTTCACTCTCTCGAGAGTGAATATCGTTCCGGGCGTCTGATCTGGCTGCGTCCTCTCGGCACAAGGCCCAGGAAATTATGTCTTTAAATCAGAGACTTGAACGGGTTGCGGCCAGTGATCTGCCGGCAGGGCCGCCTGCCCCGTGGCTGACGGGCCGGCGAAAGCTGTCGCGGAACTACGAGGCTCCCGGCGGCGGTGTCTCAGCTTCGCTGGTCCTTGCACCCTTGCAGATTTCCATGAAGCCGGCCGCCATGAACCGGGCCATGCGCGCCTTGACGGCATCGAAGTCGTCGGAGTTGCAAAGCCCGCCCGAGAGCCGGTCGATCCGGCCGGTGCGGGCCAGCGTGAGCATCAGGCCTCCGGAGACGAAATGATAACTCCAGAAGATATCGGCCTCGTCACACTGCGGCAGCGCCCGCTTCAGGATGCCGATGAGGCGCAGGACCAGAGCGTCGAAGTGTTCATCGAAGAGCTCAGCGCCGAGCTTGGAGTTGGACACCTGTGCGCCCAGCGTGGCGAAATTCTTCCAGCCTTCCCCGCCCTGGATGTAGAGATCGAGGTCTGTGTCGAGAAAGGCATGCAGCGCGCCCTCGACCGTCGGCTTGCCCCCACAGGCGGCCTCGTAATCGTCCAGCGCCTTCATGCGCCGGTCGCGGGTGATTTCGGCACGGCGGCGGAAGACTTCATCAAACAGCTGGCGCTTGTCGGTGAAGTAATAGTTCAGAAGGCTGTGGTGCACCCCCACCCGCTGGGCCACATCCTTGAGCGTCGTGCCATAGAGACCATGGATCGAGAACAGGTACTCGGCCGCATCCAGGATCTGCTCCATCATCTCGGCGCGCTGTTCGGCCTTCCGGGATTTCTTCCGCGGCTTGGTCGTCTCTGAGGTCATGACGTCTCCGGCTCCAACTTCCCTTATTCTTGCCGAATCCCCGCATATCGCAAGGGAAAGTCCCTTCCGGGCAGGGGTCACATGGCCGTAATCGGGCTGATGGGCAAGGGCGGCGTCAGGAGCGTGACGTGAGGAGAGACCAGTCTGCAGCTCCCAGTGCAGAGCCCACCAGCACGATCAGCGCGACAAACGAGACCATCCAGACCAGCCCCCGCAGGTAGGGGATGCCCATCATGTAGAGCGGCAGGTAGACGACACGGGCCCCGGCAAAGGCGAGCGCGGAAATCCGGGTGGCAGCGGTCGAATGATCCATCAGTGCAAGGATGATGACCGTTCCGAGGAAGAACGGCAGGGTCTCATGCAGATTACGCAGGGCGCGGGTCAGGCGGCCGAGCAGCACGGAATCCGGCACCGGCGAGGGGGTGTCCTGGGCGGTATTGGCATAGGGCACGCCATGCACGCGGCGGAACTCCCCCGCCTGCAGGATCACCTGCACGATACCGAGCGCAATGACGATCAGGCCGGCCAGCAGTTCAACAGTCATCAAGTCCTCCCCGGGCAAAAATGGGCTCACGCAATAAGGATGGGCCTCCACCCGCAGGCTGTCAAAGCCGTCCGTAAGGGAAGGCCGTCAGGCCAGGCCGCGGGCCTTGATCGTGCTGCGGCCGGCCTTGCGCGCGTCCTGCAGGCAGCTGTCGGCCAGCGCGAGGATTTCCGCCACCGTCATGCCCGGCTCGCAGCGCGCCAGGCCGAAGGAAGCCATCACACCGGTGATCTTCTCGCCGGTTTCCTCGATGACATACTCAACAGCGGCCAGGGCATGCTTGATCCGCACCATGATGTTATAGGCTGGCATCAGTTCGCTGTCCGGCAGGAGGAAGGCGAACATCTCGCCGCCATACCGGGCAACCAGGCCGCCGTCGTTGACACCTTCGGCCATGACTGCGGCGACGCGCGCGAGCAGTGAATCAGCCGCCTCCTGACCATAGATTTCGATCAGACCGCTGAAGTTTGTAACATCCGCCAGCGCGATGCAGAAACCGGTCTTAAGCTTGTCTGCCCGGCTGACCATTTCGGCGAGCCGTTTGTCGAAGGCGCGGCGGCTGGCCACGGAAGTGACCGGATCGCGCATGACCTGCGCCTGCACTTCCTCGAGCTGCTGGTTCAGCACACTGATCAGGTTCTGCGACCGGGCCAGCCCTTCGTTCAATGCACGGGTCATCGCGGCCATGCGGCGGTTTTCCTCAAGCAGGCCGGCGACCACCGAGGCCAGCCCCTCTTCGGTTTTGACCTCGGGCACCTTGCCGGCCAGGGTGTCGAGCGAACTCGTGAAAGCGTCATTCTGCTTCAGCCCCTTCTCGATGATCTCGAGGACAGAGCTGATCTCGTTGCCAATGGCTTCGCTGATATCCTGCGTGACCAGCGTGGACTCGTCACCCGCGAGATATTCCTGGTAGAGAGAGTCGATGTCATAGGGGCTGAGCTGATCCTTCAGGGCGATCAGCCCATTGATGTCGGAAATCAGCGCCTCATTGGAACCCGTGGTGTAGGCAAACCATACAGCATAGGCATTCGGAAAGGGTGCGGTATGATACTTGTCCATCAGGTTGAAGACACGGATCGCCGCCTGGCAGACTTCGCGGAAGCTGCGCTGAGCCGAATAGTTCGGCTTGGGGGCCGCCTGGAGCGCGTTGACGTTCATGTTCAGACCTGATTCGCCGCCTGTAGGCATCAATCGGGGAATTCTGCCCCGATTAGGGTTGGCAACGCGTTAACAAATTCCCGTGCGGGAGCCCTGATGGCCCCTGGTGCCTCGCGGCAACCGGTGTTCCGGCGGCGGGCAGGCCCGCAAATCCCTTAATCTGCGGTGTAAAAGCCGATGTTATCGATCTCGAACCAGGCGTTTTCCCCGGCCGGGCGGCTGACCATCACCCCGACCTGCAGCAGGTCGCGTCCGGTCCACGCCGGTCGGGCCCCGCCGCCGCTGTAGGCAAAGGCAGAGAACGGGACTTCCAGCCTTTGCCAGCCCGGACCGGCGCTAACCTCCGCCTCCCAGTAGCCCGAGAGGGTCAGCAGGCGCAGCGTGTATTTGCCTTCGCCGAACAGGTCGAGGGAAACCCCTGCAAAGGCCGTGGCATCTACCGGC
Source organism: Hyphomonas sp. (assembly GCF_046313975.1). Taxonomy (GTDB): domain Bacteria; phylum Pseudomonadota; class Alphaproteobacteria; order Caulobacterales; family Hyphomonadaceae; genus Hyphomonas. The sequence continues at coordinate 128,693 of NZ_JBKBXB010000003.1, read as the reverse complement.
ATGACCGAGCCCCGGCTCAGCGGGAAGACGATGCCGGCCACTGGCATGTCCTTGCGGGCCATCCGCGCTCCGACGGACAGGGCATGCCCCCCTTCCAGCAACGGACGGCGGGCCGATGTGATGACCGATCGTTCAGCCCCGAAGTCGAGGTCTGTCACGGGCAGCGTGTCGAGCGCGGTGCGGCCATCGGCCCGCTCGAAATCATCGATCAGGGCGGCCGCCATACGCACGGGCGGCGCCAGCGGGGAGAGCGGTGCAGGCTTTGCCGCATCGTGCAGCAGCCTGCCATCCACGAACACCAGGCTGATCCTCCGGATGTCGCTGATCGACACCCACGGCCTGCCCTCGACAAGGATCAGATCGGCACGCTTTCCCGGCGCGATGGTGCCGCGATCGTCAAGCACGCCCAGCGCTGCAGCGCTGTTCGCCGTGCCGGCCATCAGCGCGTCCGTGGGCGAGAGGCCGGCAGCGACGAGAAGCTCCAGCTCCCGCAGGCTCGCCTCACCATGCTCGAGGCTTCCGATGCCTGCATCCGTCCCCAGGGCGACGGGCACACCGGCCGCAAACAGCGCGCGCAGGTTCTGTTCGGCAATGCCGTACTTCCAGACACGCTGACGGGCATTTGCATTGGTCATGTCGGGTTCGGGCGCGCCGGGGCGGCGCGGTTCATAGATCGCCAGCGTCGGCGCATAGGAGAGGCCGGAGGCAACCAGTTCGGCGATATCCTCCGCGTTCAGTGCGCGGTCCTGCAGGCTGTGCGCGATGATGTCGACACCCGCCCGGGCAGCCTGTGCGCCGCGGGCGGCCGTCACCGTATGAGTGAGCAAGCGGATGCCATTTGCGTGCGCTTCTTCTGCCAGCGCCGTAAGGGTTTCCTCGTTCATGCTGGTTTCTTCCGGTGACGTGCCGTAACGCCAGCCATCGGTGAAGACCTTTATGTAATCCGGCCCGTAGGGCAGCAGCTCCCGCACAGCGCGGCGGGCCGAGTCCGGTGTGGCAACCCATTTGGTCGTCGTCTCGTCGCTCCAGTCAGCACCGTGCCCGCCGGGCGTGCTCATGCGCGCGACGAAATTGACATGTGGCGCAGGGATGCCCGCCAGCCACTCGCGGCGCGGCGCAAACGCCTCTGGCGGCTGGTGGAAATCGTTCACGGTGGTGACACCCGCTGCCAGGTAACGCGCGGCGATCTCCGGCAGGCCGGACGGGGTGCCACGGGGACTCCAATGGGTGTGCACATCGAACAGGCCGGGCAGCAGCGCGCGGCCATCTCCCTTGATGATCCGGGCACCCCGTGGCGGCTTGACCTTCGGGCCCGCCTCAACGATGCGGCCTTCGCGGATGACGACAGTCCCGTGCCAGGGGGCCGCGCCCGTGGCATCAAACACTTCGACATTGGTGATCGCGGTAGGCTTCGGCTGAGCCGCCAGCCCGCCAGCCTGCACTAATCCCAAACATACCGCGAGCAGGACAAGACCACACATCAGGCGTTGCATACCCTACTCCTCCACAGGCTGTGCCGGGACCCTGCGTAACAGCACCCGTAAGGGTGTCCAGACGCCGCAGATGGCGAAAAGCTCAAGCCACGCATGAAAAATTGTCCGGTTGTCACAGGCACTCACCCTTGTTTTATGGCGGGGATGCAGGGTGGGGTCCGGCCGATGGTCACAGACAGCCGAGCGAGATTGCCGGAAAGGCAGCTGGATGACCGGGCGCCCCTGCCTGGCGGCCAGCCGTTCTGGCAGCGCACGATGAGGGACACGGACTTTCCCGATCACGACACCCCGATCCGGGACGCCCGGCTGCGCCGTCCCGGATGCACGATGCCGAACGGGCCTGTTTCCGGGCCGGGTGCGCCGCGGATGAGTGCCACCGCGCCGCCGAGCAGGAGCTGCAAGCCCCCCTCCGCGCTCTGCGATCGGCCATGGGCCAACCGGAAGTGGGGGCGCTTGAGGAGTATTTTCCCGTCGAGGCCCGCCGGGATGGCAACCTCATCGTGCTGAAAATGTCACAACCCTTATAGTTTCTTCGCTGACGCGCATTCTTTCCGGCAGATCGCGTCTGGCGGTGCGCCGGAACAAGGTAAGGGGGCCCGCGGGCCGGGGCCTGAGGACTGATAATGTTGTTGCAAGAGGGTCGAGAATGACGACGAACACAGGCAGAGTTTCGCTTAGGCTGGCAGCGATGAGCGGGGCGGCGCTGGCAGCGCTGACGGCCGGGTCAGCCGCAGCAGATCCTGTCGAGTTTGTCCTTGCGGCGGGCGCGCCCGGCAAGGCGCTGAACGGCTTCTCCGGGCAGAGTGACCGCGCTTCCTCGTCCAATGTCTTACTTGCCGGCGCCGCCAAGCCGCTTGTCATCCCGGCATCGCAGACGGCTGAATCCGCCGGCGAAGGCGCGGAAAAGTCCGGGCCAGAACCTGTCAGCATCCCTGAGGACACCCAGGCCAATCCCGAGAAGCGCGAACAGGTGATCGTCGTCGTCGGCTCGCACATTCAGGGCGCACGCACGACGGACGCCCTGCCGGTAACTGTCATCGGCGAGGAACAGATTGCCGCCATTGCGGCAGCCTCCGGTGACGATCTGTTCCGCTCCATCCCGCAGATGGGCGACGTGACCTTCAACAGCACTTACCTGCCGCAATCCAGCAACGCTGCCCGCGGCGATGTCGGCTCAGTCAACCTGCGCAACCTCGGTATCGGCAATACGCTGGTGTTGCTGAACGGCCGCCGCATGGTGCAGCACCCGACCTCGCGCGCCAACGAAAACCTCGTACCGGTGCTGACCTACAACACCAATGCCATTCCCACCGCCGGTGTCCGCCGGGTGGAAGTGCTGCGCGACGGCGCGGCCGCCATCTATGGTGCGGATGCGGTCGCCGGCGTCGTCAACACGGTGCTGCGCGAAGTCCGGCGCGGCGGCGACATCACCGTGCAGTATGGCGGCGCGGAAGGAACGGATCATACCCAGTTCGACATCAACGGAACCTTCGGCACCGACTTCGCCGGCGGCAAGGGCAATGTCTCGGCCTTCCTTGGCTATACGACGCGTACGGAGCTTTCGACCACCGACCAGGACTGGACCGCAACAGCCAATCGCAGCGGTTTTTTCCTCGGCACTTCGCTGCAGGGCATTGGCACGCTCGACCGTACCAGCACGATCAGCAGCTGGGGCAACTTCTCGACGGTCGGCACCGGCACGGTTCTCCGCAACGGCACCGCCCTGACCACTGCGGCAGGCGCCTTCGCGATCATCCCTTCAGTCAATGGCAATTGCCGCGCCTCGCTGGGCAACGGCATCTGCATCCGTACCGGCACGCGCGCCACGGGCGGCGCAGACGCCAACACACGCTATGACGGAAATGCCATCGGCACGACCCTGGTGCCCGAGCTGGACCGGATCAACCTGTTCACCACGGCCCGCTATGACTTCGACAATGGCCTGACCGCCTTTGGCGAGCTTGGCTATTACCAGGCCGAAACGCACGCGCTGCAGGTTTCCCCGACCATTCTGGCCGCAGCGCGCATCACGGTGCCCGCTTCCAACTACTGGAACCCGTTCGGCCCGGTGACCTTTGCCAACGGAACCGCGAACCCGAACCGCCTGTCCGGCCTGAACATTTCCCCGAATGGCGTGCCCATCACGCTGGTGAGCTATCGCTTCGATGATTTCGGCCTGTCTGCCGTGGATGTGGAAAACGACCAGTACCGCATTCTTGGCGGTCTGCGCGGGCAATGGGGCACGTTCGACTGGGAGACTGCGCTGGTCTATTCCGAGGCCAGCGTGCGCGACATGCAGGATGGCGTCAGTTCCACCCGCATCCAGGAAGCCCTCTCCTGGTCCACGCCCGACGCCTACAATCCCTTCAATGGCGGCGATGTCAGCAATCCCGGCGGACCCGATACCACGCGCTCCAGTGCGGCAGCGCTCGACTATGCCCGCATACGGACGGTCAGGGACTCGCGCACCACGCTGGCCCAGTGGGATTTCAAACTGACAAAGACTGACCTGTTCACCCTGCCCGGCGGCGATATCGGCATGGCAACCGGCGTGGAAGTGCGCCGTGACACACAGCGTGATGACCGTGACCCGCATGTCGATGGCACATATACCTTCACGGATACCGTCACCGGAATTGTCTCGCCGAGCGACCTTGTCGGCACCAGTGATACGCCGGATACCAGGGGCGAGCGCACAGTCGGCGCGGCCTATATCGAACTTGCCGTGCCGCTGGTTTCGCCTGAGATGAACATCCCGCTGGTGGAAGGCCTGGAAATGCAGGTTGCCGGCCGGTTCGAGAACTATTCGGATTTCGGAGACATTGCGAAGCCGAAAGTTGCGCTTGGCTGGACCGTGTTTGAAGGGCTGCGTTTCCGCGGCTCCTGGGCACAGGCCTTCCGCGCACCCAACCTCGAGCAGGTGAACGCCACGGTGGTCTCACGCTCCAACACACGCACCGACTGGGTGCGCTGCCAGGCAGACCTCGAAGCCGGCCGCATCACCAGTTTCGCCGCCTGTAACCAGGGCTTCGCGACAACCGGCCGGCGTGCCGGAAACCCGGACCTGCAGGCCGAGACGGCCGACACCTGGACCGTGGGCACCGTGATCCAGCCGCGGATCATGCCGCCGGATGTCGGCTCCATCACCTTCACCGCCGACCTGTGGAACGTGGAGCAGGAAGGCCTTGTCGGCATCTATGGCGAGGGCAATGCGCTGATCCTCGACTACCTGCTGCGCATGCGCGGCTCCAGCAACCCGGACGTCATCCGGGCAGCTCCGACGGCGGATGAAATTGCTGCCTTTGCCGGCACCAGCCTCGCCCCTGTCGGCCGGGTGCTCTATGTCAATGACGCTTACCGCAACCTGCAGCCGCAGACCGTGCGCGGGATCGATGTCTCTGCCAATTTTGCCCTGGACCGCACCCCGATCGGGCGTCTGAACTTCGATGTCAACGTCGCCCGACTGCTTGAATATGAGCGGATGGCCTCGCCGGACATCCAGGCCCTGATCGATGCGCGGGCCGCCGGAGAGATCAACCCCGGCACAATCATCACAGGCGGAGGGAATCTGCTGCGCCAGGATGGCTCGCCGGAATGGAAATGGAATGCCGCCGTCACCTGGCAGCCCACGGAGGCCATCACGCTGGGCGCCTACACCCAGTATACCGGCAGCTATATCGATACGACGGTGATCGACCAGATCGGCCGCAACCTCGAAGTCGATGGTCAGCGTACGGTCAATCTCTATGGCCAGTATGAATTCTCCGGAGGCATTGCAGCGAACACCCGCCTGCGCCTCGGCGTGCGCAATATCGAGGACAAGGTGCCGCCGATGGATTCCAGCTCGGCCGGATATAACGGCGCGCTCTACCAGCCCTTTGGCCGCTACTGGTATGCCAGCATCCGCAAGAGCTTCTGAACCGGGAGCGTGCCCGGGCATTCAGTGCCAGGCCAGAACCGTTCGGCCAGGCCGGCAGCCGTGAGCCTGCTGCCGGCCTGAGCATCAGCGCTTGCACGCGCGCCTGACGGGTGTAGCGGCCGGCCGTCTCGCTGTGCGGGCCACCCGCCCGGCTCTCCGGCCAGGCATATCCGTCCGCACAAGGATGGGCTTTGTCTGGGGCCCGAACAGCATGTCAAAGTCAGCCGGGGACAGCATTTCAGGCCTCCACCTGCGTCACGATGCGCTTGCCCCTCTGGGTGCGCCGGCGGCGCCAGGCCCGCCGCTCGCTCCGGTCGAACCGGTTCGCCGTCACACTGGCCAGGGTGACCGGCAAACGGATCACACCGGCCTTCTCGAAAGCCTGCTTCTTGTCGCTCATCCTTGTCTCCTGTTCCGCCGGAACTTTTTTCCGGCCTGCACTGGAAATGGGATTGAACTTCCATAGCTCAAATCTAATTATTCTTTTGATACAATAGTTATGGATTATGATAATGCGCCCCACCCTGCGCCAGATGCAATATATCGTGGCCATCGCCGATACCGGTAAGTTCGGGGACGCGGCAAAGCTGGTGAATGTCAGCCAGCCCAGCCTTTCGGCGCAGATTGCCGAGATGGAGGCTGCCCTCGGTGTCGTGCTGGTGGAGCGCTCGCGGCAGGGGGCAATGCTGACGCGGGCGGGCGAGGAGTTTGTGCGCCGTGCACGGATCATCCTGAAGGAAGTGGAAGACCTGAAGGCCGTCGCCAAGTTCGGCCGGGAAGACCTCAACGGCCGGCTGCGTCTCGGCATCCTGCCCACCGTCGGACCCTACCTGCTGCCGCATGTGGTGCGAGACCTGCATGCGCGCTTCCCGGCGCTGCGCCTCAGTGTGCGCGAGGAGCGCACCATCGACCTCGATGAACACCTTCAGAGCGGGGAGTTCGATACCATCATCTCGACGCCGGATGACCATCAGAACATTGGTCACGAACCTCTGTTTACGGAACACCTTTACATCTGCGCTGCACCGGAAGATCCGCTCTCGCAGGAGAAAGGCCCCGTCGCCTTGTTCGATCTCAAGGGCCGCAGCCTTCTGACGCTCGGCCAGGGCCACAAGCTCAACAGCATCATCCAGCAGATTGCCGATGCCTCCGGGGCCGTGGTGAGCTCAGAATATGAGGGCACGTCGCTCGACGCCATCCGCCTGATGGCCGAGATGGGCGCCGGCGTCGCAATCCTGCCCAGCCTCTATGCCCTGTCCGAGGCGCGCCGCGACAAGACCCTCTATGCCCGTCCCATCGCGCACGAACTGGCCCAGAGGTCCATCTCACTGATCTGGCGTGACACATCGCCCCTGGCAGCCAGCCTCCGGACGCTGGCGGCACCGCTCGCCAAGGCGGCAGCAGGCATTCTGGCCCAGGAGGGACGCCGGCTCGGAACCTCCGCATCCTGATCTTCCGTTTCAGAAGCTGTAGTCGATAGCGATGATCGGAGCATGGCCCACGACATCCGGCCGGGTACTGAAGAAATCCTGCTGGCGCAGATAGGCGGCACTCAACGAGAGCCGCTCGTTTATCTTGTAACCAAATCCGATCTGCGTGCGAAGCCCGGTCAGTCCCTCATCACCGGAGGGGCTCGTTGCCTGCAGGGTTACGAACAGCTCGGCATCACTCTTGAAACTCCACCGGCCGGCCTCGTCCAGGGGCACGGAGACGCCCAGCCGCGGCCGGATTCGCAGTCCGGTCTGCGCCGCATTCTCGACAAAGCGCTGCTCAAGCCGCAGCCGCGTGCGCCAGATGCCGTGGCGCGCAGACACTTGCTGCATCAGCCGTGTCTCATCCGCCGCGCCATCATTGATGCGGTATTCGACCGCACCGGACACTGTCACGCCGGGCGCCGCATCGTGATTTAGCCAGAGGCGATAGAAGTATGTGTCTGCCCGGCCGTCTTCCGCGCTGCGCCAGCGCTGGGCGGTTTCCAGCTCCACCCCTGTCCTGTCGGTCAGGTCGTGGCTCAGGGATGGGTTGAGCCAGAACTCGAAGCCCTCATCTGTCCCCTGAGCTGCAGCGTGAGAGGTGATGAGGACGGCGGAGGCCAGCGCGAGCGATGATGTACGGATGGCAGATGACATGATCGGAACGTATACGGATCTTCAAAACCAAACGGCTGGCCAGAGCGCAGGTCGCTTCAGGCGACCCGCACTCCGGCCAGCTGCCGGGGGAGGTGAGATTTACTGAGGCGTGTAGGGCAAGGAGGAATGGTGCAGCACGATGCGAAGTGCCCCGTCCTTGTCGCGCAGATAGCCCCAGGTCTTGTCGACGGTCGTGACGTTTCCTTGCTTGTTGGTGAGCATCACATTGCCCATCGAGATTGCCGTGTCACCCTCAATGAAAATGCCGGCATTCTTGATCTCGAAGGATTCCCAGCCATTCAGGGCGAAGCCTGTGTCTTTCGGATAATCGGGGTTGCCGCCTACGAAATAGGCCAGCGCGCCTTCCCGCGTGGTGCGGAAGGTTTGCGGGGCAACGGTCAGCGTGGGTTTGAACAGCACCGGGCCCATCTGGTAGCCGTAGGCACTGTCGATCACTTCGCCGGCGAGCTTGGTGGCCGCCTCGATGCCCTGCTGGTCATAGGTGCGGGAAATGCTGACCAGTGCGTTGCCCCAGGCATTCTGGGCGGCAATCACGTCAGCTTCGGTTATGGGCGCGCGCACTTCGGCGGGCGCGGCGGCAACGGCCGTGGCTGCGGTCTGGGCGGAAGTCGATGCACAGGCCACCGGAGTGGCCGCAAGGGCGGCAGCAAACAGGGCGGCAAGGGCCGAATGAGTACGCATCATGATCAGTCTCCTGAGGATTGATGCCGCTGCAGATGGGCTGGAAGAAGAATAGCTCCAATCCATTTTTTGTTCCTGGTTGATAGCATTCAGCTATGGCCAGCTTTGGCAGGGTCAGTAATGGGGCGTGCGGATCGTGAGGGGTCCGGCAGGCTTGGCCACTGCCAGGCGCCGGGCCGCCACATGACCCGGAGGGTTTCGAAGCAAATATCATTGTTTCTCTCTATGAATTTCATCGGAAAAATAGTCTGGACCTATTTTTTGAAGCGGCGCATGTCGCGCCCCCGGGGCTCAGTCCGGGGCCTCACCGGCTTTGGGGTCTGCCATGGACATCGCCCTCTCCACCCTGTTCTCACCGATGGTCCTGTTCTTCGTATTGGGACTCGGCGCAGCGCTGCTCAAATCGCAGATGTCGATCCCGGAGGCCTTCGCCAAAGGCCTGGCGATCTACCTGATGATGTCGATCGGCCTGAAAGGCGGGGTCGAGATGTCGAAAAGCCAGCTCAGCTGGGACATTGCCCTGATCATGGCCTCCGGAATGGGTTTATCCTTCCTTCTGCCCGTCCTCGCCTTCACGCTTCTGCGCCTGACCACCCGGCTCGACCGCACCGATGCGGCGGCAGCGGCCGCGCACTATGGCTCCATCTCGATCGTCACCTTCGTGGCGGCGACCCAGGCCGTCACCGCCTCGGGCCTTGTCGCGTCTGGGTATCTCGTCGCCGTCGCAGCGCTGATGGAAGTGCCGGCGATCATCACCGCCCTTATCCTCGCGAGGGGCGGCAATGCCCGACACCCGCAACCGGCTGCGCAGATCGCCGCTGAGCGCGGCGAGCTTGCGCGCGAAGTGCTGCTGAATGCCTCCGTCGTTGTCCTGATCGGCTCCCTGCTCATCGGCTGGATCACCGGCGAGGCCGGCATGGAGCGGATCGCCCCCTTCTTCGTCACCCCGTTCCAGGGCATCCTCTGCCTGTTTCTCCTCGACATGGGCCTGGCGGCCGGCCGCGGCCTCAGCAATGGCTGGCGGCAGCTCGAACCCGGCACCATCCTGTTTGGCCTCTACATGCCGCTTCTGTCGGCCTTGCTCGCTGCCCTGGTGGCCTGGGCCAACGGCATGCCTGCCGCGGACGCGGCGCTGCTCATCACGCTTGCCGCCTCGGCCTCCTACATCGCCGTTCCGGCCGCGATCCGCCTGGCCTTGCCCAAGGCACGGCCATCTATTTATCTCACACTGTCGCTCGGCATAACGTTCCCGTTCAACCTGATCATCGGCCTGCCCCTTTATATCTGGCTTGGCCGTCTCGTCGCGGGATGAGGAGGTGATCCATGCATGTCCGCTACCGTCTCGAACTGATCATTGAGCGCATGGCGCTTCAACGTGCCTGCAGCGTCCTGGAAGCGGCCGGGCTCACCGGGTATACAGTTCTGCCCGCCATCGCCGGCTATGGCGGCGGCAATCACTGGAACCGGGATTCAGACCTTTCCGCCTCCGGCAACATGCTACTGGTCATCTCGATCGGCACAGAAGCCCGCATCAACGCAGCCCTCGGGCATCTTGAGTCCCTGCTCGGCTCGCATATCGGTGTGCTGAATGTCTCGGAGGTCAGGGTGCTGCGCCCTGACCGGTTCTGACGCGGAATGACATGGTCCCGTGTGCGGTCAGGCGAATGCCAACCCGCACCCGGAACTCGCGCGCGACCAGGCGTCAGGCATCAAGAAGTTCCTGCCATCCGCGAAGCGCGGCGTGCCGCCGCGACTCTTCGCGAACACCCCATCAAGATGCCAACGCCATTGATTCATCCGGCGCATGGACTCTGATCTCTGCCTGCGGATGTTCCTGGTCAAACGGATGCCAAAACGGTCAACCCAGGACAGCGGAAATCGCACGCACATCAGTGCCGCCTGATGACCTGAAAGACGGGCAAAATCTCACGGCTGCGGGTTAGCGTTGGGGGTGGCGCTGCCGCTCACCAGATCCCGCTCGCCACCCCCGCCATCATTCCGGCGCCGAGGTCGCGGCAGTCCGCCAGCGTGGCAGCGTCCAGCGTCTTGGGCGCGAGGATTTGTTCCGGTGTCTGAGCATTCGTGTTGACGATCATCGCCGGCTGCACTTCCCGGAGGCGCCAGCCGGTGCAGATGCGGGCGAGTTGCCGCGCCGCGCCCTGCCCGTCCGATCCCGCCGCGATCATCTGCGCATAGGGCCGCCCCTCTATCCGCCCGAGCAGGGGGTAGTAGCAGCGGTCGAAGAATTCCTTCATCTCGCCGGAGAGGCCGGCGAGGTTTTCCGGCGCCGCGAACAGGTAGCCCGCCGCGGCCAGCATCTCCTCCGGCCCCGCTTCGGCCGCGCGCACGAGCCGCGCGGCGCCCTCGCCCCGTGCGCCCTCAAACGCCGCACGTGCCATAGCCTCCGCCGCCCCGGTGCGCGAATGCCAAAGGATGAGGAGCTGTTTCATGGGCCCATCCTAAACCGGGCCGGGGGCGGATAGCGAGAGCCCCCTCCGGCCATGCGGGCCACCTCCCCCGCTTTGCAGGGGAGGATGAGGGCGCGCCCCAATGCAACGGCTTTCCTCCACCGCGAAGCGGGGGAGGTGGATCGCACCAAAGGTGCGAGACGGAGGGGGAAACCCCGTGCTACCCTCACCCAAACCCCGGAGCCCGCCCATGTCCCTCACCACCGCCAAGGCCATCACCTTCGTCCTGACGCCGGACCACAAGCGCGCGAGCGCCTGGTACCGCGATGTGCTGGGCCTCACCCCTGTCTCGACCGACGACTTCGCTGCCGTGTTCGACCTTGCCGGCACCACGCTGCGCCTCACCACCGTGCAGGGCTGGCAGGCCGGGGCGCACACCGTGCTCGGCTGGGCCGTGCCGGATATCCGCGCCGCGATGGCGGCCCTGAAGGCGAAGGGGGTCGAGTTCCTCGTCTATCCGGGCTTCGGACAGGATGCGGACGGGGTCTGGTCTGCCCCCGGCGGGGCGGTGAAAGTCTGCTGGTTCAACGATCCCGATGGCAACAACCTCAGCCTGACCGAGATGCCATAGGGCATTTTCCGCCAGCCCTGCCTCTGCCATAAGGCGCCGCATGAGTTTCCGCGTCGCCGCCTTCTACAAGTTCTTCCGCTTTCCGGACTATCGCGAGCGCCAGCCCGAGCTGGCAGCGGCGTTCTGCGGGCTGGGCGTGAAAGGCTCCGTGCTGCTGGCGGAGGAAGGCGTCAACGGCACCCTCGCGGGCACGCCCGAGGCGATTGACGCAGCGCTTGCCCGCTTGCGCGCCCTGCCCGGCGCCGAGACGCTGGAGGCGAAGTTTGCCGAGGCCGAAAAAATGCCCTTCCGCCGGCTGAAGGTGCGCCTGAAGCGCGAGATCGTCACCATGGGTGTGCCCGGCACTGACCCGAACACGCTCGTCGGCAGCTATGTGAAGCCGGAAGACTGGAACGCGCTGATTACCGATCCGGACACCGTGCTGATCGACACGCGCAACGACTACGAGGTCGCCATCGGCACCTTTGAAGGCGCTATCGATCCGCAGACGGATCGTTTCCGCGACTTTCCGGCCTGGTTCCGGGAGTTCCGCGCCCGGCTCGAAAGCGAAGGCCGCAAGCCGAAGATCGCGATGTTCTGCACAGGGGGCATCCGCTGCGAGAAGGCGACCAGCTTCGTCAAGGCCGAAGGCATCGAGGACGTGTTCCACCTTGAAGGCGGTATCCTGAAATACCTGGAAACCGTGCCGGAGCAGGAAAGCCTCTGGCGCGGAGAATGCTTCGTATTCGACGAGCGCGTCAGCGTGCGCCATGACCTGTCGCCGGGCACGCATAGCCTGTGCCATGCCTGCGGCCGGCCGGTTTCAGCCGAAGGCCGTCAGCACAAGGATTATGTGGAGGGCATCTCCTGCCCGGCCTGCATCAGCGAAATGACGGATGGGCAGCGGGCCCGCTTTGCCGAGCGCCAGCGGCAGATGGCGCTGGCCCGCACACGCGCCTCCTAGCGCGCCTCTTCGCGCGCCATCGCCGCGCGGACCTCATCCAGCGGAAACAGCGGGCCCGGATCCAGATTGCGCCGCAGCGGCTGGCCGCCGCAATCGGCCTGCATCCGGGTGTCAAGCGCCGCATGTGTGACCACGGCCTCCGGCCCGAGGCCATAGCGGCCGGCGAGGACAGCGGCGAGCGCCTTCGTGGCGGCGATCTGCGCGGGCGGGAACGGCTCGATCCCGTCGCCGCGGTTGACCAGCTCGATGCCGACAGAACGCTGGTTCACGCGCTGCATCACCCCCCCGAAGCTGACATGGCCGGCGGTGCGCAGCTCCGGGCGCTGCTGGGCGATGTCGCCCGCCCGCCCGATGACATAATGGATGCTCCTGTCCGGCTGATCCAGAAACCAGTCGCGCCAGAACACGGCGCTGCCGCTGGCCGGGGTGAAGAACACTTCCCCGTTCCGGCACATGGGCCCGCCGATCGTGTGGATGACGATCAGGTCGATCTCTTCAGCCAGGCGCGGCTCGCCGCCATGCGGAAAATCCTCCGGCAGACGGTCGATCACGAGGCCGGCTTCTGCCTCCGGCGGTCTGGCAGCCGATGGAGGCACTGCACCCGGTTGCGGCACGGCCGTACAGGCGGCCAGAAGGGCCAGACAGGCGGCAAGACGGACAAGCGGGCAGCGCATGGCCAGAGGGGAGCGCGAAGCCGGGCCGGGGTCAACCAGCAGAGGCCGGACAGCGCCGCATTTGCCCCTTGCAAAATCCGGCGCCGCGCGTAAACACGCGGCTTCCCGCGCGGGCCATGGGCGCCCGTCCGGGCCGATGGACGGCGGAGTGTAGCTCAGCCTGGTAGAGCACTAGCTTCGGGAGCTAGGGGCCGGAGGTTCGAATCCTCTCACTCCGACCATCTTTTCAAGGCTTTAGGCAGCATCAACGGCAAGCGGTTTACAGGACGGTTTACAGCTACCTGCTGTCCGGGCACGCATCCAGCCCCCCATTGTTTTACAAATCGCACGACTCAGGGGCGGATACGGTACCACCTTGGAGTGCCACATGACCTTGCCCATGAAGTGCGTGAAGTGCGGGACCGTTTTTACGTCGAGAGCATTTCGCATCGTCGGCGCGAAGAACATCCATTTCGCGAACAACTGGGAAACCTGCCCCTACTGCGGAGGGCGAGCGCGCTCGATCGATGGCGTTTATGACATGGTTGACGAGATCGTCGTCGCTATCCGGCCGCTCAATCGGGACGCACGACGAACGCTGAAATCAATACTTGAGGACGCCAGGAAAGATAACTTTCGCGATGGCGGCCTGATCGATGCGGTCTCCGAAGTTGCACCTGAAGTCGGGGCGATTCTGCGCCGCGCCAAAGCCGGCGAGTTTAGCCAGACCGCCGTGATGATCTTCATCTTGCTTGTCTTCGAATATGTGACCAGCGGCAGCCTCGTGAACTACACGAAGAACGAGATCAACGTGTTCATGGAGCAGGCGAAAGTGCAGGCCGCCCTGATCGAAGCGGCGTCAGGTGAAGGATATCAAACCGATGACGACCATCAGCCACCCGAAACCCAGCACGCCCGTGTAGAACCCGGTAAAAAAGCCACCCTTGAAGAAGGCCAAATCGCGGAAAGTGATGCGGAAAATCTTCATGGTACGGATGTTCCTGAAACAAAGCCCGAATAGCGAGCGCGCTGGTCATGCATAGGATCGTGCATAATCTGACCCCGGAAATGGAAAAAGCGCCCGCCGCCCGGGAGTGGGCGGCGGGCTTGAGGTCCGGCAGGGCGCAGGGGAGGATTCGGCCCGGCCGGCTCCCTGTCAGGAGGCAGGTTGCGCGGCCGGGTCAGCGGCAGGCGCAGGATCGGCGGCGGGCGCAGGCGCCGGGTCAGCGGCGGGCGCAGGATCGGCGGCAGGCGGTGTTTCCTGAGCCGCAGGCTCCGGCGCCGGAGGCGGCGGGGGCGGCGGCAGGTGATGCGCATAGCGCTCGAGGATGAGCTGGTTGGCCGCGGCGTCCGCGAGGGCGACCTGCACCAGGTAGGCCTCATCCTTGGCGCGCTGCGTTTCGGTGGCGGCGAGCTCGGCCTTCAGGCGCGCCTCAGTGTTTTCGTGCTGGCGGATCTTGCTCAGCTGCTCATCCTTCGCGGCGGCGCGCGCCACAAAGGTCATGGTATTGGGGTCTTGCATGGGAGTCATCCTTGTACGGAGGGTGGAGAATGCCGGACAGGAACCGCATCACCGGCGTCGCGGAACAGGTCAGCCTTTCGGCACTTTTGGAGTACGGCGCGACTGGCGGGGCGGCACCGCCGCTTCGAACTGCTGTTTCAGCAGCTGCATTTCTTCGCGCAGGAACTGGACGGTGACTTCCAGCGCTTTTACCTGCGCCTTCAGCTCACCTTCGCGCACCAGCAGCTGGCGCTCATCGACGCGCAGCCGCTTGATCACGCTCTCTGCTGCATAGAGGCGCTGCTCATACGGCCGGGCAAGCAGCCAGTAGGCCGACAGCCCGCCGAGGCCAAAGACCGTCAGCATCGACAGGACGATCACCGAGGGGCTTTCGAGAACCGGCTCGATGCTCCCCCAGTTCTGGATGAGGTATACCGAGACGGCCCCCAGCCCCGCCATCACGGCGGTATAGCGGCCCCAGGGCGGCGACTGGGCGGGCGGCATGGCGGCCCGGTCGTCGCGCTCCTGAGCGGTTTCCGGCGCCGCCTCCGGCGCGGTGTCCCTCACGCGCTCAGCCTTTCAGGTTGAGCAGGCCCGTCAGGCGGGCGCGGGCGGCGCGGCCGAGGACCCAGCCCTCATGCCATTTCGTCGTGATCTCGACATCCAGCGGGTCGAGCTTACGGCGCAGCTGCGCCATCGTCTTGCGCACCCGGCCGCGCACGTCTGTGACGACGCGCGGATGCAGCTCGGAGAAATTGCCGGGGCCGAGGATCTTCCCCGAGCGCAGGCGGGTGAGATAGGCCGCCTCCAGGGGCGTCAGGCCCCATTCGGCGGGATAGGTGGCTTTGGCCATGTCAGGCTCCTTTGCATGCGGGAGGAAGGTGCGCCCGGCCGGATCCTGACATCATCAGGCGGCTGGCCGGGCGCGGGTCCGGGACGCCGCCCCCGGCGCCCCGAAGGGATCAGCCCTTGCCGGACTTCTTCGCCTCGATGCGGGCGGCTTCGGCCTGGATCGAGGCGCTGGTCTCGCGCAGGCGCGCGCGCGCGGCGTCGATGTCCTCGCGGCGGTAACCGCCATCGATGATCCGGCGCAGCTGCGCCGCGTCGGCGTCGAGGTTCCTGTCCATCGACGCCTTGCCCTGGGCGGCGGCGGTCAGCCAGCCGAGGCCGCGGTCGATATAGCTCTCGGCGACCGAGATCGCGTTGGCATCGGACTTCGCGCCGATGATCGCGAAGGCGAGGTCTTTCACATCGCCGAACTTCTTGAGGGTCTTGACCATGTCCATGAGGGATCAGGCCTCCTGTGCTTTAGGGTTTCGGGAAAGGAGCGGGGCGCGGGCGCTAGTCGCCGCGCATCGCGTTGACGGCCTCGGAGATCTCCGGCCCGCGCTCGCGCCAGAAGGTTTCGAGCTGGCGGGCCGCCGCGATCGCCTTGGCCACCTGGCCCTCATCACCGGCGGCCAGCGTGCGCGCTTCGGCGACATCGCCGAGCAGGCCCCAGGCGACCACCGCCGTGGGCGTCACGCGCGCATCGATGGCGGCAACCTTCAGGCAGGCGGATTCGAGCGCGGCGACATATTCCGGGTCGCGCTCCGTGGCTGAGAGCTCGCAGAGCTCCTTGCCGGCGGACAGCGCCGACTGGTACCAGGTCAGCGTGCAGGCCGCGCCGCCCTCGATGCCGTCGGCGCCCTTGCAGACTTCCGCATACGGAATACCGCCCGCCGTTTTCCAGAGGCTGTCCATCGGGATCAGGGCGCAGCCGGAGATATTGCCGAGGCTGAAGACGGCGGCGAGGGCCACAAGGGCCCGCTTTCTAAGCGTGTCGAACATGGGGAGTCCTTTCAGGATTCGTTGGTAGACAGAGTGCCCGTGGTCTTGAGAAACACGCGGCGGCAGTTGGGCGGCTGGCCGATAGCGTAGTGATTGCGGGCGCCGAGAAGGCGCGAGCGGGCGATGCGGACGATGGAGACCTTGTCGCCCTGGTTGCCCCCGAGGACGTGGAACGCGCCGTCATCTTCGCCAACGTAGAGCCCGACATGGCCGGACGTGTTGCCGCGCCGGAACACCAGCACATCGCCGAGCTTCGGTTCGGCGACGGCGCTGCCCCAGTTCAGCCAGCTGCGCGCCCAGAGCGCGTTCGGATTGACCGGCTTGCCCGCGCGCTTTGCGATGACGGCCATCCACAGGCCGCACCACGGCACCGAGTCGGCGGTGAAGACCTGCTCGATCTTCGGGACGCCGACCTCTTTGGCCCAGCCCATGATGACGGGATGATCCTCCGCCCCCGGACCTTCCAGCGTGCCGAAGGTCTTGAGGCCTTCCAGCAGCATGCGCGGCGCGGGCTCGGCGGCGAGCCAGTGGTATTCGCGGGGGAGAAGCGCCGCCGTCATGCGTAGACGCCCCCGCTCGCCTCGGTGCCATTGACGGATCCCGGGAAGAAGCTGGCCCCGCCGCCGCCCGTGAAGATCACGGAGCCTTCCTGCGTAATGTAGCGGGTGCCGGTGATCGTGCCGCCTGTGAAGCTCGCGCCGTTTGCGCCGACATAACTGTTGCGCAGCGCGCGGACAAACGCCGTCCCGAAGTTGAGCGTGCCGCTCAGCGTGTAGGCAAAGGACGTGATGTCCACATCCGCCGTCTGGAGCGCATTGATATGCGTCGCCGCCTGCCCGGTGATCGCGTTGGTGTTGATCGCCTTGATCTTCGACCGGCTGACACTGATGTGATGGTCCGCGCAGGCCCCGAAGTCGCAGTTGCCATATTCAAGATTGATGCCCGCGCCGGAGAGGTCGATCCCGGACCCGGCCGTTGTGGTCTGCAGTTTGACCCCGAGCACCCGGTAATTGCCGAACACGGCCGAGGCCCGGATCGCCGAGAGGCTGCTGCCCGCAATCACGACATTCGACGGCGTGGCCGTATCGCCGAGGATCACCAGCCAGCCGCCGCCCCGCATAGACTTGAGCGCAGCTGAGGCGTGCGTGCCGGACCGCACCACGATCGTGACATCGAAGCCGTTGGTGTCGAGACCCGCCGCCACATCGATGGCCTTCTGCAAGGTGGCGAAGGCGCCGGCATCGGTGTCGAGCAGGCCGCTCGCCGAGTCGCTGCCGCCGGTCCGGACATAATAGGTCCGCGCGGCCTGCAGGCGGTCCGGCAGCTCGTGCAGGACGCGCACGGGCTGCGTTGCGCCCGGCTCTTGGTAGACCTCCTGCGTGCCGGTGGCGAGTGCGGTGACTTCGTTGAGCGCGCAGACCCCGCGCGTACCGGCCGACATGTCGATGCCCCGGCAGACCGAATTGTGCTGGGCAACGCCGTTGATCGTGTTGCCCATGACCGTCGCGTTGATGCAGGAGCCGTTTGCGTCCGACTGCTGGAGGGAAATCGCGGCCCGGTGCGAGCCGGTCAGCGCGTTCGTCGTCACCAGCAGGCCATCGACGTTGCGGACAAGGATCGCGCCGCCGGTGCCCGGGCGCGTGTCGCCGCAATTGATCAGGGTGTTGCCGCGGACGTTTACATTGGTGGCCCGCTCGCCGGTCGCGGCGCCGACGATAACGATACCGCCGGTCTTGGTATAGGCCCGGCCGTCGCGGGTCTTGGTCTCGCCGGCCCAGGCGCGCACCCGGTTGAAGTTGACATCGATGTTCGCGCCCGGCGCGCCGGAAATGCTGTTCTGGTACGTGACGCCTTCGGCGCACTCGATCGCTTCGCCCTGCTCGATCCAGCAGTTGCGGCCGTAATGGATGTCGATCCCGACCCAGCTTGTGACATCCTTGGCCGTGCAGCCCGTGAAGCCCGAATTCTGCGGCACGCGGTCCGTGCCGCTGGCCGTCATCACGCCGCCATAGGCATTGTCGTTTCCGGTCTGGCCGGGGAAGATGTTTTCCCAATGGCAGTCGAGACACTCGCCATTGATCGGTGAGAGGTGTTCCTCACCGGAATACCCGCACCGCTCGACGCGGTTGCGGATCGAGCGCAGCCCATCCGTCCAGCGGGTATAGATGCCCTTGTCGCCGAAATTCTTGACCAGCAGGTCTTCGAAGCGGATGCCCTTCCGGTCCAAGCTCGACGTGCCCACGCACGAGATGCCGATATGGTTGGCAATATAGCCGGAGGCGCGGGTTTCGTCCGTGTGCGTGCCATCGACGGTGAAACCGCGCAGCGTCACATTGTCCCCATCGACGGTGATGAACGTGCCGGCCGTATTAGCTTTCTTCAGGATGGCGTTTCGCGAGCCGGTCAGCTCGGTATTGGCCGGAACCGTGAGCGCGGTCGCGACATAGGTGCCGTCAGCAAGGTGAACGCGGCCGCCAAGGTTCAGATAGGTCTGCAGCGCGGCGGTGCAGTCCGTGACACCATCGCTGGTGAAGTGCCAGGTCGAGAGCCGCTGCGGCGCGTTGCGCGCGACCGGCGCACCGGCTCCGTCAAAGGCCAGCACCTGCCCGGAGGTGCCCGAAAGCAGGTTCTGCTTGCCCGAAAGCGCGGCGGAGAGCGCGGACTGCGCCCGCGCATCGGTGAAGTACTTGTTGACCGCGCCTTCCGGCACCGCGTCCGTCGAGCCGGGCGATCCGACAATCTCGATGTAGGCGGAGCCCGACCAACGATAGATTTTGTTGTCGTTCAGCGTGACATAGATTTTGCCAGTCTCGCCAGGGCCGGGCAGCGCGGCGAAGTTGACCGCCTCGACCACATCATCGACATACGAGGGCAGTTGGCCCGCGGGCACCTTGCCGCCGCTGTCCAGCGAGGCAACGCCGCTGTTGGCGCCTTTCTGCGCCAGCGGGATCGATGCGGCGGCCGCGGCGTCTGCCGCCGCCTTCACGGCCGCCATCGTCGCGATCTGGGTTGTATTCGTGCCCAAGGCGGCGGTGGGCGCGGTGGGCACGCCGGTCAGCGCGAGGTCTTCGGTATCGATCGCGATCGCATCGATGGCGTCGGAGAGCTTCTGCAGCGTGTCGCGGGCTTCGGCCACCCCGCCGCGCAGCTCGGTGCGCAGATTGTTCACCAGTTCCTGGTTGCCGGCATTGACGACCTGCTGGTTGACCAGGAAGGGCGCGAGGATGACATCGAGCATCGACCCGCCCGGCTGGATGTCCTCGAGATAGCTGACCCAGTCCTCGCCGTCCCAGACCAGCGGGCGCAGCGGGATGTCGGGCTGTGAATAGTCGCCGTGCAGCTTGCCGACCGCCGGGTTCGACGGCAGCGAGATGCCGTGGCTCATGTCGAAGATGTTCAGCGCCTCCAGCGTCTCCCAGAGGAAGCGCTCGGGATACCGGACCTCGGTGGAACGCGCCTGGGCGATCAGGACCGCCGTCTGGTCCCAGAGATCCTGCAGCCGGT
Organism: Hyphomonas sp.; assembly: GCF_046313975.1. Classification (GTDB taxonomy): domain Bacteria; phylum Pseudomonadota; class Alphaproteobacteria; order Caulobacterales; family Hyphomonadaceae; genus Hyphomonas. Next base: position 108,980 of record NZ_JBKBXB010000003.1, on the reverse strand, counting down.
CGCGCAGCGCTTCGACCGTGTCCGGCGCCCCGAATTCCGGCAGCACGTTCGGCTTGTTGATCGTGTCGGCATTGGAGATTGCCGGAATCGCAGACGTGCGCAGGTCATACGCCATGGAAGCACTCCTCAGTTGTCAGATGAAATCCGCAGCCGTCCGCTCACGGATGAAAGGAGAGGCCCGGAGCCTCAGACGCGACGCGAAGGGCGCGAGCACACAAGCAACGCGCAGGCGCAGCGGCGCCGGGCGCACGCCCGGCGATCACCGCGAGCAGTTCTAATAAGGCTCGAACCGCTCGAACTCGCCGCCGCCCGGGCCGCCCCCGCCGCCGCCCCCGCCGCCGGACGGCGCCGGCAGCACGGTGATCGTGTGATTGATCTGCGACGAGACGCCGGAGGGATTTGTCGCCGTCACCGTCACCGTGAAGGTGCCGGTGGCGGTCGGCACACCGCGCAGCTCGCGGGAGGAGAGCGCCGTGCCCGCCGGCTGGCCGGAGACGCCGAGCGTCAGGGCGCTCACCGCGAACGGCGCGCCGCTGAGATACGTGCCATACCGCACCGGCGGCAGCGTCTGGCCGAGGTTAAGCGTTATGGCAGGGATCGAGGCCCAGACCGGCGCCGCGCCGGCGGAGACATTGACCGTCTGCAGCGCCTCGACTTCGGCCCCGAAGGCGTCGATGGCCGTCCAGGTGATCGTGTAGGTTCCGGCCGCCGAAGGCACGCCGGAGAGCACGCCGTCGCTCACCGACAGGCCCGGCGGCACACCGGTCGCCGTGATCGTCAGGGCATGCACAGGCGTCGTGCCCGCGATGATGAAACTGCGGGCATGCAGGAAGCCGACACCGGTCCCGGCCGTGACGTTCCAGACCGGCAGCGCCACCCAGACCGGCGGCGTTGTCGGCGGGCTCAGCGGGTCATAGCTGTGCAGCGTGATCGTCACCGTATCGGTCAGCCCGCTTTCGTCGGTGACGCGGAAGGTGACGGCCGCCGGCGCCTGGATCGGCGGGGCGCTGCGCGCGAGGATCGCGCCGGTCAGCGTCACGCCCGTGGGCAGCGCGCCGAGCGCTTCGAAGCTGCGGTTTTCGGCCGGTGAATCCGGATCGGTGACCAGCGTGTTGAGATCGACGATCGTGCCCGAGGATCCGGCCTCGAAGGCATAGGACCGGTTGACCCCGAAATCCGGCGCGACCGGCGGGTGATAGGTGGCCAGGCGGCGGAGCTCCGCCAGTACGAAGGCCGACGCGGCACCCTGCGAGACCATCAGGTAGAAATCCTCCGGATCGAAGGGCAGCGTGATCGTATGCGGCAGCACGCGCGGCCGGTATCGCTCGTCCTCGTGCATCACCGTCACGCGCGGATCCGTGATCACCTCATCCTCGAGCGCGTCATGCTCACCGAGCGCGACCGGGTAGATGCCCGAGGCCGCGATCAGGTCATCCAGGTGATCGATGATGAGGTCGAGGGGCTGGCCGCTGGCGAGCGCCGCCGCGATCGCGGCGATGGCGGCCTCCTGCCCGTCAAGGTCTTCGACCAGGGCAGCGGCGGCGAGGCGGTGCGTATCGAGCTGGGCGAGATACCAGGCGAGCGTCTTGACCGGGCCGCCGCGCCGCGTCGTCACCGTGCCGTCGCCGCCATGATCTGCGGGCGCATTGATCACGGTGCCGAGGGTCGTGACATCCGTGCCGGCATCGATCAGTTGCTGGGCGGTCGGTGCGGGCATCAGGCGGCTCCCATATGGTCGGGCATGGTTTCATTGACCAGCGTGTCGAAAAGATTGGCGGCGCTGAGCGCCTCTTCGCCATACTCGGCCAGGAAGGCGAGATCGTCGAAGTTGGCCGGGTTGAGCGCTTCGATCCGCAGGCTGACATTCCAGCGCCAGCGCCCGGTCGTGATCTCCCCGGACTGGGCCAGCGAGACAAAGCGGCAGGCAAAGGTCTCGCAGCCGTCCCGGCTCATGCCCGGCATCCAGAGATCGGCCTCGAACACGCCGCCCGCGACCTTCTGGGCGAAGGCCAGCAGGATGTCCTGCTCGAGGGCGGACAGGCGCAGGGCGAAGCTGTGGACGCCCGGCAGGTGGCTGAACCGGCGGCGCTCTTCCTGCCAGCCGGAATCCATGTCGAAAGCCTCGACACCGAAATCCGGCGCCAGCGTCTGCGTCTGGAAGATCGGGCGCGGCAGGGCGCGCGGCCAGCGAAGCCTGGTCATGCACTCTCCCCGAGATCCTCGACATAATTGGCGGCCGTCACCTGGAAGGCGCGGCCGGACGGGGCGACCTTGCGCACCGTCAGATCGATCAGCGCGGCATCCGGCGCCGAGACCGCAATCAGCGTCGGCACGCCGCCGGAATCCCCGGTCAGTTCGACCGGCGGCACCTCGGCCAGTTCCAGCATCCCGCCGGCAAGCCCGGTCGCGGCGAGTACCGCAGACGGCTCGCCTTCCGGGCTGCGGATCACGGCCATCAGCGGACCTTCCGGCAGGCGTCCACTGACCTGCAGCATCCGGCCCTGCGCGCGCACCAGGCGCAGCGAAGCGCCCCAGTCGAACATCGGATGGGCAAGCGCGATCCGGTCAAACCGGCCGAACAGGTTGGCCGCATCGGTCGTCTGGAAGCTCACCTCCATGTTGCGGCGGGTGAGGTCTTCCCAGAGGTACCTGGCCTCTGCGAGCGCCTCGGCCTCATCGGTGAAGCCGAGCGGCTTCACCTGTTTCGGGAACAGGCAGTCCGCAGGCCAGCGCACCTGGCGCTCGGCAAAGGTGTCCGGGTCGCGCCATTCGAGCTCGATGCCATCCGGGTCGCCCTGGCGGCGGAACGCCCACTGCACTTTGAGCGAATTGGCGATCACCGTGTCCGCCGTGACAAGCCCGCGGCGCACCGGCTTCGGCCCGTCCACCGCGACGCTGAGGCGGCCGCCGCGCATTACCGGGTCCGCCCGGCCACGCCGCGCCACGCCCTGCAGGGCGGCCCATAGCGTCTGGCGGGTATCAAACACGCCGTTGAAGCCGGAGCTGCCCTCGAGGCTCGTGCGCCAGGCTTCCAGCGCTTCGGTGTGCACGCCTTCGATCGAGAGCGCCGCCGTGCCGGAGCGGTTCAGCATGATATCGGCGAGGATGTCTGCGGGGTTGGCGCTGAGGATTTTCTGGTCGGTACCGAGGCGGGGCACATACATCCGCGTCGTCACGAAGATCCGGCTCTGCGCCGTCTCCGACAATTCCTGCGCGCCGCGCACCACAAGGCTCATCAGCGTCACATCGCCATAGGCGCGCGCCGCCGTATCGATCTCGAGCCAGGCCTTGAGCCCGGTCCACACCGTGCGGTCGGTTTCCCGGCCCCGGTTCTCGAAATCCGTCCGGCCGAGGCGGATGCGGTAGCGCCCCTCCGGCACATCGATCCGCCAGGTGCGGCGCTGCGGCGTCATCGTCGCCGCGCGCTCGGTAAAGGTCACGACGCGGTCAGGCCCAAGGATCTCGCCATCATCGCCGATCGGCGTCAGCCAGGCCGTCAGGATCACCTGCCAGGACCTGATCTTGCCCTGATCGTCGCGGTCATTCAGCCCGCCCGGCCATTCGACATCGATCTCGATGCGGCGTGTGCGCGTGCGCGGCGGATTGGTCACGAACGGCCCGAGGATCACCGAGCCGTTCGACACGATGGCAAGATCGAACTCGCCGGCGCCGGAGCCGGACAGCGGCCCCTGCACGGTGACGCGCGGGCCGCTGACGGAGACGACCGTATAGTCGCCATTCGCGCTGCTCTTGCGCACGACCAGCGTGTCGCCGGGCGAGGCCGTCTGCGCCACCGACAGATCCTCGAAGGTGAAGACGCTGCCGGCATAGCTGGCCCGGGCGCGAGCCTGGAATTTCTTCGGCGGCAGCAGCTCCTGGCTGGAGACATCGCCGGAGGTGAAGACGTTCTCCCAGACGCCGGCAGCGGCCGAGACCGCGCCGAGGCGCTGGCCGTGATCGGTGGGGCGGAAGACGCGCCACTCGGCAAGGCCGGGCGGCAGGTCCGTCACCGGCGTCTCGCCGAGACGTACCGCATCGACTTCCAGCTCACCGGCGCCGAGGCAGAGCAGGAAGGCGCGCACCTCCTGGTTGCCGTCATACCAGCGGTAAGACTGCGCTGCATAATCCGGCGTGCGCGTCACGCGGCCATAACAGAGGGGCACCGGCGCGCTGAGCTTCGCTTCGTTGGCCGAAAGCCCGATCGAATAGACGCTGCCTGCGCGGCCGTTTCCGTCCGGGGACGGAACTTTCGGCATCAGCAGGAAAGTCGCGGCGACCGTCACCACCACGAAAACGGCAATGATCGCCCAGGTCACAGGGTCAAGCCCGCGCGGCATGAAAGCCAGCACCAGCTCGTCGGCGGCTTCCATGTCGCGGTCAAACACTTCGTCGCCCGCGCGCTCCCCGTTCCAGAAGGCCGCCGGCGGCCGCGGGAAGCCCTGTGGCCAGTGCTGCGCCAGGAACGCCTCGACCGGGCCCGTATGCAGGATCACCCGCGGCGGAAGGCCCGCCGTCAGATCATCGACAATCAGGATCCGGCCCAACAGGCAAACTCCCAGTCCGCAAGGTTGAGTTCAGCGATCGGCGTCCAGCGCACACCCCGGCCTTCGGCCGTGTCGAGCAGCCCGCCCGCCACGATGATGCCGGCATGCAGGGCTCGGTCCATTGAGGGCGAGAAGCCTATGGCCCCGTCGCGCGGCTTTGTTCGTTTCCAGTCATCCGGCACCATGTGCCGCGCGAAGATCGCCGCACGGGCGCTGGGGCTCGCCGCCGCCTCGAGCGGATCTGGCGGCAACGGCCAGCCGAGCCGCTGGCAGACATCGAGCACCAGACCCCAGCAATCGAGCCCCTCGGCGCTGCGCCCGGCCGGCACATAGCGCACGCCCTGCAGCGCGTGAATCACATCCGGCGGCGTCATATCCGGTCGAGACCCGGAAAGAGGCCGCGCCGGTAATAGTCGACCGGGAACGGCACGTTGACGAGATCGCCAAGCGTTGCCGATGCCGTCACCGACAGGCCCTGCGCGCCGATGGCGGTCAGCTCGAAACGCAGCGCGGGGCGGATCGGCGCCTCGCCGGTTGATCCGTAGACGTTGTAATCGGCGAACACCGGCTGAGCGCTGGCGCCTGCCGCGGCAAGCTCGCGGGCGAAACCCGGCCCGGAATTGAACAGGGCGATCTGCAGCTCATACCGCCCGGAATCATCCAGCGCTGGCAGTTTCACCTCGAAACCATGCGGCACCGCCTGAACCCGCTCGCCGCGCACTTCGCACCAGAAGGCCTCCCGGTGCGTCGTCAGGTGATGCGTCCGCTGGAAGTGAGGATGCACCAGGCTCAGCACTTCGCGCGGGATGTCGTCTACCGGCGCGGTTGTCCAGATGCGTTTCTGCCGGGCGCTGGGTTCACTCATCAGGACCCCCAGGCCGGATTGACACCATACCGGCCCTCAAGCGCCATGCCGACACGCCCGCCGCCGCGCGCGATATCCTGGGCGACGGCATCGATGATCACCTCGATCTCGCCGCTCGCCGAGCGCTGGGCACGCGGAATGACACCCGGCGCATTGTTGATGACCCTAATGTCCGGCGCACGCAGCACCGGCGCCGCCATCGCCATCGGGATCGACCGGCCGGCATTGATCGCTTCCAGCAGCTGCCGGTTGGCGCGGGTCGCCTCGGCATTGACGACGAACTCGCCATTCGACAGGCGCGCCGGGATACTGTCGGTGCGCGGCCCTCCCGGGCCGGTCACATAGCCGCCCTGGGCGAAGCCCTTGCCGCCGCCGGCGATCGCCGCGATGATCGAAGCGCCCTGCGCCGCGATGACGGCCGCCGCCGCGATCTTCTGCGGCAGGGTCACCTGCGTCGGATCGGCCAGCACCTGCGAGGTTGCCTGCGCGATCTTGATCGTCGAATCGGCAATCGCGAAGGCCCGGCTGATGGCGAGCGCCACGCGGGCGGCTTTCGACTGCTCGCCGCCGAGCTGCTTGAACAGCTCGCCGACATTCGCGAACAGGCCCTCATAGGCCGAGAGCTGGGCGCTGGCCGTCGCGCGGCGCGCCTCGAGGATCTGCCGGTCGGTTTCATCCGACAGGCGCTGGCGCTGGGCCTCGTACTCTTCCTCGGCAATGATCTTTGCCGCCAGCCCGTCTTTCAGCGCCGCGAGCTTCGCCTCCTCAGCCCGCCGGATGCGGCTGATCTCGGTTTCGAGCGCGTTCTCCGGATCGCCGAGCGTCAGGAGCTCCGCGCGCACCTGCCGGCGCTGCTCGCCATATTCCTCTTCCAGCGCCAGCAGGGCTTCCTGCTGCAACGCCTTGTCGGTGATCTCGCGCTGGATCTCCGCCTTGCGCAGCTCATACTCGCGCGCCGCGATCTGCTGCACCCGGCCGAACATGCGGTCGCGGGAATCGATGACTTCGGCCAGATAGGCCTTCTCCCCGGCAAGGCGCTCGGCGCGCAGGCGCTCGCGCTCCTTCTCCCGGTCGAACTCTTCCTGGTCGGCCTTGATCTCCTGGATGTCGAGCTCTTCGAGCGCGAGGGCGTAGAGGTCGAGCGCCTCCTTGCGGCGCGCCTCCCGGTCGGCCTCAGACTTGGCGACGAGATCGATGGCCGCCAGGCGTTCATCGCGGATGCGGGCCAGCGCCTCGCGCTCCGTCTCGAACGTGTCGCGGTAGGCCTTGGCGAGCTGGTCGAGCACCTGCTGCGCCGCCTTGATGGCGCTGTCGTCGGCCGTGACGGGCGCGCCGCCGCCTTCGCTGGCCGCGCCCGTCAGCTGGTCGAGCCGCTTGCGCAGCAGCTCCGAGGCTGCGCCGATATCGCCCGACAGCAGAGCGTCGGTGAATTCCTTTCCGCGCCCTTCGCCGAACACCGAAATACCGATCTGGTTCTGGCGCTTCTGCAGGTTGAACAGGGCCGCCTTCGCATCCGAAACCGCCTGGTCAAAGTCGGGCGCGTCGATATCGCCCACGTCCTGGCCGGACGCCGCTCGCACCTGTGTGCCGAGACCTGCATTCGAGACGGAGCGGCGTCGCTCTTTCTCGCGAGCCGCCTGCGCTTCGGTGATGGCCTCATTGGCGTTCGAGATCTGCGTCTGCAGGTCGAGCAGCTCCTGCAGGAACTGCTGGATCGTCGCATCGCGCAGCGCATCGGCAACCTCGCGCAGCTTGCCGCCGAGAAGGCTCACTTTCGGCGCCGCACCTTCTGCGGAATCGCCGAGCTGTGTGAGCAGATCGGCATCGACATATTTCTCGGTCGCTGCCAGTGCCTTGTTGGCCCCGGCAGTGGCGGCCTCGACATCCTCCATTGCTCGCGTCAGCCGCGTGCCGTTTTGCGCCAGCAACACGAAAGCGCCAACGATCGCGCCGATCACGAGAGGGATTGGACCCCCGAACACAGCAGCCGCCTTGTTGAACAGGAGAACTGCAGCCGTTGCGCCTTTGGCGCCCTTCGTGACTTCCCCGTATCCAGTGATGACAGCCATCAACGCCTGGCCTGCAAACACACCGCCCAGCACCGCAGCCGCCAATACGGCTGCATTTGCAAACCCGTCGAGGTCATTGGCCAGGAATTCTATGGCCCCGGCGACAGCCTGAACACTGTCCTTCACGCCTTCATTCGAGCCGACAAACTCGATAAGCTTGTTCTGCAGACGGATGAACGCTTCGGTGACGCCCGTGGTCATCGTGTCGAATTCGCCGCGCAGCTTGTCCGCTTGCGACAGCAGGCCGGCAAACAGGTCACCGCCGGATACCTCACCAGCCGCAATCGCCTGCCTGAGCTTGAAGATAGAGCCCTCGGCCACCGCCACCCCGTCCGCAAACGCCTGGGCGAGGCGCGGTGTGCCGGTCACGATCGAGTTGAACTCTTCCAGCTGCACCCGCGGCGAGGCAATCGCCTGGCTGAGCTGCACGATGGCGCCCTGCACCGCCGCGGCGCCGTTGTTCGCGATCTGCGCGCCCTTCGACACACTGTCGGCAAAGTCGAGCACATCCTTGCGGCTCATGCCGAGATCGCGCGCAGCGCGCGCCGCGGCGCCCGTCAGGTTGCCCAGCGAGGCCAGCGGAACCGCCGCCTGATAGGCGATCTGGTTGAGATCGGAGGCAGACGCGGTCGCCTCTCCAAGAACATCCTTGTACTGATTGAGCGTGTTGATCGTGTTGCGCCACTGCTCTTCATACTGCAGGACTTCCCGCCCGCCGATGGCCAGCGCCAGACCCACAACCGCACGGCGCACATCGCGCGCCATCGCATCGGTAGACTGGGCGATGCGCTTGTTCGCATCGCCGAACGACTTCTCGGCCCGGCGCGCCGCTGCCTCCGTGCGGTTGGCATAGGTATTCATCGCCCGCTCGAAGCGGGAGATATCCGCCTCGAAGATCGTGCGCAGGCGATCTAGGTCCTGGTCCATGCGTCAGAGTCCGTGGCTGTCGAGAAGGGCAGCGGCCTCGTCTTTCGACAGGCCGCCGAGCGAGGATCCGCCGCCGGAGGTTTCCGGCAGGCGGTTTGCGGCAGCGTGGCCGATCAGGGCGCAGTCGTATTCCCAGAAGGTGAGCGCCCGGACCGTTTGCGGCGTCCACCCGAAGGCGGCGGCGGCGTTGCCGTAATATTCGGCCCAGTTGAGGAAGCCTCCGGGGAGCGTGCGCCAGACAGGGCGTCCTCCCCCAGAGCCTTTCCCAGGGCTTCGAAGTCCACTTCATCGGGGCTCGCCCGCCGCAGCGCGTGCATCAGCAGGCCGGCCGCCAGCACCCGCATCTCGACCAGGCTCTGCTGCTCCATCCACAGCTGCGCCGTCACTTCGCTTTCCGCTTCCGTGAGCCCGCCGCCGGTCAGGCCGAGACGCAGCACGGCTTTCAGCTCGGCAAGCTTTCCCTCACCGCCGCTGATCGCCCAGAAGAGCTTTTCCAGGGCGGTGCTGGTTTCGGCTTCCAGCCGCTGCAACTCGCCAAAGCGGAGCGCCAGGGCGAAGCGCTGCCCGCCGACAAGGGCGGGCAGCACCGGGTTATGCGGCGTCATCAGGCGGCGTCAGCCAGCACCGTCATGCCGACGAACTCGAGCGTGATCTGCACGGCCGCCGGGCCATCGGTCGGCATGTCGATCGAGTTCAGGATGAAATGGGCCGAGCCCGTCTCCTCACCGATCAGGTCGCCGGTGGCGCCGCCATTGATGGCGTCATAATGCTCGAGCTTCACCAGCACCGGATCGACGGATTCGTGCATCGCGCGCATCTCTTCATACGCCGCCCAGCCGCGATAGAAGCCGGAGCCCGACAGGCTCATGCCCGTCGAGGTGACATCCTTGATCTCGACCGGCGTGGCGCCCGGCGTGTCACAGCCGCGCGAGATCGTGGTCGTGTTGATGTTCTTGGTGAAGGAGAGCTGCTTGCTCTCGGAGATGATGCAGGTTTTCGTCCAGGTCGTGGTTTCGCCGGAGACTTCTCCGAAATACAGCACGAAGTGGCGGCCACGCTCCGTGTTGGCGTGGGTATAGGCGCTCTCGGGCATCCGAGTTTCCTTTCGAGGTTCAGGTTACGGGGCGTGGGCGGTGACGTGCAGCAGCACGTCGATGCGGATGCGGTCGATCCCCGGATCCGGGTCACCGATCGAGCGCAGGCGCTGGGGACGGATGAAGTTCACCGTATGGCCGTCGAGGCTGAGCCCGCCGTTCAGCGCTGCAAACACCGCCCGCGCGATGTTGCGGCACCGCCCGGCGCTTTCGCCCTGGTCCCACACGTCGATCTCCACCCGGAGGCGGTCAGGCGAGCAATCCTCGCCGAATTCTGTCTCGAGGCCCGCGACGATCACAGCCGGATAGCCCTTGACCGAACGGCCCGCCGCCGAGCGCGAGGGCGGTGCATCGAGGATCTGCACCGGCCGGCCGGCGAAGGCAGCCGTCACGGCGGCATCTGCCAGCAGGGCCGCGACGATGGCGCCGATCACCGCATCGGTATTGGTCATTTCGTCGCCGCCAGTCTCTTCGCGGCGCGCGTCGAGGCCGACCGCAGCCGCGAGCGGTAGGTCTTGCGGTTGAGCCGGTAGGTCGGGAAGAAGGTTGGGCGCGCATCGGCGCCGGGATGGTTCATGACCTTGCCCGGAGTCCGCGTCCGGCGGCCATAGACCCGCTCGCCCGCCGCTGTGCCGAACTCGCGCCAGCGCACATAGAACACCTTGTCATCGCCGACGCTGACACCCCAGACGATGCCGAACGTGCCCTTGACTTCGTAGGCATCGACGGTCGCCAGCAGGTTCGGATCATCGGCATAGTTCTTGCGCAGCTGCTCGGCGAAATGTTCCGAATTGCGGCGCGCGGCCTTGGCCACCTCATCCTTCAGCAGCTGTGGCATCCGCCGCATCTTGCGCGCATGGCGGGCAAGGTCCTTGTTACTCATCTTCAGCACGCGTGGCCCCCTGCATCACGGTGAAGGTCAGCCACTGGCCGAGCTCGTCGGGCACCGGCTCCCCGGTGATATCGAATTCCGCCCAGGCGGGCGCGGTCAGGCTCAGCTGGCGCAGCCGCGCATCACTGCCCCAGCTGCGCGTTTCGGCATCAGCCCGCACGGTGATCGTCGCCACGGCGCGGCCCTCGGCGCGCTCGCGCACGGCTTCCTCGCCGCGCAGGTAGCGGATCTCGCAGCGCCGCGAAGCGCCCGCCGTCCAGGCGCCGCGCCCACGCCCCACCGGCGCGGCCCGCTTCAGCACCTGCACCCGGTGGCGCAGCCTGCCCGCCCAGCTCATGTGTCTGTCTCTTCCGGCAGCGCCACGGCCGCACCTTTCGCGGCCAGCTGCTCGAACTGTTCGCGCTTCATCGGCCCTTCCCAGCCCGCCGGATAGTCGCGGTGCCAGGTGCCCTCCGGCGCGCGATAGGTCGCCGCCCGGATGATCCGGGCCCGGATGATGCGCGCCTGCATGCTGCCTCTCAGTCCGGCGTCTGGGCTTCGCCCGCGACGGCGGTTTCGCCGCTGCCGGAGGCCTGCGCCGCCGGCGGATTGTCCCAGGCCTCCACTCCGATGCGCCGGAACGGCGCCATCAGCGCCTTCACGCCCATCGGCAATTCCTTCGGGCTTGCCTGGCTGACCACGACTTCCTCGCGGTTGCGGTACCAGTGGCCCACCAGCAGGCGGACGGCATGCGCCACAGGCGCGGGCACGTCGCCCGGCTCGGGGCCATACCCCGCCTCATAGTCGATGCGCACCGCATCCTCCCGCGGGGCCACATCCGAAGGCAGCTCATAGCCCTCGGCGAACACGACGCGCACCCCCCCGCCCGCCTCGCGCTGGATCCGGCAGGCCGCCGGCTTGATCAGCATTTCGATGCCCGCCGTATTGATATAGGTCACGCGGTGAAGGCCGATGACGGGCGCCATCCGCAGGAGCGGCCGGCGGGAGAAGTCTGGCCAGTAATCGCGCCAGCGCTCCTGCAGCCAGACACGCTGCCAGGGCGTGTCGAGGCCGGTCAGGTGCTCATAGGCCGCCTCACCCAGCGCGGTGATCAGCGCATCGTCCTCGTCATGCTCGACCACAAGATGCGACTTGAGGCTGGCAAGCGGGACGAGCGCTTCGGTCGGCCGGGTCAGCCGGAGCGATTGCAGCGCGGTCATGGGCCTCAGCCGATACCGCCGGGCCCGGGTGCGCCGCCGCTGGGGCCAGGCTGGCTGCCCGGCTCGGCCTTGCCCTTGGCAGCCGCCGCAGCGCGGGCCTCGTCGGCGGCCTTTTGTGTTGCTTCGGCCTGGGCCTTCGCCTCAGCCTCGCGCTCAGCCTTCGCCTTCGCCTCTTCGGCGGCGCGGGCAGCCTCTTCCGGGTGCTGATCATATTCCGTCTCGGTGACCGGCGGGCGCTCGCGCAGATAGGCAATCGCAGGATCGCGCGACAGCCGGGTCGACCAGGCGTCGAGGTCTTTCTTCGTGGCGCGGCGCCAGCTCGGCTCGCCTTCAAGTTCGGCGGCTTCCTCGACTGACCGCGCGACATAGGGCTCGCCCTCAGTGAACACGGTTTCGCGGTAGAGGACGGGTCGCGTGGCAACCAGCACCGGCAGCTTTTTCTGGCTCATTGGGCCATTCCTTCACGTTTTGGGATCGCAGGTCAGGGGGCGGCCGGGCCGCCCCCTGCAGTCGGACATGCCGCGTTTACGTCGTCAGGGCGGTGATGCCACCCGACAGGGTGCCGGTGATCAGCGCGGAGCCGCGATAGATCGCCAGCGCCAGGCGCTCCTCGGCCAGCACCGTCACCATATTCTGGATGAAGTTGCTGCCGTCTTCGGTCGAGAGCAGGACTTCCGGATCTTCGCGGTCGAAGATCTGGGCCGCCTGGTCGAACGCGCCGGTGAGGTAGCTGTTGGCGGTCATGGAATTGGTCGCCACGACCGGAAGGCCCCACAGCGTCGGGCCGAGCTCACCGGCCGGGTAGCCGATGATATAGCGGTTCTGGCCGTCCTTGGTCAGCTCGATCTTCGTCCAGTCGATCGGGTTGAGCACAAAGCCGGAGGCCACATATTCGGCGACCGAGGCTTGCAGGGCGGCGACGCGCAGCACGTCCATCGCGTTCGGAGCGGTCACGCCGCCGGCCGCGATCGGTGTCGAGAACGCCGTCGCAGCGGTGACGAGCCCGCGGATGTTGCCGCCGCTACCGGAGCCCAGCAGCAGCTGCAGCTCTTCACGGAAGGCAAGGCCATAGCGCAGGCGGGAATCGATCTGCGAGGCGAGCCCCGCCGCATCGTCCATTGCCTGCTTCGAGACCTTGATCCAGTGAGCGATGGTCGCAACCTTGGCGTCCTGGAGCTCATAGGTGATATCGGATTCCGCCTTGGAGGTGCCTTCCGTCGCCTGCACGGCGGCGTTGTTGGTGACGACGAGCTCGCGCACGAACTCGACGGCATTGGACGTGGTGCGGCCCTGGGCGAGCAGGCCGCGCACCGTCATCCGGCGGCGGGCCAGCGGCACGACACCATCAAGCCGGTCCTTGGCGATCATCGGGCCTGCGGATTCCGGCACGGAGGTGATCGCCTTAAGGCCAATCGAGCCCTCGATCTTGATCCGGGCCGACTGGCCTTTTTTGCCCTCGAAGCCCTTGAAGGCCTCGCTCTCGACCACCTGCTGGCCGATCGATTTGACCGGGGACGGATCATTGCCGCCGCCGGCCCGCCCGGCCTTCTGGGCGAGGTCGGCCAGCTTCGCTTCGAGCGTGGTCAGCGTCTCGCTGTTCTTCAGGAGGGCCGCATCGACATCCTCCTTCAGCTTCTTCTGGCCCTTCTCGGTATCCGAGAGGCCGGAAGTCAGCTTGCTGAGCTGCTCGGTCATTTCGCCGTGGTTCTTCTTGTAGTCCTTGGCGAGGTCGCTGATCGATTTGACGAGCTCGGCGTTTTCGTTCGCCCCGCTCTCGCCTTCCTTCTTTTCGCCATACAGGCCAGGGTTCGCGGCCACAGCGGCCGCGAGCGCTGTCATCGACAGCGCGGCATTGGTCTTCGACATGGGATGTCTCCGTCAGTGAGTTGAGAGTGCGTCGCGGAGTTCCGCGAGCGCGGCTTTGAGCGCTGTCTGATCGGCGGCATCCCGCTCGCCGGTATAGGCCGAGTATCCGTCGCGCGTGATCCGGAGGGACTCGGTTTTCGAAAAGCCTGCATCCCGCAGGAGTTTCTCGAATTCGCGTTTGGTGAGCTGCCCGCCGGCGGCGAGCTTGGCCTTCACCGTCTCGATGCGGGCCTCGTCATTCGCCGGGAAGGTGACGACCGAGATCTCGCGCAGCTTGAGCTTGGTCAGCGTCCAGATGCGGGTCTCTTCGTCGATTGTGTAGCCGTTGACATAGTAGCCGATCGACAGGCCGGAGATGATGCCGGCCTCGATCATGGCGGCAACTTCCTTGGCCCGGTTGACCGAGCTGGTGAGAAGCTGGCCGCGCACCTTCAGGCCCTTCTCGTCCTCCACCAGGTCGAGATACTTGCCGATCGGTTCATCGGAATTGTGGTTCCAGAGTACCGGCAGAGGCCGGCCGGAGCTGCGGATATCCTTGATCGAATCCGCGAACGCGCCCTGGGCGACAACTTCGTTATAGGAATCGACATTGCCGAACACCGAGCCATAGCCTTCGAACTCGGCGCCGTCCTTGGTCGCTTTGATCTCGAACGCGAAGTCCTTGTAGCAGGCGCCATCAAGACGCTTCGCATACGGACGATTCGGTTCAGGCGGCAGGATCCGGCTCATCATCAGGCTCCGTGGGCTGCGTGCCGGCAACCGGCACCATCTGTTGCTGCATCCGCAGCTCATCGCCGCCGTCTTTCGGCGGCAGTCCGAGCTGTGCGCGGATCTCGTTGGGCGCCTTGATGCCGCCGCGCACATAGCGCTCGGCCACCTCGGCAATCGTCTTGCTGTCGCCCTCATAGAGGGCATCGAGCGGCATCGCGGGCTCATAGCCGCGCGCGCGCTCCTGCGGGCTCATCAGCTGGCGGCGCACCTCGCCCAGGATGCGCTTGACATAGGGCTGCAGCGTCAGGGTCGCATAGGCGCGGAATTGCTGCTCGAGGCCGGTGCCCCAGTTGCTCGCCGCCCCCGTATAGCCGACCAGCCAGGGCGGCATGCCGAACCAGCGGCAGATCTCCTCGACGCCGAACTTGAACTGTTCAAGCATCTGCGCGTCGGCCGGCGTCATCGTCACCGTCTTCACGTCGAAGCCGCCTTCGAGCACCATCATGCCGCCGGCCGACCCTGCGCCCGTGAACGGCGCGACGATATTGTCCTTCACCTGCTGGCGCTGCTCCGGCGTCAGGATGGCCCCTTCCTTGGTGGTCAGGATCATCGACGGCCGCACGCCGTTGCGGATGAGGTTCGACTGGTGGCGCTCCAGGGCCAGCAGGCGCCCGAACGTGTGCCGCGCCAGGGTGATCACCGGCAGGCCGCAATCGAGCTCTTCACCAAAGCCGGGGATGAAGAAAACCTCCGCCTCCGGATATACACCCTTGCGCGGGCCGCAGGTGACGACGAACTCGCGGTATCCGCGCGCATCGCGCCGGCAATAGGTCTGCGGGTGCGGCGGCAGCGGCTCGAGGGCATCGAGCGTACCGCCGGTCGAGAGTTTCAGCGAATAGTGATTGCCGCGCAGCACCAGCTGCAGCATCACCAGCTCCCAGAATTGCTGCGCCGGCTGGTCGGCGTTCGGCTGGTCGCCGAGGATCCGCACCAGGCGGTGATCGGCGGCCCGTTCCAGGGCGCCCGTGCGGCGGTCCACCTTGTTCATCGAGAACGGCAGGCAGCTCACACCTTCCGCCAGTTTGCGGGCGCAGGCATAGGCCGCGCCAATCTGCAGAACACTCTCCTGCGAGACCGTCTCGCCGGCATGGCTTCCGCCGCCGGCGAACTGCGACCAGAACCCGCCATCGGTCAGCCGGATCACCTTGCGGCGCCAGAAATCAAACAGCCCCATGCTCACGCCGCCCGGATGATAGGATTGGACAGGAAGCCCGACAGATCGGCAGGCTTGCTCACTTCAACGGTCATCGACAGCGCGAGCGCGTTCAACGTTGCGGCCACACCGTCGATGCGGCGCACCGACTTCACTTTCGACGGCTTCATGTTGCCGGCATCGTCGATGACGAGCACCGTGTTGGCGACATTCCAGTTCATGATGGCGTGGCCGCCATGCACGAGCTCGTCGCCGATCACCATCCGCTCGAGTTCCGCCGTAGGCGGGCCAAGCGTCAGGAACCCTTGCCGGACCTCCGCACACGGAAGGCCCGTATCGATCAGGTGCTGCACCAGCTGCTGCGCCATGAACGGGTCGAAGCCGAGGCCCTCAATCTGGAACAACTTGCGCAGCGCCTGGATGTCCGCCTCGATCCGGTCGAAGTCTGTCACCTCACCATCGGTCGCCGTGATCAGGCCCATGTCGGCCCAGGCCTGGTAGTTCACGCCGTCCGTTTTCGTCCGTTCCCGGATGTTGTCTGCCGGGCACCAGTACTTGAGCGCGAGCACCCATTTGCCCGGCGCCGCCGGATTGTCCGGCGGGAAAAGCAGCGCCAGCGCGGAAAGGTCTTTCACCTTCGCCAGGTCAAGCCCGGCATAGCAGCGCGCCCCCACCAGCTTCTGCCAGTCGATCGGGCGGGCGCGGTCATCCCAGTTTTCGCGGCTGATCCAGGCCGTGACACTGTCCGTCCAGATGTTGAGGTGCAGTCGCTTGAAGCTGTTCTCTTCGGCCTTCGACTGTTTCGCCTTGCGGTAGGCATCGCGCAGCGCTGAGAGCTTCGGCGCCCCATGCTTCAGGCCGGGATTCGCCTTGGCCCAGGTCGCCTCGTCTTCCCAGTTGTCATTGGCGGCCGCCGCAAAGATCCGGACATACAGGTCCGGCCGGTAGAGCAATCCCTGGCGAACCTGAAGGGCCGTCAGGTGAAGCTCGCCGCACAGGCTCGCGAGGTCATGGCCTGCTGTCGTGATGAACACCGACAGCGGCTGGCGCCGTGTCCCCTGGGCGGTCGTCATCGCCTCATACTGGTCGCGGCCCTTCCACTCATGCACCTCGTCGCCGATGACCCCGTGCGGGTTGAGGCCGTGCTGGTTGGCCTTGCCGAGCGGCTTGAAGCTGGAATCGCTCTCACCGTGCACCATGCCGCGCTTCGTCGCCTCGATGACCGCGGCGAGCCTCGGGTGCCCGCCGACCATCGCGACAGCGTCGTCATAGACGAGCTTCGCCTGCTTCTCGCTGCCGGCGATCGAGTAGATCTCGGCCGCCGGTTCCTTGTCGCCGACAAGCAGGAACAGCGCGATCGCAGAGGCGAGCGTTGACTTGCCATTCTTGCGCGGCACCTCGATCCAGGCCGTGCGGTGCTTGCGGAATCCGTCTGCGCCGAACCATCCGAACAGCTGCCGGATGATCCGGCGCTGCCAGGGCGCGAGCTTCAGCGGCTTACCGGCCCACTCGCCCTTGCGATGGCGGCAGAAGGTTTCGATCCAGCGCACCGCGCGGTCGCCCTCGTAAGGGTCGAAGATCCACAGCGCGCCTGTCTGGTCGCGATAGCCCCAGAGGCGCGGCTGCGCATTCAGCCGCCGGCGCTCACGCACCCGCTCGGCGAAGGCCGCGACATCCGCATCATCCGGCCCCGCCAGCCTGAACCTAGTTGAACCGGGCGGGGTCGGCATCATCGCCGGCCTCGGTTCCATCCGCCCCCGGACGTGTGAAGAGATCGCCGTCACCGCCCGACCGTCCGAGCAGCTTGAGCGTGAGGTTGGCGCGCGCCAGCGGCGTCATGCCGAACCGGTCTTCCAGCTCTTTCAGCGCCTGGGCGGTCGCCCGGCGCTCATTCAGCAACGGATGGCGGCGCCACATCGCGCCGGCCTTGCCATCGCCGTCCTTGGCGATCGTCGGCACCAGGATCGTCGAGCCTTCGTTGCGGATCTGCTCGCACATGGCCCAGTAATCGCCGACCATGTCGCAATACCGGGTCAAAGCCTGCTGATCCGTGCGCTTAACCCGCCCGGCCTTGATCAAATCGGGCACAACCTGTGCCCAAACTGCCCTTCCACGGCTCGAAAGTTCACCCGGAATCGACCCGTCGAGGCCTTCCGGCGCCGCCTCTTCCGGCAGCTCGTCAGCATCAGCCATGACGACCTCAAAAAAAAATCCGCCCAAAAACACCCCGGGCGCAAAGATTGATTGGGCCGCGGGTCCCGGAACGGGGGGCCCCACGGTTTTCTACCCCCCCCAGGGGCGGCGCAGGCCGGTCTTGCGGGCCTCGGCGTAGGCCGTCCGCCACTCCCAGACGCGCAGCGGCTCGAGCGCGCTCAGCACGGGAAGCCCGAGCTCAAGCGCCGCCGCATCGAGCGCCAGCTCACCGCGATCCTCTAGCTCCTGCTTCGGCCCGTCATGCCAGGCCTTCGCCATCGGCACCCAGAGCTCCTTGCGCCAGAACAACCAGCTCAGCCCGCAATGCGGATACCAGTGATCGAGCGTGTCAGCCGAAGCCGTTCGCCCGTCCAGCTTCAGCGACGGACGGCACAGCGGCTCGCGCTGCAGCACGGTTGCCCGCGCCGCCCGCCACCGGACGCCATAACCCCGGCTGGCCGCCGAGCCGCGCTGATCGTGATCTGCCGCCGAGCGGTCGCCATAGTCCGCCGGGCTGACCCGGGCTGCGCCCGTTGCCCGCTTTGGCCCGATGACCGGAGGCCGCATCGCCATCATCCGCACCCTGACAAAAAAGGCAGCGCTGCCGGGACGGCAGTTGCGGAGCGCACCAGCGGCGCTGCCAGGCTCTCTGTGTGCAAGAAGGACGCTGCAGGGCCAGGGCCGGAGGGCCGGTGGTGTGCGCGCCGGAGCGCTTCGGCCACAGCTCTGCAACGTGGCGAAAGGAAGGGTTTTCCGGTTCCCATGTCAACACCCCCTCATTATTCCACAGCCACGCCGACCTTCGGCGCCACCGCCTCAAGCCCTGCAGCCATTACGATTTCCGCGATCTTCAGCCCGTCTGTTTTCCGGATGGCAGCGCACGCCTGCACAGCACCCCAGAGATCCTGATTGAGCAGAATCACGCGCACCGCGACCTCGGCCGCCCACGGATGATCGCCGGCAGAATCACGGCACGCCTCCGCGAAGGTGCGCGCCAGCATCCGCGCCTTGCGCACCGCGTCCGCAGCGGCCGCCGCCCCACCGTCACTCGCCCGGCAGACCCGCCGGATCGAGCGTTTACGCCCGCCGGCCCAGTCGCCACCGACGCCCGGCGTGCCGAGCCCGCCCCAGTAATCCTCGCCCAGCTCGACCAGTCCCACGATGCTGAGCACCGTGCGCATTTCGCCCTTGCCGTCGCCGGCCTGTCCTGAGCGTGCGCCGGGCGTTCCGCCTGCCATACCTGCCATCAGCACCTGGTCGCGCAGCGCATCGGCGATCTCGAGATGCACGTCGCTGAGCCGGTCCGAGTTTTTGACCAGCTGGGCGAAACGGTCGCGCGTCTGGCCGCGTCCGCGCCGGGCGAGCTTGTCGGCCCGTGCCGCGGCGCGGCTTTCGGCCAAGGTGAGCTTGCGCCGCGTTTCGACGATCTGCCGGTTGAGGGTGACGGCCAGCTCCCAGGCGCCCTCACGCTGCGCCTCGGCCAGTTTTCCCCGCAGGCGCGCCATCCGCAGCGTCAGGGTTTCAGTGAGGCTCGCGCGCCGCTTCGCGCTGCGCAGGCGCCGCCCTGCCGCCGCCCGGCCTTCCGCTGCTTCGCCCGGGGGCTTCACGGCGCCTTCACGCCGCTTGCGCGCAGCTTCTCCGGCGCGTTTGACTTCGGCAGCATAGGCCGCCAGCTCAGATCGGCGCTGAGGCGACAGGGTGAGCGAAAGGGCGGGACGGGGGCGGGCGCGGGGCATCTGGGCAGGTCCAATCGTCAGAGGGCGGATTATTCGGCGGAACGCTCGCGGCAGGCACCCCACGAGCAAGGCGAAGGCACAGGCGCGGCCGCGCAGCGGCCATCCGCGCCGAGCACACCGGTCAAGGCGGCCCGCGCGGCTGGCCCTCTTCGAAAACCACCCCTGAAAGCCCGCTTTCAGCAGCCCAGGCGAGGAGCGGATCGATCCAGTCGCGCGCCAGCGTGAAAGCCTCCCCGGCGCCGCTGGCGGCGATGGCCAGGACGCCCTGCGGCGTGACGCGGGCCGGGCGGTGGCGGAAAGCCTCGAGAAAGGCGCGGACGGCTTCGCGCCCGCCGGTCAGGTGGCCGAGAACGGCTTCTGGATCGATCAGGAACCCGCCGGTCGCCGTTGCGGCCGAGAGCAGCGCTTTTGCCGGTTTTGGGGCCGCGTCAGGTCCCTCCGCAGGCACTTCGCGTGTGGGGGGCGCTCCGGCAGCCTCACAGACCCCCTGCAAGCCCTGCGCGCGCTCCCCGGGCGCTGCCGCCGGTTTTGCGTCCGTCACCGGGCAATCCACAGCGCCCTCGCGCGCGGGGTCGCGCGAAAGGGGGGTAATCCTTGAGGGGGAAGAATCCTTATTATGGGGTCCGGACAAAATGTCCGGGTTTTCGGACAAAATGTCCGGGTTTCCGGGCCGCTTTTCCACAGGCTTTCCACAAGCGGGCAGAGGGCTTTTCGCCAGCCGCCCGAAGGGCAGCGGCGAGCCGTCCGCGAGCATGCCGGGCGCTTCGGCGGCGAGCGCCGCTTCGAAGAGGGCCGCCTGGGCGGCGATGGCGGCAGCGGCAGGCGCCTGCCCTTCGGCAAGGCACAGGCTGCGCAGGCAACCGAACACGCGCCGCATGTTGTGCGGAGAGAGCGCCGCGCCGACGAGCCCGGAGGCCATCAGCGCCTTGGCGGCGCCCGCATGGCAGGCCCGCTGCGCGATCTTGACCGCTGCCGCCAGCGGCTCGACGCGCTCCAGGTGCAGACGGTAGACCGCCGTCCGCCCGCGCCCCCTGGGTGCCGAGATCAGCCGCACAAGGCCCTCGAGGCGGTCATCGGTGACGAGCTGGGCCAGGATGCGCCGCGCATGGCGCTCGGTGAGGCCCGCGTGCAGCGCCAGCGACAGCTGCGAGACCGTGGCAAGGCCCGTCTCGTCATCCGCATAGGTCGCAAGCGCTTCCAAGAGGTCACGCCGGCCCCCGGTTTCGAGGCCGCACCGGCGGACGGATTCACCGAGCTCGAATGACATGGGCAGGGCCCTCCGGGCATGAAAAAGGCGTCCGGCGCCGCGAAGGCCCCGGCCGGGCGTGTGGAAAGGTCAGGAAATCAGGTCAGGCGGGCGTCAGGGTCCGTCGCGGGGCGTTTCGGCATTCCGGAGCGCGTCGTCGAGGCTCTCCCCATCGGCCAGCGTGCAGGCGGCGATCACGCGGTCGCCGTGGCGGGCTTTTGCCTCGCAGGTGACCGGGCCGCGCGCGGCGAGGATCTGCGCCAGGACGGCCCGCGCCTCCGGGCCGCCCGGCTCGTCCCATTCCGGCGCATTGAAGCGCCTGAGCCGGATCTCGGCCTCACCCAGGCAGAAACTGTCGCCATCGATCACGGCGGTCGCCTCAGCCGTCCAGACGGTCTCCGGAAAGCCGACAAACCCGCCGGGCGCGCAGTCGCGCACCATCGGGAGGCCCTGAGCCGCGGCGCCCGGCGAGGCGCAGGCGCCAAGCATCCACAGGCCTGCCCACAGGCCCGCCCGGCGGCAGGCAGGCCGGGTTCGATAGGCGTTCACAGCTGATTCCGTCATGTTCCTTCCCTCCGGTGGAATTCGGGCCTAAGAGAACATCCCCGGAACGGAGCGCAAGTCATGATCGATGCCGAAACCCTCGCCGCCCTCGAGACGCATCTTGCGGTGCGCCTGGCCGTCACGCGCAAGAGCCGCCTGCGCGAGCTCGCCCAGCCACACGGCGCTGACGCCGCCCGCAAGGCGCTCGCCCGCGAGCTCGCCGCCAGCCTCGCCGGCCCGTTCGACATCACGCCCAGCGCTACGCGCGCGCCCGGCATCACAATCCCCGGCCCTACGGACGGCCGCGCCAGCTGGGCGGACCCGGAGAAATCCTGAACGGGGCTCATGCCGACACCTCATCGCGCTTCGCCTGCGCCCAGGCGATGATCTTCCGCGCGAACGGCGTGGCCCGCGCGCCGCGCCGCACGCGCCCGGTCAGCTCATCCAGCGCAAACACCAGCGCATCCTCGCGGCAAGCGGCAAACTTTCCCCATTTCGGGCCCGGCAGATAGCCGCCGCCGCTTTCTTCTGCGCCATAGCAGATGGCCCATATCCACTGATGATCCGCCTGCTGATGGATCAGGACTTCCGCGTGCAGGTACCGCCGCTTCGGGTCGCGAAAGCCGATCACCTCGCAGGCGCTCTCTGCGACCACAGGCCCGTCGCCATCGATGCCCGTCACCAGTGGCAAACGAAGCCCCGGCAACAACGGCTGCACCATCGTTTCCGTACGCGTACCCATCAAACCTCCTGCGGCGGCAGGATGCCGCCATAGTCGAGGCTGAAGGCCCGCATTTCGGATTCTGCGGCGACGAATACCGGCGGCATGCCGCCGCCCATGATGTTCAGGTAAACGGTGCGGGTACGGACGATCTCGGCGACCTCTTCGTCGCTCAGCGCCCAGGCCGAGATCAACCCGCCGCGGTTGCGGAACACATGCAGGTCGCCAACGCGGTCTTCCTCGCCTTTCGGGGCGCGCATGATCAGGTTGGCGCCGGATATCTTCTTTGCCCAGCCCATCACAGCGCCTCCCGCTTCGCCCGTGTCTTCATCGCCAGCTCGCGCATCGTGATCTCGACTGCGCCCGCCTTCACGGCTTCGGCCCGCTTCGCCAGGCTGACATCGAAGTGCTCCTGCGCCGTCCCGGCCTTCTGCAGCCAGCGCCGGTCGAGGCCGATCCGGTCTGCCATCGCCAGCAGCTCTTCGCGCGTGTCGGCTATCATGTGGCACATCTTCATGCGCCCGAGGCGGCCGAGCGGCGAGGTGTGCATGTCATCGACATAGACGGCCATCAGATCTTCTCTCCCCGGTTCAATGCGATGATCAGCGGCCCCAGTACGGGGCTGAAGACGATGCACAGGGTGGCGGCGAGAAGCATGAACAGGCCGATGACGATCGGGATCAGCGGGCTCAGCAGGTAGCCGAAAAGGGTCACAAGGGCCTTGCCGGCAGGCGTGCGCTCAGACATCGCCGTCCTCCTCGCGGATCTCCGGCGCGCGCCGGTTCGCCGCCGCAAAGGCAGCGATCACCACCCCGCACCCGACGCCCGTCACCAATCCCACCAGAAAGATCATCAGCGTTTCCATGTGTCAGTCTCGCAGTTCGAAGATCAGCTCGTGGATGCGTGCATCCGGCAGCTGCTGATCGGAGTTGAACCAGTTGAAGAAATCGATCTGCGCAACATCGCAGGAATAAAGCCTGCGGCCGCGCAGCCACTTGACGAAGTCAACCATCCACCATCCGGCCGTGCGCTTCGCGTCGCCGATCGCGTAGGAATTCCAGCACCAGTTGCCGACCCATTCCCTGCTGCCCGTCACCGGCCAGACCTTTCCCGCCAGGCGCACCGCATCGCCGCCCTTCGGCCCCTTGCCCCAAAGCTCGGCGAAGCGCGGCGGCCGCATGCTCACGCAGCAGAACTCGGCATCGAATATGCTGAGCTGCGGTGCGCAATGATCGAACAGGCCATTGTCCGGATCGTTGCAGGCGACATGCAGGACCGGCCGCATCAGACAGCCTCCCAGTTGCGCATCCACGGTTTCGGCGCGTCGAACGCCCCGCCTTCCCGGAAATCGAACCAGCCGAGCTGACCCGGTCCCGGCATCGGCACGATGGCGAGCGGCGCTTCCATGACGAGGCCGTAGGGCCCAAAAAACCACGAGCTGTGGCCGATATCGTCCGCCCCTTCTTCTCCCGCGAGCACAACTGTGCCGACCGGGCTCTCGACGTCGCTGATGATTGCGGCCAGGCGCATCGTCCCGATCACGCCGCCGCGCGGCAACTGATCCGGGCGCGGACAATCCACACCGATCGACTGCATGAACCGGCAGGCGTCCTCATACTCGGCGCGCGTCATACCCTTCGCCGCATGGATGAACACCCGGCGGCCGACGAGCCGCCAAGAGCCCGCCGGCACCCGTCCGCGGTTCTCGACAACCTTGCCGCCATGGATCAGCGCCCATGCCCAGGGCTGGCGCACTGAGAGAGAGATCGCGGTCACGAGCGCGCCTCTGCCAGAATTGTGATGAGCACCATCTGAAGCATCCCGAGCGTGAAGAGATTGACGGATGAAATCGAAGCAATGATCATCGGCGCCCACTGTTTCCGGTGCGCCGCCCTCGCCGCCTGATACGAAAATAATCCCGACGCCAGGATGAAGAAGAACGCGGAGATCATGACCTCACCTCCGGCCTTGCGTCGTGAATCACGCCGTCGAGCATTCGGCCGGCGGCTTTCTTTCCGGCGCGCGACATCCAGATCACGTCTTCGTCGCCATCGCTCAGCACACGGATCGGCTCGCGCAGGCGTCCGCTCTCGACACTTACGGGCGCATCTTCAAAACCGGGGTGGAAAGCGCTGGCGCTCCATTCACCCCACCGCTTGAAGAAGAAGGGCACACCCGCCGCGGCGCACTGGTCGCGCAGGCCCCGGAACCAGTCCGGATGCGAGGGCCGCGCGTGCGGGCCGCTCTCGCCGCCCGCGATGACCCAGTCGATGCCCTTTTCATCATCGAGCCAGTTGCGGGAACATCCGCTTTCCGGCCAGCAATCCAGATCCACCGGCCCCAGCAATGGCTCACAACTCAGAAAGCGCTTCGCCGCAGGCACCGCCAGCAGGTGCGGGATGCGCCGGTCCGCTTCGGCCTGGTTCTCGACGGTCGTGCCGAGCCAGACGTTCGGCCAGCCCGCGCCCCATGCGTCGAGGCCCGGCTTATGCACGCTCATCGGCAGCATCTTCCGGATGTTCTGCGGCCGCTTGGTCAGCAGCAGCCAGATCAGGTCCGGCGTCGCCTCGATCAGCGCCCAGAGGTCGCGCCGCCAGTCGTCCGGAACCTGGTTGTCGAACACGTCCGCGAGGCTCGCGCAGAACACCATCGGCGGGCGGCCATGCGCCGCGCGGAACTCCGCAGCCTGACGGTTCCACTTCAGCGGCTGGCGCCAGTTGTTGGCCGAGGTGCGCTTACGCTTTCCTGCCCAGAGCTGCTCATCCGGCCAGTAGCGAGAGGCCTGCGCCTCGGCATAGCAATGATCGCAGGCCGGCGAGACCTTGGTGCAGCCGATCCACGGATTGAACGTGTGGTCAGCCCATTCGATGCGGGTCTCCTCAGCCACAATCCATCTCCACATCCGGCGCGCCCAGTTCGCCGAGGGCTTCCTCGGCCTTGCGGCTGATCTCGGCGGCCGCCGCCCAAATCTCGGACATGTTGCGCTGCCCGTCGACGAGGTTGAGGCTCCCGATGGCTGCCTCGACAAACGCCGCCATGCGCATCGGATCATTGCGGCAGAAAACATCAGGGCTCTGACCGTTCACCAGTATGCCTGCGATAGAGCGTTGCGCCTCAGTCCCGATATAGCCCTCGATCTCGCGCACCGCGTCACGATAGCGAGCATGGTCAGCTAGCAACAGCTCCGCATCCTGACGGGTGATGTTCAGCCGCTGCAGCAGCGCGACGGTATCCGGATGCGGATCCCTACGCTCTTCACTCCAAATGACAGCGGCGGTGTAAACCCGCGAGCGCAGCGCACCACACTGCCGCCAGAGCGCGGGCGAGACACCGTCAGGACACGTCCCGCCGAACACTTTCAGCCCGCACCCTTCGCAACTTCCCTGCCAGTCAGCCATCACACGCCCTCCCGTGCAGCCTTGCGGTCGAGGCGTTCGATCTCGGCCAGGATCAGGGCGCCGGCGCGCACCAGGTTTTCGCGGTGGGTGCGCGGCTTGAACCAGCCGGCCGCGAACGGCCACAGCCAGACGATCATCGCCCGGCCGGTTTCCGGCAGGATGTTCCAGACGGCATAGCGGGCCGCCGCGCGGGCGAGCTGGCCATCGGTATAACGGTCATCCGCCTGCGGATCGAAGCCTTCGGCGACGATCTGGCGGCGGCGCTCGCGCAGCATCGCCTCGGCGGCGTCCAGCGTCCCGGCCGGCGCCCCGCCCGGATCTCCCGATGCATCGAGCCAGCGCGTCAGCTCATCCTCTGCCGCCACGGTCTCCAGCTCCGGCGCCAGGAACAGCCCGGCCAGCGTGTCGCCGTCCTCGAGCGTCTGGCCGTCGAGATAATGCCGCCCGTCCGCACACGGCAGGAACAGGCCGTCCGGCGCTCGGCAGACCGTGTGCGCCCCGTCCGGCAGGCAGGGCCCGAGCTCGCGGGAGATCACGCTCTGCCCGGCTTTCAGCGCCGACAGGCGCGCAGGGATCAGGTCAGCAGGTGCGGTCATGTCAGTCTCCGATCGCGTCCATGTAGAGATCGAGCACCATCTGCGCTTCCTCGCGCTCGGCGCGGTCGATCTTCCGCAGGCGGATCGCCGCACGGATCGCTTTCGTGTCGAAGCCCAGCGCCTTTGCCTCAGCCATCACTTCCTTGATGTCGTCGGCGATGCCCTTCTTTTCTTCTTCCAGACGCTCGACCCTGGCGACGATCGACTGCAGCTTCGCCCGTGTTGTCTCGTCGAGGCTGTTATCGCCATGTCCGGCTGCCGTGCGGCGGCGCTGTTCCTTGTTGCTCATGCCCTTGCCTTTCTTTGATAGCCTGCCCGCCACGTCCTTCAGCTGGCTGTCCGTCAGCGTGACGGGCGCCATGCCCGGCCCCGTGATCGTCACCGTCCCCTCGCTCATGGCCCCTCTCCGAACAGGCCCGGCGCCTTCGGATTGCCGCGCGCCTTCTTCTCCTCGACCAGCCGCTCCAGGAACGCGGCGGCCTGAACCACCGAAATCCCGCGCGCTGTCATGACGAGGCCCGGCAGGTCGAAGCCCTGCCCGCAATCATCCATCGTGCAGCGCCCGCCCTTGTGATCGCTGCGCTCCTGCAGGGTGCCGTCCGAAACGCAGGCCGGGCATTCCCAGCCATCGCGGCTGCGCCCCTTCAGGCCGACCGCCACGGCAACCTCGCCGAAAGTCAGCTGTGCCTTCACCGCGTCGAGCCGCTCGCGCAGCGTGGGCTTTGCCGCGCCGCTCATGCCCCGGCCCTCTGCGCCTTGCGATGCACGGCGTAGCCGCTCACCGGATCATGCGGCAGCGACCAGCCCGCCTCTTCGAGCGCACGGCGCACTTCGCTGACCAGCACGCTCGCATAGCCTTCCTTGATCGGCGGGGAGAAAGCGTAGATCACGCCCTGCAGGGTGAGGCTGCCTTCATTCGCGAGCTTCATCAGCACCAGGCGCCCCTTCGCAGACTTGCAAGCCTCCAGCGCCGGCTTCAGCCAGTCCGGCGCCCCGTCCGGAACCTGGACGCCCGACGCGGGCGGCGCCGGAACGCGCGGCGGCGGCGGCGCAGACGCGGGATCTGCAGGCGGCGTGTAGCGAAGCTCGACCTTCGGCCCGCGCTCTTCCAGCGACCAGCCTGCAAACTCGATCTTGCGGCGCAGCGCGGCGAGCTGCACGCGCATCGTGTTGCTGGTCACGTCCTGGTCGTGGAGCGCCTGAAGATCGCCCCAGCTCAGCTCGCGGCGCGCCAGGAAAGCCGTCAGGTAGCGATAGGCGGTGCCGGTCAGCGTGTCCGCGATCTCGCGCAGCCGGTGCGCTTCAGGCAAGAGTTCGGGCGGGGCGGTATCATCCGGCTGCAGATCATCTGCTTCCTTCGCGCCCTGATCGTCCCGGGCAACCGGCGGGTCGCACACGACGCGGACCTCTTTGATCGTCCTCTCATGCAGGTTTTCAACGGCTGCATCTTCGGTCTCGGCGCGCGGCGGCTCCGGCATGGTGATGATCAGCCAGTCCTCTTCCGGGCTGCACTTGAACCGGGCCTGCACGGCGCCGAACGGCCATGCATAGGCAGGCCAGCTGACCGGCACCTGCAGGCATTTGCCGTCACCGCGTGTTCCGGCCGCCTTCAGCGCGCGCACGCTTCCCGACGCTGCCTTTGCGCGCAGGTTCGGTTCGATCCGGATACGGCCCGCATCCTCGCCGTAGCCTTCCAGAACATCGACCAGCAGGCCGCGCGCCCAGCCCAGCTCCGCGAGCACATCCGGCCACAGTGTCACCATGACATAGGGCGATGCCCCGAAACCCTTCCGGGCACTGACCGTCACCCCGCGCGCCTGCGCCTGCGGAAAATTCGGTTTCCACGCCATCAGAGCGCTCCTCTCAGCTTCAAGCCTTTTTCGTAATCCCAGAGGCCGCCGAACCCCTTGACCTTCACGCGGAAGTCGAGGTCGAATTCATGCGCGGCATCGAAACACCACATCCAGCGCCCCGGCGTGATCCGTTCCAGCTGCGCCAGGGGCTGGCCGTCAAACTCGCGCCAGATGCCCATCGCCCGCTCGCCGGGGCCGAGGCCGTATTTCCCGCCGCTGCGCAGGTTCGCATACACCTTGCCGTCCATCATGCGGTCGATGATGAAGGCGCCGGCGAGGCGCACCGCGCCGACACTCATGCCCACCGGCAGCGTCTTCACGCAGCGCTTGAAGATGGCATGGCGCCCGCCGGGGATATCGAACGGCGAGAGCGTCTCGCCGCAATAGGCCGCCACCGCCGCCCAGCCTGTCTCGTCGGCGTCCCGGAAGGCCTCATGGCCGACACCCGCCGTGATGATCAGACGCTTTCCGACGAGCTCGGCCGGCGGCGGCACGGAGCGGGTAAAGCCCCACAATGTGCCCGCCACCAAGAGGCTCGCCACCGGCTGCGCCCGAGTGATCGCCCAGTTGCGCGACGGGTCGCGGCCCGGCATCCAGCGGATATCCTGCGGCGTGTGATCGGCGGAATTTCCGTAGGCGGATGAACTGCCCTCAGCCATGTGTCAGCCTCCCAGCGGCAGGTTGAGGCGGTAGGACACCCAGGGCGACCCTGGAGCCTGTGCATCTGCCATGAACAGGAACCACGCATGCAGCCGGGACTGCCGGTTCTTGGGGCCGTCATACCCATCGCGATGCATGTTCAGGCGTCTGTCAAATGAGAGCTGCGCGTGGATATGGCCGCCATCGATCAGCCGCGAGCGCTCGCGCCCGACGCCGTTCAACCAGCGCAGCTCCAGCAGCGCGAAAACGCGCGGCACCAGCGTGAGCGCATGATCCACGAACGCATCCGCCATCGAATAGGGCGGGTTCATGATGATCGCATCCGGCCGCAACTCAGCGGCGCTGCGGGGCGTCCACCCAAGAAAGTCGCGGCCCCAATGGCGCTCTACTTGAGCGCCAGCCCGCCAGCGCGCCTCATAGTCGTGCAGGTCAGACCCGAGCACCGTGCACCCTGCCTCGTCCAGCACTTCGAGGATCGCCCCAGGGCCGCAGGCCGGGTCCCAGAGCCGCATCCTGGGCGCGAAGAAGTCTGGCATGCGCGCCATCAGTGCACGCACGGCCTTCGGGTCGGTTTCATAGAGCTCCGGCCCGCGCTCGGCCGCAGAGGCCCGGCCCATCGAGGTTTTTGCGGAGGTCGCGCGCTTGGTCATGTGGGGGTCTCCACGATGAAAACGCCCAGCCCGAAGCTGCCGGCAAAGGGACGCCGCCGGAACTGCGCCTCGCCTGCAGGCTGGGCCCCCACAAGCGACGGCGCAGGCGCAGCGGCCGCCGCACCAGCGGCGGACAGCCGCGAGCAATCTTCAGCAAGCGCTTCGCTGCGGATCTCGCCCGCCTCGCGCCGTGCACATTCGCGCGCCTGGGCGCAGGCCTCCGGCCAGGCACAGTCGTCACACCAGTCAGCCACGGGGCACCTCTTCGTATCGGTTGACCGCCGCGCCAGACTCTCCGCACTTTCGGGTTGCACGAACTTCCAACGCGAAACGGAGCACAGCGATGAAAACGAACGCAGAGGGCTGGATCCTCGACGATGAGGGGCAGATCATGGTTCGCCCCCTTGCCGCCTACTACGCCGTGCCGCTGGGGTCCGACGCGGTGCTGGTTCGCCTCGATCAGTACCTGACCGATGCGCACGTTGTGATGCAGCGGCCGGAGACCGCTGTTCAGGTGATGCTGACGCCGAATGAGGCTCAGAAGCTCGGCCAGCGTTTGATCCGGGCAGCACAGGAGGCGCGAAAGAAACCGCCTGCGCGTCCCTGACCGCATCGGTCGAGACCGAGAAGGTGAGGCAGATATCCTGGATGGCGAAGCGGACCCTAGCCATTGCGGCGCTCCTTCCGGCAGGCCCGCAGGGCATTCCACGCATCCCAGCGGATCAGCGCGCGGGTGATCAGGCGCTGCGCCACCAGCACCGGCCAGAAGCAGGTGACGGCCGCCCAGACGGGCCAGACCGGCGCGGCATTGCCCGTGATCTCATTCTCGGCCCGGCAGATCGCCGCCTCGCGGTTGGCATCGACAAGGCCGCGCAGCACATAGGCGCACACGGCCATCGCGATCAGGAAACCCGGCTCAGCCATGCGCCGCCTCCCGGCGAGCACTGGCGCTGCCGCGCATTGCAGCAGCGCCAGACTCTCCACAGGCTGACATCCCCTTATCCGTCCAAAGAAGAAGGAACGTTGCCGTGCGAAAACCATTTAAGAACGACGCCGAAGGCTGGGCTGTCGATGAGAACGGCGATGTCATTCTGCACCTCGCCGACGCGGTGAGTCTGCGGGTTGGCGCGGTTGCAGGTCAGCCAGGGATTGGCTTTCGCCTGGAACAGTTAGGCCCGCAGGATCAGCGGATCCCAGTGCAGCAGTTCTTTGTGCCCCAGCAGGAGGCAATTGCTCTTGCGGTCCGTCTGCTGACCTTGCTGGAGCTGACATCGCCACCATCGACGCCGCATTAGGCGAACCCGACATAATTCCGCCAGGGATTGCCACACCCAGAAAGGCCCCTGCCTCGGCCCGCCGCTCGATCTCGGCCATCATCTCGGCCGCTTCCTGGGCGGTCACCTCTTCGGCATAATTGCCCGCATGAATGACGCCGTGCGTGAGGGCTTTGAGCCGATCCGAAACCTTGCGGCGCGGAGACCTCGCGCCACTGAAATACCGGCTGACCGCCACGCCCGTTACGGCAAGCTCTGCCCCGAGCTCCTCGCTGGCGAGGCCGCGCAGGCGCTGGTACCATCGCAGCCGCATTGCCGTTTCGGGTGGATTTTTCACCATCTGTGAACCTCTCCGGTTTACAAAACAACCGTTTCGGTATTTTTCGCTCAGGTGATTCGGCCCCACTGTCAATTGCAGCCGGTTATTTTCTACCGATTGGGTAATGTTACCTTTTCGGGGGCTGCGCCATCATTGGGCATGCCCAGAAAGCCCTACTCGAAACCCTCGGCGGATACGCACCTGCTGATCCGCGAGGAGCGCGTGAAGGCTGGCCTGACCCAGGAGCAGCTTGCAGAAGCGCTGAACACGACGCCAGTGACGATCGGACGGTATGAAACGGGCGAACGGGGCGTGACAGTCGAGAAGCTGCTGGAAATCGCTCAGGCCCTAGACGTTCCGCCCTGCCGCCTGATCCGCGACGGTGACGGCCTGTCAGCAGAGGAACGCGAACTCATCGGGCACCTCAGATCAAACCCGAAACACCGCCGCGTCGTGCATTCCACGCTGCAGGGCCTCAAAGACAGCGAGAGCTGAGAAAGCGCCGGATTCAGTCCGCGCCAGTAACCGCATATTCGCGCGTTGCCGGATACAGATAGATCACCTTTCCGCCAGACTTTCCGGGGCAAAAGGCCTGATACATGGGAAGGTGGCCGGTGCTGGGTACCGGTTCCGGCGGGCGGGCTTTGACTTCCGCAAGGGAACAGTGGCCGTCAACAATCAGCCGGGCAGCGAGGTGATAAAGCCAGGCGCGCTGATCCGCTTCATAAACCGGCGCTTCGAAGATGGCTTCATCCTGCATCATGCGCGCCAGATTGTCTGCCCGCTTTCCGGCGAAGCGTTCCTCCGGGGTCAGATACTTGTCCATGATCGCACTTGCCTCAGCCGCGCCCTCAGCAGCGTGCTCAATCGAGGCCTGCCGGGCCTGTTGGCGCGCGACATCCTCGCTTGTGGCCCAGATGATACCGCCCGCTGCGCCACCTAGCAGAATGACCGCCGCAACCGCGCTCGCTACGTTTCCGGACATGCTTTTCCCCTTCACCCGTGGCGAGATTAACCAGACGGATCAAAGGCCACAACCGGACATAGCCCATCCGAAACGGAACAATTGAGAAGGCGCAAATACCGAAATGGTTTATTTCGCTCTTGCCGAATAATACCGTTTCGGTTACACGATACCTGCGCCCCATGTCCCCGGGGCGCCGCGCGGGGCGGGCCCGATGCTCCCCCCACCCAGACGGCACCCCCGTCCCGCGCGCCACCATCCGGTGAAGGCCAGACGATGCCCCGCTACATCATCACCCGCCATGCCAGCGACCCGCCGCGCCTGATGGAAGTCACCGGCTCTGCCGCCGCGGCCGCGCGCGCGCGCGGGGCAAAGCACGGCTGCGTGCATGCCCGCTGCGTGATGACCGGCAAGCGCCAGTTCGTCCGCGAGGCCGACATTCTCGGCGGCGATGACGATCTGGACACCGCCTTCGCACGGTTCGAGGCGGTGAAGTCGGCCGCCCGCGCCCTCGACGCCGAAATCGCCGCCGCCCGCCGCGCCTATGATCGCGCGCACCGCCGCCGCGAGGCCGAGCTGCGCCGCCTCGCAGAGGGTCCGGCGCCCGCCCGCGCCGAGCCCGGCCTCGCCGCATGACGCCCCGCCTGATGACGCTGCAGCAGGCGAAAGCCTATCTTGCCGGGCTCGACCCGCGCACGCTGCAGGTCGCGCCGCACACCCTGCGCCCGCTGCGCTTCGACCGGCGCCGCATCGACGCGGCCCTTGACGGCGCCGCCCCGGCGCGGATGGTGCCCTCGCCCGCCAATGACGAGGACGCCCCCGATGACCTCATCGCCCAGGAACTCG
Organism: Hyphomonas sp.; assembly: GCF_046313975.1. GTDB lineage: Bacteria > Pseudomonadota > Alphaproteobacteria > Caulobacterales > Hyphomonadaceae > Hyphomonas. The sequence continues at coordinate 76,601 of NZ_JBKBXB010000003.1, read as the reverse complement.
CCGAGCTCGACGCCCGGCTCGCCGCGCCTCACACCGAAGGCGCCTCTGCGCCTGCCCGGCGCGCACCGCGTCGTTAAGCGCTCCCGCGTCGCAACCCGCATCTTCTGGTATGCCTGGCGGGGCGGGCCGCAGGTCGCCGCCTTCGCGGGCACCACCGATGCCGAGGCCTTCGCGGCGGAATCCGCCGGCGCCCCCGCGCTCGCCGCGGCCTGGTCGGACACCGCCTTCCCGAAACCCTCTGCCGCCACCTTCGAGGGCCTTGCCGCGGCCTTCCGCGCCAGCCCCGCTTTCCTCAGCCTTGCGCCCTCGACGCGCGCGCTGTGGGGCCCCGCCATCGGCAAGGCGGTCGCCACCTTCGGCCCGGTCAGCCTGAAGGCGATGCAGGCGCCCGGCATCCGGGCCCGCATCAAGCAATGGCATGCCGGCATGGCCGCGACGCCGCGCGCCGCGAACATCCACCTGCAGGTGCTGGGCAGGATCCTCGAATGGGGTGTCGACGAGGAACGCCTCACGCGCAACGCGGCGCGCGGCATCGCGCATCTGGACGAAGGCCCCGGCCGCGCCGACATCCTGATCACCGAGGCAGAATTCAAGGCCCTGTGCCTCGCCGCCGGCCCCGGCCTCGCCCGCACGCTCGAAATCCTCTGGCACACGGGTCTGCGCCGGCAGGACCTGGTCGAGCTCACCTGGGCGGAGGTGGATGCCCGCGCCGGCCATATCGTGCGCCGAACCAACAAGAGCGGCGGGAGGCGTGCCGCCTGCCCGCCGCTGACCCCTGCCCTGAAAAAGGCGCTCGGCCGGCGCGGCGCACCGCACGCGCGCGTCTGCCGCCGCGATGACGGCAATCCGTGGACGGACGGACGCCAGCTGCGCAAGGCCTTCGAGGCCGCGAAGGTGCGCGCCGCAAAGACGCTGAAGACGGCCGGAGACAAGGCGGCGCTGATGCAGAAACACCTGCATGACTTCCGGGGCACCTGTATCACGCGCGGCTACGCGGACGGCGCCAGCGATATCGACATGGAAATCCGCATGGGCTGGGCGCCCGGCGAGGGCGCAGCGATGCGCGCGATCTATGGCAGCCAGGCCCAGCTCGCCCGCGCCGCTGCCGCCCGCGTCCGGCCGCGCAAGAAGGCGTGAATCCGGTTTACAGCCCGCCCGCCTGCCCCAATGCTTTCAAGGCCTTACCCGCCCTGCGGTTTACACCCAACACCCTGTTTTCAAAGCATTCCCCCATGCTTCGGGAGCTAGGGGCCGGAAGTTCGAATCTTCTCACTCCGACCATCTTTTGATTTTTTCAGCGGCATTCCTTGCGGATCACCAGCTTGAGCCCGGACCACACGGCGTCCACGGCGCAGACTTTCACATCCACGAAGCCCATCGGCAGGGCCACTGCCCGGATAACGTCCTCGGTGATGTCCGTCTGCATCTTTGCGGCTTTCTTCGGCCAGGAGACCCAGACCATGCCGCCGGCCTCAAGCAGCGGACGCAGCCTTTCAAGGTCGGCGGCGAGCGCGGCGGCTGAGGTGTGGAACAGGTGCGCGGCGGCGAGACCCTCCGACGGCCGGGCGACATAGCGCGGGCAGACGGTCTGTTCGATTTCGGCGCGCACGCTGTCGGGCATCGCCTTTGCCCAGAGCGGGGCGCCTTCGGCGAAGCCAAGCTTTTTCGCGAGCGGTGTGGCTGAATATCCGGCGGGCATGCTCCAACCTCCCGCCGCCGCTTTCAGCCCTTCAGCACGGCCCGGACCGCCTCGAGCGCCTCGCCGGCCTTGTCTGCATCCGGCCCACCCGCCTGCGCCATGTCGGGCCGGCCCCCGCCGCCCTGCCCTCCGACGGCCGCAGCGGCCGCCTTGACCAGCTCGACCGCAGAGAACCGGGCGGTCAGGTCCGGGGTGACACCGACCGCGACGCCGGCTTTGCCGCCCTCGGTGCCGACGAACACGACGACGCCGGAGCCGATCTTCGCCTTCGCCTCATCCACGAGGGCGCGCAAGTCCTTGCCGCCGACTCCTTCGGCGACGCGGGCCATCAGGTTCACCCCATTGATCACTTCCGGGCCGGCCGGCGCACCGCCTGCGCCGCCGAGCGCGAGCTTTCGCTTGGCTTCGGCAAGCTCCCGCTCCAGCGCGCGGCGCTCCTCGGTGAGGGCGGCGACCCGGCGCGGCAGGTCCTTCAGCGGCACTTTCAGGCTTTCGGCGACATCGGCGGCAATCTGTGCCCGGCCTTTCAGCCAGGCCAGCGCCTCGGCCCCCGTGGCCGCCTCAATGCGGCGCACGCCGGCAGAGACGCCACTTTCCGACAGGATCGCGAACACGGCGATATCGCCGGAGCGTTCGACATGCGTGCCGCCGCACAGCTCGACCGAATAGGGCCGTCCGTCTCCGGACGGTTCACCCATAGACAGCACACGGACTTCATCGCCATACTTCTCGCCGAACAGGGCAAGCGCGCCGGCTTCGATCGCCTTCTCAGGGCTGGTGACGCGGATGCCGGTTTCGATGTTGGCGCGGATCTGGGCATTGACCTCGTCCTCGATGGCCTCGATCTCGGCCGGAGTCAGAGGCGCCCCGTGCGAGAAATCGAAACGGAAGCGGTCGGCCTCGACCAGCGAGCCCTTCTGCGTGACATGCGGGCCCAGAACCTTGCGCAGGGCCGCATGCATCAGGTGGGTGGCCGAATGGTTTGCCATCACCTGCCTGCGGCGCACGCCATTGACCTTCAGCTGTGCCTTCGCGCCGAGGCGGGCCGTGCCCGAAACCAGTTCGCCGATATGCACGTGCAGGTCGCCCGCACGTTTCTGCACGTCGCGCACGATGAAGCGCGCGCCGCCCTCGAAGATGATCTCGCCATGATCGCCCGCCTGGCCGCCGGATTCAGCATAGAAGGGCGTGGTGTCGAACACCAGTTCGGCCGGGCCGGCCACCAGCGTTTCGGCCAGCGCGCCTGCGGCGGCAATCGCCACCAGCCGGCCTTCGCCGGCAATGCCCGAATAGCCGGTGAACTTCGTGGCGCCGAGCCGGCCGCGCACATCGAACCAGATTTCGTCCGTAGCCTGATCGCCCGAGGAGAAGCCAGCCGCGCGGCTCTTCTCGCGCTGCGCCTCCAGCGCGGCCTCAAACCCGGCGACATCCACTTCAAGCCCGCGCCCGCGCAGGATGTCCTGCGTCAGGTCGAGCGGGAAACCGTAAGTGTCCGACAGGTTGAACGCCACATCGCCCGGCAGCGCCGCACCGGGCTTCAGATCGCCCACCGCCCTGTCGAGCAGGGCGAGGCCATTGCCCAGCGTGCGCTGGAAGCGGGCCTCCTCCTGTTCGATGGCCGCCTCGATGGCAACCTGCGCGCGGCCGAGCTCGGGATAGGCCCTGCCCATCTCTGCCACCAGCGCCGGCACCAGCCTGTGCATCAGCGGCTCGCGCGCGCCGAGCATATGGCCATGGCGCATGGCCCGGCGCATGATCCGGCGCAGCACATAGCCGCGCCCCTCGTTCGAGGGCAGAACGCCGTCTGCCACGAGGAAGGCGGAGGTGCGCAGATGGTCGGCAATGACGCGGAAAGACGCGGTCTTGTCGCCCTGCGCCTTCTGGCCATAGACGGCCTCTCCGGCTTCGATCAGGGTACGGAACAGGTCTATGTCGTAGTTGTTGTGTTGGCCCTGCAGCACTGCCGCTGCGCGCTCCAGCCCCATGCCGGTGTCGATCGACGGCTTCGGCAGGCTGGTCCGCCTGCCGCCTTCATGCTGTTCGTACTGCATGAAGACGAGGTTCCAGATCTCGATGAACCGGTCGCCATCCTGATCGGCACTGCCGGGCGGGCCACCGGCGACCTTGTCGCCATGATCGAAGAAGATTTCCGAACACGGACCACAGGGGCCTGTATCGCCCATCGACCAGAAATTATCGCTCGTCGGGATACGGATGATTTTCGATTCCGGGAAACCGGAGACCTTCTTCCAGATCGCGGCAGCCTCGTCATCCTCGGCATAGACGGTGACCAGCAGGCGCGCGGGATCAAGCGCATAGTCCCGGGTGATCAGCTCCCAGGCGAGGCGGATCGCCTCGTCCTTGAAATAGTCGCCGAAGGAGAAATTCCCCAGCATTTCAAAAAAGGTGTGGTGGCGCGCCGTATAGCCGACATTGTCGAGGTCGTTATGCTTGCCGCCGGCGCGCACGCATTTCTGCGCGGTCACCGCGCGCGGCGCGAAGGGCTTCTCGGCGCCGGTGAAGATGTTCTTGAACGGCACCATGCCGGCATTCACGAACAGCAGGGTCGGGTCGTTCTGCGGCACCAGCGGGGCGGACGCCCGGCGCATATGCCCGTTCTTCTCAAAGAAGCTGAGGAACGTCTCCCGGATCTCGTTTACGCCTTGCATCGTTTGCCTTGGTCCTTGCCCGCATGAATGGGCCGCCGCACCCGGCCGGGGCGGCAGCAGATTACAGAGGCGATATAAAGGCCCCTTTGCAGCCCGCCAAGACAAGGCGCGCCGCAAAGGGGACTCTTCCGGCCCGGAGATCGATAGGCCGGAAGCTTGCCGGCCGGGCGGCGGGCCTGAGGCCCGTCAGCCGGTCCGGCGCGCAGGCCGGCCGGACGCCCGGCGGCCCGCTGTCGGGTGTTATCCGGCGCGCCGGTCAGCCTTCTGCGGCGTCCGGGGCGTCCTCGCCGCCAGCGTCCATGCCCGCCGCCAGCAGCTCTTCTGCCAGCAGGCCTGCATTGCGCCGGATGGCGTCTTCAATCTCGTTGGCCACAGCCGGGTTGTCCTTCAGGAACTGGCGCGCCTTCTCGCGGCCCTGCCCGATGCGCTCGCCATTATAGGAGAACCAGGAGCCCGATTTCTCGATGACATTGGCCTTGACCCCAAGATCGAGTAATTCGCCGGTCTTGGAAATCCCCTCCCCGTAAAGAATGTCGAATTCCACCTGACGGAAGGGCGGGGCGACCTTGTTCTTCACAACCTTCACGCGCGTCTGGTTGCCGATGACTTCCTCGCGCTCCTTGATCTGGCCGATACGGCGGATGTCGAGGCGCACGGAGGCGTAGAATTTCAGGGCATTGCCTCCGGTGGTCGTCTCCGGGTTACCGAACATCACGCCGATCTTCATGCGGATCTGGTTGATGAAGATCACCATGCATTTCGACTTGGAGATCGAGCCCGTGAGCTTGCGCAGCGCCTGACTCATCAGGCGGGCCTGCAGGCCCGGCAGCTGATCGCCCATCTCACCTTCGAGTTCGGCCCGCGGCGTCAGCGCCGCCACCGAGTCGATGACCAGGAGATCAACCGCGCCGGAGCGCACCAGCGTGTCCGCAATCTCCAGCGCCTGCTCGCCCGAATCAGGCTGCGAGACCAGCAGATCATCCAGATCGACACCCAGCTTCGCCGCATAGACGGGGTCCAGCGCGTGTTCGGCGTCGATGAAGGCGCAGACGCCGCCATTCTTCTGGGCCTCGGCCACGCAATGCAGCGACAGGGTCGTCTTGCCGGAGCTTTCCGGCCCGAAAATCTCGATGATCCGGCCCTTTGGCAGGCCGCCGATGCCGAGCGCGATGTCGAGCCCGAGCGAGCCGGTGGAGACCGCCTCGATGTCCATCGTCTTCTTCTCGCCGAGGCGCATCACCGAGCCCTTGCCGAAAGACCGCTCGATATTTCCGAGCGCCGTTTCGAGGGCCTTCTGCTTGTCCACGCCGGTTTCCTTGTCCACGAGAGTGAGAACGGGTTTGGTCACGAGTCGTCTCCTTTGGTCTACCATGGGGGCCGGTTTGGCAAGGCCCCCGATTGCCATGCCTGAGCCTCATGTACACCATTTGTTCCATAGAACAAAGCAGAAACTTATGAACGGTTTCACTTTTCTTCCCGCCCGGCCTCTGGCATGGTTGCAGACATGCTGACACGATCCGGACATCAGGGCGGCGAGGCCCGCATCCGCTATGGCGACGCGGATTTCGAGATCCTGTCGCCGGGCGCTTACGTCACCTGCGCGGTGACCGGCCGGCAGATCCCGCTCGGCGCGCTGCGCTACTGGAGCGTCGACCTGCAGGAAGCCTACTGGGACGCCGAGGCCGCTTCGAAACGCCTCACCCCGCCGAAAGCCTGAGCCGGCGTGAGGGCGCTGGCCGGCCTCCTGACGCTCCTGCTGGCGGCAGCCTGTTCGGTGGCCACCGCCAAAGGTCCGCCGCTGGCCGCATCCGAGGCCGGACCCGCCCCTGAGGAACTGCAGGCGCCCGAACCGGAACCGGAACCGGACCCTCCCCGCGAGCCGGCCCGCTGCGGCGGCATCCTGAAGCAGGGCGGGATCCTCATCTGCCGCGGCGCCCCCGGCGATGTGTTCCGCATCGGCGGAACCGATTTCACAGCCGGGCCGGATGGCCATGTGCAGCATGGGCTGTCGCGACTTGCCCCCGGCCGCCTTGCGATCCTCGGCCCGGACCTCGACCTCGTGCTGGAGATCGCCCCGCGCCAGGACGAACGCCGGACAGTCACCGGGGTCGACTGCGACAAGGTGGATGCCCGCACACCGGAACAGAAAGCCCATGCCGCGCGCAGCTGGGAACTGAAGCAGGCGGCCTTCGCCACCTTCGAGGCCGGCCCCGGCGCCGCCGCCGGCTTCGCCCCGCCCTCGGCCGCGCCGCGCTCCTCGCCCTTCGGCCCGGTGCGGCGCTATACCGGCGTTTCGAAAACCACCGGCGCGGCCTGCAGCTCGGAATCGGTGCATCTCGGACTCGACTTTGCCGCCCCGGTTGGCTCGCCGGTCCTGGCCCCTGCCCCCGGCATCGTCACCCTGGCCGATCCGGACCTCTATTATGAAGGCGGCACGATCTTCCTCGACCATGGCCACGGCCTGGTCTCGGTGTTCATGCACCTTTCGGAAGTGGGCGTCATGGCCGGCCAGCCGGTCAGCATGGGCGAGCTGATCGGCCGTTCGGGCAATACCGGGCGTTCCTCCGGGCCGCACCTGCACTGGGGTGTGAAATGGCGCAATCCCGTCAGCAGTGACCGCGACAGCGATGTCTATATCGACCCGGCCCTGCTGCTTGACCTTCCGCCTGCGGACTGATCCGGCATGGCCCATGAAATTGCACCGCTGGTGCGGCGCTGGATCGAAGGCCATATCGCGGCGGCGAGGCCTGGCCATGTTCCGCTCCTCTTCATTTCCGGAGCCCAGGGCAGCGGCAAATCCACCGCGCTGGCCGAAGCGCTGCGCGCGCTGGCCGCCCCTGCCGCCGGCCTCAGCCTGGATGATGTCTACCTGACGCGGGCCGAACGCAGCGCCCGCGCAGCCAGAAGCGGCCCGCTGTTCGCCGTGCGCGGGCCGCCGGGCACGCACGACCTGGCCCTGCTGGAGGCCACGATCACCGCCTTGCGGGCGGCCGGCCCGGAGACGATGACGCCCCTGCACCAGTTCGACAAGGCGAGCGATGACCGCAGCCCGCGCGGCGCGTGGCGCACTGTCCGGGGGCGGCCGGCAGCGATTGCCATTGAAGGCTGGATGATGGGCGTGTTGCCGGACCCGGACGCGCCCGACACGCCGCCGATCAACCCTGTTGAGGCGTCGGATGATACAGACCGAACCTGGCGGCGCGCGCAGGAGGCGGAACTGGCGGGTCCCTATGCCGCGCTCTGGGACAGGGCAGACGGGTTTCTGCACATCCTCGCGCCGGATTTCGGCTGCGTGTCCGCCTGGCGCCTCGAACAGGAGGAGAGCCTGATGGCCTCACGCGGCAAAGCGTTGACGGATGAGCGCCGGGCCTGGGTGCTGAACTTCGTGCAATACTACGAACGCCTCACCCGCCGCATGCTCGCCGGCGGACGGCGCCAGGGGGCGGAGATTCACATCGACGCCGGGCGCCGTGTCATCCGCACCGCGGGGCTCTGACTGTCACTCGCCGGATTATTCCTGCATCAGCACCTGGCCGTCAGACACATAGTCGATCAGCGAACGCATGCCTTGCTGGTTCTGCTCAGCCCAGCGCGTGTTCGCTTCCGGCGAAATCAGCCGTACACCGATGATCTGGCCGCTGATGATGGCCTGCAGCGTGGACATCATGTCCGTATGCGACACGACCAGATCCGGCGCACCACCCGCGCCTGCTGCAAGGTTGCGCTTGGCTGTATCCAGGAAGCGCTTCGCATCCGAATGGCGCACAAACAATGGCATGCGGGCGCCGGTTTCAAAGTTGTGCATCACGGGCTCGCCTTCCGCATCGGTCACATAGAACAGCGCCGGTTGGTCGATGCGCGCCTGCGCCATTGCGGCGTCATGGCTTTGCCCCATCCAGACAGCGGCGCCCTGCGTCTCGAAGATCACGTCGATCGCATTCGCTGCCACCACCGGCCAGTCCTGCGGTATCCCGCCGCCGAGCCAATCCTGATACGCCGCCTCGGCATCAATATAGACCAGCGGCCGCACGATCTCGACACCGCCCGGCTCGGACTTCACCTGCAGGATTTTCTCACTCTCCGGATCAATCGCCAGGATCACCAGAAACCCGTCCAGCGCGCGGCGCAGCTCCGCCAGTCCCGCGCTCTCGGCCTGTGCCGGCGGGGCGTCTTCCGCCCGCGCCGGGGTAATGCTGCCAGTCAGAGCAAGGGCCGCGATCCCGGCCATCAGTACAAGGAATTTCATTTTACGCCCTATTCAAACACAAAAGTTGCCAGAGCATCGAACGCCTCGTCCATCTCGCCCTTGTAATCGCGGATCAATACCGCCCCCGCTTCCCGTTGCATCGACCAGCGCACCACGCTCGGCGACGATGCAATACGCACCGCCTGCAACCTGCCATCCAGAATCGCCCCGATCACCTTGGAGAAATCGGCCACAACCACATTGAGGGCCGCAGACTGTCCCTGCGTTGCCAGAAAGTCGGTCATTTCCGTCTTCACCCGGTCGGCCTCTTCAGCATCGAGATAGAACACGACCTTGAACTCGCCATCGAATTCCTGCGTCACCATGCTGCCATCACCCTGCGTGATGTAGAACGCAGGCGGCTCGCCGCGCGAGGTGTTGGAGATCGCCGCATTCGCCGCTTTTGTGCGCCAGATCACATCGCCGCGGGTCGCAGCCCAGAGATCAGCGCCGTTGACGAGGCGTCCCTCCGTCCGCTCGGCCAAGCCCGCTTCAACCGTTTCCGTCTTCGCGTCCTCGGCATCAATGTACGCAATCACCACATGGCGCTGGTTCGTGCCGTCCGCATCGCGCCGCGTTTCCGTAGCCAGGTTTCCGGTGTTCACATCAGCCGGTACGACGACATAGAAATACTTCATCGCCTCCACCAGCGCGGGCGGCGCGGCCGGCGTCTCTGCCGCTGCAACTGGCATTGCCGCCAGCAAGGCTGCAGCGGCCATCATGGTTCGAATCATCAGGCGTCCCCTTCACGTCCTCAACGATTGCCAACCTAGCAATCGCCCCGCGCCCGTCCAGCAGGCGTCAGCAGCTCTGTCAGCCTGGCTCAGGCTCAAGCGCAGGCGGCGGCGCGAGCTGGCTGTCGATAGCGGACTCGACCGGCTCCGGCCAATCGGCAGCCGTGCCCACACAGTCGCGCCGGAAGTCCACACCGGTCGTTTCCACGCTGTCCGCCCGTTCCGGATCGCTCGTCAGCGTGACTTCCCAGTCCATCTGGCAGGCCCGGGTGGCGAAGCTGCGGGTGCAGACCGCCATCGGCTCGGGATAGTCTTGATGCGCTTCGCCATACTGGCACTCATACCCGGCCTCACCCAGCTGCGCGAGAGTCGCCGCCCGGCCAGACCTGCGGGCGATGCGGCTGACATCATTGGCAAGCGCGACGTACAGCTTCTCGCCGCGCTGGTGCTGCCAGTCGTTCAAGTCGTGCATCTCCGCGATCGTCTTCGGCCTGGGGAAATCATGGGCACATGCGGCGAGCCCTGCCACCAGCAAAACCGTCAGAACACGTCTCATCTGCAATCCCTCCCTGAGGCGCGCAGCTTCCGCCCGGATTGCGGCACAATCAAGGAGCCTCAGGGCATCAGCAGCGTTGCGCCGCGCGTCGTCCCGCTCTCCAGCGCCCGGTGCGCTTCGGGCGCATCCTTCAGGGGGAAGCGCTGGCCGATATCCGCCTCCAGCACGCCCTCCGCCAGCAAGCCGAACAGCCGCCGCGAGGCCCGCGCCAGCGCTTCCGGCGTATCGGTGAAATTGAACAGCGTCGGCCGTGTCATCACCAGCGAGCCGCCCGCCGCCAGACGCCCCGGCGGGATCGGATCAGCCGGCCCGGATGCATTGCCGTAGGAAATGAACCAGCCACGCGGCTTCAGGCTCGACAGCGACGCCTCCGCCGAAATCTTCCCCACACTGTCATAGGCCACATCCACACCCTTGCCACCCGTCAGCTCACGGACCTTTTCCGCCACATCGTCGTAACCGATCACGACATCGCTCGCGCCCAGCGCCTTCGCCCGCTCTGCCTTCGCCGCGCTCGATGTCACCGCGATCACCCGCGCGCCGATATGCTTCGCCCAGGGCGTGAGCAGCGAGCCGACCCCGCCCACCGGCGCCCAGACCAGGGCCGTCTCCCCCTTCTGCAGCGGGCGGATTTCCTCCAGCAGCATCCAGGCCGTCATGCCTTTCAGCATCACGGCAGCGGCCTCCTCGTCACTGATCGCTGCCGGCAGCGCCACCATGCCCGCCGCCCGCCCGGTATAATGCGTCGCGTAAGTGCCGCGCCCGACATAGGCCACCCGGTCGCCGGGCCCCAGATGCGTCACGCCCTCACCGACCTCCTCAACGATCCCCGCCCCTTCCGAGCCCGGAACAAACGGCAGGGGCAGCTTGTACAGCCCCGTGCGGTGATAGGTGTCGATGAAATTGACCCCCACCGCCGTCTGGCGCACCAGCGCTTCGCCCGGCCCCGGCGCCCGCGGCGGCGCGGCTTCGGCCACCATCACCTCCGGCCCGCCCGTCTGGTGCACCCGGATCGCATAGGCATTGGGAAGGGTCATGGGGCTCGGCTCCTCTGTCGCCGGTTGTTTGAAGCGCGCCGCCGGCGCGCCGTCAAACGCGCGGGGCAAAATGCGACTCGACAGCACTCAGAAGTTCTGTTTTTGTTCCAGACCCAAGGAGGACCCAAAATGATCGGATATGTGACCCTCGGCACGACGGACCTTGCCCGTGCCGCAACATTCTATGATGCCCTCGCCGCCGAACTCGGCACGCCGCGCATGTTCACCACGGACACCTTCATCGCCTGGGGCACACCGGACGGTCCTGCCGGAATCGGCATCACCTATCCCTTTGATGGCAAGCCGATGAGCGCCGGAAACGGCGTGATGGTGGCGCTGCAGGCGAAGGACAAGGCGCAGGTCGACCGGCTCCATGCGCTGGCCCTGAGCCTCGGCGGCACCTGTGAAGGCCCGCCCGGCCCGCGCGGAGAGACGTTCTATGCCGGCTATTTCCGCGACCCGGACGGCAACAAGCTGAACGCCTTCGTAATGGGCTGAGCCCGGCCCCTGACCTTGCGGCGCCGGCCCGAGGGCCTGCCCTTGATGTGGAAGGCGCGCAGCACCGGCGCCCGGACAGGCGGATGCCTTCCGGGGACAGAGCGTCGTAAGGGCCGGTGGTCTCAGCCGGAGTCGTGATAGTCCGTGCGGGTGCGGGCGACGGCAGTGTTGAGATCGTCAAGGACCTGACGCCCCTTGTCCGTGATCGGGCGGGCCGTGTAGCCCGGGATGCGCCAGAGCGAGAGCACAGGCTTTTCCGGTATGAGGCGCTGCGCAAGCCGCTGCAGGCGGCGGGCCGCCCTGGCTGGCTGGGCGAAAGCCGCCTTCAGCGCGGCAAGCCGGCGCAGCAGGCGGGCTTCGTAAGCCGACGTATCGGGCGGCAGGCGCACGGGCGGCTGAATGACGGGATCGTCGAAATTGCGGATGCGCGGCTCCTTGCCGGGCGGGATACGGGCGCGCCGCGGACCGCGGCCACCGGGCAGCGGCTCGGTGAGGCAGAAGAGCGGGGTGCGGTCTGATTGCCGTTCCCCCTCCGCCCCTTCGGGGCACCTCCCCCGTGAACGGGGGAGGATTGCAGTGCGCTTTGGGGCTTCCGGCTCGAGCTTTGCGGCGATGAGATGGATGATGCGGCGGAGCGCCGCTTCCGCGGGCAGCAGGAAGTGGCGGCAGATCTGCAGGAGGACAGGCCGTGAACGGACGATACCCGGCGCGAGCAACTCCTCGAGCTGGACGATCAGCCAGCCGATGAGGCTTTCGGCTTCAGCGAGCATCGTGGTCTGCGGCGGGGGCGCGGTCTGGTCCATGGCCGGAGTATAGGCATGGTTCAGAAGGTGTTGCGCAAGTTTGCGTGATTATCTTGCATGGCCCTGATTCTGCACAGGATCTTATTCTCAGGCTGTTGCATAACTCCTCCGCAGACGGATGGTTGCGGCCTTCACCTCCCGCGCGGGAGGCGGGTTGAATGTTGCGTCTGGGGCTGCGGACGCCTGCCTTGAGACAGGTGTCAAGACTGAACAAACCTGAACCGCCCGTTCAAACCGCGTTCAGAGCGAGCGCGTCATTCCTGTGCGTGTCAGAGCGCTGTTTCCTCCCAGGCGCAAGACGCAACACAGGAGTATGAACATGAACCGTTTACTTTCCACCGCTGCCGCTGCCCTGCTCGTTTTCAGCCTGGGCGTGGCCCATGCAGACCCCCGCAACCGGGTGCGTATCGACCAGTCGGGCTATAATAACGGCGCCGCAGCCGCCCAGCAGGGATCACGCAACGGCACGGTCGTCGTGCAGAGCGGCAATGGCCAGTATGCGCGCGGCGTGCAGTCCGGCTACAACAACTTCCTGCGCATGGACCAGTATGGCACGCGCAACAGCGTGGGCACGGCACAGATCGGCGAGAACAACTTCGCCGTGACCGGGCAGGATGGGCGCAACCTGCGCGCCGATACGCTGCAGACCGGCTATGGCAACGTGTCGGGCATCGCGCAGATCGGCACGAACAACAGGGCGGTGGCCGACCAGGACGGCTGGAACAACACCTCGGGCATCATCCAGGTGGGCAATGGCCAGGATGTGACCGTGCGCCAGCGCGGCGATGGCAACATCTCGGTCGTGGTGCAGAGCGGATACAACTGACGCGCCGCGAGCGGGGGAGGCCGCCGCCTCCCCCGCTTCGCGCCCGGCTCACGGAGCAGCCCCATGTACAAACTCGTCACGCTTTCCGCCCTCGCCCTGGTGAGTGCCTGCACCGCACAGACCCAGCCGGTGGTCTACACGGCGGCGCCGCCCGTGGCCGCGCCCGCCTACAGCCCCCGCGCCGCCTGCGACATCCGCACCACGCGCACGCCGCAGGGCCTGCGCCTGGAAGCGGTGGCACAGGCCGGCCGCGCCGTATACGGATCATATGATTTCATGATTTCGGCGCAGTCTTCCAGCGGATCCTCCGATGTGAACCAGGGCGGCCCGCTGGAACTGGCGGCCGGCCGGAGCGCCACACTGGGCGCGGCCGAAATCCCGCGCGGGCGATACCGCGCCGTGCTGACCCTGCGCGATGCCGGCGGCGAAGTCTGCCGCGTGGTGCGCAAATCCTAGGACACCGAAAGCCATGACCGACCGCAAGATTCTGGCCGCAGGGATACTGCTGGCCGGCCTGAACCTGATTGCCGCCGCCTCAGCCCAGGGTGTGCCGGGCAGCGCCTCCATCCTCCAGGGCGGGCGCGGCAATGCCGCCGGGATCGCGCAGACCGGAAGCGGGAATGACGCCGCGCTGCGCCAGTTCGGCCAGAACAATACCGGCACGATCCTCCAGACCGGCACCGGGAACACTGCCTGCCTGGCACAGGCCGGACGCAACCTGAGCGGCACGATCCAGCAGACCGGCGACTATCAGAGCACGGGCGTGCTGCAGACCCGGATGGGTGTGATGGACGTCTCGCCCGAGGCCTGCAGCGCGATCGAGTCCCGGCGCGACATCATGGTGCATTTTGCCGGTCGGGCGGGGAACCCGATGGGGCGCGGACGCCGCTGAGGCGATGGCTCAGGCGAGGCCCTTCAGGAGGTCGAGGCTGCCATTGTCGCGCACCTGCGCGCAGTGGCGGCGCAGCATGGTGAGGAACATTTCGTCGCCACGTTCCGTCTGCTTGACAATCATCGCGGCAGCAAAGGCGACCGAGATGCCGTAGAAGGCAAACCAGCGATAGTGCGTGTAAAGATCATCGAAGCTGTAGCCCGTGATGCCTTCGTCTTTGAGCGCTTCGTGATAGTGGCGCAGGAGGGCGTGCTCGTGCTTCGGGCGATCCTCGCGCGTGAGGCCGGCGCCGATGAAATAGGCGATATCATTGGCGGGCGCGCCCTTCCCTGCCGTCTGCCAGTCGACGACGGCGAGCGGCTTCCTGGCACCGGGCTTGCCGAACAGCATGTTGTCGAGGCGGTAGTCAGAATGCGTGAGCGCGAACGGGCCCTGATACTGGTCGCCCCATTTAGTGAGGCTGGCGGCGTAGGCGTCGCCGACTTCGATCTGGTCGGCATTGATATGCGCGGCGTAACGTTCCTTGAAGCCGCCCCAGAGGGCTGCGACCATTTCCGGGCCGAGGCCGGGCGGCGGCGCCTTGGCGGAGCCCTGAAGCCAGTCGTGCTCATCCAGAACGGGATCCTGCCAGTGCGCGGCATGCAGCACGGCGGCGGCTTCCATGGCGAGCTTTGCCTCTTCGACACCGCAGCCCTTCAGCTGGTCGCCCTGCTCTGCCGGAGCCATGTCTTCCATGATCAGGGCGAAGCGGTTGGTTTCGGGGTCATAGTCCGTGTACAGCGCATCGGGCGTGATGCGGCCCGCGACTTTCGGGAAAGTGCGGTAGAACATCACTTCGCGCTTGTAATGATTCAGCAGCTTCGCGGTGGCGACGCTGGTTTCGTTGGCGGACGGAAACTTGCCGACGAGGGTTTTCGGCGCATTGGCCCCGGCGCGGGCATAGTCGAACACGAAGCGGACATTCTCGCCGATCTGGCCGGTGCCGATGGATTTGGAGGTGAGCCCCTTCACTTCAGCATCGATGCCGATCTCGGCAAAGAGCTCATTGAACCATTCCGGGCCGAGTTCGAGGGGGTTTGTATCCAGTCCGGGCCGGCTCATTCAGGTGTTTCCTCAGTTGGCGGAGTATCCGGGGTCTTGCGCCCCGTGAAGCGGCGGAACTGGCCGAGGCGGTCCTCGGCGCGGCGCAGGCCCTTGTCGAGCGCGGCCATGGTCAGGGCAAAGTCGCCATTCGTATCCTTGCGCCAGGCACGCTCGGTTTCCGCGATGACGAAGGCGATGGCGATACGTTTCAGGCTGGCGGGCGCGCCGGTGTCATCGTCAAGCCCGGCGGAGGCGAGCGCCCAGGCGGCGGTGGCGTGGCGGTGCTGCGGCAGGCGCACGAGGTGGGTGAGCGAGGTCTCGCGGAATTTCAGGATTTCGGTGAGGCCCGCGCGGCAGGGCTCCATCGCCTCGAAGCGCCGCATGATGACTTCAAACAGGCGCTCGCGGGGCGAGGTATCGTCCGGCACGCCTTCAGCGGACATGGCCTTGTCGAACCAGCCATCGAGGGCTTCGACGAGATCCTCGCGCGAGGCGACGCCGTGGAAATCGGACAGCGAGAGCTTCGCCTTCGCGGCAATGTCCGCCAGCGGAATATCCGTCCAGGCGCGCGTGGCGGCAAGCTCAAGGGCAGCCTTCAGCCCCTTCTCGATGATCTTGTCCGCAGCCGCCAAGGCGGAGCCTCCCGGGGTTCAGTCTGCCTCTCTGGAGAGCTGCCGGTCGCGCGCGGCGGCGGCTCTCAGGGCTTCTCTCATCAGTCGGGGCATCCCACCCGTGTCCATGAGGATGTCAAGGGCTGCCTGGGTGGTGCCGCCGGGGGAAGTGACTGCCCGGCGCAAGGCTTCGGGGTCTTCGCCGCTGGCGGCCAGGAGAGCAGCGGCGCCTTCGACAGTGCGCCGGGCCAGCTGCCGGGCGAGCGCGCGCGGCAGGCCTTCGGCCTCGCCCGCTTCGGCCATCACTTCGGCGAGGAGGAAGAGATAGGCCGGGCCACTGCCGGAGAGCGCGGTGACGGCCGACATCAGCGACTCGTCCACAGGGCCGTGCACTTCGCCCAGCGGAGTGAGGAGGGCTTCGGCGGCTTTCAGGTCAGAGGCGGCAAGGCCGGGCGCGGCAGCAAAGACCGTGATGCCCTTGCCAATTGAGCCCGGCGTGTTCGGCATCGCGCGCACGATGCGATTCGTTTCCAGGCGCCGGGAAATCTGCGCGATCCGCACACCGGCCATGATCGAGACCACCAGCGTTCTGGACCCGGCAAAGGCTTTCGCAGAGTCAGCGATGGCGGCGAACTGTTGCGGCTTGACGGCGAGCACCAGAGTGGTGGCCGCCTGCGCGGGCGGATTAAGCAGGACGCGGCCTTCAGCGGCCCAGCCCTGCACTTCCCCGGAGGGGCGCGGCTCGGCGATCAGGATCTGGCGCTTGGCTTTGGCCCTGAGCCAGCCGCGCGCGAGAGCGCTGCCCATGCGGCCGGCACCGATGAGGGCAAGGGTCGGCGCGGCAGCCGGCATGGTGGCCTTACGCTTCGCCCTGGGTTTCGAACATCACCGCATCCATCGCCTCGCGCGGCGACTTGCCGGCCCAGACAAGGAAATTGAAAGCCGGCATGAAGCGGTCGGCCGCGCTGACAGCGGCGGCAAGCACGGCGCGCACCTCGCCCTGGGTGACTTCCTCGCGGCCCTCCATCGGGAAGGTGTAGCGGTAGATGATGACGCCGTCCTCGGCCCAGAAATCGAAATGCCCGATCCACAGGCGCTCGTTCGCGAGCATGAC
Organism: Hyphomonas sp.; assembly: GCF_046313975.1. GTDB lineage: Bacteria > Pseudomonadota > Alphaproteobacteria > Caulobacterales > Hyphomonadaceae > Hyphomonas. Next base: position 59,833 of record NZ_JBKBXB010000003.1, on the reverse strand, counting down.
GAGTTCGGCAATCGCGGCGCGCCTGGCGGCCATCGCCTTGACGTCGAGCGTGAGCGAGAAATGGATCGCGGACGGCTCCGGGCGGTAGGCGAACAGGGCCCCCATGTCGCCCCAGCGGGTTTCGGCGACCACCTGAAGGGTGCCTTCATCGTCGCGGTCGCAGGGCCAACCGAGAGCTTCGAGCACGGCTTCGACACTGTCGAGCGGGTCGGCCTCAAACTCCATGCTGCGGTCGATAGTCAGGCTCATACGGGCGCCTCCGCATCGGTTTGCACAAGGTGGGACAGGATTCGCTTAACAAATCCATTACCGATGAAAGGGCGCGCGGCAGACTTGTCCACCGGGTTCTGCAGCGAGGGATCAGGAAACAGTGGATTTCCCCTGGGCCGCCTCGAGGGCGGCGAGACGGCCCTCCAGCTGTTCCACGCGGTCGAGGGCGGCGGTGGCAATGGCCTTCAGCGCCTCGACTTCGTCACGGCCAGCGAGGTCCATGTCGGCAATCAGCGCGCGCACGCGCGCCTGTGCGGCCGTCTTCGCCTCTTCACCGGCCGCACGGGCCGCGCCGAGCGCGCCGGTCATCAGGGCGGCAATGTCATCAAGCAGTGGATTTGTCCCTGCCATGCGGCTACTCCTTCGCGCCGGGTGTGCTGGTGGCCTATCAGATAAGGCGCCGGCCAGACAGGGAAAAGACGCCGCATGACCGACCTTCTCGCCACGCTCGGCGTTTACCTTCATCAGATCACTGCCTGGGCATTTCCCGAGTGGAGCCCGGCGCTCGTCTCCATCGACTTCGGCTTCATCGGCCTCGGCGAGTTCCACCTGCGCTGGTATGCGCTCGGCTATATCGGCGGCATTGCCGGGGCGTGGTGGTATGGAACCGAAATGCTGAAGCGCCCGGCGCTGTGGGGCGGCGAGCCGCCCCTGACGCGCGACGGGCTGGACGACCTGATGTTCTGGATCATCCTCGGCATCATCCTGGGCGGACGGCTGGGCTATGTGCTGTTCTACATGGTGCCCTACCAGATGGAGGTGCTGTCAGCCGACCCGCTGTCGATGATCCGCATCTGGGATGGCGGCATGGCCTTCCATGGCGGTATCCTGGGGGTGGCCATCGTGCTGTGGTGGTTTGCGGCAAAGCGGGGGGTGAAGCTGCTGTCTGTCGGCGACATTGCCGGCGTGACCGCCCCGATCGGCATCGGCCTGGTGCGGATCGCCAATTTCACCAACGCCGAACTCTACGGCCGCCCCACGGACAGCCCTGTCGGGATGGTGTTCCCGGAGGGCTATGTGCCAGGCTCGACCCCGCCGGCCTACAACTGGGAGGCGAGAGAATGGGTATACCGGGGCGATGAGGTGGCCCGTCATCCGAGCCAGCTCTACGAATCGCTGCTCGAGGGCTGGATTCCCCTGATCCTGCTGTCGATCCTGGTCTGGAAGTTCGGCGCGCTGAAGCGGCCGGGCCTCGTCGCGGGCCTGTTCCTGATCCTGTACGGGGTGGGCCGGTCGGTCGCCGAGAACTTCCGCGAGCCCGATTCCTTCGTGCGCGGACTCCCCGAGGGGTTGACCATGGGCATGATCCTTTCGGCCCCGATGTGGATCGGCGGCGCCTGGCTGATCTGGAACGCATTGAAAGCCAAAGAAAAACAGGTATAGATACACAATTAGGTAAAGTTCCTTACCGGCCATGCGCGCAGTATCCTGGGGAGGGACGCGCAAATGCGATCAGAGAGCCTCTACCGGCTGACCGCCGCGTGTCTTGTCACGCATGAGCTGGATTCGATCCTTCTACAGGGCCGCCGCACATTCAGCCTGATCGGCGGGTTTGACCAGCAGATCTTCCTGTGGGCGCATGTGCCGGTGGTGCTGGCGATGCTGTTCTATGCCGAGTTCTCACGCCGGATATCGGTGCGCTACGGCATGTGCGTGTTTGCCGTCATCCATGTCGGCCTGCATTGGGTTTACCGCAACCAACCTGTGTATGACTTCACGTCTGTCTCGTCCTGGGTGCTGATCCTACTGGCCGGGATATTCGGTGCGGCCTATCTGGTACCGGCGAAGGCGCGTTGAGACGCCATAGCTGGGGCTGACTATTGGAATGACTCTCGAAGAACGGCTTGTGCGCCTGATCCGGACAGGCGGCCCGATCCCTCTTTCCACCTACATGCAACTCGTCCTGCACGACCCGCAGGACGGCTATTACACGACCCGGCCCGGCGTCGGGCGGGACTTCATCACGGCCCCGGAGACGAGCCAGGTGTTCGGCGAGCTGATCGGCCTGTGGCTGGTGCATGAATGGCGCGCGCTGGGCAGCCCGCCGGCTTTCCGGCTGGTGGAAATCGGGCCCGGCCGCGGGCAGCTGATGCTGGACGCGCTGCGGATTGCCGCCACTACCGGCGGGGCCGGCTTCCTGGAGGCGATGCAGCTGACGTTCGTGGAGCCGAGCCCGGTGCTGCGCGAAGGGCTGGCAGAGCTGTTCGCGCAATACCGGCCCGGCTTTGCGCCCAGCCTTGCCGGCGTGCCCGGCGGGCCGATGCTGCTGGTGGCGAACGAATATCTCGACTGCCTGCCCGCCCGCCAGTTCCGCAAGGCGGATGGCCAGTGGCGGGAATGCGTGGTCGGGCTGAACGGGGACGGCCATCTGGCCTTTGGCCTTGCCGCAGATGAGCCGCGCCCGCCGCAGGGCGCCGCGCTGGCCGGGGAAGCGGTGGAAGTGCAGAGCGGCCTCGACCTGATCATCGCCGACCTCGCCTCGCGGCGTGAAGCCTTCCGTACACTGTTTATCGACTATGGCCCCGATGACCGCGCGCCGGGCGATACGCTGCGCGCCTACCGCGACGGGCGGCAGGTTTCGCCTTTGGAGACACCCGGCCTGTGCGACCTGACCGTGGATGTCGATTTCGGCCGCTTCGCGCGGCTGGCGGCGGCGGCCGGCCTGGATGTGGCAGGCCCCACGCCGCAGGGCATGTTCCTTCTGGGCCTGGGCGCGCAGGCCCGGCTGGGCCAGCTGATCAAGGCCAACCCGGACCAGGCCGAAGCGGTGTATACGGCAGCCAACCGGCTGATCGACCCCAGCGAGATGGGGGTGCGCTTCAAGGCCATCTGCCTGTCGCCGAAAGGACTGGCCAAACCGGCGGGGTTCTAGCCCCCTTGGTTCGCACGGCGGGCCGGCTTATCTGAAGGAGCCCAGATGCTGAGGAGCCCGCCTTGACGGAAATCTCGATCCTCGAACTCGGCCGCGTGCGGGAAGGCTTCACGCGCGCCGATGCGCTGAACGAGGCGCGGCGGCTGGCTCAGCATGCCGAAGCGCTGGGCTACAAGCGGTTCTGGGTGGCCGAGCATCATAACATGGCCGCGGTGACCACGGCGGCGACCTCGCTGGTCATCAGCCACATTGCGGCGGGCACGAAGACGATCCGCGTGGGTGCGGGCGGCATCATGCTGCCGAACCATGCTCCTTACATCATCGCCGAACAGTTCGGCACGCTGGAGGCGCTGTATCCGGGGCGGATCGACCTGGGCCTCGGGCGTGCTCCGGGTACGGATCAGTTGACGCTACGGGCGCTGCGGGTGCATCCGGAAGAGGCCGAGCGGTTTCCGCAGGATGTGGTGGAACTGCAGCTGTGGCTCGGGCCGGTGAAGGAGGGTCAGCGGATCGAGGCGGTGCCGGGGTCGAATTCGAATGTGCCGCTGTGGATCCTGGGCTCCAGCCTGTTCGGGGCGCAGCTGGCGGCCGAGCTTGGCCTGCCCTATGGCTTTGCCTCGCACTTCGCGCCGCAGGCGCTGGACGAGGCGCTGGAGATCTACCGGCACCGCTTCAAGCCGAACGCGAAGATGGCGAAACCCTATGCCCTGATCGGCGTGAACATCATCGCGGCGGAGACGGACGAGGAGGCGAAATATCTGGCGACTTCGCAGCAGATGTCGTTCGCCAACCTGGTGCGCGGCGAGCGCCGGCTGATGCAGCCGCCGATCGACGATATCGATACCTACTGGACACCGGCGGAGAAGGCGCGCGCGGCGGCAATGCTGGACGTCGCGATCATCGGCTCGCGCGAGACGGTGAAGCGCGGCATCGAGAAACTGCTGGCACGCACGCAGGCGGACGAACTCATGATCGTTTCCGACATGTACGACCAGGACAAGCGGCGCCGCTCGTTCGCGATCATTGCGGAGGTGATGGGGAAGGCCCCCGTCAGGACGGCCGTTTGATCTCGTTGCCCGGCCCGAGCAGCACGACGGTGGGAGCGTGCTGGCGGGCTTCAGCGGCGTCGATTCCGCAGAAGGCGGCGATGATCACCGTATCGCCCACGGCGAAATGCCGGGCGGCGGCGCCGTTGACGCCGACCGTCTTCGAGCCGCGGGGGGCTTCGAGGGCGTAGGTGTGGATGCGGGCGCCGTTGGTGACATTCCAGATGTCGACCTTTTCGTGCGGCAGGATGCCGGAGGCCTCGAGCAGGTCCTGATCGATCGAAACCGAGCCTTCATAGTGAAGGTCGCACTGGGTGACGGTGGCCGAGTGAAGCTTGGCCTTCAGCATGGTCAGCAACAAGGGAGGCACACTCCGGTGTCAGCGTGAGCCCTTATGCTCACGGCGAGTATATGGGGGCGCTGCGGTGGACAGCAAGCGTCTTTTGCACTGCAAGAAGAGGGCCGTAAAGGCGCGGTCTGTAAACTTTTGCGCCAGTTTTCCTCAAGCTAGACACGCCGGGCCGCTTGCCGCCGCGATACCTGCCGCCCTAAGCACGGGGGCGCAGCTGCAAGGAGCCCTGGCTTGACCGAGACGCCCGATTTTTCCGTGCTGATCGTCAACTTTAATGGCGGGGCCTATGTGCAGGGCGCGCTCGACTCCCTCAAGCGGCAGACGTATCGCAGCTTTGAGGTGATCCTGCTCGACAATGCCTCCTCCGACGGCTCGGTGGACGGGCTGGATGCGAGCGGCCTGCCCGCGTTCCGGCTGATGCGGGAAGCGGAGAACCATGGCTTTGCGCGCGGCAATAATCTGGCGGCGGCTGAGGCGAAGGGACGCTGGCTGGCCCTGCTGAACCCGGACGCGGCGGCCCGGCCGGACTGGTTGGCCGAGGTGCTGGCGGGCACGCTGCGCCACCCCGGCGTGACCAGCTTCGCCTGCACCCAGCTGTGGATGCATGATGAGACAAAGCTCGATGGGGCCGGGGACAATTACCTGATCTTCGGGATTCCCTGGCGTGGCGGATACCGCCGCCCGGCCGCCGAGTTGCCGCCGGAGGGCACGTGCTTTTCCCCCTGCGGGGCGAGCGCCGTTTATCACCGCGAGACATTTCTCGCCGCCGGCGGCTTCGACGAGAGGCTCTTCTGCTTCTGCGAGGATGTGGACCTTGGCTTCCGCCTGCGGCTGGAGGGCGGCGACTGCGTCTTCCTGCCATCCGCTGTGGTGGCCCATGCCGGCGGCGGGCTGTCGGACAAGGTATCCGGCTTTGCCGTGCGTCATGGCACACGCAACCGGCTGTGGGTGTATCTGAAATGCATGCCGGCGCCCCTTCTGGTCCTCACCCTGCCCGGCCATGTGGCCCTGACAGCGGCGATTCTGCTCCGTGGACTGATGACCGGCCGGTTCGCAGATGCGATGAAAGGGCTGGCAGAGGCGTTTGGTGGCCTTGGCCCGGTCTGGGAGGACCGCCGGCGTGTGCAGGCCCGCCGGACGGCAAGCCTGGGAAGCCTGGCACGCGCCATGGTGTGGAACCCGGTGAAGATGCTGGGGCGGCGGATCGCCGTCAGCGCCCTCCCGCCGCCGGCCCGCCGCCGCAACACATGATCGGGCGCCTTGCGCACCGATCAGAGGCTCTGTAATGCCAAGGCAACCCGTGGGCCGCGCGCCCGACTGACTCAGGAAACCGGATATGAGCAACACGGCCTGGTGGGCCCATGAGACGGCCATCATCGATGAGGGCGTCGAGATCGGCCCGCGCACGAAGATCTGGCATTTCGTGCACCTGCTGGGGCAGACCCGGATCGGCGCGGACTGTTCGCTGGGCCAGAACGTGATGGTTGGGCCGAAAGTGTCGGTCGGCAATGGCTGCAAGATCCAGAACAACGTGGCGCTGTATGAAGGCGTGACGCTGGAAGACGATGTGTTCTGCGGACCATCCTGCGTGTTCACGAATGTGCTGACGCCGCGGGCTTTCGTGAATCGCAAGAGCGAGTTCGGCAAGACCCTGGTGCGCCGGGGCGCGACCATCGGGGCGAACGCCACGATCGTGTGCGGTGCGCCGGGCGGCGTGACGGAGCTGGGCGAATACTGCTTCATCGCTGCCGGGGCGGTGGTGACGAAGGATGTGCCGGCCTACGCACTGATGGCCGGGGTGCCGGCGAAACGGATCGGCTGGGTGTCGAAGGCCGGCGAAGTTCTGGGCGCCGACCTCGTCTGCCCGCGCGAAGGCGAGCGCTATGTGCTGGAGGCTGGCCGGCTGAGGCCCGCCTGACGCAGCATGTGCGCCATTGCAGGCATCGTCTCGCTGGATGGCAGCCCGGTTCCGGAGCTGAAGGCGCGGCTGGCCGTGATGGCGGCCCGGCTGGCGCACCGGGGGCCGGATGGCGAGGGCGTCTGGCTGGACCCGACGGGCACGGCGGGCCTTGCCCACAGGCGGCTGGCGATCATCGACCTCTCAGACAGCGGCGCCCAGCCGATGGCCGGCAGCGATGGCTGCCAGATCGTGCACAATGGCGAGATCTACAACTATCCCGAACTGCGCGCGGAGCTGGAAGCCGCCCGGGCCTTCCGTTCACGGAGCGATACGGAAACCATTCTCGCAGCGCATGAGGCGTGGGCGGATGACGCGCCCCTGCATCTGAGGGGAATGTGGGCGTATGCCCTGTGGAATCCGGCCAGCCGCCGGCTGTTCGCCAGCCGCGACCGGTTCGGCATCAAGCCCTTCTACTATGCTGAGATCGGCAGCCATCTCTACTTCGCCTCCGAGATCAAGGCCATCCTGCCCTTCCTGCCGCAAATCGAGGTCAACCCGGCTGCGCTGGCGGAATACCTGACCTTCCAGTTCACGCTGGGGGGCGATACGCTGGTGAAAGGCATCCGACAGCTGCCGGCCGCACACAACCTGATCGTGGAGAACGGCCGCGTACGCGAGGTGCGCTACTGGGATGTTCAGTACACGATAGATCGCGGCCGCAGCGCCGGCTGGTTTCACGACCGCCTGACCGGCCTGACGGAAGATTCGGTCCGGCTGCACCTGCGGGCAGATACCGAGGTCGGCAGCTACCTCTCCGGCGGCATCGACTCGAGCCTCATTGCCCTGCTGGCCGCGCGCCAGCAGGCGGGCCGCACGGCTGCCTTCCATGGCACCTTCCGCGGCCTGGCAGGTTTTGACGAGAGCCGGTATGCCCGCATCGTGGCGGAAACGGGCGGCCTTGACCTGCACGAGGCCGCGCTCACGTCCGGCGATTTCCGCACGCACATCTTCGATGTGATCCGGCACCTCGACGAACCGATTGCCGGGCCGGGTGCCTTCCCGCAGTTCATGACGGCAAAGCTTGCCGCCTCGAAGGTGAAAGTCGTGCTCGGCGGACAGGGCGGCGACGAGATCTTTGGCGGCTATGCCCGCTACATCATCGCCTATTTCGAGCAGTGCATCAAAGCCGCGATCGACGGCACCTACAAGAACGGCAACTTCGTCGTGACAATTGAATCCATTGTTCCGCAACTGCCGATGCTGCATGAATACAAACCTCTGCTGAAGACATTCTGGGCCGAGGGCCTGTTTGACGAACTCGATGCACGCTACTTCCGCCTGATCAACCGCTCGGTCGACATGAAGGAGGAAATCGAGTGGGGCGACTTTCCGTCTGCAGACGTTTTTGAAGCCTTCCGGTGCGCCTTCCATGGCCGCAATGTCGGCAAGGAAGCCTATTTCGACAAGATGACACATTTCGATTTCAAGCACCTCCTTCCGGCTCTGCTGCATGTCGAGGACCGTATGAGCATGGCACATGGCCTTGAATCCCGCGTGCCCTTTCTCGATCATCCGCTGGTCGAGTTTGCCGCAACGGCACCCGCTGATGTGAAATTCTCCGGCGGGCGGTCCAAACAGATGCTGAAGGAAGCCTTCCGGACTGTTCTGCCTGCGGAGATTTCCGGCCGCCGCGACAAGATGGGCTTTCCCGTGCCGCTGGCCGGCTGGTTCAGGAGCGACCTGCGCGAACTTGTCGGCGACCTGTTCGGCAGCGCCGGTGCAGGCGACCTGCCCTATCTCAAGCCGAAGGCCGTGCGCCGCGCCTTCGACAACGGCCAGCCCTTCAGCCGCAAGAGCTGGGGCCTCCTGAGCCTCGAAATCTGGCGGCGGCAGATGGCGGAGATACGGCAGCAGCGTTTCAGGTAGCCGGCAAAGCGATCCGCCCCCCGGTCTGACGAGCCCGGACCCTCACGCAGAGAGCAGGCGCAGGATTTCAGTGACGGCCAGCTCTGCCGCGTTGCCCCTGCCATACTCTTCGATATCCCGGCGCGGGGTGATATAGACCGGCCGGGTCCAGAGCCGGTTCCAGCCGGCGTCAATCGTCTCCGTCCATTCGGTTTCATCCCGCAGGGTCGTGCACGGCACGCGATGAAAATAGGCCTCCTTCTGGACACCGCCGGAATCGGTCATGACTTCCGAGGCTCCCGCGAGCAGCGCATGGAAGCCGAAATAGCCGAGTGGCGGCATAAGCCGGAACCCCTGAAGCGAAACACCCAGAGCACGAACGGCTTGATCCGTACGCGGATGGACCGGGAAGACAACCGGGCGGCCATCCGCCAGCTTGCGCACAAAGGACAGGAGCGCTTCAAGGCGCGATGCCTCACCCGTGTTTTCGGCGCGGTGCAGCGTCAGAAGGACGTAGCTTCCCGGCTCAAGGCCCGCCTCGGCCAATGTGCTGTCGCAAGTGGCTCTGGATCTGGCATGCAGCGTGACATCATACATCACATCGCCGATCAGCCTTGCCTTGCCGGCCAGTCCTTCCGCTTCAAGGTTTTCAAGCGCCTTGCGGCTGGCACAGAGCAAAAGGTCGCTGGCATGATCGGCCAGGATGCGGTTGATCTCCTCCGGCGCCTCCCGGCGGCCTGACCGCATGCCGGCTTCAACGTGGATGACCGGGACATCAAGCTTGGCCGCCGCGAGGGCTCCGGCCAGCGTGGAGTTCGTGTCGCCATAGACCAGCACAGCGTCTGGCCGGTGGGCCAGAAGATCAGCCTCAATCGCCTCGATCATGCGTCCGGTCATCGCGCCATGTGAAAGCCTGCCGATGCCCATGTTCACGGCCGGGGCCGGAAGCTCAAGGTCCTGGAAGAAGGAGTCCGACATCTCGAAGTCATAGTGCTGGCCAGTATGAAGCAGGCGTTCGGCAAAGCGGCCCTGCCGGACGAAGGCCCGGCTCATCGCGGCTGCCTTCACGAACTGCGGCCTTGCTCCAACGATTGTCGTGATACGGAAGATGGTCATCAGGCGGCCCTTGCACTTTCAGGATAAAGGCGCCTGCGCGAGGCGACAAGCATTCATGCCAAACCAGTGGCAGGCTCCCCCAACTGAATGACCGCCAGAGAGCTGCTCAGGTCGCCGCCATTTCCTTTGGCCGCGCGGGTTCGATGCCATAAGCGCGGAGCATCACATCTGCTTCGCTCTGCCAGCTCAGCGTCATTGCGGCGGTCATCGAGGCTTGCTTGTAGGCATTGATCTTCTCGCGTGTCAGGTCGTTGATCTGTGCCGCGATGGCGTCGGGCGTGATCTGAGGCACCAGTGTTCCGAGCCCATGTTCCTTCACAAGACGGGCCATCTCGGGCAAGTCCGCGACACACAGCGCCAGCCGGGCCTGGACATACTCGAAAAACTTGTTTGGCAGCGTGAAACGTTTCTGGCGCGAAATATCAGGCTGCACGAAAAAGCCGATATCGGCCGCGTTGGCGCGCGGCACCATCTCGTTGAACGGCACGGGCGGATCGATCCGTACACGGTCCGTTACACCATGCTGGTCCGCCAGCGCCCTGAGGGACCCAATATAGTCATCTGGTCCCGGCCCCCGGATCACGAAGTGATATTCCGGCTTCCAGAGCTTCACGCTCTCGATGGTCTGCTCAAGGCCGCGCATCGGCGAGACGATGCCATGATAGAGTACCTCGATCCTTTCCCCGGCCGGCCGGAAGGGAAGATCGTGATAGAAGGCGGTCGAGCGGACAACGACCGGGCGCTTCTGCAGTTTGTAGGTGGACTGAAGCGCATCCGCGATGCCGTCGCAAACGGTTGTCACGACAGAAGCAGCCGGCAGGAACCGTTTCTCCATCGCATGCACCCAGGGCCGCTCGCGCCTGATCCATTTCGGGTCATGCATGTACTGCTCATAGGAGAACTCATGGCAGTCCACCGAAAACCGGCCACCGGACAGAGCGGCAAGCCGGGCGGCTATGGGCGCGGTGAAATAGTCATGCGCAATGGCAAGGTCGCAGCGCACGTTTTCAAGGGTTGCGATGTGTTCATAGATACCGTCGTAACCAGCATGGCTCCAGTAATAATCTTCCGCATACTGACCGGAATAAGGCGACAGGCGGCGTTTCCAGTCGAGCTTCACATTTTCAATCAGCCGGCGGGTTTCGTAGACATGCTCGACTTCGATATACCGCCAGAAGGCGGGCGGTTCCTGCCGGCCACGAAACCCTGCGACGATTACCGACCAGCCGGCATCTGCGAGTGCCTTAGACTGGCGCAGGACACGCGGCTCGTCCGTAACCGGTGTCAGCGAGATGATACAGACGGTTTTCGTCATTCTGTCGTTTCCCTGATGTCGGATGCAGCTGCAGCAGGCCCGAGCCGCCCGCCGGCATAAAGCTTCTGAGCAAAGCGTTTGAATCTGGCGAACTGATCCGGCGACATGTTGCGGCGGGACCAGCTGCCTACTGGCCGGATCAGCGGCACCGTGAGCTTCATGGCGTTGCGCAGCACCGCCGAGCCCATATTGGCGGCCGCACGTTGCCCCCAGCGGCCGGCCGATCTGACCGTGCCGGCCGGATCGATGTGTGCCGTGCGGAGCCATTGCCAGGCCCGGCCTGGAAATGTCCGCATGCGTTTCAGTCGCGCATCGGCGCGGGCCAGAACACTCCGGGTCGTCTCCCCCGAATGATAGCGGGCAGCCCGGTAATAGCGGAGATATTGCGCCGTCCCCGGGAGGTCACGTTCAGAGGAGGGGTAGTCCCAGAAGGTTTTGCGCGGGGCGGTCATGATCTCTTCGAACTCGGCCTCCGTCAGGCCCAGCTTCTTGGTCACGAACGCCCGGTCCTCACGTTCCATCTCCTCCGATAGCGCCGGCTTCTGGATCTCCCGAAGCGCCTCGTCGCGCGTGATGCGCCCGTTCGCCACAAGGCACGACAGGTGCGAGCGGCGCTTGTCGAACCCGAACTTCTTCGGAAGGATGTAGCCCTGATAGAACCGCGTGTAGATCGACTCATAGTGCTTGCCGCCATACGGCGTCCAGTTCAGCTCCCGCTTCATCACCTCCATCGCCTCCAGCTTGTTGAAGTCGATGTAGTTCAGCAGCGGAAACCGCTGGATCCGCTGGCGGTGCGGAAAGCGCACCATGTAGTCGTAATAGTCATAGTGCGGATACGTCTTCAGCTCCGCCCCCCCGAATGTGTCGTTCAGGTGCTTGATATACCCCCAGTCCGAATGACCATGGCTCCACGTCGCCGGAACCATGATCTCCGTCACGATGTTCGACCCGTCCATGATCCACCGGATCCCGTGCTTCGCCGCAAGCTTGTACAGCGTCGCAATGATCGCGTGGTCCGTCGGGATCTCAGAGTCCGGCGTCGAGGCCCGCAGGAACGCCACCTGAAGCCGCCGGAACTCCTCCCAGTCCAGAACCTCCGTGTGAAGATCAATCCCCAGGATCGTCACGATGTTCTCGATGTTGCGCACCGAAATCTCGGAGTTCCACCCATTGTCCAGATGAACCGCCAGAGGCCGAAGACCCAGCTGCTTCGTCACATACGCCACATAGGTCGAGTCCACACCCCCCGACAGGCCGAGAATGCAGTCATACTTCTTGCCCGCACCCTCCCGCTTGATCTGGGCAACAACCTTCGCAAGCTGCTGCTTGCCCTTCACTCCCGGATAAACCTCCGCCGCAACCCGCCGGTCATAATCATGGCAGTGGTTGCAAACCCCCTCCGCATCAAACGTGATCTCTGGGTCCGACGTGTCCATAATGCACCGCGTGCACACCCGGTAACCCGTCGAAGGCGCAAATACACGCTCCCCACGACGCCGCTCCCACCTGTCGTCGTCAAACGCCATCAGGGCCGCTCCTCAGCGTGCGAGACCGAGCAGGCCTGCGATCCGGACCGCGACGCGGTCCGGGCGCGTGACGGCGCGCCAGCCATAGCGCGCCGTGGTCTTCAGAACCCGCAGTCCGAAGCCCACTGTGCGGCGCGCCAGGTTTACGCCGCGGCGGAAGACATGGAGCATCAGGCTGGCGGCATGCCGCGCAAGACGCACCGCGAAACCCATGGCGCGGCGGGCGTAAACGCCCAGATAATAAAGCGCGCGTTTCGTATAGGCCCACGCATAGTAGAAGACCCGCTTCGTATAGGCCCAGGCGTAATAGAAGAAGCGCCTCGTATACGCCCACGCAAAATAGAAAAACCTCTTGATATAGTACCAGGTGAAATAGCTATACCGCTTCGTATAGGCCCACGCGTAATAGAAGAAGCGCTTCGTATACGCCCAGGCGAAATAGAAAAACCTCTTGATATAGTACCAGGTGAAGTAACTATAGCGCTTCGTATAGGCCCAAGCGAAGTAAAGGATGCGGTTGATCCACCATTTCGTGAAATAGGCGTAGCGATTGATATAATACTTCGTGTAATAACCAAGCTGATTGATGTCAGACTTGAAAAAGTCTCCGCCGAAGAAGCGCGCCTGCCAGATATAGTTCCTGTACGTCTTCGTCCCCGGGAGGTCGCGTTCAGAGGAGGGGTAGTCCCAGAAGGTTTTGCGCGGGGCGGTCATGATCTCTTCGAACTCGGCCTCCGTCAGGCCCAGCTTCTTGGTCACGAACGCCCGGTCCTCCCGCTCCATCTCCTCCGATAGCGCCGGCTTCTGGATCTCCCGAAGCGCCTCGTCGCGCGTGATGCGCCCGTTCGCCACAAGGCACGACAGGTGCGAGCGGCGCTTGTCGAACCCGAACTTCTTCGGAAGGATGTAGCCCTGATAGAACCGCGTGTAGATCGACTCATAGTGCTTGCCGCCATACGGCGTCCAGTTCAGCTCCCGCTTCATCACCTCCATCGCCTCCAGCTTGTTGAAGTCGATGTAGTTCAGCAGCGGAAACCGCTGGATCCGCTGGCGGTGCGGAAAGCGCACCATGTAGTCGTAATAGTCATAGTGCGGATACGTCTTCAGCTCCGCCCCCCCGAATGTGTCGTTCAGGTGCTTGATATACCCCCAGTCCGAATGACCATGGCTCCACGTCGCCGGAACCATGATCTCCGTCACGATGTTCGACCCGTCCATGATCCACCGGATCCCGTGCTTCGCCGCAAGCTTGTACAGCGTCGCAATGATCGCGTGGTCCGTCGGGATCTCAGAGTCCGGCGTCGAGGCCCGCAGGAACGCCACCTGAAGCCGCCGGAACTCCTCCCAGTCCAGAACCTCCGTGTGAAGATCAATCCCCAGGATCGTCACGATGTTCTCGATGTTGCGCACCGAAATCTCGGAGTTCCACCCATTGTCCAGATGAACCGCCAGAGGCCGAAGACCCAGCTGCTTCGTCACATACGCCACATAGGTCGAGTCCACACCCCCCGACAGGCCGAGAATGCAGTCATACTTCTTGCCCGCACCCTCCCGCTTGATCTGGGCAACAACCTTCGCAAGCTGCTGCTTGCCCTTCACTCCCGGATAAACCTCCGCCGCAACCCGCCGGTCATAATCATGGCAGTGGTTGCAAACCCCCTCCGCATCAAACGTGATCTCTGGGTCCGACGTGTCCATAATGCACCGCGTGCACACCCGGTAACCCGTCGAAGGCGCAAATACACGCTCCCCACGACGCCGCTCCCACCTGTCGTCCTGAGACATCTCCGCCCCGCCCGTGTTCTAATGGCCAAAGGCCGCCCTGAGTTTTGCTTCCTCAGGAAATGTGATCAGCACCGCGCGATGCGGCCCCTGGAAGACGAAGATGCTGCCTGCAGCTGCTGCAGAGGCGCCGCCCTGCCGGATGGCCTCAACCACATGGTCCAGGTTGCCCGCCCCGCCACATGCGATCACGGGAACATCCACTGCGGCTGCCACCTGCCGGATCAGCGGGAGATCATACCCCTTGAACGTGCCGTCCCGGTCTACAGAATTGACGATGATCTCACCCGCCCCGGCCGCTGCGACCTTCCGGGCGAAATCCAGGATGCCCACCGGCGCGGCCTTTGTGCCGGCATGCGTCATCACTTGCGGCTTGCCCATCCAGTTCTTTTTGACATCCATGCAGACGACCACCGACTGCGCCCCGTGGATGCGCGAAGCCTCGGCGATGAAATCCGTGTCTTCAGCCGCGCGCGTGCAAAGGACGACTTTCTCGACGCCGAGGCGGATGATCTGCGCGAAGTCTTCCTGCGTGCGAACCCCGCCGCCATAGGCCACCGGCATGAAGGCCTCGCTCGCGATCTCCTCGATCAGCTGGAAGTTCGGACGCCGGCCTTCGTTCGTGGCCGTGATGTCCAGCAAGACCAGCTCGTCACAGCCCTTGTCATTGAAAATCTTCACGGCGATGCGCGGATCACCGACGTATTTATGATCCTTGAACTGCACCGACTTGTAGAGGAGGTCGCCCTTGAGCAGAAGGACAGGTATCACTCGCGGACGATGAATCCTTGCGGGACGGGCAGAACCCGCAGATGGCGCGGTCACATCAAGCATATTTCAGTTCAGCCCTGATTTCGGACGGCACCCAGGCCGCAAAATTCCGGAACACCTGCATCCCGAACTTGTGGCTTTTTTCAGGGTGGCATTGCATCCCGGCGATGTTTCCGCGTGCGAAACCGGCCGTGAAATCCGAGCCGGCATAGTGCGACCGGATCAGCACGTCGGCCGGATCGGCGCACTCCACCCGGTACGTATGGACGAAATAAAAGCGCGGATCATCCGGCAGGTTTTCGACAAGCGGATGGGTCTGGCCCGGGTCGACAAAATTCCAGCCGATGTGCGGCAGGCGCGCCTGTGCGTGCACCGGATTGGCGCCATTGCGGAAATGCACGGTGCGGGCGTCTATCCAGCCGAGGCCGTTCAGGCTTCCCTCATCCGAAGACTTCGTCATCAGCTGCATGCCGAGGCAGATACCGAGGATCGGCACCTTGGCGCCGATGACCCGCTCGTTGAGAACATCACGAAGTCCAAGCCGCTCCAGGTTGGCCATACCCTGATCGAAGGCCCCCACACCTGGCAGGATCAGCCGGTCGGCCTTGGCAATTTCGGCCGGATCATTCGAGATCCGGGCCTCATGGCCAAGCCGCTTGAACATGTTCCGGATCGAACCGAGATTACCCATTTCGTAGTTCAGGATGACAATCACTCAGTCACACCTCTTGCTGTTCCGGCCCACGATCATGCCGATCATGGAGGATCTGATGCCCCCTGCGGCCAGGACAGACCCGGTCCGGCGGAGAACATCTATGTTTTCCTCTGCGGCAGTCTTGTCCTTGCCCGCCCGTATTGACGCCTCGGTTACGAGCAGCGCCAAAGCCGGGCCTGGCCACTTCAGGACTTCGACTGCAGCCCTAAGCTGCTCAGCACCCCTGCCGGGCGTTCCTACTACAGCCAGTCCTTCTTGCCTACCTGCCCCTGTCATTTCTCCCCGATCCTGAGGTGACGCCTCTGTCCGGACCGGGCCTTCGCAGCCCTGATATGTGCCGTCCCGTCCTACTATTTCGGCCCCGGCCTCCATGAGCCTCAGAAGCCCGGGATACCGGACAGCCGCCTGGATGACAGTAACCATCGTTGCCCTAAGAGGGGCGTCGTGTATCAAATGCTGCAGAACGGCGGCAAAATCCGTATCCTCCCGCAGGGTGCTGATCAGCAGGAATTCCGGCGGAGGCAGCATCTGTGCCGCAAACGTCTCCAACGGCTTCCCGGCCGAACGGACAAGCAGCGTGTCAAGCTCTTCCAGACGGGCCACTTCCTCTGCGGTGAACGATTCACCGGATGCCGGGGCAAGCCGGCTGATGATGCCCGAGAGGTCGCGGCTTCCTTCCGCCAGGGCGAGTATCAGACGCGCCCGATCGCCGCCCGCATTCAGCGCATCGACCAGCCGGGTGCCTCGATGTCCTTGATCCAGCAGCCGGAAGAATTGATCCAGACCGGTCCCGGCGGTGCGCACGATCAGCGTGTCGAGCTGGCGGAGGGCATCGAGCTCGTTCGACTGATACCGGTCGCCCGCTTTCGGCGCGAGGCGGCTGGCCAGACCGGCCAGCGCCTCCCGGCCAGCGGCCAGCGCTGAGAGCAGCCTCGCCGTGTCCCCGCCCGCACCCAGCGCAGCGAACAGAGGCGCAGCCTGCGCGCGCCGCGCCAGCGCCTCTTCGAGAAAGTCCAGCCCCCCCGGCCCGGCACCGGCAACGAGGCCGTCGATCCGGCTCAGCCGGGCGATCTCATCCTTGCTGAATACCGAGCCCTCTGCGGGCGCGAGGCGGCTGGCCAGACCGGCCAGCGCCTCCCGGCCAGCGGCCAGCGCTGAGAGCAGCCTCGCCGTGTCCCCGCCCGCCGCCAGCGCAGCGAACAGAGGCGCAGCCTGCGCGCGCCGCGCCAGCGCCTCTTCGAGAAAGTCCAGCCCGTCCGGCCCGGCACCAACGATCAGGCGGTCGATCTGTGCGAGCCTCCCGGTCTCATCGTGATCGAAGTTTGTGCCGTGTAACGGAGCAAGGCGCGTGACCAGCGTTGCCGCCTGCGGAGAGGACCTCGCCGCCATGGCAAAACGCGCCAGCTCCCCTCCGTGCGGCAGGTCCGCCATCTGATCGAGAAACCCCGCCTGCGCCGGAGAGAGACCGAGGACCGACAGGGCCGGCGCGAGAGCTGACATTTGCGCGCAGGCCTGCGCGTCAAATTGAAGGCGGTCAAAGGCGGCGGCAATCGATGCGTAGGTCGCCAGCACGGCCGGTGGAAGGGGCTGGCCCTGCTCATCTGCCAGCGAGGCATGGAGAGCGCCGGCGATCTCGGCCAGCGTGTCTGCCAGCCGGCGGGATGGGCTATCAGGTTCACACTTTGCCCGGATAGCTTCAATCTCCGCAACGAGAACCTGTATCCTGGCGGCGAGGCCGGCGGAGGTGAGCGCCTTGCCCCGCAGCGACTCCGGCAATTGCTGGCGCGCGACCCTGCCTTCGACCTGGGCGCCGAGGTCCGGCCAGCGGAACCCCTCGGCGCGGGCCTCCTCGGCGAGCGCCGCAACATATCCGCGCGCCGCAGCAGCCGGATCGAAAGGCTCGCCTGCTGGTTTTGTCTTCGACGGCCGCGATGTGTCCGCGATGGCCGACAGCACACGCGCCGCCAGCGTGCTGAACCGGAAATCCGGGTTCTGGACGAGCGCTTCCTGACAGGCCTTGATGCGGCGCCGGGCGGCCTTTTCGTCCGCCAGGCTGTCGAGCACGGCGTCGAGATTCGAAAGATCGCTCTTCAGGCTGATGTAATGCGTTTCCGGCTCGATCGCGCCGAGATAATGGCCCTCGACAAGGACCTGGCTTGCCTCGCAGACCGCCGCTTCAAGCACACGCGGCGTGAAACCGGAAAAGACATGCACGCCGTCGAGCCCCGGAAAGCAGGCCGCTTCGGTTTCCTCGAAACTTGCAGACGGATGGGCCGAAAGGAACGCTTCGATCCGGTCGGCAATCTCGCCATAAGGATCATGCAGGCTGAGGCCGCCTTCGGTCCCGAGCACGAACTTGCAGTCGCCGAGGAAATCATACCAGCCATCGCCAAAGAAAGTATCGGCCGGGTCGGTCGAGATATCCTGTTTCAGGCCGCGCGATATGGCAGCCGCCTTCACCGCCTCGGCGATGAGGCCCTTCATCCGCCCCTGACGCCCGCCCCGGTAGGGATACATCGTCACCCTCTGGCCGATCAGCCGCTGGCGCGCCTTCCAGGGTTTCGCATGTGTCTGCAGCAGGTCCAGCGAGTTGTCATCGATATAGCCCGACAGGCAGGACAGGAACCGGGCCGACTGAACACTTCGTGGATAGAGCACCGGCCAGTGCTCCGGCGCGCGCACCGAGAAGACGAACTGGAAGCCCCAGTCGGCGAACCAGTCGTCCATCAGGCCGCCGCAATTGGCATCGTCCTGCGGGAAGGCAACCTTGACGATCTGTTCATCCTTGAGAAAGGCCCACCGGTCCCGCAGCCTGAAATACAGATCCCGCGGCCGGATGGTGACGATCCCGAGGGACGTGCTTTCAAGGATGACAGCATCCCATGGCGCGGCGATAACCTCCGCAGACGGAGGGTCGGAAATTTTCTGGTAGTGATAGGTATGATGCGGCTGGTAACGCTCGAACGCGAATATGTAATCGAGCGTCGAGCGGCGGGCGCGGCCCAGATCTTCCACATTGTGAAGGACGAGGATGTTCATCTGCAAACCGCCCCCATCTGCCGCGCGGCGGCCAGCGCGGGCGGGGTGAGCAGGTCCAGATAGAGATCATGGCCGGCCTCGCTGAGGTGCAGGCCATCGGCGAGCACCAGACTTTCGAGCGCCGCGCCTGCCGCCAGCCGCGCCCGGAAGGCTGCCTCGATATCGGTCAGCACGATCTGCCCGTCGCGCGCGGCCACCTCGCGGATGATCTCGTTGTAGCGGCGGTTGCCGGCCTCGTAAGTGGCCGGGTGGTGCGCAAAGGGCTGCGTGTGGCGGGTCGTCGGGTGGTTGGTGTTCAGCAGCACCGGCCCGGCCCCGAAGGCGCGGGCCCGGGCGATGATCTCCTCGAGGTTGGCAGCAAAGGCCGCCTCGCTGACACGCGGCAGGCCCCGGTCGCTTTCCCAGCGGTTGGCGTCGTTCAGGCCGAACTGGACAAGGATCGCGTCAACCCCGGCGGCCTGGATGTCGAAGGCCATGCGCTCGAGCGCCTTGCGGGTCGTGTCGCCATTGATCGACGGATTGAGCACGCAGACCCGGCGGCCTGCACTGGCCAGTTCCGCCTCGATCCTCTGCGCCAGCCGCACCGCCCATGTCCTGTGCGGCGACACGCCCTGCCCGACGCAGATCGAGTCACCGAAGAAGGCGAAACGCAACTCTCTCTCGACCAGCCCTTCAGCCGTCATGTCAGGTCTCCCTGCAGACGCACAATCACGACCTGACGGCCGTTCGGAAAGACAGAGCCGTCATTGCCATTGAAGAGGTCAGGGGTCCAACCCTCAATCCTGCTGGCGAAGGGCTCCAGAGCGGCGCGCGTGCGTGCGCCATCGAAAGCCAGCATCGTGAGACGCTCCTCCAGCCCGGGTCTTTGCAGGGCATACCATCGCGGTGTGTTGTGGAATGTCAGAGACAAACGGACCTCGCGCGCCCTGGGCAAGGCCCAGTCAAGGAACATACCCAGACGCTGGTCGACATTCGGGAAAAGATCATTGGCCACGATGAGGTCCCAGCGGCCGGGATCAACGGCTTGCCAATCGCTGTCAAAATGCTCGAAGCCGCCCGACGCCTCTCTGATCGCCGAGAGGCTCCCTGCTGTTTCGTGAAACAGCGGATCGATCAGGCCGTAACGTCGTGTCGAGGCTAGCAAGGGTGTCAGCAAGGTCAGCCCCCCCCCCACATCGAGAAGTGAGGCCGGTCCCCCCGGCGACAGGCAATCGGCATAAAGCGCGTTATAAATCAGACGCTTGGGCGCTGACTCGTCAAGCCATCGCTGGGAGGTGAGCGGCAGGGTCACCTTGGCCTGCGCTGCAAGCCGGGCGACCGGATCGCCGTCCAGGTAGGCATGCAGCATGGCCGGATCGAGTCTTTTCATACGCTACTCCTGCGATGCCTGTAGCGGGGCCGCCGGGGCAGTTCAACCGAGCCCCTGAAGAGCGCTGGCGAACTTGAAACCGGCACCCGTTTCGCCTAGCCCTCGCCCGAACCCGCGCGGGAAGCCAGTTTGACCGAGAAACACGCCTCAGGCCCCACCGCTTTCCGCGCCCGGCTGCGCCGCAGCAGCGCCGGGGGCGCGCGTACAGCCTGGCTGATCTCGTATTCGGTGGCCACCGATGAGCCCCGCCTCATCCGCAAGGTGCAGACCCTGCTGCAGGCCGGCTGGCGGGTCGTGGTCTGTGCCTATGAGGGCGAGCGCCCCGTTCCGGCGGACTGGACGTTCGTGTCGCTGGCCAACTCGTCTGCCACCGGCCGGTGGACGGCCCGGCGGATGGAGTGGCAGCGCCGGGTGGGCACGCATCTGGCGCGGCTCGATCTGCCCGCGGACGCGCTGAAGGGCCTGGCCACCCAGCTCATCTCTTCCGGCCTGCCGAACTGGCACCGGGACCACCGTGAAATCCTGCGCATTGCATCGGAGAACCCGGACCTGAAGCCGGATGTCGTGATCGCGCACAATTATTACACCTGCCCGCCCGGCTGGGACCTCGCCCGCCACCACGGCGCCGCCTTCCTCATCGACTCCCAGGAATACATGCTGGGCGTGATGCCGGACTCCCCCCGCTGGGTGCGCGAACAGCGCCCCTTCATCAAGGCCGCGCAGGATTATTACTTCGCCCGCGCTGACCAGGTGTTCACCGTCTCGCAGGGCATCGCGGACCGGCTGACCGCAGAACAGCGCCTGAAACGCCCGGCGAAGGTGATGCGGAACGTGCCGCCCTATGCGCCCTATCCCTTCCGGCCGGTGTCGGGTGCGCGCAAGCTGCTGTATCACGGGCTGATCGACCCCGCCCGCGACCTTGATCTCGCAGTGCGCGCCGCTGCGCTGTGGACCTCGGCCACGAAGCTGATCATCCGCGGCCCGTCTGAAGGCGACACAGCGGGGCAGCTGGCCGCGCTGGCGGCGGAACTGGGCGTTGCCGGCAAGGTCGCCATCGAGCCAGCTGTGCCCTTCGCCGAGATGCTGGCGCGGGCCAACGGGGCCGATATCGGCTATTTCGTCTACCGTGACGGCTCGCCCCAGCGGCGCTTTGTGCTGCCGAACAAGTTCTTCGAATACCAGATGGCCGGCCTCGCCCTTATGATCAGCGACCTGCCGGAAATGGCCGCCCTTACACTCCGGTATGACACGGGCGTCATCGTCGGCGAAGTCACGCCTGAGGCCATCGCCCGCGCCGTCGACAGCCTGACCGACGACCAGATCAACACCTGCAAGGCCAATGCCCTGAAGGCAGCCCAGTCCTTGTGCTGGGAAAAGGAACAGGGTGTGTTGCTCGAAACCCTCGATGAAGTATGCCGCCCCGCATGACCCATCCCACGACAGCCTGGATGCCTGACGGTAAGGTGCGCGCCTATCGCATGTGCACACGCTGCGTCATGGATACGACTGACCCGGACATCACGTTCGACGCCGAGGGCGTCTGCAGCAACTGCCACGGCTTCGAGAACAACCTGAAGCCTTACTGGAAGCCAAACGCCGAAGGCGCCGCCGAACTGGAGGCCCTGCTCGAGCGCATCCGCCGCGAGGGCGAGGGCAAGACCTATGACTGTATCATCGGCCTTTCCGGCGGCGTCGATTCCTCGTTCCTGGCCACCCGGCTGAACGCGTGGCGGCTGCGGCCGCTCGTCGTGCACGTCGATGCCGGCTGGAATTCGGAACTGGCGGTCAAGAATATCGAACAGATCATCTCCAGACTGGGCCTTCACCTCGACACGGTGGTGATCGACTGGAACGAGATGCGCGACCTGCAGCGCGCTTTCCTGAAGTCACACGTCGCCAACCAGGACATCCCGCAGGACCATGCTTTCAGCGCGGCCCTCGTCCACAAGGCGCTGGAACATGGTATCACCTATGTCATCAGCGGCACCAACTTCGCCACCGAAGGCGTTTTGCCCCAGGGCTGGGGCTATGACGCCATGGACGCCGCGCATATCCGCGACATTCACCGCCAGTTCGGCGAGTTGAAGCTGAAGCGGTTCCCGATCCTCAGCTTCCGCGACTATTACGAGACGATGCTGCACAAGCTGCAATTCGTCGCGCCGCTGAACTACATGCCCTATGACAAGGCCAGCGCGATTGCCCATCTCGAGCAGAACTATGGCTGGCGCTATTATGGCGGCAAGCATTACGAGTCGATCTGGACGCGCTGGTACCAGGCGCACTACCTGCCGCGCAAGTTCGGCTATGACAAACGCAAGGCCCATCTCTCCAGCCTGATTGTCGCCGGCACGATGACGCGGGAGGCGGCCCTTAAGGAGCTGGAGAAACCGCTCTATACCGATAACGAGCTCGCCGAGGACACTGCGTTCGTAGCCAAGAAACTTGGCTTCACAGTCGAAGAACTTGAAGCCCTGATTGAGGCCCCGCCCCGCCACTATCTCGATTTCGCCACCCATGCCGGGCAACTGGAACGCTATCAGGCCCGGCTCGCCCGCAACTCTGCGCTGAAGGCCCGCCTCAACCTGCGCACCCTGCCGGCACGTCTTGCACGCAGGCTGAGTGGCGTGTTAGCGAGCCCGAAAGGATAAGGCTGACACCTCAGAGCGCCGGACTCCATTGGCCGGGCGCGGGGGCTTCGCCGGGCCAGAGCAAGGGACTGTGCGTACATGTTTCGTCTGTTGCTCGCCATTCTTGCCCCTTTCCGCGCAATCCTGCGGCACCATTCCATTCTCGTGCGCACGACCTGGGTGGATCTGAAGGCGACTTATGCAGGCTCTGTCCTCGGCATCATCTGGGTGATCGTCGGCCCGCTGCTGATGCTGTCGGTGTATGCGCTGACCTATGCGGTGATCTTCAAGGTGCGCATACCGGCCCTGAGCACGACCGAATATGTCCTGTATGTGTTTTGCGGCATCGTGCCGTTCCTCGCCTTCGCGCAATCACTGTCCAGCGGAACCCTGTCGCTGTCGTCCAACCGGGCGGTGATGCTGAACACGGTCTTTCCCGCCGAAATGATCCCCTTGCGCAGCGTTCTGGTCGGCAGCGCCAGCATGCTCAGCGGCACGATGATCCTGCTGGTCAGCGACTTTCTCTGGAGTAAACCCAGCCCGCTGTTCCTGCTGATCCCGGTGGTGATGCTGTTCCAGGTGATGTTCTCGGTCGGTATCTGCTGGATGCTGTCGCTGGTGGCGCTCTTGGTGCGCGACCTCGCCCAGCTGATCTACTTCATTACCATGATGCTGCTGATCATCACACCCATCGCCTACACGCCGGACATGATCCCGGACGGCATGAAGGTGCTGATGCTGTTCAACCCGCTCTATTATTTCGTCACATGCTTCCAGTACATCATCATCCTGGACCAGGTGCCGCCGGCGGACACTTTGCTGACGGGCATCCTGATTTCCATCGTGTTCTTCACGCTCGGCTTCTCCGTGTTCCATCGCAGCAAGCAGGTGTTCTATGACTTTGCCTGACGGGGAGCGCACCGCGATCAGCTTCGAGCACGTCTCGAAAGTCTACCGGCTTTACGGCTCGCGCAAGGAGCAGGTGCTGGACAATATCGGCCTGCCGAAATTCCTGCGCCCGAAAACCGGGCCCAAGAATCCCGAATTCCATGCGCTGCGCGATGTCTCCTTCACGATCAGGCGCGGCGAACGCGTCGGCATCATCGGCCGCAACGGTGCCGGCAAGACGACGATGCTGCGCCTCATCACTCAGAACTTCGCACCGACCACAGGCCGGGTGACGATCGATGGCAGCGTGCAGGCCCTGCTGCAGCTCGGCCTCGGCTTCCATGCCGAGTTCACCGGCCATGAGAACATCGTTGCCTCGCTCAACTATAACGGCCTCACCGGCAAGGCCTTCGACGAAGCCCTTCAGGAAGTGATCGACTTCGTGGAGCTGGGCGATTTCCTGCACCAGCCGGTGAAGGCCTACTCGATGGGCATGCAGGCGCGCCTGCAGTTTGCAGCGGCAACCGCCATCCGCCCGGATATCCTGATCATCGACGAGGTGCTCGGCGCGGGCGACGCTTATTTTTCGGCCAAGTCTGCCCACAGGATGAAGAAGCTTGCGACGTCCGGCTGCACGCTGCTGCTGGTCTCGCACTCGACCCAGGAAGTGCTGCGCTTCTGCGACCGGGTGATCTGGATGCATCAGGGCTCGATCCTGATGGAAGGACCCGCGCTCGACGTCGTGCGTACCTATGAGGCGTATATCGAGGAGCTGAACTTCAGGATGCGCAAGCAGACCGAGGCCCTGTGGGCTGAAGTCGACGCGCGGCGTGAGGCCATTGACGCGGCAGAACACAAGACCGGCGAAGTGCCGGAAGAACCGGAGGCCGTGAAGGGGGAAGCCTTATCCGAAACGGCTGCAGTCCAAAACGAAACAGGCTTCCAAGGTCGAATGGCTGACAATGAGCAGCATGAAGCAGATGTCGCCACTAAACAGGAAACACTTGTTGCTGCTACCGCTCTGCTAAACCAGAACCAAACCGACGGCGCCGTATTCGTTCCTGCTAAGATAATAGCAGTGCCGGCTCCGAGTTCAATCGACACTGCTGCGGAGCTATCAGGATATGTAACTGAAGATTGGAGAAAGGAAGTCTTTGGGGAGCTATTGTACGACTCTAAAGGCCCAACATCTGCTAACGTCGAAAGATGGCCCGGCGAACGCGGGCTTAAGGTATGCCGTGTACGGATGTTCGATGAACGTGGCAAGTTTGTTGACCGAGCAAAGAGCGGGCAGCCACTGACTATAGAAATATCGGTCATTGCAGAGGAAGACGGCGATTTCCGGTTTCGGGCCTCCCTCCTCTTCATGACCCTTGATGGCATCGGGGTAACGCGGGCTTTCAGTCCGTACTATGACGCTAGGCTGAAAAAGGGAGATGTCGCTTCCTTCTGTCTCAGCTGGGAAGAAGTCCTACTTACCGGCCGCGAATATGTTTTCAGTTGTGCATTGTTCAAACATTTCGATATGGTCGATTCTTCAACAGCTGTTAGATACGACCTTCTGGCACGAGCGTTTCCGCTCCGTGTCGACGGACGTCTTGCACATGATCCCGGGTTGTTCCACCAGCCAGCTATCTGGGAAGAGAGTGTAAGGATTCACTCGGCAAACGTCGAAGCTGTCGCCTAACAGAACCCTTTAAGCCTTTGTATAGCTGAAGAAGGCGGCCGAGCCAGCCACCCTGCCATTGCTGTAAGGCAGACCGTGCTTATCAAAGGTCAGGTTTCGCAGAAATTGGCGATGCTCCTGATCAAGCTCTTGAGATGCAATCGCTTCAAACCTGTTCTGCACCCACTGCATTTCGTTGAATACAATGCCAGCACCCACGAACTTTATTCCGTCCATGCCAGACTGTTCGGCGAGCTGCACAAACTCCTCGACTTTGTAGCAATTCGAGATGGGGCACTCCTCACCGTCTGTACAATGACGAAAAGCCTGGCGCGGAGATAAACCACGGTAGAGACCCTCCTTGATCTGTTTCTGGTACGCCACGTAGTAATGAAGCCAGATGCTGTCGTAGTGATAAGCATAGATCCGGGCTTCCCCCCCGTGAGAGAGGAGGCGCACGAACTCCGCAAGGATTTCCTCAGGATTCGGAGTGTGATGGATAACGCCATCACAATGAATATAGTCAAACGAGGCATCCCCAAATGGTAGTTTCGGCGCTCCATTGTCGATCTGTAGCAGCCTCACTTCGGTCGGACCAGGATGCAGGCGCATGCGTTCAGTGCACAGCGAAATCGCTGTCGGACTGATGTCGACGCCGACAAGCAATTTGGGTTTCGAATACTCGACAAGATTGACTAGCCCGTTGCCAGTGCCACACCCATAGTCCAGCACACGCTTTCCATCATGGCCTTCGACAGGCATCAAGCGTTCGCGGAACATGTTCAGACCGTTCCGCCACTCTACGAAGTCCATTGATTCTTTACGCGATTTGAACTCGCGCGTGGCTACAGTGTGCCGCGTCCAGTACTCAACGTTCGTATCCATGCGGCGCTGTTATCAGCTTAGGTGCTCCCTGTGTAGTCGCTGTCAGAAGCAATCGACTAAAGTCTTTTTGAGCTTAAAAGGCTGGGCCTGAAAACAGAACTGGATCGGAAATGGTCGCAACACTCATTCTTCATTCGCGGGGCGATCTCGACTGGGCGACGGCCCTTGCGGCGGAGCTGTCCGAGCATGCGCCCGTGCGGCTGCAGCTCGGCAATACGCCGCCCAGGGCGCAGATCGGGCCGAGCGTCGTGCGGGTTGCCCTCTGGTCGGAGAATGCCGCGCGCGATGGGATTGCCGGCACGATGGCAGACCTGCTGTCCGCCGAGCCCGCGCACAGCATCCTGATCCGCCGTGAAGGCTGCGCGCCCCCGCCCGGCATAGATCCGCAGGCCCTTGCCCGGCATATCGAGCCTGCAACCGCCCGCGATGCCGCCAACGCCCTGAAGACAGCCATCCCGGAAGTCGGCGGGCAGGTTGCCGAGATCGTCCGGTCCGCCCGCCTGAAAATAGAAACGGCACAGGCCCGCCGGCTGCGGCAAGCCGACACACTGCTGCTGGCGGTTTGCCTGGCCGGGCTTGCCGGCCTTGCCCTCTGGCAGGACTGGGCCGGCTTGCGGTCCTTGCTGGCGCGGCTTGCCGCCGGCGCCTGAGGGGCCGGGTAGCCCCTGCCGAAGTCGGCACAGGCTGCGGCTTATGCCTATGTTCCCGCCGCTGTCCGGGCGCGAGCACACGATTCCCGCAAGGTGGAGGGCGGCGCACGCTGAACATGCCCGCCTGCTGGCACGACGACAGATCGCCGCGTTGGACAAGACCGGGCCACAGGACAAGCCCTATCCGGGAATCCGGAAATCCGCGCCCGCCAATCCGGTGGGGTGCAGTTGCATGCGAGTGTCACCGGATGACAGACACATCCGAACACTTCACCGCCCGCATCGGCCTGCCCTACCTGCTTTCGGGTCAGGCCCAGAAACACGTCACCGTCAATGAGGCCCTCCGGCGCCTCGACGTGCTCGTGCAGTTATCGGCGATCTCCGCGAGCCTCGCGGAGGAGCCCGGAGACGCCGCCAATGGCAGCGTGTATATCCTGCCACCCGGAAAGACCGGCCCGTCTTGGAACGCCATGAGCAATGGCGCCCTTGCCGCCGTGATCGACGGCGCATGGGAGGAAATCCAGCCGCGCGAGGGCTGGCAGGCCTTTGTGACCGACCAGGGCCGCAGCCTCATCTTCGACGGCGAGACCTGGACAGCGCCAGCCACGGTGGCGCGTGAGCGCCTCAGCGCCGCACGCACCTATTACGTCCGGGCTGACGGCAATGACGCCAATGACGGGCTCGCCAACACACCCGGCAGCGCGCTCGCCACCGTGCAGGCCGCGCTCGACCGTGCCGGCTCGCTTGACCTTAACGGACATGACGTGACCGTGCAGATCGCGAACGGCACCTGGACAGGTACGGCGCGCTTTCGCACGCTGACCGGCGATGGCACCCTGATCCTGCTGGGCGATGAGACAACCCCGTCGAACGTCTATCTGAATGTCAGCAGCGCGCACGCGATCGCGGCGCAATCTGTCAGCGGACGGTATTCCGTCCGTGGCCTGAAGATCGAGACGAGCGGCAGTGGCCATGCCATCGCGGCGGCCGGCACCGGCGTTCATATTACCTTCCGTAATATCGAGTTTGGCGCCGTGGCCAACAGCCACCTGTTTGCGGAAGCCGGCGCGACCATTGAAAGCATCGGTCAGTATGCCATCTCCGGCAATGCGGAGCGCCATGCCAATGCGCTGCTGCGTTCCGAGGTGAACCTGCGTAATTCCACCGTGACACTGACCGGCACACCGGCCTTCTCGCTGGCCTTCTGCAATGCCACGCGCCTGTCCGTGATCAATGCTAACGGCATGACCTTCACCGGGAGCGCCACCGGCAAACGCTATGAGGCCACTGCCAATGCCGTGATCTTCACCAATGGCGGCGGCGCCACCTACCTGCCCGGCAATGCGAGCGGCACTACGGCCACCGGAGCGCAGTATCTGTGACCTAGAGATAAGCGGACAGGTCAAGCCGGGCCGCATGGGCCGCCATGCAGCGGCGGATGAGGCGCAAGTTGGCGCGGGTCCAGGCCACCGTCCGGGCGATCCCGTCCTCGATCTGCGTCGTGGCCTCAAAACCCAGCTCGCGGCGGGATTTTGACGGGTCGCCGAACCGCCGGCCCGAGCGGTCCCAGTCCCGCGCGGGGCGCAGGTCATGCGGCGCGGTGTTTCCGGTCGCACGGTTGATGGCGTCCGCGAGCTCAAGGATCGTTACTTCGCGCCCGGTGGCCAGATTGTACGCTTCGCCCGGCACGCCCTTCAGCGCGCAGGCCATCAGTCCACGGACAAGGTCGTCCACAAAGATGAAATCGCGCGAGGTCTGCCCCGCATTGTCGAGCGGAAGCGCTTCTCCATGCAGCGCCTTGAAGATGAAGGTGGGTGTCACATTCCGCCACACCGTATGCGGCGTGCCGCGCCAGGCGCCGGCCCCGAGGATTTCGCCGGGCCCGTAGACATTCTGGAACCGCGCCTTGACGAAGGGCAGCTGCCCGCGCGTGAAGAAATAGTTGCCGTACATCTCGCCGACGAGTTTCGAGATGGAGTAGGGACTGTCCTGGAACAGCGAAACCGGCGCGTCCTCCGGGGTCGCCACCGCCTCGCCATAGGTCTTTTCCGCCACGGCGCATCCGGCGGCGGCGTAAACGACCTTTCGCAGGCTTTTGACGCCCGAGAGGCGCTGGAACAGTTTGAGGCTGGTGATCGTGTTGTTGGCATGATCTGCCAGCGGATCGGCGATGGATGACTGGTTGCCATGATAGCAGGCGAGGTGCCAGGCATAGTCCGTCGCCTGTG
The DNA here is from genome assembly GCF_046313975.1 of Hyphomonas sp. Lineage (GTDB taxonomy): Bacteria > Pseudomonadota > Alphaproteobacteria > Caulobacterales > Hyphomonadaceae > Hyphomonas. Next base: position 30,911 of record NZ_JBKBXB010000003.1, on the reverse strand, counting down.
GCAGGCGCGCGAGCACCTCGTCTTCAGCGATCGAGCCCTCGATCAGCTTCACGCGCGCATCTTCGAGAACGGCGGAGCGGTCGGAGGACAGGAAGTTATCGACAAGCGTGATCTCGCCTGCACCGGCCGCAAGCAGCGCGCGCACGAGATTGCTGCCTACGAATCCGGCACCACCGACGACCAGCAGGGACATGCCGCTGAAGCCCGTCATGCGCTGAACCCTTCCGGTGCCCGCACATGCGCGTAGATCGCCCGTACGCCGTTTGCGTCATACCAGCGCACCATGCGCCGGATGCTCTCTTCGAAGCTCACAGCCGGCCGCCAGCCGAAGGCGCGCTCCGTTTCACTTGAGTCAAGCACGATCGCTGCCACATCATCCGCTCCCGGAGGGATGACCGGTGGCAGTGGCGCCTCGATGCCGAGCGCGGACGCAACGGCCTTGTAGACCTCCAGGATGCTGCGGCCCTGCCCGCTGCCGGCATTGAAGACACCGCGCGCCGCGCCCAGAAGCATCACCCGGTCAATCAGCGCAAGGAAATCCTCCATGTCGAGGAAATCGCGCACGGTATCGGAACAGAAACAGGGCTTGCCTTCCTTCAGGCGGCTGTAAAACGCCGGGACCGGCCCGATGGAGAGGCGCGGCCCCGTCACATTGCCGATGCGAAGGGACACCGCATCGAGGCCGCTGGCCAGCACGTAAAGCTCGCCGGCGGCCTTGGAAATTCCATAGCTCGTGAACGGCGCGAGCGGGGCATCGGTCCGGACCGGCAGCGAGGCCGGCCGGCCATAGCAAAGTACGGTCTGCAGGTTCACGAAGCGGCGCACACCCGATTCCCGTGCCACCTTCAACACGTTCAGTGTACCTCCGGCATTGACGGCGAGGTCCCCCTGCCAGTTGTCCGGATCCTTGTAGCTGGCGGCGGCGTGAATGACCGTGTCCGGACGGAAGGCACCGAAGACTCGCGCGAGAAGCGCCGCATCGGTGACCGAGCCTTCATGCACCTCGACCTCAGCCGGCAGCGCTGCACGTGCGGAGGTCACGAAATTGTCGATCACGCAGATCGTGTCGCCCTGGGCCAGGCGGTGGTCAACGATGCCCGCGCCGAGGCACCCGGCGCCCCCGGTGATCAGCAGTCGCATCGGTCAGCGCCTTTCCGCGTCCTTGAGTTTCAGGTGCGTGTACTCGCCGAGCACGCCATGCTCGCGGTAATAGTCAATGGCGAGGGGAATGAACTCCGAAAGCGGCGTGAATTTAATCTCGCCGAAATCTGCGAAGGTCCGCGACGGATCCAGCAGGATAGAGGCGGCATCATCCGGTCCGAGCGCGCGTATGTCCGGCTCGGGATAGTCGTTCAGCTTCATGGCGCTGACGACAGAATCGTAAAGCTCCCGGATGGCGATGTCCTTGCCGGAACTGAAATGATAGGTGCCCTGCCCCATGCCATCGGCCGCGCGCATCACGGTCTTTGCAAGGTCGCCGACATAGACGAAATCCCGCCTCGCCTCGGTGACGAAGCACCGCTTGCCGTCGCGCAGGCGCGAGAAGAAGATGGGCAGCGGGCCTGAAACGTTCCGTGGACCGATCACATTGGCCAGGCGGAAGGTGACATAATCGAGCCCCGACAGTTCGAGATAGTCTTCAGCTGCCGTTTTCGAGATCGCATAACTCGAATTGCCGGGATTCTTCGGATGCGACAGCGTGATCGGCTGCTCCTGCGGCTTCACGCCATAGCACAGCGCGGTCTGGAAATAGATGAAGCGCCTGATCCGCGCCGTCTTCGACGCCTTGATGACATTGACGCTGCCGACCACGTTGGTCAGCGCGTCGGACTGCCAGTCCTCGGGGTCCTTGTAGGAGGCGGCTGTGTGCACCACGACATCCGGCAGGAACTCGCCGAACGCCCGGTTCACGAAGTCCGCATCGGCAATCGAGCCTTCGCGAAACATGTAGTTCGCCGATTCGGGCGGCAGATGCTCGCGGCGGCCAGTGGTGAAATCATCCAGGCCGAGCACGGTGTCACCACGCGCCAGCATCAGCTCGGCGACATGCGAGCCGACCTGGCCCGCTGCGCCCGTTATCAGGACTTTGAGTCTGGTCATGGCGCGGAGCTATAGACTGCCCACCGCCCCGCGCCAACATCCGGGCCACTGCGGAGTTTCAGGTCTCGATTTCGCCGGAAGATCAGGGCATAGCATCGCCTCCGCTTCCGGCTGCAGGATGTCATGACCGAACCTCTTCGCCAGGCCTACCTTCTTTCCGCCTCCGCGATTGCCGATGATCCCCGCGTACGCCGGATGGGCGACGGCCTTGCCGCACGGGGCATCCGGGTCACGGCGATCGGACTGGAAGGGGGACGGTCCGGCCATCCGGACTGGCCGGTCATCGAAGCGCCCCTGCCGGAACCGCCGGTGGTGCTGCCGCGTCCGGGACTGGCAGGCCAGATGGAACGCGGTGCAGCCGGGGTCCTGTCGCTGCCGCTCGGCCTTGCAGGCAAAGCCCTGTCGGCGGCCGGCGCGCCCCAGGGCGCAATTCTGCTACAGCTGCGTCATCGCGCCCGCGTTGCAGCGCGTCCCGTTTCGGGTCTTGCCCGTGCCCTGCGCCGCCGGCTCCACGCGGCCACCCTGCCGCCCGGCGAACGCCTGATGCACCGCTTCTGGCGGATGAAACCGGAGGCCAGGGCGATCCGCGACGCGGTCGCCACGCTCGAGGGACCGGCCCTGTGGATCGCCAATGACTGGCCGATGCTTCCGGTTGCCGCTGAAGCGGCCGACAGGAAGGGCGGGATCGCCGTCTATGACAGTCATGAGCTGGCGCTCGAGGAATTTGCCGAACGGCGGGACTGGCGCCGTTATGTCCGCCCCGTCGTGGCCCATGTCGAGGCCACCTATATTCCGCACGTGAAGGTCATCAGTGCGGTCTCACCCGGCATCACTGCGCACCTCGAGGCCGCCTACCGTGTTCCGGTCCCGCATCTGACGCTGCGCAATGCCCCGGCCTATGAAGCCACCGCAATGCGCGCCGCTGGCGATCCGGTGCGCCTTCTCTATCACGGCCTCGTCTCGCCCGGCCGCGGGCTCGAAGCGCTGGTGGAAAGCGCCGCGCACTGGCCGGCAGGCTATACGCTGACGATCCGCGGTCCGTCCTCGCCGCCGGGCTACATGGACACGCTTGCCGCCCTCGCCGCCCGCCACGGTATCGAAGACCGCGTGACGTTCGAAGGCCCGGTTCCGATGACCCGCCTCGTGGCCGCCGCGCGACCCTTCGACATCGGCCTGATGGCCCTTCCCGGCCATTCGGCCCACAATCGTAGTGCGCTGCCCAACAAGCTGTTCGAATACATGATGGCCGGCCTTGCCCTCGGCGTAACGGACCTCGACGAGATGTCCGCTCTGCTGCGCGAGACCGGCGCGGGGTTCAGCCTGGGCGACGGGTCACCGCAGGCGATCACGGCAGCGCTGGGCGCCCTGACCCGCGCGGACATCGACCGCATGCGCGCGGCCGCGCTGGACGCGGCCAGGCGATACAACTGGCAGGCCGAGTCCGCCCCGGTGATCGATGCCTATCTCGCCGCCTGGCAGATGCACTATAGGTGAGGCGATGTGCGGTCTGTTCCTCTCGGTCGGCTTCGAGCCGTCCCGCAAGCATATCGACGCCGTCGCCCATCGCGGGCCGGACGGCGAAGGCTGGCGCGTGTTCGAGAGTCCCGCAGGTCCGGTCGCCCTCGGCCACCGCCGGCTCAGCATCATCGACCTCGACCCGCGCGCCGCCCAACCGATGACGCGCGAGACCGGCCGCTACTGGCTGGTCTTCAATGGCGAGATCTACAATTACATCGAGCTGCGCCGCGAGCTTCAGTCTGCCGGCGTGCGCTTTCGCACCGAGGCGGACAGCGAGGTGCTGCTCGAGGCCGTCATCCACTGGGGCCCGGCCGCGCTTGACCGGATGGTCGGCATGTTCGCCTTCGCGATCTGGGACGATACGGAAAAGACACTGCTGATCGCGCGCGACCGTGTCGGTATCAAGCCGCTGGTGATGCACGCTTCTGATGACGGGATCGCGTTTGCCTCGGAAATCAAGCAGTTGATCCCGCTGCCGACCTTCCGCCGGCGGATCAACCTGCAGCGCGCGCACGACTTTCTCTCCTCCGGCGTCACCGATCACATGCCGGACACGATGTTTGCCGATGCGACAAATCTTGGCCCCGGCCGGTTCGTCCGGCTCGACCTCAAGTCCTGGCGCCCCGGCCAGCCGCTGCCGGTGGAGACCTACTGGCTGCCCCCGCGGCCCGGCAGAGAGCGGTTCAGCGAGGGCGAGGCGGCCGACCGGTTCCGCGACCTCTTTCTCGATTCCATCCGCCTGCACATGCGCTCGGATGTCAAAGTCGGCTCATGCCTCTCCGGCGGGCTCGACAGCTCGTCGATCGTCTGCGCGCAGGCGAAATCCTGGCCTAAGGACATCGAGCCGCTGAATGCGGTCAGCGCCGTCTTCCCCGGCTCGCCTGTGGACGAGTCGGCCTTCATCCGCGATGTGGTCGCCGCCTCCGGCGTGCGCTCGATCACCACAACGGTCAGCCCGGACACGCTGGCAGCAGACACCGACGCCGTGCTGCGCGCGCAGGACGAACCCTACGGGTCGACCAGCATCCATGCGCAGTATCATGTCTTCCGCACGGCACGCGAGGCCGGCATCAAGGTCATGCTCGACGGTCAGGGGGCAGACGAGCTGCTTGGCGGCTATCATGGCTGTTTCTTCTATCACTACCGAAGGCTCATCCGGCATCTTGAACTCTCTGAACTGATCCGTACCCTGAGAGAACGCAAGGCCTGGCATGGCATATCGTATCGCAGGCAGCTCTGGCCCTTTGCCGGGCGGCTGCCTGCGCCGCTTCGCCCGCTGCTGCGCCCGGAAGATGGCGCGCCGCCGCCACTGCCGATCCTCGATACGGCGCTGATGAACCGGATTTCACCACCCGGCCGCGACGCACTGAGCAGCGCGCTCGCCCATGAAGGCCTGCCGGCCCCGCGCACGCTCGGCGATTATTGCGTGATCCTGACCCGGGCAACCAACCTGCCGATGCTGCTGCGCTACGAGGACCGCAACTCGATGGCGCATGGCATCGAGGCCCGCGTGCCCTTCCTCGATCATCGCCTGATCGAATTTTGCCTCGAACTCGGCGACCAGCACAAGATCACCGGCGGCGACACCAAGCGGGTGCTACGCCGGGCGATGGCGGGCCTCTTGCCCGAAAGCGTGCGGCAGCGGCGAGACAAGCTTGGCTTTGCAACACCGGAGGAAACCTGGTTCCGCGGGCCTCTGAAACCGCAGATCGAAGCCGGGGTTGAAGCCACCCTGAAACTCTATCCGGAGCTGTTAAACGCCTCCGCCGTTCGTCAGCATACGGCCGAGATGCTGTCAGGCGCGCGCCCGTTCGATTTCTCGGTCTGGCGGATTCATGTGTTCGGGCAGTGGGGCAGAATGTTCGGGATGACCTACTGAGGCGGCGCCCGGCGGAGCGGCTGCCAGCGTGCCGGTTCTGCCGCCATGTGCGCGGCGAGGCCCTTCCACTCCGCCTCGCTCAGCACGGCAGACTTCAACATCCGGAAGGCCGGAAGACGCTCCGGCTGCAACCCCTTCAGCGGCGCGAAGGCCGCCACAAGGTTCTGCATCACGCCGTCCGGCGAGGCGATGAAATCCTCATACCAGATTTCGGCAAACCGGTCCGGCGCCAGCCCGGCTGAAGCCGCCGTGATGGCCCGTGTAAACGCGAACTGATTCTCCAGAACCTGCGCTTCAGGGGGCAGCAGGCGAAGCGCCTCCACATCGGCAGGCGTCGCCGAGTTCCACACCCGCACGTCGCCCTGCACCACATGCCTCGCAGAAAGATCTGACGCCGCCGCCGCCAGCACGTCCCGGCGCAGCCAGATGAACCCCGCATTTGGAAATCGCCGGGCCAAATCCGCCACGCGGAAACAGTTCCACGCATTCTTGGTCACAAGCGGCCTGCCAGCGGCTGCCTCCACGCTTGCGAGGGTTGCCCGCATATGGCCGGCCTGCGTATCGAGCACACCGGGACTGCGGGTCTCTGAGGGATGCCCGCCGCCGCACCAGCGGGTGAAAATCGCCGAACCTTCTGACAGGCCGTGCGTGCCCTCAGTCTTGCCATATCGGCTGCCATAATCCCCGCGCGCCTCTCCTGTGAGCCTGACCTCATGGCTTTCGAGAATGCCGACGGCCGGATGCTCCGGTGTCTCGTTGTTGGCATGGTTGGAAATGACGGGAAGGCTGAACGCTTCCGCCAGCGCCTGATAGAAAACCGTACTGCCCGTGCGCGGCGCCGCGACGATGAACACCGCCGCCGGGTCCGCCCGCCCGGGATAATCCCTGAAGATATCCTGCTCGCGTTCGGCCAGCATCCTGTCACAACACCGTTATCTAACTCACAGGCCCGCATAGATTTGCAAACCGGGCCTCTCCTTAGGCGGGAATGGCGCCCTTGACGACACCCCGTCCGTGTCCTTTACACCGCGGCATCCAGCAGCCCGGCGTATCGTGATGACAGACTCTCCCGCAACGCCCCGTGTCGCGCAGATCGGCGCCGGACACTGGGGCCGCAATCTTGCCCGCAATTTCGCCCAGCTGGGCGCCCTCGCCGCGATCTGCGATCCCCATCCGGACACCGCAAAGCGCGAAGCCGAGGCGAACGGCGTGCCCGTGCGCAGCGTGGACGACGTGCTGCAGGATCCGGGCATCGACGGCGTCTCGATCGCCGCCCCGGCGGAACTGCATGCCGACCTCGCGCTGAAGGCCTTTGCGGCCGGAAAGCATGTGTTCGTGGAAAAGCCGCTGGCTCTTACTCTTGAAGACAGCCGGGCCATGTGCAACGCTGCCGATCGTGCCGGCAAGACCCTGATGGTCGGCCACCTGCTGCAATATCACCCCGCCTTCATCCGCCTGCTCGAACTCGTGCGCGGCGGCGAAATCGGCGGTGTGCGCTATGCCTATTCGAACCGCCTGAGCCTCGGGAAACTGCGGATCGAAGAGAATGCGCTGTGGAGCTTTGCGCCGCACGACCTGTCGATGCTGCTGGCGATCATGGGCGAGCGGCCCGAAAAGGTGACGGGCGGCGGCAGCAGCTGGATCACGCCGGGGCTCGAGGATGAGTACCGGCTCGACATGACCTTCTCGGGCGGCCGCCGCGCCCATGTCTTTGCGGCCTGGCTGCACCCCTTCAAGGAGCACCGCCTTGTGGTCGTCGGCGAAACCGGCATGCTGGTCTTCGAGGACTCTGCCGCGAAGGTCGAGGACAAGCTGAAGCTTTACCGCCACTCCATCGTCTGGAAGGGCAAGGTGCCCGAGGCGGTGAAGGCGGAGCCCGAAGCCATCGCCTTCCCGCCGGATGAGCCGCTGAAACAGGAATGCCGCCACTTCCTCGACTGCTGCGCCGGCAAGGCCTCGCCCCGCACCGATGGCCAGGAGGCCATGCGCGTCGTTGAAACCCTGCTGCGTGCCGAAGGGCGCCTGGAGCTGGCCCCCGCGTAGACCTGCCGCAATCCTGCCCAACTTCACCGCCAGAGCCTGCCGACATGCTGACCACACCGAAACCTTCCGACACCCTGGCAACAGAATATGTCCGCCGCGCGCACGCACGCGACCTGACCATCGGCATCATGGGCCTTGGTTATGTCGGCCTGCCGCTGGCCGAAGCCTTCCTGAAGGCCGGCTTCCGGGTGTTGGGTTTCGACATCGATCAGGGCAAGATCGACCTGCTTGCGGCCGGCAGGACCTATATCCAGCACATCCCCGATGACCGTATCAAAGCGATGCAGGCCACTGGCCGGCTGGAGGTGACCAGCGACGAGGCCCGCCTGTCTGCGGCGGATGCGCTGCTGATGTGCGTGCCCACGCCGCTGAATGCCCACCGCGAGCCTGACATGTCCTATGTCAGCAGCACGACAGAAATGATCGCGCGCCATTTGCGTCCCGGCCAGCTGGTGATCCTCGAATCGACGACCTATCCGGGTACCAGCGACGAGGTGGTCAAGGTCATCCTGGAGAAGACGGGCCTCCGGGCCGGGGTGGACTTCGCGATTGCCTATTCACCGGAGCGTGAAGATCCCGGCAATATCGATTTCTCGACGTCCTCGATCCCCAAGGTCGTCGGCGCCAACACACAGGCCGAACGCGACATGGCGGTCGCGATCTATGAGGCGATCACCAAGGTCGTGCCGGTCTCGGACATGAAGACGGCCGAAGCGGTGAAGCTGACCGAGAACATCTTCCGCCTGATCAATATAGCCCTCGTCAACGAGCTGAAGACCGTGTTCCAGGGCATGGACATCGACGTCTGGGAAGTGATCGACGCGGCGAAGACCAAACCGTTCGGCTTCATGGCGTTCTATCCGGGCCCCGGCCTCGGCGGGCACTGCATCCCGATCGACCCGTTCTACCTGACCTGGAAGGCCCGGGCGCATGGCGAGACCACGCGCTTCATCGAACTTGCCGGCGATGTTGTCACCCGCCTGCCGAAACAGGTGATCGAGCACCTTGCCGAAGCGATGAGCTCGAAGTTGCAGAAATCCGTTGCCGGCAGCCGCATCCTGGTGGTCGGCCTCGCCTACAAGAAGAATGTGGACGACATGCGCGAGAGCCCCTCGCTGCACCTGATCCACCTCTTGCGGGAGCGCCTGGCGACAGTCGACTATCACGATCCGCACATTCCCCGGGTGCCGGTGACGCGCGATCACCCGGAATTTGCCGGCATGGAATCCGTGCCTCTGACCGAGGCTGCGCTGAGAAATTATGACTGCGTGCTGATCTCCACCGACCATGATGCCGTGGACTACACCTTGCTCGCGCGCCATTCGAAACTCGTGATCGATACACGCAACGCCACGGCGCGCATTCCGGAGGATCTCAAGGCCAGGGTTGTGAAGGCCTGAGGATGCCTTGAAGCGGCTGCTGCTCCTCACGCGGCACTACCCGCCCGCCGTCTCCGGAGGCATCCGGCGTCCATATCTTCTGGCCAGCGCCCTGCGCGGCCTCGGAGTCGAGGTGCGAGTCATCGCGCCGTCCCTCCCCGAAGGCGAGCCCGGCCTGGCCGTTCCGCATCCCAACCGCGATCCGTCCGGTAATGCAGGCCCCTCACGCCCCTCGCTGCGCAGCCTCGCCCGCGACCTGCTCCTCTGGCCAGACCCCGACATCCGCTGGTGCCAGCGCGCCGCGGATGCAGGCATAGCCGAGGGCTGGCAGCCGGACTGGGTGCTCTCCACAAGCCCGCCGGAATCGATTCACGTCGCGGGCCGACGCCTCGCCCGCGCGCTTGGTGCCCGCTGGGCGGCCGACTTCCGCGATCTGTGGCTGGAAGCGCCGCACCGGGCAGAACGCCGCCGCCTTCACCGCCAGATCGGTGAGCGCCTGCTGGCCCGCGGCCTGCTGCCACAAGCCGATCTCGTTCTTGCCGTGGATCCCGTCGTCGCTGCAGAAGCCGGCCGCTTAGGCGCGCGCGATCCGCAGGTGCTCGAACACTTCACCAGCGAGGAGCCGGTGGAGCCTTTCCGGTATGAAGGAAGTGGCCTGAATATCCTTCATGCCGGATCCATTGCCTTCTCAGACCCCGAAGCCTCTATCGGGGACCTGCTTGCCCCTTTCGAGGCAGCCTATGCCACGCGCCGCGATCTCGTGCTGAACTTCGCCGGCCGCCTCACCGCCGCTGAACAGGCCCGGATCGCCGCCAGCCCTGCGGCCGTATCCATCCGCCAGTTCGGGCCTGTACCCTATGAAACGGCCCGCGCCATGATGGCCGGTGCCGATGCGCTCGCCTTCGTCGGCTCCGCCAAGATGCACGTCCCGCCCAGCAAGATTACAGACTATCTCGCCTTCGACCGTCCGATCGTCGCCTGTGGCGATGGCCCGTGGCGGGCTGATCCGCGCGTGCCTGCCGAGCCCGCTGAGGACGTGCTGATGCGCCTCACCCGCGGCGACGGGCGCAACACGATGGCCCGCCCCAGCACCAGCCGCGACGCCGCCGCCCGCTTCCTGGACCTGTGCAACCAATTGTAATGAGGCGTGTCTTGCTGGTCCTGCGGGGCTGGTCTACTGACCGCTCGCCACGAGACCAGGAGGACCCAGAGTATGGCCATCGCGTTCATCGACCTTCAGGCACAGCGCAAGCGGATCGAACCGCAGATTAATGCCGCCGTGCAGAAAGTCATCGAGAGCGGCGCCTATATCATGGGCCCTGAAGTGAAGCAGTTCGAAACGGCCCTTGCGGCCTTTTCCGGCGCGAAGCACGCCCTTGGCTGCGCCAATGGAACAGACGCTATCGCCCTGCCGCTGATGGCCTGGGGCGTCGGCGAAGGCGACGCGGTGTTCTGCCCGAGCTTCACCTTCTGCGCCACCGGCGAAGTTGTGCCCTGGGTGAACGCCACGCCGGTCTTCGTCGACATCGAACCCGACACCTACAACATCAACCCTGACCATCTCGTCGCCCAGATCGAACGCGTGCTGAAGGAAGGCAAGCTGAAGCCGCGCGTCATCATCGGCGTCTGCCTGTTCGGCCAGGCCGCCAATTATCCGCGCCTGCGCGAGATTGCCGATACCTACGGGCTGAAGCTCATTGCCGACAGCGCGCAGGGCTTTGGCACCACGATCAATGGCCGGCACCCCTCCGACTGGGCTGATTGCGTCACCACCAGCTTCTTCCCGGCCAAGCCGCTCGGCTGCTATGGCGACGGCGGCGGCATCGTCACCAATGACAGCGCACTTGCGGAGATCATCGACAGCCTGCGTGTCCACGGCAAGGCGGTGGCCTCGGATCTCAAGGGCAAGACCTTCGAGCATGATCCGAAATACCTGAACATCCGTGTCGGGATGAACTCGCGCCTTGATACGATCCAGGCCGCCGTTCTGATCGAAAAGCTGAACATCTTCGCGGATGAAATCGTGCTGCGCAACAAGGTTGCCGCGCGCTATAACGAGCTGCTTAAACCGCACGTCGCGGCCGTGCCGTTCGTCAAGCCGGGCGTCATCTCCACCTGGGCGCAATACACGATCGAGCATGACAACCGCGACGGCCTCGCCGCACACCTGAAAGCACAGGACATCCCCACAGCTGTGTATTATCCGGTGCCGATGCACCTGAACCAGGCTTATCGCGAATGGGCGCCGAAACCGGGCGAGCTGGCGGTGACTGAAGCAAAGGCCGAGCGCGTCATCTCGCTGCCCATGCACCCCTATCTCGACACTGCCACCCAGGATCGCATCGTGGATGCGGTGCGCGCTTTCAACGGCTGATCCGGCAGCGCCACGCGCTCACGGACGGGGCTCCTGTAACAGGCCGAGAAGATACTCCCGGTAGCTGTTGCTGTAGCCTTTGGCGAGGCGCTCCAGTGTCTCGTCATCGATGAAACCGCGGCGCCAGGCGACCTCTTCGAGGCAGCCGATCTTCAGGCCCTGCCGGCGTTCGACCGTCTGCACGAAATGCGAGGCGTCCAGCAGGCTGTCGAACGTACCCGCATCCAGCCAGGCAAAACCGCGCGGCAGGCAGACGGCATTCAGCTGGCCCATCGCCAGATAGGCCGCGTTGACATCGGTAATCTCGATTTCTCCGCGCGCGGACGGTCTCACCGAACGGGCGATGTCCACGACCTGCGCATCATAGAAATAGAGGCCGGTGACGGCCCAGTTGCTGCGAGGTGTTTCCGGTTTCTCCTCGATGGAGAGGGCCTTGCCGTTTGCGTCCAGCTCAACTACCCCGAATCGTTCGGGATCCCGCACGGCATAGGCGAAGACGCTGGCGCCCTTGGTGATCTTCGCCGCATTCATCACGAGGCCAGACAGCCCCGCGCCATAGAAGATGTTGTCGCCCAGCGCGAGTGCGGCCGGCGAGCCATCAAGAAAATCTGCCCCCAGGATGAACGCATCGGCCAGACCACGCGGCTCATCCTGCACGGCGTAGGAAATCTCGATGCCCCACTGGCGGCCATCGCCCAGCAGCGCCGCAAATTGCCCGCGTGCCTCCGGCGTCACGATCACGAGGATGTCGCGGATGCCCGCCAGCATCAGCACGGACAGCGGATAGAAGATCAGCGGCTTGTCATAGACCGGCAGCAGCTGTTTCGACACGCCGCGTGTCACCGGCTCAAGCCGGCTGCCGCGTCCACCTGCGAGGATGATGCCCTTCATGCGTGCCCTGTTCTGCAAACTGTTACTGCGGCGCGCCTTCACCGATGCGTTCGCCCGCATATACCTTCTCGCGCAGCGGCCGCCACCAGCTTTCGTTCGCGAGATACCAGTCCACGGTTTCGGACAGGCCCGTTTCGAAATCAACCGAGGGTGCCCAGCCCAGCTCGCGCCGGATCTTGCCGCTGTCGATGGCATAACGGAAATCGTGGCCCGGGCGGTCCTTTACGAAGCGCACGAGGCGGGCGTGCGGCGCGGCCTGCGGAAAGCGCTTGTCGAGCAGGCGGCAGATCGCATCGGCGATGTCGCGATTTGTCCGCTCCTCGCCGCCGCCGACCGTATACGTCTCGCCGGCCGGTGCCGCCTCGGCCATGCGGATCAGCGCGCGGGCATGGTCATGCACATGCAGCCAGTCGCGCACGTTCATCCCGTCGCCATACAGGCTGACCGGCTTGCCATGCAGTGCATTCAACAATGACAGCGGGATCAGCTTCTCGGGGAACTGGCGCGGCCCGTAATTGTTGGAGCAGTTGGAAATCACTACCGGCAGGCCATAGGTGCGATGCCAGGCCCGCACGAGATGGTCGGAGGCGGCTTTGCTCGCCGAATAGGGCGAGGACGGGTCATAGGCGGTGGTCTCGCAGAACCTGCCCTCCGGCCCCAGCGAGCCGAACACTTCATCGGTGGAGACATGCACGAAGCGGAAGCGCGCCTTCGCTGCGCCGTCCAGCGCGCCCCACCAGGTCCGCGACGCCTCCAGCATCACCAGGGTGCCTACGACATTTGTCTGGATGAAAGGCGCGGCGGCATCGATGGACCGGTCGACATGCGTCTCCGCTGCCAGGTGGAACACCGTGTCAGGTGCCGCCTCCCGGAAGGCGCGCGTCACGCCGTCCTGATCGGCAATATCCGCCTCGATCAGCCGGAAGCCCGGATGCGCGCGCAGCGCCGCCAGCGAGGCCGGATTGGCGGCATAGGTCAGCTTGTCGAGCACCGTAACCCGCGTGTCCGGACGTGCCATCAGCTCCAGGCACAGGGCCGAGCCGATGAAACCTGCCCCCCCGGTCACGAGATAGTTCATGTCACGCTCCACACGGGCCGGCTCAGCCGCTGCGCCTGCTTACCATGCCCGGCTTGGCCCGCAACCGCCCGGCGTACAGGCGGCCGCACCGAAACTGGCGGCGGCGCGTTGCCATGTCCGGGCAGTCATGTTAACCCCGCGCGCGACATATAAAGGATCGTTGATATGGCTGTTCAGGACAAGGTTCAGGACTATTACGTCAAGGACATTTCGCTCGCCGAATTCGGCCGCAAGGAAATCGCGATCGCCGAGACCGAAATGCCCGGCCTGATGGCCGCGCGGGCTGAGTTTGGCCCGTCCCAGCCACTGAAAGGCGCCCGCATCTGCGGCTCGCTGCACATGACCATCCAGACGGCCGTTCTGATCCAGACGCTGGAAGCGCTGGGTGCACAGGTGCGCTGGGTGTCGTGCAATATCTATTCGACACAGGACCACGCCGCCGCCGCGATTGCTGCCAATGGCACGGCTGTGTTTGCCTACAAGGGCGAGACGCTGGAAGAATACTGGGACTTCACCGACCGCATGTTCCAGTGGCCGGATGGCAATGGGCCGAACCTGATCCTCGATGATGGCGGCGACGCCACGATGTACCTGATTGTCGGCGAAAAGGCCGAGGCCAACCCGAAGATTCTCGACAATCCGGGATCGGAAGAAGAGAAATATTTCTTCGCGCAGATCCGTAAGCGGATGAAAGCCTCGCCGGGCTGGTTCAAGAAGACCAAGGCCGGCATCCGCGGTGTATCCGAAGAAACCACAACCGGCGTCAACCGCCTCTACCAGCTGGAAAAGCGCGGCGAACTGCCCTTCCCTGCGATCAATGTCAACGACTCGGTCACCAAGTCGAAGTTCGACAACAAGTATGGCTGCAAGGAGTCGCTCGTCGATGCTATCCGCCGCGCCACGGACGTGATGATGGCCGGCAAGAAGGCTTTCGTGGCCGGCTACGGCGATGTCGGCAAGGGCTCTGCAGCATCGCTGTCCGGCTCGGGGGCGCGCGTAGCGGTATCGGAGATCGATCCGATCTGCGCCCTGCAGGCCGCGATGGACGGCTATGAAGTGATGACTCTGGAAGAGGCTGCCCCGAAGTTCGATATCTTCGTCACGGCCACCGGGAACCGGGACATCCTGACGCTCGAGCATATGCGGGCGATGAAGGACATGGCCATCGTCTGCAATATCGGCCACTTTGACAATGAGATTCAGGTCGAGGCACTGCGAAATTATCAGTGGACGAACATCAAACCGCAAGTCGACATGATCACCTTCCCGGATGGCAAGCGGATCCTGCTCCTCTCAGAAGGCCGCCTCGTCAACCTCGGCAACGCCACCGGCCATCCGTCCTTCGTGATGTCCGCCTCGTTCACCAACCAGACACTGGCCCAGATCGAGCTGCACCAGCGCGGGCACCAGTACGGGAACAAGGTCTATACCCTGCCCAAGCATCTTGACGAAAAGGTTGCCCGCCTGCACCTCGACAAGCTGGGCGCGAAGCTGACACAGCTTTCGGATGCTCAGGCCGCTTATATCGGCGTCGACAAGACCGGGCCGTTCAAGCCCGAGCATTACCGCTACTGATCGCGGGAGCCGTCATTGGCCGGGTCCCACATCCTCACGCTCAGCTGCCCGGACAGGGTGGGCCTCGTCGCCCGCCTTGCGCGGCTGATGGAGGAGCATGACTGCTTCATCGTGTCCTCGCGTACTTTCGGTGATCCGCAGACGGAGCGTTTCTTTGCGCGCCTCGTGTTCAACACGCCGGGTGATGGGGCGCTGGCAAGGGTTGAATCCTCCATGCGCGCGCTGGGCGCAGAGCTGCAGGCCGTCTGGCAGATCGCGCGGGAAGGCGAGCGGATGCGCACACTGCTGATGGTGTCGAAATCGGATCACTGCGCTAACACGCTGCTATATGCGGCGCGGCGCGGCGAACTGCCGATCGAGGTGACCGGCATCGTGTCCAATCACACCACTCTGAAGCCGGCCTTCGCTCACTGGAACCTGCCCTGGTTCCACGTGCCGGTCAGTGCTGCGACCAGGGCCGAGGCCGAGGCCCGCCTGTTTGCCATCGTCGAGGAAACAGGCTCCGGCCTCATTGTTCTCGCCCGCTACATGCAGGTGCTCAGCGAAGAGGCCTGCCGCCGGCTTGCGGGGCGCATCATCAACATCCACCATTCCTTCCTGCCCGGCTTCAAGGGCGCCAGACCCTATCACCAGGCACATGCGCGCGGCGTGAAAGTGATTGGCGCCACCGCCCACTATGTCACCCCCGACCTCGACGAGGGGCCGATCATCACGCAGGCGACGGAAGCCATCGATCATACCTTCTCGCCGGAAGATATGATCGAGACCGGCCGGCACCTGGAAGGCCTTGCCCTCCTGCGCGCGGTGAAGGCCCATGCTGAACACCGCATCTTCCTCAATTCCGGCAAGACCGTCGTCTTTGCCCGCTAATCATCAGACCCCAGAGGATTTTCCCCATGCCCCTCAGAAGCCATGAGTTCACCAGCGAGAGCGTCTCCGAGGGACATCCCGACAAGGTCGCCGACCAGATTTCGGATGCCATCGTCGACCTGTTCCTGTCGCGCGATCCGACCGCAAAAGTCGCGGTGGAAACACTGTGCACGACGAACCTTGTCGTGCTGGCCGGTGAAGTGCGCACCAACAATGGCGCGGCCGTCACGCCCGAGGAGATGAACGCGGCGGCCCGCGCCGTGGTGAAGAAGATCGGCTACGAGCAGGAAGGCTTCCACTGGAAGAACCTGACCATCCAGAACCATGTGCATGGCCAGTCCGCCGAGATCGCGCAGGGCGTAGAAGAGGGTCAGGGCCTTTTCAAGGAGGAAGGCGCCGGCGACCAGGGCATCATGTTCGGTTATGCGACCAACGAGACACCGGAACTGATGCCGGCCACCCTGCTCTATTCCCACCAGATCCTCGAAAAGCTTGCCGCGCTGCGCCATTCGGGCCAGCATCCGGAGCTGGAACCCGACGCCAAGAGCCAGGTGACGCTGCGATACGAAGGCTCACGCCCCGTCGGCGTCAATGCCGTCGTCGTTTCCCACCAGCACAAGAAGGATGTCAGCCAGGCCGCGCTGCGGGAAATCATCCGCCCCGTGATCAAACAGGTCCTGCCCGAAGGCTGGTTCCCCCCCGAAGACAAGTTCTATGTGAATCCCACCGGCAGTTTCTGCATCGGCGGGCCGGATGGCGACACGGGCCTGACGGGCCGTAAGATCATTGTCGACACCTATGGCGGCGCCGCCCCGCATGGTGGCGGTGCCTTCTCCGGCAAGGACCCCTCCAAAGTCGATCGTTCGGCCGCCTATGCCACACGCTATCTCGCCAAGAATATCGTCGCCGCCGGTCTTGCCGAGCGGTGCACCATCCAGGTCTCGTATGCCATCGGCGTGGCCCATCCCCTGTCGATCTATGTCGACACGCACGGCACCGGCCAGGCGGATGAAGTGCGCATCGCCGCAGCGCTGCGCGAGCTGTTCGACCTGTCGCCCAAGGGCATCCGCACCCATCTGAAGCTCAGCGCCCCGATCTACGGATCAACCGCCGCCTACGGACATTTCGGCCGCATACCCGGCAGCGATGGCACCTTCACCTGGGAAAGGACTGACCTGACCGACAAGCTGAAGCGGCTGGTGAACTAGGCGCAAACGCCGCGGCGCCGGCGCCGGTTCCCGAGACGGGCGGCGGCGTTTATGCTGATGCGGCAACAGATAACTCCAGGAATCTGGAAGCCCTGCGCATATCGCAGGGCTGTCTTTCATGCAGCGTTCAGGCCGCATGGTGTTAACCAAAGCGTATTCTGGCGGCTTGCGGAAGCCGGAAAACGGACGATACTGCCACCTCAGGCCGCACCTGCGTGGGGACGAGGCGCGGAGATAGCGGAGCAAAATCAATGGCGTTCGACGCGCATCTTTCACTTGGCCTCCCTGGCAGGGGGCAAGCCTGGCGCGCCGCGCAAGGCGACTCCGCGTTCACGCGCGATTACATCCTGGTTGAAGCCCCAGCGGTGGACGAGCCGTTTGCGGTCCGCACCCATCCTCTGGCCTGCTGCCCCTGTGGTGAGGACCACAGCCGCGGCCTGAATGTGCTCAAGGTCTCCATCTCCGTCGGCGGCCCGGGCCTCTGGCAGACGGCCTGGCCGTCCGGTGTTGAGTCGGCTCCCGATGGCTCGCCCCAGCAGCAGACCTTCACGATACCGGGTGAGGTTGCCGGGGATACCAGCACGACGCAGACGATTGCTGTCGGGGATACGGTCGTCAGCCAGATCGAGGTGAGCGGCGACCAGGACTGGTACCGGATCGAACTCCAGGCGGGTGTCACCTATGAATTCCGGCTGACTGCCAGCGGCTCGCCTGCGCTCGGCGACCCCTTTCTCGAACTGATGAATGCCAGCGGCAGCCAGGTCGCATTCAATGATGACGGAGGCGGGGGTCTCAACTCGCTGCTGCGTTTCACGCCGGCAAGCTCGGGCACATATTATCTGAACGCGCATGGCTGGGAGAACGGCAACGGACAGACATCTACCGGCGGCTATACCCTCAGCACACAGATCGCGCCGCCGATCCAGCCCTGGACCATCGACCAGATCGCCGCTTATCTCGCCAACGGATCCAATCCCGGCCTCGGGCCGCGCTGGCAGATCACCAACATTACCTATAATATTGAAGATCTGAACGCCTCCGAACAACAGATGGCGGAGCGGGCCCTGCAGATGTGGGCGGCGGTGACCTCTCTGACCTTCACGCGCACGACCGGGACCGCGAATATCACCTTCGTCAACTCTGTTGCCGATGACCCGGCGGCCTCGCAGGGCACCTCAGATCCGTCTGCGTATGCGCGCACCAGCACAAGCGGAAATGCGATCACCTCCAGCCGCATCGTCATCAGCTCCAACTGGCAGTCGCTCGACCCGAATGCCCAGGCGGGCTGGTTCGACAACTATATGCAGCAGACCTACATCCACGAAGTTGGTCACGCCCTGGGCCTTGGTCATGGCGGGCCGTATGACGGCTCCGCCGTATACGGAACGGACAATCTGTATTCGAATGATCACTGGGCCTATACGGTCATGTCGTACTTCGACCAGCTGGAGGCCGGTCATGGCAGCTACCGCTTCGTGCTGGGCCTTCAGCAGGCGGACATTGCCGCCATGCACCTGCTCTATGGCACGAACCCGGCCGGAACGAATGCCGGCAACACGACCTACGGATTCAATTCCAGTGCGCCCGGAACGAATATCGACTGGTCGCAGTTTGTCTATGTGCAGGGCGTCACCTTCCGCCGTCCACCTTCCATGACGATTTATGACACAGCCGGTATTGATACGATCAACCTGTCCGGTTTCGCCCAGCCGCAGATTCTTGACCTGCGGCCGGGCACCTTCTCCTCCCTCGGAGACCGGCCTCAGCAGACCCCGCATCATTATGTCAATGTCGTGGCGATCCACTTCAACACGATCATCGAGAATGCGGTCGGCGGCAGTGGCAATGACACCATCACGGGCAATTCGGCCAACAACACCATCACACTGGGTGCCGGGGCGGATATCTTTGTCTACGCCCCGAATGGCGGCGCAGACACGATCACTGACTTCTCGGTTGCCCAGGACCGTCTCGATCTGACCGCCTTCTCGGCTTCTGCGGCCCTTGCAGCTTTCAATGGCCGCACCAGTTCAGGCGGCGGAACCCTGCTGACCTTCGCGACCGGTCAGACCATACTGCTGCAGGGGGTCTCAACCGGCCAGCTCACGCAGGCAAACCTGATTCTAGCCTCAAGTCCGCCTCCGCCGCCACCCCCTCCTCCTCCGCCGCCACCCCCGCCCACGCTGCCGGGCGCAACCCAAGGCAACGACGTTCTCATCGGAACGGAGGAGGCTGATACGATCAACGGTCTTGGCGGCAATGACACCATTTACGGCCGGGGCGGGAATGACATCATCAACGGCGATGATGGCGACGACAATCTCTGGGGCGAAGGCGGGGCCGACACCCTGAACGGCGGGGCCGGCAACGACAACCTCTACGGCGACAACCTCGACACGTTCATCGGTGGCCCGGGCTATGACACGATATGGATGCAGAGCACCGCGACGGCGGGCCTCACCATCAACATGGCCGCCGCGGGCATTGAGCGCATCTATGCGACCAACTTTGCAGATTATCTCGACGGTTCAGGCACGAGTGTCGGTATTGTGCTGTATGGCTTTGCGGGCGCCGATGTCCTGCTGGGTGGTTCAGGTTCTGACTATATCTATGCCGGACATGAAGCCATTGTTAGCGGCACCGTGCGCGGCGGAGCGGGCTATGACTACCTGATCCATGATTCCAATTCGCTTTATACCGGCACACTGACTATCAACATGAACATCCTTGAGGTTGAAGGAGTGTTCGGGTCTTCACGTGCGGAAGTCATTAATGCTGCCGGCCTGTCGACCTTTGCGACGATTTATACAGGCGGTGGTGCAGACATCGTAACCGGCTCTGCTTTCAACGACATGATCTTCATGGACAATGCGACCGCCAGCGTGAATGCAGGCGCAGGCTATGACTATGTGATCTACAATGTGTTCGACGGAACCGGAGCCAACTTCAATCTCGCGGCGATGAATGCCGAAGGTGCTATCGGACGCGATGGCAATGATGTGCTTGATGCCTCCGGGGTAACCAGCTTCGTCACACTCTATGGTTATGGCGGCGCAGACATCCTGCTTGGCGGTTCCGGAAACGACTATATTTACATGGATGCCGCCGATCTTGCCGGCGGGAATGTGCAGGGCGGAGCGGGCTACGATTACCTGATCAATCAGGGTGGTACGGCTCTTTCGATTGTCTTGGCTAATCATGGCGCCGAAGGATTCTTCGGCTCTTCAGCCGCCGAGACAGTCAGCGCCGCCGGCCTCACTACGTTCGCTACCATCTTCTCGGGCGGCGGGGCTGATACGATCACGGGCTCGGGCTTCAACGATACGATTTATCTGACAAACAGCTTTGCCAGTGTGAATGCCGGCGCCGGCTACGACTATGTGGTCTACGAACTGCTGGATGGCACCGGCGCTGCGAACTGGAACCTTGCAGCAATGGGCGCCGAGGGCGCTATTGGCCGGGACGGTAACGACACATTCAACGCTTCCGGCGTTTCGACGTTCGCAACACTGTATGGCTATGGCGGCAATGATACTTTGATCGGCGGCGCCTTCAATGATGCCATCTATGGCGGAACCGGTAACGATACACTGACAGGCAATGGTGGTAATGACAGCTTTGTGTTTGAGGCAGGCTGGGGCTCCGATACCATCACGGATTTCAGCGTCGGTGCCGACCGGATGCTGATGCGCGTGCCCGGACTGACGTCCTTTGCTCAGCTTTCAATCACCCAATCGGGCGCCGATACGCTGGTGTCCTATGGCGGCCAACAGATCCGGCTCCTGAATATCACGGCCGGCACGATCACTGCTGCCAGCTTTACTTTCCTTGCCTCGGCAGAGCCCGCTGCGGACGACACTCCGCTTGCAGAAGTCCGGGCAGATACGTTTGATTTTTCGCGGCTTTCGCCGATGGATGACAAGCCGGACACTCCCGTCATGGAGCAGCCTGGCATCCTCCTGCAGCCTCATGATGCCCCCGGAACACTGCTCGCAGACCCTGTCTTCTTGGACGATGGCTTTGCCGATACGTTTGATTTCACTCACAGGAATCTTGATTTCCTGAATTGGGATCAGGGGTGATAATCCGTAGCCGGATCAGAACCATCAGGTAAACTCGACCCGCTCCTGCGAAAAATAGAACAGCGATCGGGTTTCCTCATCCAGTTCGCCGGAAGTCCACTCCAGAAGCGTGCGCATGGCGTTCTTGCGGTCGTGCAGGGCGTGCTCGAAATCGGCCTCGATCAGTTCGTCAACGCCTGTCCGCTTCATCGCCTCGCGCACTGCCATGTAGAGCGGCAGCGATCCGCCGAGGAACATCGATTCATAGGCGATCTTGCTGGCGATCTTGTCGTGTATGTCGGTATAGCCGAACTGCCGCTCCATCTTCGCCCGTGACTTCACGATGAAGTCGATCTCGTGGCGATAATCCGGATGGCGCAGGTAATAGTTTTTCAGCTCCGTGATGTCTTCCTCGATCCCTTTCACCACCTCGTCGCTGAGGTCCTGGTAGATGACGATGATGTCGATGTCCGAGCCCCGGACCATCTCGCCCAGGCCGGCATGTTCGCGCGGCTCGTTGTGGGCCAGGAAATAGGCAAGATCGCCGGCGATGAAGGCACAGATGTTCGCGCGGATCTCGCGCGGCATCTTCACCAGAAGGCTGCTCATCACGTCCTGCGCCACATCGATCTTCTGCTTGCTGACCTCGCGGTGATAGTTCGACAGCGTGCCCTGCCGTTCGATCATACGGTCGCGCTGGCCGGGCAGGCCGAACAGGGTGAAAGAGAGAAAATCGCGCAGGATCGACGGGCTGAGGCGTACCTGGTCGCCGCGCGTGATGTCAAAGCGCAGGTAATAGCTCGCGAAATGCGAGATGTGCAGTTCCCGGCTCTTGTAGCAGGCCTGCCACAAGGCCAGGCTGGGAACATCCGGCAGGTCCATCGCCAGTTCCTTGCCGATGCGCGGGCCCTTCGTGCGGATCGTCTCGATCACCCGTGCCTCGATTTCCGCCAGCCCCGGAACGACCATCTTCGCTATCCCTCTGCCTTCGCTAATTCGTTCACAAGCACGCGCACGCTCCGCTTCAGTCCCGCGCGCCAGTCCGGCATGCGGATGCCAAACGTATCGAAGGCCTTCAGCGACTCCAGCCGCGCGTTCAGCGGCCGTTTTGCCGGGGTCGGATAGTCCGCTGTCGGAACACCTTTCACGCGCGCCACGGGCCCGTCCATCATGGCGCTCTCGGCAAAGATCGCCTCAGCCATGCGCGCCCGGTCTGTCGCCTCTGTGCCCGCCAGATGATAAATGCCCCACTTTGCAAAGCCCGGCTGCACCGCCGAATCCGCCATCTTCAGCAGCCCTGCGGCCAGGTCCGGGCAATAGGTCGGATAGCCCAACTGGTCATTCACCACGGTCACCTCGTCCCGGGTCTGCGCCAGCGTCAGCATTGTCCGGACGAAATTGCCCGCATGTTCCGAGAACACCCACTGCACCCGCACGATCAGGCTGTGCGGGCAGGCCTGCGCCACCGCGCGCTCGCCGTCCAGCTTGGACTGTCCGTACACGCTGAGGGGCGCGGGAAGGTCGTCCGGGTGGTAGGGTCCTGCCTTCTCGCCATCGAACACCATGTCGGTCGAGATATGGATCAGCACGATGCCGCGCGCGGCGCACAGCCGCGCCAGTTCCGCCGGCCCGTCGCGGTTGGCCGCATAGCACGCCGCCGCCTCGCTCTCGGCCTTGTCCACGAAGGTATAGGCCGCCGCATTGATCACGGCCTTCGGCTGCACCCGCTCCACTACCCGCGCCAGAGAGGCGGCATCCGTCAGGTCCGCCTCCGGCCGCCCCACGCAGACCACATCCGCGCGCCCCGCCGCCGCCAGGCTCTGCGCCAGCTGTCCCTGCCGGCCGATCACGAGGATCGTCATGCCGGTGCCCCCGCGAAGGTGAAATGCTGTGGCGCGTCGGCCAGCCTCGGATGCTTGCGGTCCCGCTCCGACAGCGTCAGGCGCTCCGCTGCAAACGGCCAGGCGATGCCCAGCGCCGGATCGTCAAACGCAATGCCGAAATCATGCGACGGCGCATAATAGGCGGTCACCTTGTAGATCACCTCCGTGCCCGCCTCCAGCGTGCAGAAGCCATGCGCGAAACCTTCCGGCACGAACACCTGCAGCGGATCGCCTTCGCCCATCTCCAGCGCCGTATGCCGCCCGAAGCGCGGCGAGCCGCCGCGGATATCCACAATCACATCCAGCATCCGCCCGCGCACACAGCGCACCAGTTTGCCCTGCGCGTGCGGCGGCGCCTGGTAGTGCAGACCCCTCAGTGTGCCCGCCTCGGCCGAGCGGGAGTGATTGTCCTGCACGAAATGCACCGGTAACCCCGCCGCGCGGAACGCTGCCTCGTTGAAGGTCTCGCTGAACCAGCCACGGGCATCGCCGCGCCGCAGTGGCCGCAGGTGCAGGATTTCCGGCAGCACCGGATCAGGCGTCACAGTCAGGGTCATGCCCGGCCTATAGCACGGCGCGCCACGCCCGCAACGCGGCCCGGCGCTACTCCACCGTGACCGACTTCGCCAGGTTGCGCGGCTGGTCGACATCCGTGCCCTTCACGACCGCCACATGATAGGCCAAGAGCTGCAGCGGAATGGCCGCCAGGATCGGCAGCGACAACGCGTCCCCGTCCGGCAGGCGGATCACATGGTCGGCGCGTTTGCCGGCCGCCTGGATGCCCTTGTCGTCGGAGATCAGGATCACGTCCGCGCCGCGCGCGCGCACTTCTTCAACGTTCGAGATGGTCTTCTCGAACAGCTCGTCGAACGGTGCCACCACCACGACCGGCAGCCCCTTCTCGATCAGCGCGATCGGCCCGTGCTTCAGCTCGCCGGCGGCGTAGCCTTCGGCGTGAATGTAGGACACTTCCTTCAGCTTCAGCGCGCCTTCCAGCGCCAGCGGATAATAGCGGCCCCGGCCCAGGAACAGCACGTCGCGCTTGCCGGCGATGTGCCTGGCGATCTCCTTGATCTGCGGCTGTGCCTCCAGGGCCTCGGTCACCTTGCGCGGCAAGGCCAGCAGGCCTTTCACGAAGTTCTGCTCGTCGCCCGGCAGCAGCTGTCCGCGCGCCTTCGCGGCCGCCAGCGCCAGCACCGCCAGCACTGACAGCTGCGCCGTAAAGGCCTTGGTCGAGGCGACGCCGATTTCGGGACCAGCATGGGTCGGAACGATGTTTCCGGCCTCGCGCGCGATCGAGCTTTCCGGCACGTTCACCACCGCCACCGCCGGCTTGCCGTTCTGCCGGCAATATCGCAGCGCCGCCAGCGTATCGGCGGTCTCGCCGGACTGGCTGACAAACATCGAGAAACCGGTCTGCGGCAGCACCGGCTGGCGATAGCGGAACTCGGAGGCGATATCCGGTTCGAAGGCCAGCTTCGCGATCTGCTCGAACCAGTATTTCGAAGTGAAGGCGGCATAATAGGCTGTGCCGCAGGCAATCGCGACCGCCCGGTCGGCCCTGGCGAAGATGTCTGCCGCCACCTGACTGACCTCAATCGTGCCGGTCTGCTGGTTGATATAGGGCAGGATCGAGCGCGCCAGAGATTCCGGCTGCTCGTGGATTTCCTTCAGCATGAAGTGGTCATACTCGCCGCGCTCGATCAGCGCGTCATTCACGGCCGAGGTGACGCGCGGGCGGTTGACCCGCTCTCCGCGCCCATTGCGGATGTCGAAACTGTTCCGGGTAAGGATCACCCAGTCGCCTTCTTCGAGATAAGTCACTTCCCGGGTCAGCGGCGCCAGCGCGATGGCGTCAGAGCCGAGATACATCTCGCCCTCGCCATAGCCCAGCACCAGCGGCGAACCCTTGCGGGCGCCGATCACCAGATCCGGCTTGTCGGCAAAGATCGCGGCAATCGCGAACGCGCCGGTGAAATGCTTCAGCGCCTCGCCGAAGGCGGTCACCTCATCCATGCCGTCAGCCCGGTTCTGGGCCACCAGCTGGGCAATCACTTCCGTATCCGTCTCGGATTCGAACACCCGTCCCTTCGCTTCCAGCGCGGCGCGCAGTTCGCGGTAATTCTCGATGATGCCGTTGTGCACCACGGCCACGCCGTCCGACATGTGCGGGTGGGCATTGGTCTCGTTCGGGGCGCCATGGGTGGCCCAGCGGGTGTGGGCGATGCCGGTGAAGCCTTCCACCGGATCGTCATGCAGGCGCGCCTGCAGGCGGTGGATCTTGCCCTTCGCCCGGCGCCGCTCGATGCCCTCCTCCCAGGCCACTGCGATCCCGGCGCTGTCATAGCCCCGGTATTCGAGGCGTTTCAGACCTTCGACGAGCCGTCCGGCCACCTGCGCCTTACCGGCAATCGCAACAATCCCGCACATGCAGTCCACTCCGACACTTCGCCCCCGAGGCGAATGCAGGCTTCAATAAACCTCGGGACTCTGACAGCACAATGACGATTTATGTTCATTTATGACATGTAACGCGGCGCTTTGGGGGCAGGCCCGAACGTTTAGTTTTCCTGAAAAGACACCGTGCCCCCTCATCCGGTGCCTTCCCATGTTCCGTAAGGACGGCTAACGCACCTCAGCCAGCCAAATGGACCCGCCGCCTTGCCCGCCCTGACCCATCTCGACCGGCTCGAAGCCGAAAGCATCCACATCCTGCGCGAGGTCGCGGCCGAGTGCGAAAAGCCTGTGATGCTGTATTCGATCGGCAAGGATTCGGCGGTCATGCTGCACCTCGCCATCAAGGCCTTCTATCCCTCGCGCCTGCCCTTCCCGCTGCTGCACGTCGATACCGGCTGGAAGTTCCGGGAGATGATCGCCTTCCGCGACCGCAAGGCCGCCGAACTCGGGCTCGACCTGATCGTCCACACCAACCAAGACGGCGTGCGCGAAGGCGTCGGCCCGTTCACCCACGGATCGGCCTACCATACGGATGTGATGAAAACCGTCGCCCTGAAACAGGCGCTCGACAAGTATGGCTTCGATGCGGCTTTCGGGGGCGCCCGGCGCGACGAGGAGAAGTCGCGCGCCAAGGAGCGCGTCCTGTCGGTGCGCACCGCCGGCCACCGCTGGGACCCGAAGCGCCAGCGCCCGGAACTCTGGAACCTCTACAATGCCCGTCTGGGCCAGGGCGAAACCCTGCGCGCCTTTCCGATGTCCAACTGGACCGAGCTCGACATCTGGCAGTACATCCGGCGCGAAGGCATCGAACTCGTGCCGCTCTACTTCGCCGCGCCGCGCCCGGTGGTCGAGTGGAACGGCACGCTGATCATGGTCGATGACGACCGCGTGCCGACTGAACTTGCCCGGACGGCCACAACCCGGTCTGTCCGTTTCCGCACCCTCGGCTGCTACCCGCTGACCGGTGCCGTCGAAAGCACCGCCACGACGCTGGACGAGGTGATCCAGGAAATCCTGCTCACCACCACGTCCGAGCGCCAGGGCCGCGCCATTGACAAGGACCAGGCCGCCTCGATGGAAAAGAAGAAGCAGGAGGGCTATTTCTGATGCGCCTGCACGACGATCTCATTGCTGAGGACATCGGCGCCTATCTCGAATCCCACGAGCAGAAATCGCTGCTGCGCTTCATCACCTGCGGCTCAGTCGATGACGGCAAGTCCACCCTGATCGGCCGCCTGCTCTATGATTCGAAGATGATCTTCGAAGACCAGCTTGCCGCCCTCGAAGCGGACTCGAAAAAGGTCGGCACGCAGGGCGGCTCGATCGATTTCGCGCTCCTCGTCGATGGTCTCTCGGCCGAACGCGAACAGGGCATCACCATCGATGTCGCCTACCGCTTCTTCGCGACGGAGAAGCGCAAGTTCATCGTCGCCGATACGCCCGGCCACGAACAATATACCCGCAACATGGCCACAGGCGCCTCCACCGCCGACTGCGCGATCCTGATGATTGACGCGCGCAAGGGCATCCTCACACAGACGCGCCGCCACTCCATCATCGCCACCCTTCTGGGCATCCGGCATCTGGTTCTGGCCATCAACAAGATGGACCTGGTCGGTTACAACAAGTCCGTGTACGATGAAATCATCACCAGCTACCGTGCCTTTGCCGAAGCCCTGCCGGCCAATCTCCACATCACCCCGATCCCGATCTCCGCGCTGGCCGGCACCAACATCACCAGCCGCTCGCCGGAGACACCCTGGTACACCGGCCCCAGCCTGATCGACTATCTCGAGACCGTCGAGATCGAACGCGAGACCGAAAACCTGCCGCTGCGGCTGCCGGTCCAGTGGGTCAACCGTCCGAACCTCGATTTCCGCGGCTTCTCCGGTCAGATCGCGTCCGGCCGCGTGCGACCGGGCGACCGCATCCGTTCGCTGCCTTCGGGCCGCGAGACCACGGTCACGCGGAT
Organism: Hyphomonas sp.; assembly: GCF_046313975.1. GTDB lineage: Bacteria > Pseudomonadota > Alphaproteobacteria > Caulobacterales > Hyphomonadaceae > Hyphomonas. The sequence goes on along the minus strand of NZ_JBKBXB010000003.1, from coordinate 3,623 downwards.
CGTCACACACGGCGGCGACCTCGCCGAAGCCGTCGCCGGCCAGTCCGTCACGCTGACTTTTGCCGACGAGATCGACACCTCTCGCGGTGATATGATCGCCGCCGCATCGGCGCCTGCGGAAGTCTCTGACCAGTTCCAGGTCAAGCTGTTATGGATGAGCGAGCAGCCCCTGCTGCCCGGCCGCCGCTACCTGCTGAAGTCCGGCACGCGCACTGTCACGGCCACAGTCAACGCACCCAAGCACGGCATCGATGTCAACACGCTGGCCGAGACGGCCGCGCGCACGCTGGAACTGAACCAGATCGGCGTGACCACGCTGGCACTCGAGCAGCCCATCGCTTTCGATCCGTATACGGAGAACAGGTCAACGGGCGGATTCATTCTGATCGACCGGCAGACCAACGATACCGTCGCGCTCGGCCTCATCGACTTCTCTCTGCGCCGCGCCGCCAACATCCACTGGCAGGCGCTCGACATCACGCGCGAGGCGCTGGCCGGGCAGAAGAACCAGCAGCCCGCCGTGCTCTGGTTCACAGGCCTGTCGGGTTCAGGCAAGTCGACCATCGCCAACGCGCTGCAGAAGCGCCTCTACGCCATGGGCCGGCACACCTTCATCCTTGATGGCGACAATGTCCGCCACGGCCTCAACCGTGATCTCGGCTTTACCGATGCTGACCGCGTCGAGAACATCCGCCGTGTCGCGAATGTCGCGCGCCTGATGTCGGATGCCGGACTGATCGTGCTGGTCTCGTTCATTTCGCCTTTCCGGGCCGAGCGCCAGATGGCACGCAGCCTGATGGCACCCGGCGAGTTCATCGAGATTCACGTGGACACGCCGCTCGAAGTCGCCGAACAGCGCGACGTGAAGGGCCTCTACAGGAAGGCCCGCACCGGCGAGATCCGCAATTTCACCGGTATCGACAGCCCCTACGAGCCCCCGCTCGACCCGGAACTGCGCCTCGACACGGTGACTCGCACGCCGGAAGAAGCGGCTGAGGAAATCCTGAAATTCCTCGCCCTGCGCGGGACGTTCGAGATTTAGCCCGGCCGCGTGCGCAGCTGGCCCTGATAATGGTATTTTCCGATCGGCACGCCGCGCATGCGCAGGATGTTGTAGGCTGTCACGGCGTGGAAATAGAAGTTCGGCAGCGTATACGAAAGAAGGAAGTTTTCCGGCGTGAAGGCCATCGTCTGCGGCCCCCAGTCCGAAGCCTCCGCCCTGTCCACATCCGTGGGCTGATAGATTACGATCTCCAGAGGGCGGCCGGACCAGCCGTTGACCTCATCGGGTGACAGCGCCTCCAGCGTGCGGACGGTCTCGGTGATCATGCCGCGCAAGGCCGCGAACGGCACGGCCCCGGCCAGGGGCGGTACGGTGAATGCGCCTGTTTTAACGGCCTGAACGCCCCAGACTGCATGGTTCTTCACCGCTTCGATCTGAAAGAAGAACGGCGCCATGCCGGCCACCAGCCGCGCGTCCACGAACGCTTCCGGATCCGCGCCGGTCGCCCGGCAGTGTTCCACCGCCCGGTCAAGGCAGTCTCCGAGCGCGCGCGCGGTCTGCAGGAAGGTGGATACGCTGAGATCGTAGAGTGTGGCGGCCACGGGCAAGTCCTTTCGTGCAGATCTGAACACCGGGCCTCAGTCCCGGTCCGGTGCGCCCAGAGGGAAGAACGGCCGGAAAGACCGCGCCTCGTCCACGGCCCGCGCAAACGAAGGCCGCGCCAGAAGCCGCGCGCGATAGGCCCGCAACGTCGTGTAATGCTCCGGGATCGGATGAACCCAGTCCGCATAGAACAGTGCGGGCGAGGCGGCGCAGTCCGCCAGGGTATAGTCCTCCCCTGCCGCCCATGTCCGTCCGGCCAGTGCCGTATCCAGCCAGGCATAGGCCCGGCTCAGCCGCTCGCCTGCCAGCTTCCGCCCATCCTCCGGTGCCATGGGAATCTGCCCCAGCTTGCTCGAGACGGCCAGCTGCACCGGGTCCATCACGTACAGATCGAAGCAACGGTCCATGAACCGCACCTCCAGCGCCGCTTCCCGGTCCTCCGGGATCATCCGCACCGGCCCCGGATAGGCCTGCTGCAGGTACTCGATGATCAGGCTCGCTTCGGCCACGTTGCGGGCGCCGTCTGCCAGCAGGGGGAACTTGCCCATCGGCCAGCGACGTTGCCATTCGGCGGCATGCTCCGGCGTCTCAGGTCCGATCTGCCGGAACTCGAACGGCGTGGCTGTCTCGTACAGCGCGATCAGCACCTTCTGCGTGTAGGAGGAAAAGGGGTGGCCATAGAGGGCAGGCGGCATGGGGTGTCTCGCGGTCGCAGCGTTCTGCACATTGCAGCCCGGCGCGGATGTTGCAAACCTGTGAGGGGAATTTCCGTGCCTGCCGGCCGGCAGGCGAGCAGGCAGTGCAGACGACAAGGTTAACCAGGGCCCATGGCAATCCATCCGGTCATCATGTGCGGCGGCGCCGGCACGCGCCTGTGGCCCGTTTCGAACCAGGCCTGCCCCAAGCAGTTCCACCGCCTCGTTTCGGACAAGTCGGTCTTCCAGGAAACCGTGCTGCGCTTCCACGGCCAGCCGGGCTTCCATCCGCAGCCGGTCATCATCTCCAACGCCGCCTATGCCGGCCTGATCGAAGACCAGCTGGCCGCCATCGGCGTCACCCCCGGCGCCATCCTGCTCGAGCCGGAAGGCCGCAACACCGCCGCGGTCGCCGCTGTGGCCGCGCGCCACCTTGCTGCCATGGATGAAACCGCCCTCGGCCTGCTCGTCCCGTCCGACCATTTCATCGGCCGGCCGGACGCCTTCATTGATGCCGTGCGCGAAGCCGCCAGCGCCGCCGCCGATGGCTATATCGCCACTTTCGGCATTGCCCCCGGCCGCCCTGAAACAGGCTTCGGTTACATCCAGGCGGGCGAGCGGCTCGCCGGTCGTCTGCAACGCGTCGCCGCCTTCAAGGAAAAGCCCGACGCCGCCACCGCCGCCGGATATCTCGCCTCCGGCCGCTACAGCTGGAATGCCGGCATCTTCCTGTTCCGGCCCGAAACCATGCTTACCGAGCTTGGCCATTACGCCCCCGGCGTCCTCGATGGTGCCAGCCGCGCCCTCGCGGCGGCGCGCACCGTCGGCGCCCGCATCTTCCTCGACCCCGCCGCCTTCGCGGCCACGCCGTCGATCTCCATCGACTATGCGGTCATGGAACACACCGCCCATGCCGCCGTGCTCGCCCCGCTTGACTGCGCCTGGAACGATATCGGCACCTGGACGGCGGTGGCCGCCGTCTCCGCCCGCACCGCCACGCCCGCCCCGGTTGAGATCGACTCGTCCGGCTGCCTCGTGCATGTGCCGGAGGGCCTTCTCGTCGCCCTCGTCGGCGTCGAGGACCTGATCGTCGCCGCGGATGGCAACCGCCTGCTGATTACCCGCAAGGACCGCGCCCAGGATGTCGGCGCGGTGGTCAAGGCGCTCAAGGACAGCGGCCGGAAAGACTGGCTGTGAGCCGGGGGGGGCCGGATTTTCGCGCTGACCTTCCCCTGGCAAATCTGCTAGACCCGGACCCATGATGACCGGCCCCGCCCCTCAGACGAGCGAACTCACGGCCGCCCTGCGCGCCTCGCGCAATG
>NZ_JBKBXB010000002.1:0-152554 GCF_046313975.1 Hyphomonas sp. | reverse complement strand
CCGAATGGCGCACAAACAATGGCATGCGGGCGCCGGTTTCAAAGTTGTGCATCACGGGCTCGCCTTCCGCATCGGTCACATAGAACAGCGCCGGTTGGTCGATGCGCGCCTGCGCCATTGCCGCATCATGATCCTGCCCCATCCAGACGGCCGCGCCCTGCGTCTCGATGATCACGTCAATGGCATTGGCCGCCACCACCGCATGGGTCTGCGGAATACCGCCGCCGAGCCAATCCTGATACGCCGCCTCGGCATCAATATAGACCAGCGGCCTCACGATCTCGACACCGCCCGGCTCGGATCTCACCTGCAGGATTTCCTCGCTCTCCGGATCAATCGCCAGGATTACCAGAAACCCGTCCAGCGCGCGGCGCAGCTCTGCCAGCCCCGCGCTCTCGGCCTGCGCCCGCGGGGCGTCTTCCGCCTGCGCCGGGGTAATGCTGCCTGTCAGAGCAAGGGCCGCGATCCCGGCCATCAGTACAAGGAATTTCATTTTACGCCCTATTCAAACACAAAAGTTGCCAGAGCATCGAACGCCTCGTCCATCTCGCTCTTGTAGTCGCGGATCAGCACCGCACCCGCTTCCCGTTGCATCGACCAGCGCACCACGCTCGGCGACGATGCAATACGCACCGCCTGCAACCTGCCATCCCGAATCGCCCCGATCACCTTGGAGAAATCGGCCACAACCACATTGAGGGCCGCAGACTGTCCCTGCGTTGCCAGGAAGTCGGTCATTTCCGTCTTCACCCGGTCGGCCTCTTCAGCATCGAGATAGAACACGACCTTGAATTCGCCATCGAATTCCTGCGTCACCATGCTGCCATCGCCCTGCGTGATGTAGAACGAAGGCGGCTCGCCGCGCGAGGTGTTGGAGATCGCCGCATTCGCCGCGGTCGTGCGCCAGATCACATCGCCGCCGGTCGCAGCCCAGAGATCAGCGCCGTTGACGAGGCGTCCCTCCGTCCGCTCGGCCAAGCCCGCTTCAACCGTTTCCGTCTTCGCGTCCTCGGCATCAATGTACGCAATCACCACATGGCGCTGGTTCGTGCCGTCCGCATTGCGGCGCACTTCCGTTGCGAGGTTACCGGTGTTCACGTCGGCGGGCACCACGACATAGAAATACTTCATCGCCTCGGCCAGCGCGGGCGGCGCAGCCGGCGCCTCTGCCGCGGCTGGCAGCATCGCCGCCAGCATCGCTGCAGCCGCCATCATCGTTCGAATCATCGGGCGTCCCCTTCACGTCCTCAACTGCCGCCAACCTAACAATCGCCCCGCGCCCGTCCAGCAGGCGTCAGCAGCCCGTGTCAGACCGGCTCAGGCTCAAGTGCAGGCGGCGGTGCCAACTGGTCATCAATCGCGGATTCCATCGCGTCCGGCCAGTCATCCGCCGTGCCCACACAGTCGCGCCGGAAACTCGAATCCGTAGTCTCCACACTGTCCGGCCGCGCCGGATCGCTCGTCACGAACACTTCCCAGTCGAACTGGCAGGCGCGCGTCGCAAAGCTGCGTGTGCACTGCGCGGCGGGCTCGGGATAATCCTCGTGCGCCTCGCCGTAGATACACTCATACCCGGCCGCCTGCAGCGCGCTGAGCGCCGCCGCCCGCCCTCCGGGACGCAGCAGCGTATGCACCGCGTTGGCACAATCCGCTTCCAGCGTCTCGCCTGGCCCCGCCTGCCAGTCCATCGAGGCATGGAACTCATCCAGCGTCGCCGGCGCGGCCACTTCTGCCACCTCCACCACCTCTGCCGGCACCTCCACTGCTTCCGGCGCGCAGGCCACCAGCCCGGCCGTCATCAGGATCATCAGAACACGTCTCATTTCCTGTTCCTCCAAGACACCCCACCCTCCTCCCGGATTGAGGCGCAATCAAGGGGGCTTCACACCGCCGGCAGGATGTGGAACGCCGCCGCTGCCAACGCGCCCGCTCCAGCCCCCATGTTCACATCCGCAAGCGTATGTCGCCGAAGATACAACCGCGACCAGGCGATCAGCCCTGCCATTCCAGCGCCTGCCGCAACTATCAGGATCTCCGGCCAGAACAGCCCCGCCCCGAACACGGCAAAAGCTGTATGCAGAGACAGCTTCACCCACCGCGACATCACCAGCGAAGTCGCAATGATCACCGCCGACAGCCCAAGGCCGAGCGCAATCTCCGGCGCCTGCGCGCTCCACCAGGCCCATACCGCCCCCGCAGTCAGCAGCGGCGCCAGGAAGAGATTCAACTCGCTGCGCTCCTCCGGCACCGAAGCATCGGTATCAGCCCATTTGCCTCGTCGCACCTGCACGAAACTGTAAAGCATCACCGCGGCCGCCGCGCCGCCCGCTACCGTCAGCACCGTGCGCGTCAGGTCTTCCGGCGCGCCCGCTACCACGGCGCTGAGACCCGCGGCCAGCGGCATGAAGATCGCCGGATGCCCTGCCACCGAAACAGCATGCGCCAACGCCATTCGCATCACGGCACCAGCAACGTCGCCCCGCTCGTTCCCCCGCTCTCCAGCGCCAGGTGCGCTTCGGCGGCATCCTTCAGCGCAAAGCGCTGGCCGATATCCGCCTCCAGCACGCCTTCCGCCAATAGCCCGAACAGCCGCCGCGAGGCCCGCGCCAGCGCTTCCGGCGTGTCCGTGAAATTGAACAGCGTCGGCCGCGTCATCACCAGCGAGCCGCCCGCCGCCAGCCGCCCCGGCGGGATCGGATCGGCGGGCCCGGATGCATTGCCATACGAGATGAACCAGCCGCGCGGCTTCAGGCTCGACAGCGAGGCCTCCGCCGAAATCCTGCCCACGCTGTCATAGGCAACATCCACGCCCTTGCCACCCGTCAGCTCACGGACCTTTTTCGCCACATCGTCATAACCGACAACCACATCGCTCGCACCCAGTGCTTTCGCCCGCTCCGCCTTCGCCGCGCTCGATGTCACCGCGATCACCCGCGCGCCGATATGTTTCGCCCAGGGCGTCAGCAGTGATCCGACCCCGCCGACCGGCGCCCAGACAAGCGCTGTCTCGCCGGCCTTCAGTGGACGGATCTCTTCCAGCAGCATCCACGCCGTCATGCCTTTCAGCATCACGGCGGCCGCCTCCTCATCGCTGATCGCCGCCGGCAACGCCACCATGCCTGCCGCCGGCCCGGTATAATGCGTCGCGTAAGTACCGCGCCCGACATAGCCCACCCGGTCGCCGGGCCCCAGATGCGTCACGCCCTCGCCGACCTCCTCGACCACGCCTGCACCTTCCGACCCCGGAACAAATGGCAGCGGCAGTTTGTACAGCCCCGTGCGGTGATAGGTGTCGATGAAATTCACCCCCACCGCCGTCTGGCGCACCAGCGCCTCGCCCGGCCCCGGCGCGCGCGGCGGCGCCGCCTCCGCCACCATCACCTCCGGCCCCCCGGTCTGATGCACCCGGATCGCATAGGCATTGGGAAGGGTCATCGGCATACTCCGTTATCGCTCTGCCGTTTGAAGCGCGCCGCCAGCCCTACGTCAAATCCCGCGACTGAAATGTGACTCGACACGACTTGTAAGTTCTGCTTTTGTTCTTTTCTGCAAGAAGGAGATCAAAAATGATCGGATACGTCACCCTCGGCACGACGGACCTGGCCCGCGCCGCAAAATTCTATGATGCCATCGCCGCCGAACTCGGCACGCCGCGCATGTTCACGATGGACAATTTCATCGCCTGGGGCACGCCCGAAGGCGGCGCCGGCATCGGCCTCTGCTATCCGCACGATGGCAAGCCGATGAGCGTCGGCAACGGCGTGATGGTTGCACTGCAGGCCAAGGACAAGGCGCAGGTTCATCGCCTCTATGATCTCGCCATCAGCCTCGGCGCCACCTGCGAAGGCCCGCCCGGCCCCCGCGGCGACACCTTCTACGCCGGCTACTTCCGCGACCCCGACGGCAACAAACTGAATGCGTTTGTAATGGGCTGATCCGGCCGGCCGGCGCGGGATCAGTTATGCCCCTCGCGCGGACGCGGCAGGATCATGCCCTCGTACAGGTAAAGGTCCGGGCGCTCGGCATTGCCTGGGCGGATGCGGGCGAGTGCATAGCGCGACAGCGAGATGCGGCGCGGCGGCGCAAACGTGGTGCCCGGCACCGCGTGCATGGCCTCGGCAAACGGCTCGCCGCCGACCTCGACCAGCCGCGCGATGGCATAGGTGACCCCGCCTGCCTCCAGAGGCAACGGGATGACCACGAGATCCTCATCCATCGACGGCTCCTAGGTTCCCGTAAACTTCGCCGGCCGCTTCTCGAGGAACGACGCCACCCCCTCCTTGTGATCGGCCGATTTGAAACAGGCCGACAGCGCCGTCACATGCGCCTTCATGTGCTCCGGCAACTCGCGCGCGAGACCCTCATAGACCAGCGCCTTCATGTGGCGGATCGAGAAGGGCGAGGACACGAGATAGCGCTTCGCCTCGGCTATCGCCGCGTCCATCAGCGCCTCCGGCGCCACCACCTCGTTCGCATAGCCGATCTCCTTCGCCTCCGACGCCTCGAGAAACCCGCCCGAGTAAAGCAAACGCAGCGCGCGTGAATGCCCGATCAGGCGCGGCAACAGCCAGCTGCCCGCCCCCGTATCCGGCACGAGGCCCCGGTGCGCGAAGTTCCACGCAAAGCGCGCGCGGTCCGTGACGATGCGCACATCGCACTGGCTCGAAAACTCCGCCCCCATACCCACGGCAAAGCCGTCAATCGCCCCGATCACCGGCTTCGGGCACGACACCAGCGGCCACCAGACATCATTCTCATGCGCCTCGCCACGCACGCCGCGCGTCTCGCCCGGAATGGTCGACAGGTCGGCCAGGTCCGTGCCTGCACAGAACGTCCCGCCCGCCCCAGTCACGATCAGCACACGGACGGTATCATCCTCAGCCACTTCCCGCACCTTGCCGATGAACGCCGCGAGCATCGCATAGGTCATCGCATTGCGCTTCTCCGCGCGGTCAATCGTCAGGATGCCAATCCCGTCATCCCGTTTCTCGAACTTTATATGATGCGCCGTCATCTGTTCCTCCATCCCTTCAGCCCCTCTCCCTTGGGAGAGGGGTTGGGGTGAGGGGGCGCGCCCTCTCACCCCGTCTCAAATTCAGCGAGCTTCCACCCGCCTCCTCAATGCCCTCCGGCCGCCGCCTTCGCCTTGTTCTTCCCGGCCCGGATGTTCAACAGTTCCACGCCCAGCGAGAAAGCAATCGCGAAGTAGAGATACCCGCGCGGGATATGGAAACCGAGCCCGTCGGCCACCAGCGCCACGCCCACCAGCAGGATGAACGCCAGCGCCAGCATCTTCGTCGTCGGATGACGCCCGATAAAGTCCGCCAGCGGATTGGCCGCCACCGCCATCACGATGGTCGACAGCACCACCGCCGCCACCATGATCACCAGCACATCGGTCATCCCGATGGCGGTGATCACCGAGTCCAGCGAGAACACGATATTGATCACGAACAGCTGCACGATCACCGCGCCGAACGCGGTCTTCGCCGCCGCCTCCTCATGCCCGCGTCCTTCCACGGAGGCGTGGATTTCCTGCGTGCCCTTCCACAAGAGGAACAATCCGCCTGCCAGGAGGATCAGGTCCTTCATCGTGAACTCGCCGATATGTTCGGCCACTTTCGGATCGCCCGCCGCCAGGATCAGCGCGATGTCCGGCGATACATGGAACAGCGCATGGCTCTCCAGCTGGATGATCCAGAAGATCAGCCCCAGCATCAGGATCCGCAGCGCCATCGCGCCCCAGATGCCGATCCGCTGCGCCCGCTGCCGCTCGGCGCCCTGCAGCTTGCCGGTAGCAATCGAGATGAACAGGATATTGTCGATCCCCAGCACGATCTCGAGGAAGGTCAGCGTGGCGAGCGACCCCCAGAAAACAGGCGTCATCATCAGCTCAAGCATGGCAAATCCCTCCGCCGCTTGCTGCCACTGAAGCCTGCTCCGCGCGCGCCGGCAAGGCCTTCCCCGGCGGCGGCGCTTGCGCGCCTGCCTGCGCCGTCGCAACCTGCCCGCCAACTGCCGGAGGCCCCGCCATGCCCGAATTCCGCACCCTCCACACCGGCGAAGCCGCCATCCGCGTCGCGCTCGAAGGCACCGGCCCCCTCGTCCTCATGGTCCACGGCTTCCCGGAAAGCTGGTATTCCTGGCGCCACCAGATCGGCCCCATTGCAGCCTCCGGTTTCACTGCCGCCGCGATGGACGTGCGCGGCTATGGCGGCTCCACGCGCTTTCCCGAAGTTTCCGATTACCGGATGGAAGCCCTCATCGCCGACATTCTCGGCGTCGGCGCCGTGCTCTCGCCGGACGCACCCTTCATCCTCATCGGCCATGACTGGGGCGCCCCGCAGGTCTGGAACACCACCCTCCTCCACCCGGACCGCATCGCCGCCGTGGCCGCCCTTTCCGTGCCCTTCTACGGCGCCCCGGAATTTTCCTTCGACGATGTCATCAAACGCGTCTTCGACGACCGCGACCGCTTTTTCTACCAGTCCTATTTCCGTCGCCCCGGCCGCGCCGAAGCCGATCTCGAAGCTGGCCTGCGCCGCTTCCTTGCCGGCTTCTACTATTCCATCTCCGGCGACGCGAAGGAGGGCGACTGGAAACTCGGCCTGCCTTCCGCCGCCAAACTGATGGACAGCCTCACCGTGCCGGAAACAATGCCCGCCTGGATGAGCGAAGCCGACCTCGACTATTACGAATCCGAATTCCGCCGCTCCGGCCTCTTCGGCCCGATCAGCCGATACCGCAACCACACGCGCGATTTCGAATTCCTGAGCCCCTTCCGGGGACGGACGATCCTGCAGCCCGCCTGCTTCATCGCCGGCGACAAAGACCCCGCCTTCAACGGCTTCGGCATGGTCACCGATCCCATCGCCAAGATGCGCCCCGCCGTGCCGAACCTCGAAACGGCCGTCGTCCTGCCCGGCTGCGGCCACTGGACCCAGCAGGAACGCCCCGCAGAGGTCAATGCCGCCCTCCTGCCCTGGCTCACCAGCCTCAGGGGCCGCGCCGTCTGATCCCCTCAGAATCCATCTATCAATTTTTTGCAGTCAGGCTTAGCTGATCCCCTCTCAGGAGGAGACCCCAACCCATGTTCCGCACCCTTATCGCCGCCGCCATCCTGGCCGCCGCGCCGCTCGCTGCTGCCGCCGACGAAGTCTGGTCCCTGCCCAGCGGCAACCAGGTCGTCTACCTGCGCGACGACGGCACCACCGCCGTCCTCGCCTACACGCCCGTCATGGGCGTCGAACAATCCTACATCTTCGTGCCCGGCCTCGGCGGCAATTACGAGGACCGCGGCACCTTCACCGGTTACTGGGTCGAACCCGTCTATGTCGGCAAAAGCTGCCCGGTCCCGATCATCGCCTCAGACGGCATGCAATGGGACCGCTGGGGCGCCGTCGAAGTGAAGTTCCACAAGAAGGGCTTCCCCTCGAAGATCACCCTCAAACGCGGCGAGTGTTTCGGCGCCCCGAAAGAAAAGATCAAACTCAAACCGGTTGTCGGCGCCGGCCTCCAATAACCTGTAAAAAGCTGGAATCGCCTGCAACGGCTGCGAAGGACACAACGTTAGAAACCCCTTCTCCCATGAGGAGAAGGGGTTGGGGATGAGGGGCTGGCCCCCATACACCTCCCCCTCCGCTGGTTTCCCCAACCCGGCTTACGCAACAGCAAATCAGGCCAAACGGGAAAAATCCCAATACGGATCAAAGCCCGAAAATAAATCGCAGGAAACTTACGCTACACCCCCACAGGCGGGGTTATGTTCCCGCCCATGATCCCGATGCGCCAGCTCCGAAGCGATCCCAACTTCGCGCCGCTCTTCCGGCACGTTCACCCGTTATGCTGGTGGGTCCTCTGGTGGAGCCTCAACCGCATCTTCCTCTGGTACGACACAAGCGGCTACGAAAACGTCCTCCTTGCCACGACCCGCTGGGGCTACGTCTACCCCGCCTATCTCGGCCAGAAGAAACCCGACCCGTCAGCGTACAAACCCTACGAACTTGAACGCCCGCGCTGGGATGACCCGGTGTGGAGCACCAACGTGCCTACCCCCTTCCTCATCACAAACGAAACGCTGCGGCCCCATCCCCATCCTCCCCTGCGAAGCGGGGGAGGTGGATGGCCGCATCGCGGCCAGACGGAGGGGGCCTGCGCCCTCACCTCACTCGACACATCCTAGCCCCCTGTCATCCCGGCGAAAGCCGGGACCCAGCGCTCCAGTCGCTGCCGCCGAGCAGCTCATCCTGATCGAAGTCGAAGGATAGAGCGGGCTCGCCATTGCTGCGGCACATGCCCATCCTTCGACTTCGCTCAGGATGAGCTCCGAAAATTCAGAAACAGAAACCGGCCGGCTCCCCCCCGCGTCCGGTCGCCCGCGCACCCACCACCCTTGCAGCCCCCCGCCCCTCATGGCACATCCTCGCACCATGCCGGATACGCTCACTTCCTCGCCGCACCTTTTTGCCGACGCGCCAGACTCGGTCAGCTTCCGCAAGCTGCGCAAACGTCTCGTGCGCGGCGCGCAGGAAGTGATCGACACCTACAGCCTCCTCGACCGGCGCGCCATCGAAACGGGCGAAAAGCTGCGCCCGAAATGGCTCGTCTGCCTGTCCGGCGGCAAGGATTCCTACGGCCTGCTCGCCGTGCTGATGGATTTGGCTTGGCAGGGCGCCCTGCCGGTCGATCTCATCGCCTGCAATCTCGATCAGGGCCAGCCGGGGTTCCCGAAGCACATCCTGCCAGACTGGCTCGCGAAGATCGGCGTGCCGCACAGGATCATCACCGAAGACACCTATTCCATCGTCACCGAAAAGGTCGAGGCGGGGCGCACCTATTGTTCCATGTGCTCACGTCTGCGCCGCGGCATTCTCTACCGTGTCGCCCGCGAGGAAGGCTGCGAGGCCATCGTGCTTGGCCATCACCGCGATGACGCGCTCGAGACATTCATGATGAACCTCGTGCATGGAGGGCGCCTCGCCGCGATGCCGCCGAAGCTGCTGAACGATGAGGGCGACGTGATGGTGTTCCGTCCCCTGATCACTTCCGCCGAGACCGATCTGGCGAAATTCGCCGAGGCGATGCAGTTCCCGATCATCCCGTGCAATCTCTGCGGCAGTCAGGACGGGTTGCAGCGCGTCGCGATGAAGCACCTGCTCGATGAATGGGAGCGCAAGAAGCCCGGCGTGCGCCAGGTCATGGCCCGCGCCCTCGCCAATGTCCGCACCAGCCACCTGCATGATGCCGGTGTGTTCGATTTCGCCGGCCTCGCGCTGGGCAAGACCGGCGAAGATGATCCGAACGTGCCGTTCTGAACCTTATTCCCCGCTCTCCACACGCAGCGTGTAGGGAATGAAAATCTCCAGCACCAGCGGGCCGGAGGGCTGCGTGATGATGCGGCTCTCGAGCCCGGTCAGCGACACCCGCGCCGGCGCGAACAGCTCGCGCAGGCCACGCACTTCGGTTGCAATATCGGCCACCAGATCCGCCCGGTGCTTGGCCACATCGCGCGCGCCGATGAACTGGCTGTCGCCGAGATACGCTTCCGCGCGTCCGGAAGTCTCGATGGATTTCACGAACTGGTCGGCCCGCTTCATCAGCGCCTCGAAGGATTCGCCTTCGCGCGTGTCGATGCTCAGCGTCAGGGTGAATCGTCCGGTCCCGGAATAATCGGTGGTGAACACGTCCGTGAACAGCACCGTATTGATATCCGACATCGACTGGCCGAGCGTCCCGCCCGCAAGGCTGAAGCCGGCAGTCTTGTCCGCCTTCGCCTTCAGCTTGTTGAACATCGTCTCCAGTTCCTTGCGCCGCTCGGCCGTGTCACGCGTCGCACTCTGATAGGTCAGCGCCACCATCACGAAGTCCGCCGGGATCTGGCGGTAGACGGCTGGCGCACGCACGCGGGCGCTTTCTTCCACGCGGTTGGAGGTCACCATCATCCGCTCCATGCCCTGCGCCACCGCCGGCAGGCCGGGCAGCGCAATCAGGGCGGAAATGGCAAGAACAGACAAGACGCGGCGCATGGGAAATCCTCCTCAATCAAGGCAAGACCGTCCACCGGTGATCCGCCAGAGTCAACGGGGAAGAGGCGGGCTAGCGCGTCTGCCCGCCATCAACAGCCAACACCGCACCGTTCACGAAGCTCGCCCGCTCCGACAGGAGCCAGGCCGCCGCATCGCCAATCTCGCGCGGCTGGCCGAAGCGTTTCATCGGCACTTCGCGCTTGATCCAGCGCCACCACGCCTCGGCCCGCGGGCCGGTGGACTGTTTTTCCCATGTGCTGCCGGGAAAGATGATGTTGCCCGGGGCGATTGTATTGACACGGACATTCGTCTCGCCGGTGAAACGCGCGCCGGAGGTCGACAGATGGTTCACGGCCGCCTTGGTCGCGCCATAGATCAGCGGTGTGCCGAGTGCCGCGAGGCCGGCAATCGAGCTGATGAACAGGAAACTGCCGCCACCATTCTTCGCGATGCGCGGAATGGCGCCGCGCGCGAGGCGGAAGGCGGAGTTGAGATTCTGGTCGAGCCCCGCCTGCCAGTCTTCATCCGTCACATCGAAACCGAGCGGCGAGGGCGACAGGCCGACATTGGCCACCGCGCCTGAAATCTTCCCGAACTGATCCTCGCACGCCGCCAGCGCGGCCTCGATCGGCGCGGTCTGCGTCAGGTCGCCAGCAAAGCTCCACACCTTGTGCTTGCCGAAGCGTTTTGCGAAGTCCGCCCGCGTCTCCTCCAACGCCTCTGGCCCCCGCGCCGTCAGCGCCACTTTCGCGCCTTCCTCCAGCAGCACTTCGGCAATCCCATGCCCGATGCCCCGGCTCGCGCCTGCAATGAAGATCACCTTGTCCTTCAGCCCCAGGTCCATATCCGCTCCTCCGTTTGCACCATGCTGGACGAGCGCCCGGCGCAAGGCCAGCCCTCACCCTGCGGGAAGCGGCGCAAGGTCCGGCGCAATCCATGCGCGCCGCGCCTCTGCCGAAAACAGGACCTCCTGCGACCAGTGCGCGAGAATCCAGCCGGGTTTGCCGCACGGCCCGGCCATCAGCGCCGCCAGCACGTCGCTGAGCGGCGCCTCGCCCGCCCCTGCCAGCGCCCGCGCCGCCATAGTCAGCGAGGCCTGCGTGATCGTTTCGTGATAGCCTTCCGTCTCGGTATTCCGTCCGCCTACGGACTCATTGTAACGCCGGATCAGCCCCGGCATCTCCGCCCGCGCCGCCGTCTCGCCCCGCTCCCGCAGCAGCCAGAGCGCGGCCGCAAAATGCGCCGCGTGCGTCCAGCCTGCTTTTGGCAGAGTGCAGGCCATCATGGCGCGTGCCACCGTCTCGATCTCGTCATCCGTCATCATTCTGGAAAGTCCTCATCGTAAAAAGAAAAAGCCCGCCGCGGAAATCCGGGCGGGCATCGGGTCATTCAGGGAAGGCGGGGGTCAGCTGCCCTGTCGCCACGTCCCGCACGCCCGCGCCGCCCGGAGGCGGGTCTGTTGTTGCTTGGGGGCGCGATTGATGATCATGGCGGGGACGGATACGCCCGCTCCAGTCGCCCGTCAATGCGCTGCGCCTATAGCCTCCCGCACCGACTCCCGGTTAGCCTTTCAGGCCATGCGAAACGCGTTCCTCACCTGCGGTATCGATGAAGCTGGCCGCGGCCCCTGGGCCGGGCCGGTGACTGCGGCGGCGGTGATCCTTGATCCTGCGCGGCCGATCCCCGGCCTCACCGATTCCAAGAAACTCACTGAAGCGGCGCGAGACCGGCTCGCTCCGCTGATCCGCGAGTGCGCCCTCGCCTGGGCCATCGCCGAAGCCACGCCGGAGGAGATCGACCGCCTCAACATCCGCGAGGCCACCTTCCTCGCCATGACGCGCGCCGCGCGCGCGCTTTCTGCTGTGCCCGGCGAAATCCTCATCGATGGCAACGCCCTGCCGAGATCCCTGCCCGCGCCCGCGCGCGCCATCATCAAGGGCGACCTCACAGAGCCCGCCATCTCCGCCGCCTCGATCCTCGCCAAGACGCACCGCGACGGCCAGATGAAAGCCCTCTGCGCGGCCCATCCCGGCTATGGCTTCAGCCAGCACAAGGGCTATGGCACCGCCGCCCATGCCGAAGCGCTCGCCCGCCTCGGCCCGTCGCCCATCCACCGTATCAGCTTCGCCCCGGTGCGCGCCGCGCTGCAGGCCGGCTGACCATCCCCCACGTCAGGGTTTGCCAGCCGCGCCTCTCCGGCATTAATCTTCCTCCGGAGGAAACGCGCATGTCCTACGACCTGATCATCGTTGGCGGCGGCGTCGGGGGCGGCGCGCTGGCCGCCGTGATGGCGCGCGCCGGACGCAAGGTGCTGCTGCTGGAAAAGTCGGAGCGGTATGAAGACCGTGTGCGCGGCGAATGGATCGCGCCCTGGGGCGTCACCGAGACACGGCGTATCGGCCTCTACGACACGCTGATGCAGGCCGGCGGCCATCATATCACCGACCATGTCACCTATGATGAAAACCTCGCGCCGGAAGAGTGCGAGCAGGCGGCCCTTCCGCTCGGCATCTTCGCGCCGGATGTGCCCGGCCCGCTCTGCCTCGGCCACCCGCACCATTGCCAGACGCTCTACGATGCCGCGCGCGAAGCGGGCGCCGAAAGCCTGCGCCCGGTTGTCATCGAGAAGATCATCACGGGCAAAACACCGTCCGTCACCTTCACGCACAAGGGCGAAAGCCGCACGGCGCACGCACCGCTGATTGTCGGCGCGGAAGGGCGCCAGTCCGAAGTGCGCGCCGCGGCCGGAATTCCCCTGCATCAGGACAAACCGCATCACTGGTTCGCCGGCCTGCTGATTGAGAATGTCG
The DNA here is from genome assembly GCF_046313975.1 of Hyphomonas sp. Taxonomy (GTDB): domain Bacteria; phylum Pseudomonadota; class Alphaproteobacteria; order Caulobacterales; family Hyphomonadaceae; genus Hyphomonas. The sequence continues at coordinate 139,719 of NZ_JBKBXB010000002.1, read as the reverse complement.
AAGGCTGGAACCCGACCCGGCAGGCCATCGGCACGGAAGACAATTTCGGCTTCCTCGCCTTCCCGCAAGGCAATGGCCGGGTGCGCGTCTATGGCGGCTATGCACTCGAGGAGAAAGGCCGCTTTGCCGGCGAAGGCGGCGCGCAGCGTTTCCTCGAAGCCTTCCGCATGAACTGCGCGCCGGACAATGCCGCCCTCGCCGCAGGCACACCCGCCGGGCCGCTCTTCTCCTATTTCAACAATGACAGCTGGACGGACGAGCCCTTCGCCGAAGACTGCGTCCTCATCGGCGATGCAGCCGGCTGGAATGATCCGATCAACGGCCTTGGCCTGTCGATCACTTACCGGGATGTGCGGATGGTGTCCGACATCCTCAAGGAAACGCCCGCCGGCAAGGCACCGGATTTCACTCCGTATGCAGAGGAACGCGCCGAGCGCATGCGCCGCCTGCGCTTTGCCGGCCAGATTCAGGCTGCGCTCGATATGGAATTCGGCGAAACCGCCCGCGAGCGCCGCCGCCTCTATCATGAGCGCAAGGCCGCCGACCCGACCCTCGGCCTGCACGGCGTTGCCATCATGGCCGGCCCGGAAAATGCGCCCGCAGAAATCTTCACCGAGGCACACCGCGCCCGCGTGCTCGGACTGGAAACCGCATGAGCCTCGATATCGCCCGCTTCAATGCCGACTGGCTCGCCGCCTGGAGCGCCAAGGATGTAGACACGCTGCTCGGCTTCTACAGCGAGACCACGGTCTACAAGGACAACAACACCGCCGCCGGGATCACCGGCCATATCCAGCTGCGCCCCTATCTCGAAGGCCTCTTCGCCTCCACGCCGAAGATGATCTACACGCCGGACGAAACCTGGCCCATCCCCGGCGGCTTCTGCGGGCGCTGGTATTGCGCCATCGGCGAGAACGGCAAGGATGGCGCGATGCGCGGCTTCGATCTCTGCCTCGTGCAGGACGGAAAGATCACGCTCAACGAAGTGTATGTGCACATGCTGCCCGCCTGACGGGCGCGCCGGCCAACAGTTAATGCGCTGTTAACCGGCGCCAGCGAGGTTGCCCGGGCCTGCATCCGCAGGGACCGGGACACAGCGACCATGTCACTCTTCAATATCTTTCCTTTCAGCCTGATCATCTTCGGCTGGCATGTCTGGTATGGCGAGACGGGCGAGACCTATCGCTTCAAGATCACGCTGACGCGCGGCGGCATTCCGGACCGCGGCGGCGGCATCTACATCTTCGTGCGCCGCCGCTTCGTGTTTTTCCTCGAGCCGCTCTATATCGGCAAGGCCACCGATTTCCGCTCGCGCCTCTACGGGCATGAACGCTGGTGGGAGGCCTGGTGGAAACGCGGCGCGACCGAGCGGCATATCCTCAGTGTACGAAGCGGAAAGGATCGCGAGCGGATAGAGGAAGACCTGATCCGGCGCTACCAGCCGCGCATGAATGACATGCTCGTCCCGCGCGGCGCGATGGACATGCCCTCGAATGCGAAGCTCCGCCGTGCCTGGAAATGGCGCCAGTGGTGGAAAAATCTCATCCGCCTGCCGTTCGGCGGCAAGGCGGCCTGACCCCGGACATGAAAATCCCGGCAGAAGCTGAGCCTCTGCCGGGAGTCATACGTTAGCCTGCATCGGCAGGCTGGAGCTTACTTGCGCCAGATAGCGGCCAGCGACGGGTCTTCGACGCCGCCTTCGTACTTGCGCAGTTCGTGACGGCCGACCACCATGTGGTGGACTTCATCCGGCCCGTCTGCGAGGCGCAGCGTACGCTGGCTGGCATACATCCGTGCGAGCGGGGTCCATTGCGACACGCCGGTGGCGCCGTGGATCTGGATCGCCTGGTCGATGATCGTGCAGACGCGCTCCGGCACCATGGCCTTCACCATCGAGATCCAGATGCGCGCTTCCTTGTTGCCGAGCACGTCCATCGCTTTCGCCGCTTTCAGCACCATCATGCGCATCGCTTCGATTTCGATCCGTGCGCGGCTGATGATCTCGGTATTGCCGCCGAGTTTCGCCAGCGGCTTGCCGAAGGCTTCGCGGCTGAGGCCGCGGATACACATCAGATCGAGCGCGCGTTCGGCCTGACCGATGGAGCGCATGCAGTGGTGGATACGGCCGGGGCCAAGGCGCAGCTGCGAAATCTCGAAGCCGCGGCCTTCGCCGAGCAGCATGTTTTCCTTCGGTACACGGACGTTCTCGAAGCGCAGGTGCATGTGGCCATGCGGCGCATCCGGCTCTCCGAACACATGCATCGGGCCGACAATCGTCACGCCAGGATGCGGCAGCGGCACGAGGATCTGGCTCTGCTGGCGGTTGACGTCCGGGCCATTGTTCGACCGGCACATCACGATCATGATGCGGCAACGCGGATCACCCGCGCCGGAGGCGTAATACTTCTCGCCGTTCAGCACATATTCGTCGCCGTCGAGTTCGCATTTCATCGACACGTTCTTGGCGTCCGACGAGGCCATGTGCGGCTCGGTCATCACATAGGCCGAGCGGATCTTGCCCTCGAGCAGCGGCTTCAGCCACTTCTCTTTCTGGGCGGGCGTGCCGACGCGCTCCAGCACCTCCATGTTGCCGGTGTCCGGCGCCGAACAGTTCATCGTTTCGGACGCCATCGGATTCTTGCCGAGTTCGGCCGCGATATAGGCATAGTCGAGGTTCGAAAGGCCTTCGCCGGTTTCGGCATCCGGCAGGAAGAAGTTCCAAAGGCCCTGCTTCTTGGCTTCGTCCTTGGCTTTCTCGAGGCATTCGAGCTGGCCGGGGGCGTAGGTCCAGATGTCCTTGTTGCCTTCGCCGAGGCGGTGGAACTCGACGCTCATCGGGTTCACAGTCTCGTCGATGAACCGCTTCACATGCTCGTATAGCGGGCGGACCGCTTCGGACATGCGCAGGTCGTTGAGTTCGGCATAGGCGTCGGGGGTGTGCTGAGTGTCAGCCATGGGTCATTTCCTCTTCGGTATTCCTGAAATCTACGGGCCGTTTCCTGCGCTCAGCCTAGCTGAGACCGCCGGGGCAGCGCAAACGCTTTCCCAAGCTCTCGCGCAGGGGAAGGAACTGCGCTAGAGCGCGCGGAATGAGTCCGCTCTCGGCCTTTCTGATCCTTGCCACGGTGCTGGTCACCGCTTTCATTTCCGGTATTTTCGGCCTCGCTGGCGGCCTGATCCTGATGGCGGTGCTCACCAGTCTGCTGCCTCTGGCGGCCGCTATGGTCATGCACGGCACTGTCCAGATGGTCTCCAACGGCTACCGCGCCTTCCGGCTGCGCGGCCACATCAACTGGCAGGTTTTTCGCCGCTACGCGCTTGGCTCTGCCTTTGCGATGGCGATCCTGTTCTGGCTCGCCTGGCGGCCAGAGAAGCAGGTCGTCTACTTCCTGATCAGCACGATTGCGGTCTTCGTCTGGATTCCGCGCAGCTGGATTCGTCTCGATGCCCGCCTTCCGGGTCAGGCGGAGTTCGCCGGATTCGTTGCGCAGGGCCTGAACACGCTGGCGGGGGTGGCCGGGCCGCTGGTTCAGCTGTTCTTTATCCGCACCGACATGACCCGGCAGGCCATCGTGGCGACCGAGGCGACCACCCAGACCCTCTCGCATCTCGTGAAGATCGTGTTCTGGAGCCTTCCGGTAGTGACCGCTGCCGGAATTGATGGCTTGCCGCCCGCCTGGTTGATCCTCGCCGCTATTCCCCTGTCGATGACCGGCACCACGCTGGGCGGCAAGGTCCTCGACGCCATGAACGATGTGAACTTCAAGGCGTGGATGAAGTGGCTGGTAACTGCCGTGTGCGCCTACATGCTGGTTCGTGCGCTGGGGTAGGCCGAGATAGATCGTGCGGCGGGAGCGTTCGAGTTTTCGCCGGTCGCGCTCGACCTGTTCCGATTTGCCTGCGGCTGCGAGCTGGTCCAGCGCGTCAACGATGTCAGCTTCCAGCGAACGGTCAAAGCTCGCCTCACCGGACCGCGACCTGCGGTACTGCTGAAGGCGGCGGGATGGCTGTAACACGGCTTTCATGCCGGAACTCCACTTCACCGCCTATTATGCTGCAGACTCGACTATTCTGATACTTTATTTTATGAAATCCATTCATCACTGTCAGTGATATATGGAATTTACCCCTCCGATGAACCTGCGCAGCCTTGATCTCAATCTCCTGCCGGTTCTGGAAGCCGTCTACACAGAGCGCAGCCTGACGCGGGCAAGCGAAACTCTGCACCTCACACAGCCGGCGGTAAGCAACGCGCTGTCACGCCTGAGAGCCCATTTCGAGGATCCGCTGTTCGTGCGCGAAGGGCGCGGCGTGAAACCGACAGCCATGGCAGAGGCCCTGATGCCGGCCGTTCGCGAAGCGCTGGACCGGCTTCGGGTGGGGCTTGAGCCGCGCTCGGAGTTCGATCCGGCGCGCTCCACGCGCGTCTTCAACATCACCGCGCGTGATGCCAGCGTCTATATGATCGCCCCCGCCCTTGCCCGGCGGATGCAGGCCGAAGCGCCGGGCGTGCGTGTCACCTGGAGCCAGACCGTGCGCTCCGCGATCTCCGGCGACCTCGCCTCGGGGCGGCTGGATGTGGCCATCGATGTGCCCGAACTGCGCGGGGTCGACATGGACCGCCAGCCGCTGTTCACGACGCCCTATGCCTGCATGCTGGCGCAGGATCATCCGCTGGCGAACAAACGCCTGACACCGGAACGCTTTGCCTCGCTGCGTCATATCGCCGTGTCCAGCCGGCGCGAGGGCCGCAGCCTGGTGGAGGAGATTGCGCGCAGCGCCGGTATCCGCATCACACCAGTGCTGCGCGTGACCAGCCACCAGCCGGCCATCGAAGTGGTGCGCGTTACCGACCTTGCCCTCGTCGCGCCGCGCCCGATGGCGGAGGCGACCGGCCTTGCCGTGCAGGACCTTCCCTTCGATACGCCGCTGCTCGGCAGTGTGCTCTACTGGCGGCGTGAAAAGAGCGAAGACCCCGCCATCAGCTGGCTGCGCCGCGTGATCGTCGAAGTGTCGGCAGGGGTTTGAGCCTCACGCCTTGCGGTATTCCTCGTCGCGCGCCTGGGCAATCCGGTCACGGACGGTTTCGGTATCGTAGCCGAAGACTTCCAGAGCGATCTGCACCATCTGCAGGCCGGACTCGATGGCCTCCGGCACGACATGCGCCGCGCCCGCTTCGCGCAGCTGCGCCATATGATCGCCGTCATGTGCGCGGGCGAGAATGGTGAGGCCGGGGCAAAGCTCGCGCGCAGCCCGCACCATCGCGGCGGCGCGCTCGGCATCGTCCACCGTAACGATCAGCATCGCCGCCGTGTCGAGTTCGCAGACGGCGAGGAATTCCTTGCGCGCCGCATCACCGACATAAGCATGTATCCCGGCCTGACGCGCAAGGCGGATCTTGTCCGGCTCCCGGTCGAGCGCGAGCAGGGTCGCCTCCTCATCCTGCAGGAGGCGGGCGACCGACTGGCCGACACGGCCATAGCCGGCAAGGATGACATGACCGGAGAGGTGGCTGAGATCGAGATCCGGCGTGCCTTCGTCTGACGCATGACGCTTGCCCACAAGCGCGCGGGCGAGGCGTGCGAGCATCGGCGTTGTCATCATCGAGAGGCCCGCCACGGCGCCGGCGAAGGTTGCCACGTCTGCCGTCACCACGCCGCTTGTCTGCGCCGCTGTCAGGATGACGAACGCAAACTCTCCGGCCGGCGCGAGCAGCAGGCCTGCCTCCAGTGCCAGCGGATGGCCGCCGCCTGCAAACAGGCGGCAGGCAATATAGGCGATGATGAATTTCAGCGCGATCATCGCGGCGAGGCCGGCGAGGATGTAGACGATGTTGTCTTCAATCGCCGGCAGGTCGAGGCTCATGCCGACGGTCATGAAGAACAGGCCGAGCAGCAGGCCCTTGAAGGGTTCGAGGTCGACTTCGGTCTGGTGCTTAAACTCCGTCTCCCCGACCAGAAGCCCCGCGAGAAAGGCGCCGAGCGCGAGCGAGAGCCCGGCGCTGTAGGTGATGGCGGCGGCGCCAACGACCGTCAGAAGGGTCAGCGCCATCAGATAGTCGCGCCCGCCGCTCGCCGCGGCGAGGCGAAAGACGCGGCCCAAGAGATAGTTGCCGATAAACCAGATCACGGCGATGGCGATGAGGCCGCGCACAAGCGCGTCGAGCAGCACGCCCGCCATGTTCGCTTCGGTCTTCATCGCGGCGAAGCCGACGAAGATCAGGATCGGGGCGACGAGGATGTCCTGGAACAGCAGCACACCGAGGGTCGAGCGGCCGACCGGTTGCGCCGCCCGCTTGGCCTCGATCAGCACCTGCATGACGATGGCCGTGGACGACAGCGCAAGCGCGAAGCCGAGGATCATCGCCACAGGCAGGTCGAGACCAAAGGCGAGGCCGATGCCGGCGATGACCGCCGCGCTGACGAGCGCCTGAAGGCTGCCGGCCCCGAGCACGACCCGGCGAAGCGCCCAGAGTCGCTGGAAGGAGAATTCCACGCCCAGCAGGAAGAGGAGGAACAGCACACCGAGTTCGGCAAAAGGCAGCGCCGCTTCCGGTGTCGTGATCGAGAAGAATTCGAGGACGGGATAGTCATGCGCGAGATTGCCGAGCGCGAAAGGGCCTAGGGCGATGCCCGCCAGCATGAAGCCGAGGACTGCGGGAACCTTCAGCGCGCGCAGGGCCGGCACGAGGATGCCGGTGGCAATCAGGAACACCAGCAGGTCCTTGATCAGGGTCGGGCTGGGCCCGTGACCGTTGACCGCTGCATGCTCCATGAACCACCCCCTTGCCGGATTACAGGGGATTTAATCATGCCGGGCGGGGGCCGCGCCAGCCCTTTGCTGTCAGGCAAAAATATTTGGCAGATTGCCGCTTACGGCGCTGGCCCGAAATCGAGCAGGTCGCCCGGTTTGCAGTCCAGCACTTCGCAAAGCTTCGCCAGCGTATCGAAGCGGACGCCTTTGACCTTGCCGGACTTCAGGAGCGACAGGTTCGCCTCGGTAATGCCTACGGCAGCGGCAAGGTCTTTCGCCCGCATCTTGCGGCGGGCGAGCATGACATCCAGCGTGACGATGATTTCGTTGGCCATCAGACGATCTGGTCGCTTTCCGTCTTGATGCGGATACCTTCTGCAAAGACGTGGCTGAGACCTAGGATGGCAATGCCCATGGCCGCGACGCCGAGGGCAAGGTCGTTCGCCTGCCACAGGAAGCCCCCGCCGCCTTTCAATTCGATCCAGCGCAACACGTTGGGAACGATCAGCGCGCTTGCCGCCGCTGCCCAGATCAGGCCCGAGCCGGCATTGCGCAGTGTACGGAGGTTTCTCTGCGTGAACACTTCGCCCTCGCCCGTGCGTTTGAACAGGTCAGAGAAGTCCGTCAGTACACCGAGCAGGATCAGCGTGGGCAGGTTGACCAGCAGAGCGATCAGGAAAGCGTTCAGCACGTCCAGCCAGTTCTCACGGGTCACCACCAGATGGCTAACGCGCCCGCCCACATCGGCCAGGACCGAGAGCAGGAGCAGGACGAATACCACGATCGCTGCTACTGACAGCCAGGCCGTCTCGCGCAGGTTTTCGGCGCGTGTCTCGCGGATTTCGGGTTCGGACATGGCTCAGCCTCCAGAATATGGAGGTCGTATACGCAAGAAATTATTGTACAGCAATAATTTATTTTCGTCTCGAGCGAAAAAATTCCTGTAAAAGCCCGGCAGCCTCGGCGGCGGAGGCAAATTCCTGAAGGATTTCCGGGCGCCAGTGGCAGGTCGGCTGCTCGAAGAATTTCGGCCCGTGTAGCACCGCGCCGCCTTTCTCGTCCGCCGCTGCGAAAACGAGGCGCCGGATGCGCGCAAAGCTGATCGCGCCGGCGCACATCGCGCAGGGCTCCAGCGTGACATAGAGGTCGAGACCGGTGAGGCGGTAATTGCCAAGGCGTTCGGCGGCGTCGCGGATGGCGATGATCTCGGCATGCGCGGTCGGATCATGGCCGGCAATGGGACGGTTCGCGCCCTCGGCGATGATCTCGCCAGTCACCGGATTGACGATGACAGCGCCCACCGGCACCTCGCCCGCCTCGGCGGCAGCGCGGGCAAGCTCAAGCGCGCGGGCCATAGGCGAGGTCATGGCACCACCGCGTCTGCTTCCAGCTCGACCAGCCATAGGGGGTCGATAAAGCCTTTGACTTCGACAAAGGTGCAGGCCGGGCGGATATTGCCGAATATTTCGCCATGCGCACGGCCGGCCTCGCGCCATTGCGAGATATCGGTGAGCATCACCCGTGTACGGACGACATGTTGCAGAGAGGCACCGGCCTCTTCGAGCGCCTGCGCGATGATCTCGAGGCAGCGCTGCGTCTGGCGGTAGACATCGCCCTCACCCGCCAGTTTGCCATCCGCGCCAATCGGCGCCGTGCCCGCGACCCAAACATGCGGCCCGGCACGCACCGCGCGCGAAAAGCCGATCTCCCCCTCGAACGGCGAGCCGGAACTGACTGTGTGTCTCTGCATGCCGCCTCCCGGCCCCCGAATGAGAACGCAACTTAGGGATTTCGCGGCGCGGTTCAATGCCGCGAGGTATTATCCCGCCAGAGTCGGCGTCAGCAGGTCTATCGTGGGCTGGCGGGCGAGGCGTTTGTTGCGGCCATAGGCTGCGTTGGCGATGGGCAGCAGGCGTTCAGCCTCCGCCATCGCGGCATCAATCACCTCGCCCGGCTCCACCACACGGTCGAGCCAGCCGACGGGCACGGCTTCGTCCGGCGTGTAGAGGCGCGCCTGTGCGAGGGCCTCGGTGAGATACATCGGATTGAGCCGGGCGCGCGGCAGCTCGACGCCGAAAGGCGGCAGGGTCATGCCGTTGACCGTCTCGTTCGCGCCGATCTTGTAGGCGCCGCGCCCCCCGATGCGCGTGTCGCCGCCGAGCAGCAGGAAGGCGCCCATCGCGATGGCGTGGCCGGTGCAGGCGATGACGACGGGCTTGTCCGACGTGAAGAGGCGCAGCGCGAGGCGCCCGCCGCCGTTCACCAGCTTGGCGCGGTTTACCGGATCGGCGGAGGCGAGGAATTTGAGATCGAAGCCTGCCGAGAACCGCTCCGGCCGGCCGGCGAGGACGATGACTTTCGCCTTCGCTTCAGCCTCATCGAGCGCGGCATTCGCGGCGCCGAGCAGGTCCAGGCTGATGGCATTGGCCTTGCCATCGTCGAGCGTGACGAGGGCGATGTCGTTTTCGATTTTGACCGTGGCGGACATGGGCGGGCTCCTGTTTGCGCGGAGGATCGGGCTGCTGTCATTGGGGAAGGCAAGCCGTGGCGCAGGGTCAGGCGCAAACCCGTGGCGCAATCAACAGAAAGGCCAGCGCTGCAGCCTGAATGCCGGTCCAGCCCCAGCTCCAAAACCGGATTCTTTGGGCAAGGTCGATGCGCAGCACATCATCGGCGGATCGTGTTTCCGGATACTTTTCCAGTAGGCGCTGCATCGGCGCAGGGCCGACACCCATGCTGTAGAACATAAGCAATCTGGCAGCGAGAAAGCGCATCCGTGTGCGGTGGGTTGCTCTCTTCAGCCAATGCCATTGCACCAGAAGAACACCTGAAAAGATTGCATTCAGTTGAAGCAGCATCGCAATCTCAGTGGTTCCGAAATTTCCGATCCTGCATTCCTGCCCGCCTCGGCCCAGCCAGGAACCAAGCATCAGAAAGGCAGGCATCAGAAAGACCAAGACGACGAACGCAGCAAGGACAACGACAGCGGCGAGACCATTCCGAGTCCGGGTCGCGGTCCTGATATCCGGGACCTCGGCAGCAATCTCCGAAGCCATCGCCGCGGGAACGCCGACATGCATAAGCCGCGTTTCGACATCCGGAAAATCTGCCATCCCTTCCCATTCTCCGCGCGCTCGCCTATTGGCCCATCCATGCGCATCATTGCCGGACAGCACAAGGGACGAAGCCTCGCGGCGCCGAAGGGGATGGGCACGCGCCCGACCGGGGACCGGACGCGGGAGAGCGTGTTCAACATTCTCGCTCATGCCGACTGGGCCCCGGCGCTGGAGAGCGCGCGGGTGATCGACCTGTTCGCGGGCTCCGGCGCGCTCGGTCTTGAGGCGATGAGCCGGGGCGCGGCCTTCTGCCTGTTCGTCGAAACAGACCACGCTGCGCGCGGCGCAATCCGCGACAATATCGAAGCGCTGGGCCTGTTCGGGAACACGCGGCTGCACCGCCGCTCGGCGACCGACCTCGGCGAGAAGCCCGCAGGCGTCGGCGCGCCGTTCAACCTCGCCTTCCTCGATCCGCCTTATCACAAGTGGCTGGCGGAGCCGGCGCTGGAATGCCTGGTGGCGGGCAAGTGGCTGAGCGAGGACGCGGTCGCCGTGGTCGAGACGGGCTCGGACGAGGCGCTGATGTTTACCGGCTGGACGGTGATCGAAGCGCGCGATTACGGTGCGGCGCGGGTGAGTTTCCTAAAGCGGGGCTGAAGTTTTTTTGGTTTTTGCCCGGTGCTGATCGCGGGCTGAAGCCCGCGGCACCTGCGCGCCTTGCTCGTGGGGCGTCAGGTATTGAGCGCAGCACGAATGCCCGGACGCGGGGGTTCCCGGCCGGTGGGTTTTTCCTGAACTCGATTTCCTGTCATCCCGGCGAAAGCCAGGCCCCAGACTTGAGGCGTGCGCGGGGGCTGCCTCTGGGTCCCGACTTTCGCCGGGATGACAAGGGCCTAGGAGGTGTTGGGGATGGAGGAGAGGGTGCAGGCCCCCTCCGTCAGCCTGCTACGCCAGAGGCTTCGCAGGCCGACACCTCCCCCGCTGCGCAGGGGAGGATGGGGACAGGGCCGCAGCGTTTCGGCTGTGGTGAGGGCGAGGAGAGGCGTGGGCACGTTGGTGCTCCACACGGGGTCATCCCAGCGAGGTTTTGTGAGTTCGTATGGTCTGTAGGCTGAGGGATCGGATTTCCGGTCGCCGAGATAGGCGATGTAGACATAGCCCCAGGGGGTTGTGCCGTAGAGGATCTCTTCATAGCCCGAGCTTGCATACCACCGCAGCAGCCGGTTGAGAGACCACCACAGGATCGGCCAGCACAGCGCATGCACATGCGCAAACAGGGGCGCGAAGTGCGGGTTGGCTCGGAGGGCGCGCATCGGGATCATGGGGAGGAGTGTAACCCCGGTGTTGGGGGTGTAGCGCAAGTTTTCTGATTTTTCTTTTCGGGCTTTGATCCGTATGGGGATTTTTGGCGTTTGGGCTGATTTGGTGTTGCATAAGGCGCCTTCAAGCCCCTTCTCTCTCAGGGAGAAGGGGTTGGGGATGAGGGGGCGCAGCATCACCCCAGATCAACAAGATCAGACGTCACTCCCCCTCACCCCCAAGCCCCTCTCCCAGGGGAGAGGGGGCTTAGAGCGAGGGATTCCAGCTTTTTACATTTTGGGGCGGGTTGACCTTGGCGGGTGGGGGGAGGATGAACGCGTGTCATTTGCAGAAGGCTTTTTCCATGTCGCAGTCCCTTTCCCCTCCGCTGAGCCATCCCGTGCTGCGGCCCCTGCTGATTGGCGTTTCGGGGATCGCGGCGCTGACCGTGTCGTCCCATGTGGCGCTGCCGATGGCGCCGGTGCCGGTGACGATGCAGACGCTGTTGGTGGTGCTGATGGGGGTGGTGCTGGGCCCGAGAGCGGGTGCGGCGGTGGTGATGGCCTGGCTCGGCCTTGCGCTGGCCGGGGCGCCGGTGCTGGCGTGGGGCAAGGCCGGACTGATCGCGTTCACCGGGCCGACGGCGGGCTACCTGTTTGCCTTCCCGGTGGCGGCGTTCCTGGCGGGGTACCTGCCGAAAGCTCATAGCGTGGCCGGGCATGGGCTCCGCTTTGCGGGCTTCCTGGGGCTGCACGCGCTGATCCTGGCGATGGGCGGGGCGTGGCTGGCGATGCTGACGACGCCGGAGATTGCGCTGGCGACCGGCGTGGTGCCGTTCATCGCGGGATCGCTGCTGAAGAGCGGGCTTGCCACCGCCGTGATCGCGGCGAAGGGCACGTTGAAGGGCTGACGGCGCATGCACCGCCTGCCCCACCGCGCGATCCTTCGCCTGACAGGCCCGGACACGCTGGCGCTGCTGGAGCGCACAGTGACGCATACTGTGGGCGGCTGGCCAGAGGGGCAGATGCGCTATGGCGCGCTGCTGACGCCGCAGGGCAAGGTGATCGCTGACTATCTGGCGCTGCACCTGGGTTCCGGCGTGCTGATCGATGTGCATGAGGATGCCGCCGACGACCTGCTGAAGCGGCTGAAGATGTTCCGGCTGCGGGCGGCGGTGGAAATTGTGCGGGACGAGACGCTGGTCCCGGTCATCAGCCTGGAAGGCGTGCCCGATCCGCGGAGCCCGAAACTGCCGAGACGGATGATCCGGCCGGCGGCGGAAACGGATGACGTCCTGCCCGGCTGGGACGCGCTGGCGATTGCGGCGGGCATTCCCGAATGGGGGCGCGACTACGGCGCGGCGGAAGTGTTCCCGACCGATATCAACATGGACCTGATGAACGGCGTGGATTACCGCAAGGGCTGTTTCGTCGGGCAGGAAGTGGCGAGCCGGATGAAGCGCAAGGGATTGATCCGTAAACGGACGGTGCGCGTGCGCGGCGGCGCGCTGGAGGCCGGCGCAGAGGTGCGCGCGGGCGCGGGCGTGATCGGCACCGTGACGAGCGCGGCGGGCGGCGAAGGCCTCGCGCTGATCCGCACGGACCGGTTTGCGAAATCCATCATGGCCAAGGAGGCCGTGACGGTGAACGCCGCGCCGGCGGAGATTGAAGGCGCGCCCTGGCTGATTGCCGAAGTGAAGGCGCACCTGGAGACCCCGGCCGATGATTGACGAGACACCATATTGCGGCTGGGCGCCAGTGAGCGACCGTCTGTACAGGGACTATCACGACATGGAGTGGGGCGTTCCGGAACGCGATCCGCGCGCGCTGTGGGAGAAGCTGCAGCTGGACGGGATGCAGGCGGGCCTCAGCTGGATCACCATCCTGCGCAAGCGCGAGACGATCCGTGAGGAGTTTGACGGGTTCGACCCGGAGCGGCTGGCGCGGTGGACACCGAAGCGGGTTGACCGGGCGATGAAGAACCCCGGCATCATCCGCAGCGCGAAGAAGATCGAGGCCGTGATCGGCAATGCGCAGGCCTATCTGTTCATGATGGAGAGCGGCGAGGACTTCTCCGAGTATTGCTGGAGTTTTGTCGGCGGCCGGCCGATCATCAATCGCTGGCGCAATTTCCGCGAGGCGCCGACCTTCACCCCCTGGTCCGAGGCGATGTCCAAGGACCTGAAGAAACGGGGATTCAAGTTCGTCGGCCCGACCATCGTGTATGCCTGGGCACAGGCCGTTGGCATGGTGAACGATCATGAGGTAAGCTGTCCCCGACACAGGGACGTGAGGACACCGAAATGAAGATGCGACTGATGCTGGCCGCCGGGGCGGCTGTGATTGTGGCGGCGGCCTGCGCCTCGAGCGAGCCGGCGGCCTATTATGCCAATCCGGTGGATGCCTGCGCGAATGAGGAAACGCAGGCCGAGCGCGATGAGTGCATGAAGAATGTGGTTGCAGACGTGGCGCTGTCGGTGAAGCGCGAAAAAGAGCGGAAGCCGCCGAGATGAGCCGCGGCGGAGCCCTTGCGGCGGCGCTGGCGGGCCTTGTAACGCTGTCAGGGTGCCAGACCTGGCTCGACCGGGCGGATGCGACCGCGCTGGAGACCTGCGCGAAGTTCACTGACGAGGCCGAGCGCGCGAAGTGCCGTGAGACGGTGGTGGCGACCGAGCGGGCCAAGCAGCAGAAACTGGTCGATGAGATGGAGCTGCGCCAGCAGGAATCCGAAGAGCGCGCGCGGCTGAACGAAGTGTTCGGCGACCCTAAAAAGCCCTGAAGGCCCCCGAACCGGGCCTGAAACCCCGGCCTTGTGCTGGCGGGGCGGCGCGCGTTACACCTTGCGATACAGAGATATAGCAAGAAGGGCCCGGCGCCGCGTGCCGGCGGGCCCCGCCGGAGAGACAAATGCCGAGCCCCGTGATTTCCGCCACAGGCCTGTGGACCCCGCCCCATTCTATTTCCAACGAAGAACTGGTCGCCAGCTACAATGCCTGGGCCGAAAACTGGAACCGCGAGAATGAGGCGGAGATCAAGTCCGGGATGACGGAACCGAAGCCGATGTCGTCGGTGGAGTTCATCGAGAAGGCGTCCGGCATCAAGGCGCGCTATGTGGTCGACAAGGACGGCGTGCTGGACCCCGATATCATGGCGCCGCGTATCGGCGAACGGCCGAACGAACAGATTTCCATTCTGGCGGAGATGGCCGTGCATGCGGCGCGCGATGCGCTGAAGCGTGCGGGGCGCGATGCGAAGGATGTGGATGCGGTGATCTGCGCGGCGTCGAACATGCAGCGCGCCTATCCGGCGATGGCGATCGAGGTGCAGGAGGCGCTGGGGATCGAGGGCTTTGCGTTCGACATGAACGTGGCGTGCTCCTCGGCGACGTTCGGGATCCAGACGGCAGCGGATTTCATCCGTGCCGGGAATGCCCGGTCAGTGCTGGTGGTGAACCCGGAGATCTGCTCGGGACACCTGAACTTCACGGACCGCGACAGCCATTTCATCTTTGGCGATGTGGCGACCGCCATCCTCGTGGAGGACGAGGCGATGGCGCCCAAGGCGCATTGGAAAATCCTGGGCACGAAACTGAAGACGCAGTTCTCGAATAACATCCGCAACAATTTCGGCTTCCTCAACCGCGCGGCGCCGGAAGGCATTGGCGCGCCGGACAAACTGTTCGTGCAGGAAGGCCGCAAGGTGTTCAAGGAAGTGGTGCCGATGGTGGCGGAGATGATCACCGAGCATTCGGCAGAGCTGGGCATTCCGGCAGCGGAGCTGAAGCGGATGTGGCTGCACCAGGCGAACGCCAACATGAACCGGCTGATTTCCTCCAAGGTGCTCGGCCATGAGGCGAGCGAGGCGGAGAGCCCGACCGTGCTGGACACTTACGCGAACACATCCTCGGCGGGATCGATCATCGCGTTCCACAAACACTCGGCGGATTTCAAGCCGGGCGAACGTGGGCTGATCTGCTCGTTCGGCGCAGGCTATTCGGCGGGGACGGTGTTTGTGGAGAAGGCGGGGTAACCCCCTACTCCTCGAAATCCTCGGTGAACATGTCGCCCCAGAGGGCGCGGCGGCTGGCGCGGACGGCTTCGACGACGACGACAAGGGTGCCGCAGGCGAGCATCGTCATGGCGAAGGCCTGGCCGGTGAAGTAGTTGAGGATCGCGTCCGTCATAAGTCTCTTGGGCCCGTTTATAGTTCTCTTGTCAGGTGAGCCCTGTATGCGGGAAAGGCCTTAATGGCGCATTGGGGAATGGTGTTCTTAATGCGGCGAGTTTGTAAGCGGATCGCCGCGCTTTGTTTACCCGTGCTACCAATCCCTTAAGATGACCGCGATGGAGCCTGCCCGTGAAGCGATCTGTTAAGCCCCCACGCGTCTGGCAGCGCATGCTGTCGGGCCGGCGGCTCGACCTGGCGCACCCTTCACCGATGGATATCGAGATCGAGGATATTGCGCACGGCCTGGCGCGCATGGCGCGCTGGAACGGGCAGACACGGGGCGAGCATGCCTTTTCCGTGGCCGAGCATTCGGTGCTGGTGGAGCGCATCGTGCGCAAGCTGGAGCCGGGGCTGGGGCCGCAGGAATGGCTTACGGCGCTGCTGCATGACAGCCCGGAATATGTGATCGGCGACATGATCTCTCCGTTCAAGGCGATCCTCGGGGAGAGCTACAAGGGTGTGGAGGCGCGCCTGCAGGAGGCGGTGCATGTGCGCTTTGGCCTGAAGGCGATCACGCCGGCGAGCCTGAAGAAGACGATCAAGCGGGCAGACAATATCTGCGCCTGGTTCGAGGCGGTGCAACTGGCGGGGTTTTCGGTGGAGGAGTCGAATGGCTTCTTCGGCAAACCTCCGGAAGGCATCAAGCTGAAGCTGGCGCCGCTGCCGCCCACGGAGGCGCAGGAGATGTTCCTCAACCGGTTCATGGACATTCAGGCGGCTCTCGCCCGGCAGGAGGAAGCGCGATGACCGTGATCATTGGCCTGTCGGCAGTGATGGTGGCGCTGGAAGACGGCGAGCCGCGCGTGCTGGTGACGCGGCGGGCGAGCGGCGAGGACGCCCTGCCCTTCGGCCCGTTCGATCCGGTGAACCACCGCACGTTTGACCTTTCCCTTCGCGGATGGGTGCGTGAGCAGACGGGCTTCGAGATCGGATATGTGGAGCAGCTCTATACGTTCGGCGACAAGGACCGCGAGACACCGGGCGCGACGCTGGCGGGCGGGCCGGAGGATGCGCGCGTGATCTCGGTCGGCTATCTGGCGCTGACGCCGGAGGCACGCCCCGCCGAGGCTTCATTCGAGGCGACCTGGCAGGACTGGTATCAATATTTTCCGTGGGAGGATCATCGCCTGCGCCGGCCGGCGATGATCGACGGGCAGATCGTGCCGCGGCTGAAGACCTGGGCGGCGGGCAACGAAAAACGGCTGGAGCGGGCGCGGATCGCGTTCGGCTTTGACGGCGCGCGCTGGATCGAGGAGCGGGTGCTGGAGCGCTATGAGCTGCTCTACGAGACGGGGCTGGTGGCCGAATGCGCGCGCGATGCCGGATTGCCGGAGCCGGGCGTGCGCCTCGGCGCGGCGATGGCCTCGGACCACCGGCGGATCCTGGCGACGGGGCTGAACCGGCTGCGCGGGAAGATCAAGTATCGCCCGGTTGTGTTCGAATTGATGCCGGAGCGCTTCACGCTGACGGCGCTGCAACGCTCGGTGGAGGGCATCCTGGGCCTGCAACTGCACACGCAGAATTTTAGGCGCGCGCTGGACAAGGCGGGGCTGGTGGCCGGGACGGGTCAGATGGAGACGGGCACGGGCGGGCGGCCAGCGGAGCTGTTCACCTTCCGGCGTGACCATGCGGGAAGTATCTCGGCGCCGGGACTGTCGACGCCGAGGAAGTCTGTGGACTGAGGACTATTCCAGCCCCTGCGGCTCGCCGACGACAACGAAGTTGAAGCGGTCCGGGACGAGGTATTTCGCGGCGGCGGCGTTCACCTCTTCGATGGTGACGGCTTCGATCAGCGCGTTGCGGCGGTCGAAATAATCGACGCCGAGATTTTCCTGGCGCACCGTCATCATCTGCGAGGCGATCTTGGCGTTCGAATCAAAGCCGAGCGGATAGGAGCCGATCAGGTAGGCTTTCGCATCGGCCAGTTCCTGTTCGGTGACGCCGCCATCGACGAATTTCTGCATCTCGATCCTGATGTTCTCGATGAATTCGCCGGCGCTCTCATTCTTGGTCTGGCCGCCGCCGGACCAGGTGAGGAAGCTCGGGTTCGGGTCGAGCGAAGTGGAGATGCCGTAGGTGAGGCCCTTCTGGACGCGAAGGGTCTGCATCAGCCGGCTTTCGAAACCGCCGCCGCCGAACGTGTAGTTCAGCACGAAGGCCGGGAAGAAATCTGCGTCCGAGCGCGCGATGCCGGGGCCGGTGAAGCGCACGAGGCTTTGCGGCTGGGGCAGCGTGACGACCTTCGGCGCCGCGAGCGGCGCGGTCTCCGGCAAGGCAATGGGAGTGATTGCCGGCACGTCCGACGTGGCCGGCAGGCTGGCTGTTGCCGCATCGATGAGCGGGGCGAGGTCTTCCGGCGTCACCGCGCCGACCGCCGTGACCACGAGACGGTCTTTCGTCATGATCGCGCGCATACGTTCCTTCGCCTTTTCGGGCGTCAGCGCGGCGAGGCTTTCGGCGCTGGTCTCGCGGGCGAAGGGATGATCCGGGTACAGAGCTTGCGCGCCGGCACGCCAGGCGAGATAGCCCGGATTGGTTTCGCGCGTTTTCAGCGAGACTTCCTTCTCGCGCAGGAAGCGCTCGTACGGGCCCGCATCAAAGCGCGGCTCCGCAAAGGCGGTGGCGACAAGCGCCATCGAGGCGGCGGCGTTGTCGGTCAGCGAGGAGACCGAGCAGGAGGTCCATTCGCTGCCGGCGCTGCAGCCGAAGCTCATGTTGAGGTCTTCCATCGCCGTCTGGAAGCCGAGCGAGTCGAGGTCGCCCGCGCCTTCATTCATGCTGTAGGCGACGGATTCGCTGAGGCCTTCATGGCCATCAGGATCGGTCGCGGTGCCCGCCTTCCAGGCCATGTTGACCGCGAGGATCGGGATCGAAGGCTCCGAGACGAGCCAGACCGAGACACCACCCGGCGTGACGAATTGCTGGATCTCCGCGAACTCGCCTTTGTGGACATCAACCTTGAGGGCGGGTTCTGCGGGGGTTTCAACGACCGTAACGGCGGCAGGTTCGGGCTTGAACCATCCGGATACGGTCGAGCAGCCTGCAAGCGCAGTCAGCGCGGCGCCGGCGAGGAGGAGTTGGGTGGCCCGCATCAGAAGTCTCCTTCAGCCGTCAGGAGGTGGGATTCGATATAGTGTTTTTCCGGCGCGAAGACGGCGCGCACGGCGGCAATCGCCTGTTCCGGCGTCACTGCACGGACATCATCCGGATAGGAGAGGATGTCTTCGACGCTGCCGCCGAGGGCGAGCCACGCGCCGAACGTGTTGGCAAGGTTTGACTGGCTGTCGCGGCCATAGATGGCATCGGCAGCGAGTTTGTTCCGTGCACGGCGGACTTCAGCTTCAGTGAAGCCTTCGGCGAGAACCTTTTCGATTTCGGCGGTGAAGGCCGCCTCGAGGTCTTCGAGCGAGACGCCGGGTGCGGGCGTTGCCGTCATCACGGCCGGGCCCTCGTCGTGCAGTGTCGTCCAGGCGAAGGTGTTGGCCGAGATGGCGACCTTCTGCTGTTCGACAAGCGACTGGTAGAGCCGGCTGGTCATTCCGCCGCCGAGCACTTCAAGGCCGACATCGAGGGCGAGCGCCTCTTCCGGCTGGCGGCGCTGCGAGACGCCGAGATAGTAGCGGCTCCAGACAGGCTGGCGCACTTTCGGATCGGCATGCGTGATCAGCTGGGTTTCGGTCAGCGGCGCGACGGGTTGCCACTTGCGCTCGGAATGCGCCGAGCCGGTGGGCTGGATGACACCGTAATGCTGCTCCGCGAGCGTGCGTACCTCTTCCGGCGTGACATCGCCGGCGACGACGAGGATGGCGTTCTCAGGGCTGTAATATTCGCGGTAGAAATCGAGGCCGTCCTGCGGGGTCAGCGCGGCGACTTCTTCCATTCGTCCGATCACGGTAATTTCGTAGGGGTGGCCCTTCCAGAGCGCGGAGAGCACTTTTTCCTGCAGGATCACACCGGGATTGTTCTCGACGCGCTGGCGGCGTTCTTCCTTCACGACGTCGCGTTCGGAGATGAACGGGCCCTTGGGATCGTCGTTGATGACGAGATTGACCATGCGGTCCGCCTCAAGGCCCATCATCGTGCCGAGTTCTTTCTTGTGCACGCGCTCGAAATAGGCGGTGTAGTCCCAGCTGGTGAAGGCATTGTTCTGGCCGCCGGAGCGGCTGACGATGGAGTCGAACTCGCCAGGGGCGAGATTGGTGGTCTGCTGGAACATCACATGTTCGAAGAGGTGGGCGATGCCGGACTTGCCGGGCGCCTCATCGGCGGCGCCGACCTTGTACCAGACCATGTGGGTGACGACCGGGGCGCGGTGATCGGGGATCACCACAACGTCCATCCCGTTGCTGAGCGAGAAAGTGGTGGGCGACCAGGCCGCTTCTTCAGCAACTGCGTTGGCAGCAAACAGGGCGAGAAGCCCTGCGGCGAGACTCCGTTTCATGGGCTTTCTCCGGTCTCGGGATGGTGGGCAGGTTGGTCGGATCAGGTGCCGGGCAGTTTGATGCGCGGGC
This sequence comes from Hyphomonas sp., assembly GCF_046313975.1. Lineage (GTDB taxonomy): Bacteria > Pseudomonadota > Alphaproteobacteria > Caulobacterales > Hyphomonadaceae > Hyphomonas. Next base: position 119,874 of record NZ_JBKBXB010000002.1, on the reverse strand, counting down.
CGCCTTGCGTTTTCTGGATGGTGACCTGCTGGTCGCCGGTGGCGTTATCGGTGGCGGCGGACGCGAGATCTTCCGGCTTGTCCTTGCGCCAGAAGAGGATGCGGTCTGCCACGCTGCCGGATTTGCGGATCGTCTTGGTCTCTTCATAGTCGACCTGCGCGCGGATGCCGGCATTGGCCGCATTGGCGCCGGCGGCGGCGACAAGTGCGCGCTCGGCAGCGCTGGCATCCTGGCCGATGACCGTGCCGAACGCGGTGGGCGAGCCGGTGCGGGCCGCTTCGACTTCGGTGGGGATCGTGGTGCCGGCCGGCGGCGGGCGCAGGCTGTATTCCGGGGGCACGCTGAGCGGCGCCTTGGTGACGACGCGGAACTCGTTCGGCGTGTTGCCGCTGTTATTGCCGGAGGAGGTGCAGGCCGCACTGGCGGCAAGAGCAGCGCCAGCGGCGAGGATCAGGAGGGGGTGCTTCATGGTCAGGAGCAGGTCCGTTTCTTGAGGGCCAGAGGCCGGATTACACGCTGTTAGCCTGTTTTGGCCGCGAAAGTAAGAACTGGTCTGTAAACAGGAGGATGGCGCCGATGGTGATCGAGGCATCCGCCACGTTGAAGACCCAGGGGAAGTAGCCAAAGGTCAGCTCGTTCACATCGACGAAATCGACCACGGCGCCGAAGCGCACCCGGTCGATCAGGTTGCCGATGGCGCCGCCGACGACCATCGCCAGCGAGAGTTTCAGCCAGCGGCCATGGGCGCGGATGAGCCAGATGAAGAAGCCCGCCGCGATGGCCGCCATCAGGCCGGCAAGCACCCAGCGCATGATGCCCTCGGACTGCAGCAGTCCGTAGCTCATGCCCCGGTTCCAGACCATCGACAGGTCAACGGGGCCGGGAACGGCGATCTTGCCGCAGAGGCGGCCATCGGAGAGGCAGGCGAGGCCGTTCAGGCGCGGCTCGGCCAGGATCATCGCCTTTGTCACCTGGTCGAACACAACGACCAGGGGAATCACGAAGAACGGCCAGGTTGTGGCGGGCGCCAGTTTCATGCGGCTGAGATTGCAGAGGCTGGCGGGGGGATCAAGCGCTTGTGTGCAGGTTGTCAAAGCCCCTCTCCCCGAGGGGAGAGGGTTCTGAGATCGCTTAGCGGGCCGCGGCCTTGTCCCACGCGATCACAGCCAGCGCATCGCGCGGCGTGATGTCCGGGAAGCCGGGCAGCGCGGCGGCCGGGTCGAAATACTTCCAGCTGCGGCGGCATTTGATGCCGGGGGCTTTTTCCGGGACGACGGCGATGCCGGGGGCATCTTCCAGCGTGAAGGCGCCGGCGGGGCCGGTGGCGGCGTGGATGAGGTCTGCGCCGGAGGTGATGAAGATGTCGGCGGCGCTTTCGCCTTCGAAGGCGGCGATGAGGGCGGCGTCGGCGACATAGACTTTCGGCGCGGCTTCGAGCGAGGCACCGATGCGCTTCTCGCGGCGTTCGACTTCAAGCGCGCCGGTGACGGCGCGGCGGACATGGAAGATTTTCTCCCAGCGCGCGGCGAGGGCGTCATCCTTCCACGCCTCCGGCGTCGGCGGGAAAAGCGTGAGGTGGACCGAGGGCGCCGTGCCTTTCAGGTGGCTTTCGCCGAAGGCTTCATCCGTGGTGAAGGGCATCACCGGGGCGAGCCAGCCGAGGAGGCGTTCGAAGACGGCGGCCATGACTGTGCGCGCGGCGCGGCGGCGATCTCCGTAGGCGGAGGTTTCGCTGTCCCATGCCTTAGCGGTGGCGAAGGCGGGATCGCAGTAGAGCGAGTCCTTGCGGATGTCGAAATAGACCGCTGAGAGTTCGACGTTCACGAAATTGATGAGCAGGGTCATCACGCGCTTGAAGTCGAAAGTCGCATAGGCGGCGCGCACCTGCGCATCGAGTTCGGCGAGGCGGTGGAGCATGAAGCGTTCGAGGCCGGGCATCTTGTCCGGGCTGAGGGATTCCTCCGCAGAGAAACCATCCAGCGCACCGAGCAGGTAGCGCAGCGTGTTGCGCAGCTTGCGGTAGGTTTCGACCGTGCCCTTGATGATCTCGTCGGAGATGCGCAGGTCTTCCTGATAGTCGGCAGAGGCGGTCCAGATACGGAGGATTTCGATTCCGTATTCCTTCTGCACCTGCTGCGGCTCGATCGTGTTGCCGAGCGATTTCGACATTTTCTTGCCTTCGGCATCGACGATGAAGCCGTGCGTGACGACCTTTTTATAGGGCGCCATGCCGCGCGTGGCGCAGCTTTCGAGGAGCGAGGACTGGAACCAGCCGCGGTGCTGGTCGGAGCCTTCCATGTAGACGTCCGCCTGCCCGGTTTTCTCGTCGATGATGCCGCGCTTGCGAAGCGCGAAGGCGTGGGTGGTGCCGGAATCGAACCAGACGTCGAGCACATCCGTGACCTTCTCCCAGCCTTCGGGCGAGACGCCCGTGCCGGTGAAGAATTCTGCGTCCGGTGTGGAGAACCATCCGTCTACGCCCGTTTTCTCGATGGCGGCCTTGATGTTGGCGTTGAGCTTGTCAGCCTGTTCCTTTGGCAGCGCGGCGGTGTGCGGCTCGCCCTTGGCGTTGACGAACAGGGTGATCGGCACACCCCAGTTGCGCTGGCGCGAGATCAGCCAGTCGGGGCGGCCTTCGACCATTGCCTGCAGGCGGTTGCGGCCGGTGGGCGGGAAGAATTCGGTGTCGGCGATGGCCTTCAGGGCGAGTTCGCGCAGCGTCTTGCCATTGTGCACGGGCTTGTCCATCGCGATGAACCATTGCGGGGTGGCGCGGCGGATGACCGGTGCTTTCGAGCGCCAGGAGTGGGCATCGCGGATGGTGGTGACGCCGCGCGCGAGCAGGTTTCCGGACTCGGCGAGGAGGCGGATCACCTCCGCGTTCGCCTTGCCCGCCTCACCGCGCTTCTTGCCGGAGGTGACGATGATTTCGAGGCCGCGCAGGGGATCGGGCACTTCGTCCGTATACCGTCCATCTGGATCGACGATCTGGCGGATTTCCTGCGTGGTGCGCCCGGAGTTGACCCAGACGTCGAAGTCATCCTCACCATGGGCGGGGGCTGTGTGGACGAAGCCCGTGCCTGCGTCATCGGTGACGTGATCGCCGGCGAGCATGGGCACAACAAAGCCGCTATCGTCTGCGCCCCAATATCCCTTTGCCCATGGCGCGCCATGAAGCGGGTGGCGGACAGATTCAAAGTCGACGCCCGGCTTGACGTCTCTGACACGAGACCATGCTTTCGCCTTCGCTGCTTGCAGCGCGCCCTCTGCAAGATTGTCAGCAAGAATCAGCCGGTCACCAGCTTTTATGTAGGGCGCGAACCCAAGTTCAGCCTCGGTCATCACATCGGTGACGTCATACAATCCGTAGGTTATGTTCGGGTTGTAACTCACCGCCTGATTGGCAGGGATCGTCCAAGGCGTCGTCGTCCAGATCACCACATTTGAATAAAGAATGTCATCCTTATCGCGACCGGTTACGTCGGCGACCGGAAACTTCACCCACACTACCGGCACCTTGCGGTCGTGGTACTCCACCTCCGCCTCAGCCAGCGCGGTGCGTTCCACGGGGCTCCACATGATCGGCTTCGCGCCGCGGACGAGGCCGCCTTTCATGGCCATGTCGAGGAATTCGGAGACGATCATCGCCTCGCTCTCGAAGGCCATCGTGAGGTAGGGGTTGTCCCATTCCCCTTCGATGCCGAGGGCGCGGAATTCCTTGCCCTGCACCTTCACCCAATGCTCGGCATAGGCGCGGCAGGCGGCGCGGAACTCATCGGCGGGCACTGAGTCCTTGGGGCGGTTCCTGGCGCGGAACTCCTCCTCCACCTTCCATTCGATGGGCAGGCCGTGACAGTCCCAGCCCGGCAGGTAGGAGGCGTCGAAGCCCTGCATCTGGTGGGAGCGGACGATGATGTCCTTGATGATCTTGTTGAGCGCCGTGCCGAGGTGGATATGGCCGTTGGCGTAGGGCGGGCCATCATGCAGGATGAAGGGTGGGCGGCCCTTTGCATCGGCGCGCAGCTTTTCGTAGAGGCCAAGCGCGTCCCAGCGCCTGATCCATTCCGGCTCGGCCTTGGGCAGGCCGGCGCGCATGGGAAACTCGGTTTTCGGCAGGAAGAGGGTGTCGCGGTAGTCGCGCTCGGTCGTGGCGGTGTCAGTCATCGGAAGTGTCGTCGCTTCAGCAGGGCCGTGGAAGAATCAGGGATCGAGGTATCAGCCAGTATGGCTTACCCGGCCACCGCTGAACAATCGGTTCAGCCGGCGGCCGGGCCGCTAATTCGTATCGCAATGAGGCGTATCGGCCGGGTCATGGTGGACGCGTTATCACGCCCGGCGGGGCGCTGTCACCCCTGCCCCCTGAGGCGCGTCATTACCAACCCTGATTATCCGAGACATCCATTTCCGGCGCATATGCACCAACCTGCCAGATATAGTCCGCGACCTGTGGGGCAATGGCGAGCATATTGACCAGGTTTTCCCGGATGTTGTCGAGCGTCACGCCCCGATCAAGAATCACGTACCGGGTAATGCCTAAGGTCGGGCCCTCTTCATCCTCGGTCGGATCGTACCATGTCGATGTCGCCTGCCACATGAGATTGGCGTTGTTGATCCGCTCATACGTCACGTCGTCATCCGCGAAATATCCCACCTGCATCAACATACCGAGGCAGCCCTCGCCATACTCTGTTTCGCAGGCTGTCCCGATGATGTCGAAGATGAGGCCTTCCGGGGTCGTCGCCCTTACGGAAAGCGGACCGAATGCGCCCGCCTCGGAAAGTGTATACCCTTCGGACACGACGAACGCCTGTATATCCTCGACTGTAACCGATGTTATGATCGCTTTTTCGCTGGGCGGCGTATTGCCCTGTCCCACTGCGGGCAGCCCAAAAGCGGCGAGAATGGCGAGAGTGCTGATAACCTTTAGCATGGTGACCTCCCAAATGTCTCCAGGCTGTAATGCTGCGCCCATTCTGACCTGGTGAAAAGCTCAGTCCAACATTCTCGGAGAGAAAAAATCGCCTGTCAGCCTGGCGTTGCCAGGATTTCCCGCGCCTCAGCGGCGTCCTTGTGCATCTGCTCGACCATCAGGTCGAGGCTGGCGAATTTGAGTTCCGGGCGCAGGAAGGCGATCAGCTGGACTTCGATTCGCTTGCCGTAGAGGTCGGCGGAATAGTCGAAGATGTGCGTTTCGAGTAGCGGGTCGCGCAGGCCGGTGGTGGGGGTGCGGCCGAAATTGGCGACGCCGGGGCGCCAGCTGTCCTCGCCTTCGATCCGTGCACGGACGGCATAGACGCCATGCTTGGGGTGGATCAGTTCGCCGAGCTGGATGTTGGCCGTGGGAAAGCCGAGCTTGCGGCCATTGCGTTCGCCGGACTCGACAATGCCATCGGCCGTCCACGGATTGCCGAGCATTTCGGCGGCGATCTCGGGCTCGCCCGCCACGAGGGCCTGGCGGATAGCGGTGGAGGAGGCCTTGGCGCCGTGGCCGGTGATTTCCTCGACAATCGAGACACCGAAGCCCAGCGCGCGGCCGAGGCTGGAGAGGCGCTGGGCATGGCCCATGCGTCCGCGTCCGAAACGGAAGTCGAAGCCAACGGAAACGTGGCTGACGCCGAGACCTTCGACGAGCACGCTGCGCACGAAGCCTTCATCCGTCATCGAGGCCATTTCGCCATTGAAGGGCAGCTCGAACACGGTGGCGGCGCCGGCGGCAAGGATCGCGGCGTTGCGCCGTTCGGGGCGGAATATGCGGAACGGCGGATCGCCGGGACGGAAATAGGCGCGCGGCGGCGGCTCGAAGGTGGCAACGGAAAATGCTCCGTGTCCGGCAATCTTCGCCGCGTCCATCACGGCGCGGTGACCGGCATGCAGGCCGTCAAAATTGCCAAGCGCGATCGAGGCGCCGCGTGCGCTTTCGGGAAGTCCGCGAAAGTCCGCGTAGACCGCCATCAGCTTCCCCGGCTGGGGGCCACCACTTCGGCTTCGCCGGTGATCACGCGCTTGCCTTCGACGAGGCATTCGACTTTCAGCGTGACGCGGTTGCCGCGGTCCTGCTTGTCGGCGACTTCGGCGCGCACGGTGACGACATCGCCGATGTGCACGGGGCGTTTGAAGCGCATGGAGAGGCCGACGAAGATCGAGCCCGGGCCCGGCAGGTCGTTGCCGAGGATGCCGGAAATATAGCTGGCGGTCAGCGCGCCATGGGCGATGCGCTTGCCGAAGATCGTGCCGGCGGCGAACTCGTCGGACATGTGCAGCGGGTTGAAGTCGCCGGAGACTTCGGCGAAGCGCTGGATGTCGTTCTCGGTGATCGTGTGCACGGTCTCGTGCGACTGGCCGATCTGGAGGTCTTCATACTTGTAGCCAGTGAACTGGGTCATTCCGTAGGGGTCCTGTTTCCGTGTCTGATTTGTCCGTTACACGCCGCCGGGCTCGGCGTCACCATCTGAGGCCGGTCATGGCGTAGGTGGCCTGCTCGCCGTAATCGGCCAGAAGGTCTGTCACTTCGGCTTCGAAGTTGGCGCCGTGCTCCTTCAGGCCCGTGCCGACATAGAGGCTGTCGAACCCCTGCAGCCGGGCGCCACGCACGTCTGTTGCCGGGCTGTCACCGATGCAGAGGATGCGCTGAGGGGCCCGTTTCAGGCCGGTGAGGCGCTCGATGGCGAGGCGGTAGATCGGGGCGTAGGGCTTGCCCGGATAGATCACCTGGCCGCCGAGATCCTCGTAGATGTCTGCGAGGGCGCCGGCGCACCAGTAGAGCTTGCCGCCGACGCGGACCTGCTTGTCCGGGTTGGCGCAGAGCATCGGGATGCCGCGCTGCACGGCGCCGGCAAGTTCGGCGCGGTAGTCTTCCGGCTGGTCGTTCACCTGATCGCGCAGGCCGATGCAGAGCAGGAGATCGGCATTTTCATTGTCGATGAAGGTGTGGCCGAGGCCTTCATAGAGGAAACGGTCATGCTCCCAGCCTTCGTCGCCGCCCATGCGCCAGACGGTGATGTCCGGGCGCGCGGCGAGTTCGGCGCGGGTGGCGTCACCCGAGGAAACGCAGATGTCGAAGGCGGCGTCTGGCACGCCGAGGGGTTCGAAATAGCGCACCACCTGCTTTTCAGGGACGGGCGCATTGGTGATCAGCGAGACCTGCCCGCCCTGCTTGCGGAAGGCGACGAGTGCGTCGCAGGCTTCGGTGAAGGCGCGGCGGCCATTGTGGATCACGCCCCAGACATCGCAGAGGATCGTGTCATAGCGGTCCGCAATCGCGGCGAGGCCGGAGGGAAACTGGGGTCGGGTCATGCGCGGGGCGAGGTAGGCCGGGCCGGGTCCGGGGTCAATCGCCAATGCCGCAGGCGGAGGCCGGCAGCGGGCTGAGCACCCATTGCACGGCGGTCGGGATCGATACCGGCTGCGGCAGGAAACAGCCGCGCACGCGCACGACAGTGCCGGGGTTTTCTTCCGAGGCGACGGCCGGGGCATATTCGCAGCTCAGAAGGTTGGCTGCGAACGTTTCGCGCGCGCCGAGGCGGACATCCAGCAGCATGTGATTAGAGCCGGTCGGCACTGATATCTCGCCGGCCTCGACCGGGCCGAAGGCGCACTCGGTGAGCGGATGGAAAAAGCCGTCCTCGCCTTTAGCCGTGACTTCCAGCGGCGGGTTGATGGTCAGGTCGAGCCGGACGGGGGTGTTCTCCATCAGCGCGTCGAGCAGCGCGGGCGGCAGGCCCTCCCCGCCCTCTTCCGGCAGGACGCCGGTGATGCCGATGAAGGCGAGGCGGGCATCGGTGACCACGGTTTCGACCTGGACCTGGGCCGGAACCAGCTCGGTCGTCGATGGTGCAATCACGCAGGCGCCGAGGGCGGCGGTCACAACAAGCGGCAGAAACTTCAGTGGGCGCATCGCGGGTCTCCCGATCCTGAAGTCACTGTCCTGCAAATTCCGGCGGATTCAAGCCCTGATCCTGATCAGCCGAGATTCGAGAGGCGGTCGATGAGGGCCTTAGGAGGGGCGGTGTCCTCCATCAGGGAGGCCTTTATAGGGCGCGGGGCGCCAAAGACGTGCCCCTGTCCGTACGGGATCTCGTATTCGAGGATTTCGAGGACGCTGGCCTCATCCTCTATCTTCTCCGCGATCAGCGTGATGCCATAACGCGACATCACCGCGCTGACCTCATTGCCTTCGATCCGGCGGTTGATGTTGGAGGCCGGACGCTCGCCCTGCGGGTCGCGCAGCTGTTCGATCAGCTGGCTACCATTCATCTTGACGAAGCGGACACAGGCCGATTGCAGGCGCGGCAGGTCGAACGCGAGGCCGGGCGCGTGGTCGATGGAGAAGCGGAAGCCGAGCGCGGTGAGCTTTTCCATATTGGCGCGCATCACCGGCGAGCGGGCTTCGAAACGGTCCGCACGAAGTTCGAGGATGACGGAGCCCGAGAGGTCGCGGTTCTCGGTCATGAATTCCAGTACCAGCGGGAACAGGCTGGGATCTTCCAGCGAGGCCGAGGCGATGTTGCAGAACACCCCGACGCGGCGGTCGCGCTCGGCCAGGCGGCGGACGATCTGTACGCTGCGGAACAGGGTGAAGTTGTCGATGGTGCTGATCAGGCCGGAGCGGCGGGCAGCATCCAGGAAGTCAGCCGGCAGGATGAGCGAGCCATCCGCGCGCCTGAGCCGCGTGAAACCCTCATAGAAGGACACGCGCCGTTGCGGCAGCGAGACGATGGGCTGCAGGTGCAGGTCGACCCGGCCATCGCGCAGCGCATCGCGCACATCGCGCAGGATCGCGTCTTCCTTCGGGGTGATGTTCACCGTGCCGCTGGTTTCGGCAATGCGCTTGGTCATGACCTGAGCCAGCTTTTCGATCGTGTCTTCAAGCTGCTTCATCTCCGACACCAGTGCATCGCGGCGTTCGGTCAGCTCCTGCTTCACCGTCTGCTCGACAACGTCTGTGCGGGCTTCGAGCACTTTTACGGTGCGGCTGACATCGGTGACCGTTTTCTCAACGGATTCAAGGCGCTCAACCGCGCGGCGCGAGGCCGATGCCGCAGCGGACACGATGTGGAAGATGCCGAGAAATGCAGCGGTCATCGCGCCGGCACCGGCCGCGACCGGCAGTCCGGCCTCGGTATAGGTCAGGACGCCATAACCCACCCCTGCCCCGGCAGCGAGATAAAGGAGGAACAAAAAGAACGTCATCAGACCAGCACCCGGAAAATTCCCAACAATCTTAAAATTAAGGCGGAATTGGTTAACGAATTGCTGGGAAGTGACGCGATTTGCCCCCTCAGGCAACCCGCCCGCGAACCGTTGCCGGAAGGACACAGCGGGTCAATTCTTCAGTCTACGCAATGCTTCCGGCATGGACCCCGCCCGGCTCCAAGGCTTAAGAAACCCTTAAGCCCTATCGGTGGCCCCCGGTCCGCGGCCAGTTTGGCCGGAGCGGGGGCGATCTCGGGGGAGACGGGGGCCCGCGCCGAAAGGCGATGGGCCCCGTCGTTCCTCTGGCCAGGCACCTAGCCGATGCGCATCGTCTCCGGTTCATCCACAATTTTATTCTCGATATGGCCAAGGCCGTCGATCTCGACACGCACTGTGTCGCCCGCTTTCAGCCATCTCGGCGGATCGAACCCGGCCCCGACACCCGCGGGCGTACCTGTGAAGATCACATCCCCCGGCTCCAGCGTGAAAGCGGCGGTCAGGTGCTCAATCTGGGCGGGAATATCGTGGATCATCTGAGACGGCCTGCCGGTCTGCCGGCGCTCGCCATTGACGAAGGTGCGTATCTCGAGACTGGCGATATCGCCTGCCTCATCAGGCGTGACGATGGCAGGGCCGAAGACGGCATGGGTGTCGAACCCCTTGCCCATGATCATGGTCTGGCTGGCCCGCTGCCAGTCGCGCACGGAATAATCCCCGCCCACGCAGAAGCCCGCGACAATCTCCATCGCCCGCGCGCGCGGCACATGCCGGCCGTGCTTGCCGATGACGACGACGAGTTCGCCTTCATAGTCGAGCTGGGGTGAGACTTTCGGAAGGTGTACCGGGTCATACGGCCCATTGGTTGCGGTTGCCTGCTTGTTGAACCACTTCTGTACCTCCGGCTTCGCGGTATTGACGAAGCTGACGCTTTCGGCGGCGTGTTCGGCGTAGTTGACGCCGATGCCGAGGATCTTGCCCGGCCGGGCGACGGGCGCGACCAGTTTCACATCCTTCAGCCGCAGCGGCGGCGCCGATGGCTTGGCCGTGAAAGCCTGCGCCAACCCCGCGGCTTCGAGAGGCACGACCTCGTCGCCCTCCAGCCGGCCATAACCGGCGACCCCTGAGTATGTGAACCGCACCAGCCGCATTGCGTTACTCTCCCGTCACACTCAACCGCGAATTACCTTGCCAGCCGTTCATGTCTCGTTGTGAACGTGTTTGGCAAGGGCTAGGGAGAGGGCCTGTATAAGGGGTATAGTCATGCATCTCGGCGTACGGGCGCAAGAAAGCGCCTTGAAAGATGTGTTTGCGCCGGGCGAACGGCTGCGGATGCCTCCCTACCAGCGCAGCTATTCCTGGGGCGAAACCGAAGCGCTCGAACTGCTCGGCGACCTGCGTGAGGCCACGGAGACGCAGCTTCCCCACTTCATCGGCGCGCTGGTTTTCGTGAATGGCGAAGAACAGGGCGTGCTGGAGATTGTCGATGGCCAGCAGCGCCTGACGACCCTCACCATCCTGCTCTGCGTGCTGCGCGACCTCGAGACAGACAAGGAGCTCGCCGCAGCCCTGCATGCCCTGGTTGCGGACGAGCCGCGGCCGATTCTCGGCGAGGGCGCGAACTGGCGCATCTCGCTCAATTATCAGGACGGCGCCTTCTTCCGCGACACAATACAGCAGCCGGGCGCAACGCTCGATCTCGATGCCGACCCCGGCGAGAGCGAGAGCCAGGCGCGGATGCGCGCCAATGCCGCCGCCTTCCACCGCGAACTGAAGGACATGACGCTGGAGCAGCGCCGCGCGCTGGCCGAAATCACCATGCGGGGTTGCGCGCTGGTGCGTGTCGTCGTGGACAACAAGGATCAGGGCTTCAAGGTGTTCCTTGTGCTGAATACCCGCGGGAAAGAGCCGGGCGCGCACGACATCATAAAGACCGAGCTGTTCCAGCGCGCGAAGTTCTCGACTTCCGAAGCAGCCAGATATGCCGAGCGCTGGGCCGAGCATGAAGCAACGCTGGGCGGCAATGCGTTTGACGACCTGCTGCGCCAGATCCGCACCATATTCGACCGCACCACCAAGGGAGATATCGTTGCCGCCTTCCAGAAGGGCGCGCTGGCAAAGATAGATGCGCGCAAGTTTCTCGACGAGATCCTGCCGACCTATGTGCGCGCCTATCGCCAGATCGAGACGGCGCAGCTGGAAGAAGGGCCGAGTTCGGAAGCGATTGCCAATTCACTGCACCAGATGCGGGCGCTGGAACAGCAGAACTGGCGCGCCCCTGCCCTGCATTTCCTGGCCGAACGCGGCGCTGAAGACCCTTCCGCGCCAGAGTTTTTCAGGAATCTCGAGCGCCTGTCCTATGTGATCCAGCTGCTGATCCATGACCGCGACCAGCGCGGCCGGCGCTTCGCGCGCGTCACCGAAGCGGTGAAGAATGACCGTGTGCTGATGGCCAAGAATGGCCCGTTTGCTATCTCCCGCGACGAGGCCAAGAAAGTGCGCGAGCGGCTGATCGGCAGGTTCGCGACCTTCGGCCAGCGCCGCGCGATTGCGTTGCGGCTCAACGCAGCACTTGCGGGCGGGCGTACCATTCCGCCCGAGTCCGATGCGACGGTGGAGCATGTGCTGCCACGCACCATTCCGGAGGATAGCCACTGGCTGTACACCTGGCCGGACGCGGCGCGCCGTCGCGAGCAGTGCGACACGATCGGCAATTTCGTACTACTGACCACCAAAGTGAACCAGAAGGCCGACCGGCTCGACTACCGGGCCAAGAAGGACATCTACTTCAATGGCGGCGGCGGGGAGGAGTTTGCCCTCACCCGCGACCTGAAAGAACAGGATGCCTGGACGCCGGAAATCGTCCGCCGCCGGACGGAAATGCTGGCAAACATCCTCGCCGATGTGTGGGGACTCTAGGCCGGTTTTCTCCGCAGGCGTCCGCCAAGACCGATCAGCGTATCGACAGCCAGCGCGATCAGCAGCGTGAGGCCCGCCATCGGCAGGAACAGGCCGAGCACGAGGATCAACACAACAACGCCCGCGGCTAGCCGCTTGTCCGCAGGCATCGGCGGCACGGCGATGCGCCCCTTCGGGCGGCGGCGCCACCACATGATTGCGCCGGTGAGGCTGAGCAGGATGACGCCGAGCGCGGCGACAACGCCGGTCAGCTGGTTCAGCCAGCCGAACAGCGCGCCCTCATGGAAGGCAACCGCCTGCGCCACGAACCGGTCCACCGGATTGTGATCGGTGAAGGCAATGCGCAAGATTTCTTCGCCGGTCCAGCGATCATAATGAACTGTGACGCGGCCGGGACGTGAGGCAGCCATCGAGCGGACTGTCCAGACGCCGTTTGCGCCGCGCGGCGGCTGCACTTCCACCGGGGGCGCATACTGTTCCGGCCGGGCGGCGCGGAACACTTCATCCAATGTAAGCGGGCGGAGATCACCGCCGGCGGCAGTTGCCGACTTGACGGACACCTCTGCAGCGCCCTTCCCCTGATCCCAGAGTTCTGCGCCGGTGTGCATGGAATGGTCGTGATCGGAATGATCCGTATGCGGAGCGGTGGACTGGAGCGTGACGAACCATTCCTGCCCCGGCGCCTTCAGGCCAGCGAGCGATTTCGCCTTGGTGAAACCGTCGCCCCAGACCTGCGTCCAGGGAAGGCCGGACAGGAGAATGGCGAGGATGAGCCCGCCGATCCAGGCGCCGCCCATGCCGTGCACCTTGCGCCAGGTTTCGCGCTTGCCGCCATTCGCCGCAAAGTCCGGCACGAAGACACGCCACCATGCAGCGCCGCGCGGCCACCAGAGATAAATACCGGTGATGATGAGAATGATGAACCAGCTCGCCATGATTTCGACGACGAGCGAGCCGCGGTCACCGGCAAGCAACGTGCCGTGGATGCGCTTGACGAAGTTCATGAAACGGGCGGGCGTGGCAACGGAATGGAGCACATCGCCAGTGGTACGGTCGACCCAATAAGTGCGCAGTCCATCAGCGCCGCGCAGGTCGATCTCGAGGGTCGGATCATCCGGCGAGGATTGCACGACGATCTTGGCAAGGGAGCTGCCGGGATAGGCCGCCTGCGCTGAGGCGAGTAGTGCGTCCGCCGGCAGGGTTTCCCCGGCCAGCGGCGCCGCGTTGGCGTTGATCCGCGCTTCGATGGCCGCATCTAATTGCGGCTTGAAGAGATAGATCGCACCCGTGATGGCCAGGATGATGGCGAAGGGGATCACCATCAGCCCGGCAAAGAAATGCCAGCGCCAGACGCGGTGTTGAAGTGTTGAACGTGCGGCGCTGGCCATGGATCAGAACCTCGCGCGGATGCCGCCGAAGAAGGCGCGGCGTTCCACCGGATAGTAAATGACAGAGGCCGGGTTCGCTGTGATCACGGCGCCGACATCGCCTGCAGCTTTCGTGCCGCCGAGATTGCGGGCATCGAAGAACAAGTCGATATTGCCGGTGGCCTTCCAGCTGCCATTGATGCCGAGGAGAGCGTAGCCATCCGAACGCGTGGTGTTGTTATAGTCCGCCCACGGTCCATCGACGACCCATTCGAGGTTCGGCGCGAGTGTCAGGCGGCCTTTCGAATAGCGCAGTTCGGTGCGGTAAACATGTTCCGGAATGACTGGTAGCGTGTTGTCGCCATACTGAGCGTCGCCGTCAAAGCTGAAGTCCGAATACTGGTAGACCTGGTTCCAGGTGAGGTTTTCGGTGAAGTCGATGGCGAGACCGGCTTCGATGCCCTTGTGCGTGGTTTTATCGGCGTTGAAGGTTGTCGCCGGAATATCCGGGCCGACCGTGAATTGCAGCATCTCGCCATCAATGTCGGCCGAGTAGAGCGACACATCCCACGAAATGCGTCCATTGCGGCCGCGCGAGCCCACTTCGAACGTCCAGGCCGTCTGCGCATCTACAGGCACGAAAGACGCGACCTGCGCCACTTCACTGAAGCCCGGGAACTCCGCCGCGCGGCTGTAGTTCGCATAGAGCTGGATATCCGGCGTTGCCTGAAGGAGCGCGCCGAATTTCGGCGAGATCTCGTCAAAGTCTGCCTTGCCGTAAGCGGCGACCGGAAGCGTCTGCGTCTGCTCGCGTTCGCCCTGCGCGGCGATGATGCCGGCGATCAGCGTCAGCTGGTCGGTCACATTGTAGCGGCCTTCGGCGTAGATATTTGCCGTTGAGGCTTTCTGATCGGCCGCAACAGTCTGCGCGCCGCGAGCGCCGTTGATGTTGACATATCGGTGCGCATCCGTCTCGCCCTCGCGGGCATCGAAGCCGAACGTGAACTCGGTCTTTTCACTCTCCCAGTTATAGCGGCCCCAGATGCCGCGATCGAGCGACTGGTTGTCGATAACCTGGAAGATCGGGTGATAGAGTTCCTTGGAATTCACCCACGCACCAAGCACAAAATTGCCTTCTCCGAGCTGGAACCGCGTCTGGTTCTGTACACGGATGGAGTTGATGTCGCGTGCCTGATCGCCAATAAAGTTGCCTTTCTTGGGATTGTTCAGAACATCGTTGATGTTCAGCGCGCCCGGCAGTTCCTGGTTGATGTTGTTGAGGCTGAGATAGAAGCGCGTCGAGATCGTGTCGGTGAGATCATAGCCAAGATTGCCATGGAAACGATAGGAATCGCGGCTTGTATGGTCGCGGTCTCCATCTGACGCGTCGGCGCTGACTGCGCCCCATGCATCCCAGCGTCCGCCATTGATGCCGGCCGAGACGAGGCCGCGATATGTATTGAAGCTGCCGGCATCGCCGCGCACATAGATGCCCGGCGCGGTTTCGCCTGTGGGCGTGACGCCATTGATCGCGCCGCCGAGCGTGCCCGAGCCGAAACGCAGGGCGTTGGCGCCGCGATAGACTTCGAGGTGATCGAAGAAGATCGGTTCGAGTTCCTGGAAGTCGCCATTGTCATCGGCGAGGTTGATCGGCGCGCCGTCCTGCAACAGCATCAGGCCGCGCATGTGGAAGCCCCGGCTGATGCCGGAGCCGCGGATGGAGATGCGCACTTCCTGGCCATAGCGCGGCTGGGTGTAGACGCCCGGCGAGAAGGCGAGCGTGTCGCGCATCGAGACGAGGAAACGGTCGGCATACTCTTCGTGATTGACCACATCGGCGCCGCCGGCAGTCTTGGCCACTTGCTGCTCGGCTTCGCTGCGCAGCGCGGTGGAAGTGACAATGATGGTTTCTTCGATGCGGACTTTATCTTCGCCGGCATCTTCCTGTGCGGTGGCAGGCAGGGCGAGCCCCAGCGACAGGCTGAGGGCGGAAAGGCTCAACGCGGAGCCCGTGAGGAGAGAGGGTTTCATAAGCTTGGGTCTTCATACGGCATTGGGTCCGGGCTGAGCCGGGGTCTGGCCGTCCGTCGCCGGACAGCCGCTCTGTCAGAGAGCCGTAGAAGGGGGCGGTGCGCGCGAACCGACCGGAGGCCCGCGCGGGACTTGCGCGAAGCGAACCTCGTAGAGCGGTGCCGTTTGGGCGGCAGCGGTCGAGAGAGGCTCTGTCAGGACGACAGGCTGAGGCAGTGCAGCGGTTTGGGACAGCGTGCAGGCCGGGCAGTCATGCGTCTCGCCGGTCTGGCCGGATTTCGATTTTTCAGCGATGAGGCGGGCGAGTTCAGAGCCGGTGCCGGTGGCAGCGCCGCCCATGCCATCCGGCATGGCGCAGAGCACGGCAGGCAAATCGCCCGGACGTGAGGACGCAGCCGCCATCGCCCCAGGCATTAAGGCCTGGGTCATCAGCGCCAGCAGGACAAGCAGGCGACCGAGGAAGATGGCAGGAGTTCCCCACATGCTTGGCACGATAGTCCGGTTCTGAGCCGGATCGAAGAGGCGACCTTGCCGCAGGCGAAAAATTCTCCTGCCTGCCCCGCCCCGGCGCGGCGAATTCACCTGACGGCACCCCTAGCCGCCCCATTCGGCCTCCCCTAGGGTCACGCGCGACAGACAGAAACCTAAGGAGGACCCCATGAGCCTGTTCGACCTGACCGGAAAAACCGCCATCATCACCGGTTCGTCCCGCGGCATCGGCCGGGCGATTGCCGAGGCAATGGCCGACCAGGGCGCCCGCGTGGTGATCTCCTCGCGCAAGCCGGGCCCGTGCGAGGAAGTCGCCGCCGAAATCAACAAGAAGCACGGCGACGGCACCGCCATCGCCATCCCCGCCAACATCTCCTCGAAGGAAGACCTTCAGGCGATGGTGGACGAGACCAACAAGAGTTTCGGCAAGATCGACATCGTCGTCTGCAACGCCGCCTCGAACCCCTATTACGGCCCGATGGCCGGCATCTCGGATGATGCCTTCACCAAGATCCTGCAGAACAACATCATCTCGAACCACTGGCTGATCCAGATGGTCGCCCCCCAGATGAAGGAACGCAAAGACGGCGCGATCATCATCGTCTCCTCCATCGGCGGCCTGCGCGCCTCGCCGGTGATCGGCGCCTACAACATCTCGAAAGCGGCGGACTTCCAGCTCGCCCGCAACCTCGCTGCCGAGTTCGGTGCCGACAATATCCGCGTCAACTGCATCGCGCCCGGCCTGATCAAGACCGACTTCGCCAAGGCGCTCTGGGACAATCCGGAAACGCTGAAACGCGCCCTCACAGGCACGCCGCTGAAGCGGATCGGCGACCCGGAAGAAATCGCCGGCGCAGCGGTGTACCTCGCTTCAAAGGCGGGCGCCTACATGACCGGGCAGATGCTGGTGGTCGATGGCGGGGCGACGGTAACCTGATCGTCCGTACAACCACCATGACAACGCGCACTGAACTCTCCGCCCAGCAGCAGGCCTTCTTCGATCGGCTGCGCTCGGGAAAATGGGAGCTGCCGAATGGCATCCGCAATCTCGGCATCAAGCCGCATGAATGGCTGAAGGACGTTTCCTATGGCCGCACGCGGTATGAGTGGCCGAACGATGGCAGCCGCGACATTCAGCCGGACCGCGTGTTCGGTGGATGGGTCGCGGGCCTCTCCGATCACATCGTTTCGATGACGATGGCGAGCGCGCTGGAGGAAGGCGAATGGTTCACCACGATGGAACTGCAGACGCGCATCCTGCGTCCCGTGCCCAACGGCCTGATCACCATCGAAGGCCGCCTCGTCTCGCGCGGCAAGACGACCGGCCTTGTCGAAGCCGACTGGTTTGACGACAAGCGGCGCCATCTGGTGCGCGTGACGGCGGCGAAAGCGATCCGCTCCATGGCGGAGCTGCGGCCGGGCGGGGTGAGCTAAGGAAGCAACAGGCACGCATCGCCATAGGAATAGAAGCGATACTTGTTGCGGATGGCGTAGGCATAGGCCGCCTGCATCAAGTCGGTGCCCATCAGTGCACAGACGAGCATGAACAGGCTTGAGCCTGGCAGGTGAAAGTTGGTCATCAGCGCATCGGTCGCCCGAAGGCGGTCTCCAGGCTTGAGGAAAATGTCCGTTGGGCCGGTGGCGGGGTGGATATGTCCGGCCTCGTCGGCGCAGCTTTCGAGCGTGCGCATCGCCGTGGTGCCCACCGGCACGATCCGGTGGCCGCGCGCGCGCACGGCATTCAGCTTCTCCGCCGTCTCCGGTGTCACGCGGCGCCATTCTTCGTGTAGCCGGTTCTCCGCAAGGTGCTTTTCCTCCAGCGGCTTGAACGTGCCGAGGCCGACATGCAGGCGCACGTTTTCGCAGAGGATCCCGGCCTGAGCGACTTCTTCGAGGAGGCGCGGCGTGAAGTGCAGGCCGGCTGTCGGCGCAGCGACGCTCGCCGCCTCTTCGCCTGCGAAACAGGTCTGGTAGCTTTCCCGGTCCTGTGCATCGGCGGCGCGTCGGCGCGCGATATAGGGCGGCAGCGGCATGGCTCCGTGTGCGTCCAATGCAGCGTCGAGCGCTGCGCCTTCGCGGTCGAACTCCAACTCCACCTCGCCGCCTTCGCGCCGGCCCGCGATGATGGCGCCGAAGCCGTCTGCAAACACGAGATGGTCGCCTTCCTTCAGCCGCCGACCGGGCCGCGCGAGCGCCAGCCAGCGGCGCGCGTCGATCCGCTCCACAAGGTTTGCGTCCACTTCGACATCGCGGCTGACCCCGTCACGCGCTGGGCGAATGCCTTTCAGCGCGGCAGGCAGGACGCGCGTATCGTTGAACACGAGACAGTCACCGGGCGCGAGCAGCGCGGACAGGTCGCGCACGCTGCGATCTTCAAACCGCCCGTCACCGTGCACGACCAGCAGGCGCGCGGAATCCTTCGGCTCAGCCGGCCGCAGCGCGATCAGGTCTTCAGGCAGGTCAAACTGGAAGGCGGAAAGGTCCATCCCCGCTCATGGCGCGGGCGAAAGGGCGGCGTCAAGCACCGCCCTCATGTTCCTGCTTCAAGGCGGTGCTTACTTCACAAGCGCCGGCACGGGCGGCAGCGTGCAGACGTCCACCTCGCCCTTCGTTTCTAGCTCGGCCCGGAAGGCGTCCGTATCCGTGCGCAGCACCCAGGCTCTCGGGCGGGTCGCTGCCGGCATGTCGGCGGCAAACTTCGCCGATGTCAGGATGTCCGGATCCGTGACCGCGCCCGAGCCCGGCGCACCTTGCTTCAGAGCTTTCACGACCTTCTGGCCGTCAATCACACGGCCCCAGGACGTGTACTGACGGTCAAGATGAGGCGAGTGCTCGCGCATCAGGAAGAATTGCGTATCGCCGGAATTCGGATCGTCCGTCCGCGCGGTCGACAGCACGCCGCGGCAGTGCGGGATGGAGCTTGTCACCAGTCCGTCCACGGACATGTCTGCAAAGAAAGAAGGCTGCGTCAGGATCGGGAAACCCTTGATATACCCATTCTTCGCCGTATCCTCCGGGCCGATAGTGGCTTCCAGCGGCAAGGCGTTCACATCGCGGCGCAGGGTGAACTCGCCCGGAATGCCCGGCCAGCCGGGATCAGCGCCCTTCTTGGCCCAGACATCGCCGCCCTGTGCCATGAAATCGTCGATCACACGGTGGAAGGTGGTGCCGTCAAGGTCGCCGGAGGCGATCAGTTTGCGGAACTGGGCATAGTGCTTGGGCGCGACCTCAGGAAATGCCTCAATGACGATACGGCCCTTGGTCGTCTCGAATACGATGAGGTTTTCCGGATCGACCTGGCGCCAGTTGGCCTCGTCCGGCGTTTCGGCGCCGGCGCCCAGCGCCCAGCCTTTGTCCGCCGTATCGCCACAAGCCGGCATTGCCAGCCCGATCAGGCCGGCTGCAATTCCCAACGCTACACGTTTCATTTCCGGTACTTCTCCATCAGCGCCGTTTTCACGGCGGGCGTGACAAACGGCGTGATGTCTCCACCAAGGCTCGCGATTTCCTTCACGAGCCGGGAGGCAACCGCCTGATGGCGAACATCCGCCATCAGGAAGACAGTTTCAATGTCCGGATTCAGTTGCTCGTTCATCGCCGTCATCTGGAACTCGTATTCGAAATCCTGCACCGCCCGAAGGCCGCGCACGATGATCTGGGCGCCGCAGGCCTCGGCGAACTTCATCAAGAGGCCATGCATCGGCAGCACGCGGATTTCGGCCAGGCCGGGCCCGTTCAGCTTGGCGCATTCGGATTTCACCATTGCGACCCGCTCGTCCAGCGTGAACAGGGGCTTCTTTGCCTCATTCACGGCCACACCGATCACCAGCTCATCGACCAGCTTCATCGCCCGGCCGAAGATGTCGATATGCCCGATCGTCGGCGGATCGAAAGTTCCCGGGTAAAGTCCGATACGGCGCACCTGAAGCCTCCCTGTTGCAGCGGCAGTCAGGTGTCCCTTCAGCCCGGCCCGCCTTCAGGCCTATCCATACCGGCTTCGCCGTCTTCCACAAGCCGCGCGACGGAAACGACCCGTTCACCATCACTGGTGCGCAGGACCCAGACGCCGCCCGTGGAGCGCCCGGCGATGCGGATCTGGTCCACCGGCGTGCGGATCAGCTGGCCACCGTCTGTCACCAGCATGACCTCGTCGCCTTCGCCGACCGGGAAGGACTGGGCGACCTTCTTGACCGGCCCGCCTTTCTTGTCGCGGCCCCAGATATTCTGCGCGACGAGGCCCTTTCCGCCGCGTCCGGTGACGCGGTAGTCGTAGGCGGAGGAGCGTTTGCCCATACCGTCATCGGCGACGGTGAAGATGAACTCCTCTGCCGCGCCCAGTTCCGCGATGCGTTCGGCCGAGAGAGCGGCTTCGCCAACGGCTTCATCATCGTCGTCGGAGATTTCTTCCTCTTCACCCGTGGCGGCGCGGCGCATTGCCGCTGCGTGTTTGAGATAGGCGCGCGCCTCTTCGGAGGTCACGTCCATGTGGCGCAGGATGGCCATCGAGATGACCTCGTCCCCATCAGCGAGCCTGATACCGCGAACACCGGTCGAATCGCGACCCGCAAAGACGCGCACTTCGGTCACGTCAAAGCGGATGCACTGGCCGAGCGCGGTGGTCAGCATCACGTCATCCTTCTCGGAGCAGACCTGCACCGAGACGATGCCGTCGCCCTCGTCCAGCTTCATCGCGATCTTGCCGGCGCGGTTCACGCGGATGAAATCGGCGAGCTTGTTGCGGCGGACATTGCCGGAGCGCGTGGCGAACATGACATCGAGATGTTCGGTTGCCTCCTCGCTGTCAGGCAGCGGCAGCACGCTCTCGATGCGTTCATCGGCGGCGAGCGGGAAGATATTGACCAGCGCCTTGCCGCGCGAGGTCGGCCCGCCGACCGGCAGGCGCCACACCTTCTCCTTGTAGACGATGCCGGCGGAGGAGAAGAACAGGATCTCCGTATGCGTCGTGGCGGTGAACACGCGCACGACGAAATCCTCGTCCTTCATCGCCATGCCGGAGCGGCCTTTGCCGCCGCGGTTCTGCGTGCGATAGGCGGCGAGCGGCGTGCGTTTCACATAGCCGCCATGCGTGACGGTGACGACCATGTCCTCGACCTCGATGAGGTCTTCGTCGTCCATATCGACGCCGCCTTCGGTGAAAGCCGAGCGGCGCGGTATGGCGAATTTGGTTTTCACCTCGGTCAGCTCACCCTTGATGATACCGAGGATTCTCGTCCGAGAACGGAGGATATCCAGATAGTCCGCAATCTTCTCGGCAAGGCCCTTCGCCTCATTGCCGATCTCGTCGCGGCCGAGGCCGGTGAGGCGGTGCAGCGGCAGGTTCAGGATGGCGCGGGCCTGCTCGTCCGAGAGATAGATGGTGCCATCTTCCGGACCGCGGCGCGTGCGCCGGTCGGCGATCAGGTCGATCAGCGGGCCCATGTCCTGCTGCGGCCAGGCCTTTTCCAGCAGGCGCTCGCGCGCCGTGCCCGGATCGGGCGAATTGCGGATGATGCGGATGATCTCGTCAATGTTGGCAACCGCCAGTGCGAGACCGACCAACACATGCGCACGGTCACGCGCCTTGCCGAGATCGAACTTGGTGCGGCGGACAACCACTTCCTCGCGGAAGGCGACGAAGCATTCGAGCACCTTGCGCAGGTTCATCAGCTCCGGCCGGCCGCCATTCAGCGCCAGCATGTTGACGCCGAACGAGCTTTGCATCTGGCTGTAGCGATAAAGCTGGTTCAGCACGACATCGGCGCTGACATCCTTCTTCAGCTCGACGACGACGCGGATGCCGTTGCGATCGGACTCGTCGCGCAGGTCCGAGATGCCCTCGATCTTCTTCTCGCGCACCAGCTCGGCGATCTTGGTGATCATCGCCGCCTTGTTCACCTGGTAGGGAATTTCGGTGACGATGATGGCTTCGCGGCCATTCTTGGCGCGTTCGATATCCGTCTTGGCACGGATGATCACGCTGCCACGCCCGGTCAGCAGCGCCTTGCGGCTGCCGGAGAGGCCCATGATCAGGCCGCCTGTCGGAAAGTCCGGCCCCGGAACAATATCGCAGAGCGCCTCTTCACTGATCGCCGGATTGTCGATCAGAGCGAGCGTCGCATCGATGATCTCGCCGAGATTGTGCGGCGGAATGTTCGTGGCCATGCCGACCGCGATGCCGCCGCCGCCATTGACCAGCAGGTTCGGGAACTGCGCAGGCAGCACCACCGGCTCTTTCTGCGAACCGTCATAGTTCGGCTGGAAATTGACCGTGTCCTTGTCGATGTCGGCGAGGAGGTAGGTTGCCTCCTTGGTCATCCGGCTTTCGGTGTAACGCATCGCCGCCGGCGGATCGTTGTCGATGGAGCCGAAGTTGCCCTGGCCATCGACCAGCATCACGCCCATGGAGAAAGGCTGCGCCATGCGCACGAGGGCGTCATAGATCGCGCTGTCGCCGTGCGGGTGGTAGTTACCCATCACCGAGCCGACGATGTTCGCGGATTTCTTGTAGGGCTTGTCCGGCGTGTTGCCGCCTTCATTCATCGCATAAAGGATGCGCCGGTGCACCGGCTTCAGACCGTCGCGCACATCCGGCAGCGCGCGGCTGACGATCACGCTCATGGCATAATCGAGATAGGAGGATTTCAGCTCCGTCTCGATCGAGACCGGCTCGATGCCGTCCACATGACCGGGTCCGCCTGCGCCATTCTCGGGGGTTTCCGGCTCGTCCGGAGGGGTCGTGGGGTCGCTCATGGAAAGGCCTTCTGCATGTCTTCGGCGGGCCCCGTGAACCGGGCTTTCGAATCGCCGTTTTTCGCTGGTTTTACCCTAGCAGCCGGGCCCGTCCGGGGCTACGGTCCGGAGGCCGGAAAATGCAGTAAAGACGGGGCTTTTCCCGAGTTTTCCACAGCCCCATCCGGAGGACTTCCCCATGCCGCAGACCCGCCCCTTTACCCGCCCTGCAGGAATGACCCGCCGCGCTGCCATTTCAGGCCTTGGCGCGGGCCTTCTGGCCGCCACCTGCAGGGCAAGTCCGGCGGATGGCTTGTCGCCTGAAACGGGAATTGCGCGGGGCTGGTCAGCGGGCGATTCGCTGCCTTTCCCGGTGCAGGAAATCTATCCGTGCCTGCATGACGGCGCGATCCACCTCGCGGGCGGATTCGTGGCGACGGACGGGCGCATCACCGGGCCGACTGAGCAGCACCACCTCTGGCGCCCTGACGGGCTTGGCTGGCGGGCCGCGCCGCCCCTGCCAACCGCGCGCCACCATCCGCACCTGATCAGCTGGCGTGGCCAGCTCTGGACCTATGGCGGCTTCGAATCGCCCTCTGCCGAGGCGATCTGGACGATGCAGGCAGGCGGATGGGTGCTGGACGAAGGCAACAAAGGAGGCTGGGCGCCCGCGCCGACCCTGCCTGTGCCTTGCGGCGAAGCCGTGTTGCTGGTGGGCGGCACAGGCTTGCTGCATCTCGCAGGCGGGCGGTCGCCGGTCGGCGCGGCGAATGCGGTCTGGCAGGATCAGGCCGACCAGACGCATCATTTCGTGCTCGACGACCCCGCTGGCAGCTGGCGCGAGGCGGCGCCCTGCCTCAGCGCGCGCAACAGCGCCGCCGGGGCTGTGATTGATGGCCGCCTGCACATTGTCGGCGGGCGCAGCGTGACGGGCGGCAACACGGCGGCGCATGAAGTCTATGACCCTGCCGAGGACCGCTGGCGCACTGCTGCACCGATGCCGCAGGCGCAAGGCGGGCTCGCGGCGGCGGAGGCCGGCGGCAAGCTCTTCGCCTTTGGCGGCGAGTATTTCGACAATGGCGGCGGCGTCTATCCGGAAGCCTGGGTGTATGATCCGCAGACGGATGAATGGGGTCCCATCGACCCGATGCCGCACCCCCGCCATGGGCTTGGGGCCGTCACCTTGGACGGCGCGGTCCATGTCATCGGCGGCGCACTCAAGGCCAGCGGCGTCGAGACCAGCGCGCTGGTGGAGATTTACCGGCCCTAACCGGGCGGCAGCGCGCCGATAGTGCGCAGGGCGCGTTCCGTGGCGGCGCGGCGTTTCGGGGCTTCTTCCATGCCGCCGGGCATGTCCATGTTGAAGGCAAAGGCATAGGTGCCGGGCGCCTCACCGCCGGACTGTTCGAGCCAGCCGACGAACCAGCCGATATCGCTGCCATCGCCCTCCACCGCGCCTTTCCAGCCGGTCTTGCCATACATCACCCAGCCCTCGCCGCGCGCCAGCTCCATCGCCGGCACGGCGAGATCATAGGTGCGCTGGGATAGCGGCAGCGTGCGCCGGGCAAGGCGGGACAGGAAGGCGACCTGCTCGGCCGCCGAGATCGCGAGCGGGGCGGAGAGCCAGTAATTCGTGATCTTGTCCGGCCCGCCAATCTCGCCATTGCCATAGCCGAACGCGGCGAAGCCTTCCGTCAGCCGGTCCGGCCCGATGCGCGGCACGACGATCTGGTAAACCCAGACGGCCGAACGCTGGAAAGCCTGCGCGAACGTCTGGTCCTGGTTCCAGCTGTCGACGAACCGCACCTCGCCGTCCCATGCGAAGGCCTCGTCCATACCGCTGACGGCGCCGGTCTCCAGCGCCAGCAGCGTGTGGGGGATTTTCGAGGTCGAGGCCGGCGAGAAACGCGCGTCGATCCGCGCGCCGCCATGCGTCCAGGTTTTCTCGTCCTCGAGCCGGTAGATGACCAGCGACGCAACACCGGGATCGACACCTTCGGCCAGCAGCGCCTGTTCCAGCGGGTCTTTCACCGGCACAGGCGCGCAGCAGACGAAGCCCGCGCACCCCGCCAGCGCGAGGCTGAACCAGAGCGCGGCGAGGGCCTTCAGCGCGCGCATGGCATCTGCCTCAGAACGGGATCTCGTCGTCGAGGTCCTGGCTGAAGCTTTCCTTCGGGCCGCTCATCTGACGGCTGCCGCCGCCGCCAGCATAGCCCATGTCGCGGTCCCGGCCACCGCCGCCTGCGCCGGCGCCTTCACCGCGCCCGTCCAGCATCACGAGGCTGGCATCATAGCCCTGCAGCACAACCTCGGTCGTGTAGCGGTCATTGCCATCCTTGTCCTGCCATTTGCGGGTCTGCAGCTTGCCTTCGAGATAGACCTTCGAGCCCTTCTTCAGGTAGCTCTGCGCCACCTTGATCAGCCCTTCGGAAAAGATCGCCACGGCGTGCCACTCGGTTTTTTCCTTGCGCTCACCGGTCGCCTTGTCGCGCCAGGTTTCCGAGGTGGCGATGCGCAGGTTGCAGACCTGCCCGCCATTCTGGAACTGGCGCACTTCGGGATCCGCCCCGAGATTGCCGATGAGGATGACCTTGTTGACTGAGCCCGCCATGAGGACTTCTCCGTTCTGATCTGACTGTTTCGCTTTCGATTCGAACTGTTTACTCTGAGCCGGCCTGCCTGTCGCCTGACGGGCGAAGAATTCCACCGGAGCTGCTGCAAAATACAGCCGTTCCAGATGTTCACACTTTGTTCTTGATGTCAATCCGGACTCGCGCCACACATATTCGCAAAACACCGCCGCCGCCCCGCAGGAAGCCCTCCCAGAGAAACTGAACCCGTCATGGCCGAGTCCCCCTACATCCGCGTGCGCGGTGCCAAGGAACACAATCTCAAGAACATCGATGTCGACATCCCGCGCGGCCAGCTCGTGGTGATGACCGGCCTGTCGGGCTCGGGCAAATCCTCGCTCGCCTTCGACACGATCTATGCCGAGGGCCAGCGCCGCTATGTCGAGTCGTTGTCGGCCTATGCGCGCCAGTTCCTGGAGCTGATGCAGAAGCCGGATGTGGAAAGCATCGAGGGCCTGTCGCCCGCGATCTCCATCGAGCAGAAGACGACGAGCCGCAATCCGCGCTCCACTGTCGGCACCGTCACCGAAATCTATGACTATATGCGCCTCCTCTGGGCGCGGGTCGGCGTGCCCTATTCGCCCGCCACCGGCCTGCCGATCGAGAGCCAGACCGTCAGCCAGATGGTTGACCGCACGATGGCGCTGGAAGAGGGCACGCGCCTCTACCTGCTCGCGCCGATGGTGCGCGGCCGCAAGGGCGAGTTCCGAAAGGAGTTTGCGGAACTGCTGAAAAACGGCTTCCAGCGCGTCAAGGTGAACGGCGAATTCCACGAGCTGGAAGACCCGCCGAAGCTCGACAAGAAGTTCAAGCATGACATCGACGTGGTCGTTGACCGCATCGTCGTGCGCGCCGGCATGGAGCAGCGCCTCGCCGAAAGTTTCGAGACCGCGCTCGGCCTCGCGCAGGGCATCGCCGTGGCTGAATATGCCGAGATCGCGCCGGGCGAGACGGAGCCGAAGCGGATCACGTTCAGCGCCAATTTCGCCTGCCCGGTTTCCGGCTTCTCGATTCCCGAGATCGAGCCGCGCCTGTTCTCGTTCAACAACCCGTTCGGCGCCTGCCCGGCCTGTGACGGGCTGGGCGAGCAGCTGAAGATCGACCCCGCGCTGGTCGTGCCGGACAAGGATCTCGGCCTGCTCGACGGCGCGATTGCGCCCTGGGCAAAGTCCACCTCGCCCTACCAGACCCAGACGCTGCAGGCGCTCGCCGCGCATTACCGCTTCGACCTGACCAAGCCGTGGAACAAGCTGCCGGAAAAGATCCAGGACATCATCCTCTACGGCACCGGCGATGAGGAAGTGCAGTTCCTCTATGATGACGGCATGCGCACCTACAAGACGAAGAAGACCTTCGAGGGCGTGATCCCGAATCTCGACCGGCGTTATCGCGAAACCGACAGCGCCTGGGTGCGCGAGGAGATCGCGCGCTTCCAGTCGGCTGCTCCGTGTCCGGAATGTCATGGCAAGCGCCTGAAGCCGCAGGCGCTTGCGGTGAAGATTGCCGGGCTCGATATTTCCGAGGCCGGCGAGTTCTCCATCCGCAAGGCGGGCGACTGGTTCGGCGGCGTGCACAAGACGCTGACGAAACAGCAGAAGGAAATCGCCATCCGCATCCTGAAGGAGATCAACGACCGGCTGATCTTCCTCAATGATGTCGGCCTCGATTATCTCTCGCTCGGGCGCGCCTCGGGCACCTTGTCGGGCGGCGAAAGCCAGCGCATCCGGCTCGCCTCGCAGATCGGTTCCGGTCTCACGGGCGTGCTCTATGTTCTCGACGAGCCCTCCATCGGCCTTCACCAGCGCGACAATGAACGCCTTCTGGAAACGCTGAAACGCCTTCGCGATCTCGGCAATTCGGTGATCGTGGTCGAGCATGACGAGGACGCGATCCTGACGGCGGACCATGTCATCGACATGGGGCCCGCTGCAGGCGTGCATGGCGGCGAGATCATCGCCGAGGGCACGCCTGAGGAAATCCTGAAATCGAAGAAAAGTCTGACGGCGGACTATCTCTCCGGTGCGCGCGAGATCGCCATTCCGAAGCGCCGCCCGGTGACGAAGGGCTCGCGCGCGCTGACGGTGAAAGGCGCAACCGGCAACAATCTCAAGAATGTCACTGCCTCGATCCCGCTCGGCACGTTCACCTGCGTTACCGGCGTCTCCGGCGGCGGCAAGTCGACGCTGATCATCGAGACGCTCTACAAGGCGCTGGCGCGCAAGCTCAACGGCTCGTCGGATTCCCCGGCGCCATATGAAAGCCTCGAAGGGCTCGAACATCTCGACAAGGTGATCGACATCGACCAGTCGCCGATCGGGCGCACGCCGCGTTCCAACCCCGCCACCTATACCGGCGCCTTCGGGCCGATCCGCGACTGGTATGCCGGCCTGCCGGAATCCAAGGCACGAGGCTATCAGCCGGGCCGGTTCAGCTTCAACGTCAAGGGCGGGCGCTGCGAGGCGTGCCAGGGCGACGGCGTCATCAAGATCGAGATGCACTTCCTGCCGGATGTCTATGTCACCTGCGAAACGTGCAAGGGCAAGCGCTACAATCGCGAAACGCTGGAAGTGCTGTTCAAGGGCAAGTCGATTGCCGATGTGCTCGACATGACCGTGGAAGACGGCGCGAAGTTCTTCTCCGCTGTGCCCGCGATTGCCTCCAAGCTCGACACGCTAAATCAGGTCGGCCTCGGCTATATCAAAGTTGGCCAGCAGGCGACGACCCTTTCGGGCGGCGAAGCGCAGCGCGTGAAGCTGGCGAAGGAACTGTCGAAACGCGCCACAGGCCGTACACTGTATATTCTCGACGAACCGACGACCGGCCTGCATTTCGAGGATGTGAAGAAGCTGCTGGAAGTGCTGCACGAACTGGTCGATGGCGGCAATACGGTGCTGGTGATCGAACATAACCTCGATGTCGTTAAAACCGCCGACTGGGTGCTCGACCTCGGCCCCGAGGGCGGCGATGGCGGCGGTAAGCTGGTTGCGGCGGGCACCCCGGAAGACCTTGCCGCGAACACCGCGAGCCATACCGGCCGCTTCCTCGCCGAAACCTTCCGCCGCCAGGACGAACGCCGCGCCGCCCGCAACAGGCGCGAGAAAGCGGCGGCAAAGGCTGCTCCGCCTGCGGAAGAAAAACCGAAGAAGCCCGCGAAGAAATCAAAGGCCGGTGCCGGGGCAAAGTAAGCCCCGGCGCGCGCCGCCTCAGACGAAGGCGTCGACCCGCGCCGCGTCCTCGACCCCGCCCGCCGGATCATGCCGCGCCGCGAAGGCTGCGGGGCCGCCGACGATATGTTGCAGTACACCCTGCACGAAGAGGACGAGGAAGTAGAAGATGCCCATGGGCACAAGGAGTTCCGCAGACATCAGGAGGGCGACAGGGTCGCCGCCTGTTTCGGCCATGTTCGCGATGCGGATGAAGACCGGCATCATCAGTCCCTGAGCAATGCCAGTGACGACCTGACCGACGATGCTGCCGCCAATCGCAAGGATCGCATAGGCGCCGAAGATCGGCCAGAACCGGCCGCGAGAAACGGACCAGGCATCGAGGAACCGGATCCGCCGCGACATCACCGTCAGTCCGAAACAAGGCGCCAGCCGCGTGGCGAGGAAAATGTAAAGCGGCAGGATGACCAGCATCAGGGCAAAGGTGCCGAACACCTGCATGCCGACTTGCGTTGCAAACGCATCGTTCTCGGACACTTCCGGATTGTCGAGGTTGGAGAACATCGTCCAGAACGTGGCGCCGAAGATTAGCAGCATGGGCAGGAAAATCAGCGCGATGGCGAGCAGCCACCAGAGCAGGCCCACTGCCATCATGCGCAGCTCATCCGCGCCGAAGCGCAGCGAGAAGCCTTCGCCCCAGATATAGCGGCGCTGCGAGGCGGTCTCGAACATCGCCCAGAGGGCCCAGGACAGGAGGATCGTGATCACGGTCCAGGGCAGAAGGCGTGAAACACCGTCCCACATCGCTCCGGCGATCACCGCCTGGTCAGTTTCGTTCTCCATGCCCTGCACTAGCGTGAACCAAGCCTTGAAGTCGTTGAACCCCAACGCGCCGATGAGCGCGAATACACCCATGAAGGCGAGCGCATAGGCGAGGCCGTAGATGAAGGGAAAAGTCGCGGCGTGCGGCGCGGAGAAGGTCCAGCTGAGGGCCCGCTCGAAGGTGAAACCCCGGATCATCGCATTGTCCCTCCACGGAATATGACGGCGAGCCTAACCGTGTTCGGCCTTCGCAATCAATCGCGGACTATTGCGGCGCAGCCGCCTCGGGCCTCAGCCGCCGATAGGCCGCAACGGCCATGCCATGCCCGGCCAACAGGAATGGCGCGAACAGGAGAATGCCCGCCGCGCCTTCGATGACATGGCCGATGGCCGTGTCCGGAACGGCGGCGCGCAGGACCATGTTGGCCGCGACCGCAGCGGCAAAGGGCGCGGCATGGGTCGCGAGCGCAGCGGCGCCGAGTTTCAGCGCATGGCCGCGCGTCCAGGCAAAGGTGCGGAAAACATGCGCGCTGCCCCGGTCGATCGTGGCGATGCCCATCAGGGTCAGGCGCAGGGCGAACCAGGAAATCACACCGGCCCCGGCGAGCGCTACAACCATGTAGAAGACCCCGAACGGGGTTGGCAGCATCTCGAGGAAGGCCTTCTGCACCAGTTCCGGGGCGGCGTCCTTGCCGAGTTCGTAAGTGCCCTGCGCCTCGATCAGGATGCCCGGCAGGATCAGCAGGAAAAACCCGATGAAGAACCCGATGAAGACGAAGGCGAGATACACGGCAAGATTGGCATGAGCGAGCTGCAGGAAGCCGCCCGGGCGCGGGCCGATCAGGCTGCGATAGACACCGCGCGAGAATTGCACACCGGCGAGGAAGGTGGCGATCACCATCGCCAGCGGCGCGGCAAGGTTGCCGTTCAGATGCAGCGCCGCACTGTAAAATCCGCCCGTGACCGCGAACAGGCCCAGCCAGCGCAGGTTCGGCCCGAGCGCGCCAAGGCCTTGGCGCCAGCCTTCTTTGGCAAGGTTGAGGGCGGAAATTCGCACGGTCATGACGCCCGCCAGATAGTCCCGGCGCCCACCAAGGGCAAACGCCATCTTGACGCGCCCGGACCGGAGACGGCATTTGCGGCCCATGACCCTGAAACCCATCCATGTCATCGGCGGTGGAATGGCCGGCTCTGAAGCCAGCTGGCAGATCGCGCAGGCCGGCGTACCCGTGATCCTGCACGAAATGCGCGGCGTGCGCGGCACCGACGCCCACCAGACCGACAAGCTGGCCGAGCTTGTCTGCTCCAATTCCTTCCGCTCGGATGACCACCGCACGAATGCCGTCGGCGTGCTGCATGAAGAAATGCGCCGCGCGAACGGGCTGATCATTTCCACCGCGAAAGTGCATCAGGTGCCGGCCGGCAGCGCGCTGGCAGTCGACCGGGAAGGCTTTGCCGAAGCGGTGACGGCGAAGCTGGAAGCGCATCCGAACGTGACCATCGTGCGCGAAGAGATCGCCGGCCTTCCGCCGCAAGACTGGGACTCGGTGATTGTTGCGACCGGACCGCTGACTTCGATTTCGCTGGCGGAAGCCGTGCGCGCGCATACCGGCGAAACCGATCTTGCCTTCTTCGATGCCATCGCGCCGATTGTCTATTTCGACTCAATCGACATGTCCAAGGCCTGGCGCCAGAGCCGGTATGACAAGGCCGGGCCTGCGGGTGACACCGCAGCGTACATCAATTGTCCGATGACGGAGGAAGAGTATAACCGCTTCCTCGACGCGCTGCTTGCCGCGCCGAAGACCGAGTTCCGTGAGTGGGAGAAGAATACGCCCTATTTTGAAGGCTGCCTGCCGATTGAAGTGATGGCCGAGCGCGGGCGCGAGACCTTGCGCTTCGGGCCAATGAAGCCGGTGGGCCTGACCAATCCGCATAATCCCGCCGTGAAAGCGCATGCGATTGTTCAGCTGCGGCAGGACAATACGCTGGGCACCCTGTGGAACATGGTCGGCTTCCAGACGAAGCTGAAATATGCGGCGCAGACGGACATCTTCCGGATGATCCCCGGCCTTGAGAAGGCGGAGTTTGCGCGCCTCGGCGGCATTCACCGCAACACGTTCCTGAACTCGCCGAAACTGCTCGACAGACAGCTCCGTATGAAGACGATGCCGCGCTTGCGCTTTGCCGGGCAGGTGACCGGCGTGGAAGGCTATGTCGAAAGCGCGGCTATGGGATTGCTCGCGGGGCGGCTTGCGGCGGCGGAGCGGCTCGGCCGGAAACTCGAGCCGCCGCCGGCAACGACGGCGATGGGCGCGCTGGTCAACCATATTACCGGCGGGCATCTGGCTGACGGCCAGACTTTCCAGCCGATGAACGTGAATTTCGGCCTGTTCCCGGATATCGCCGATTATCCGAAGACGGATGAAACCGGCAAACGTCTGCGCGGCAAGGACAAGGGCAAGGCCAAGAAAATGGCCCAGGCCGTGCGCGCCCTCACCGACTTCGATGCCTGGCTGGCCGGGGAAGTGGCGGAAGTGGTCTGAGCTGCGGGTGTGCGCAGCGCGGGCGGCCGGACGCGGGGGTGCCCGGTTTTTCTCTCTGATTTCCCGGAGCTCATCCTGAGCGAAGTCGAAGGATAGAGCGGGCTCGCTAGCGCTGCGGCACATGCGCATCCTTCGACGTCGCTCAGGACGAGCTCTGCGGCGGCAGCGTTCTGGGCGCTGGGTCCCGGCTTTCGCCGGGATGACACGAAACTGAGCGAGAGCGTTTTGGTTCCCTCGCGTTCTTGTCTGTTCGGATCGCCAGCCGTTACAGGCGAGTCCAGCTTTTTGCAGGTTGCCGGACGCCTCAGCCTTCGAGGAATTCCTTGCGGATGTCGAAGCTCGACTTCTTTGTACCGACATCCTTTGCGCACGCGCCGAGCCAGCAATCTGCGGCTTCGCGGCCCATGTCGCGCAGGTCCGTGAGGAAACGCCAGCGGGTGTCGTATTTGGTGGCGAGGCCGAGATGTATGAGGTCCTGGCCGCCGCGGATGGCGTGGATGTTGAGGCGCCGGTATTTTTTCAGCACCGGTTCTTTCAGCATGCCCTCGTCGATCAGGCGCTGGACGAAGGCGATGGCGCGCAGTTCGCCGATCAGGGAGGCGTTGAAGCTGATCTCGTTGAGGCGTTCCTGGATCTCGCCGGCGCGTTTGGGTGTGCCCTGCCGATGGAGCGGATTGAGGATGACGAGCAGCACGTCTTCCGGCGCGCCGGAATAGATCAGCGGGAAGAGGCTGGGATTGCCCATGAAGCCGCCGTCCCAATAGGGCGTTCCGTTGATCTCCACCGCCTGGAAGGCTTGCGGCAGGCAGGCCGAGGCGAGCACGCTGTCGGCGTTGATCTCCGGCTTGCCGAACACGCGCACCTTGCCGGTTTCGACATTCGTGGCGGAGAGGAAGAGCTGCAGCGGCGCGGCGTGGACGGCGGCGAAGTCGACCGTGTCTTCGACGATGCGGCGCAGCGGATTGAAGTTGAACGGGTTGAGATCATAGGGGCTGGCGAGGGCCTGCAGGGCGCTGGCCATTGCCAGGCCGGCGGCGCCGAATAAACCCATTGCAGAGCTAGCCTCCGACACCTTGCGCCACAGGATTTCCAGCTCGGCACGCGCACCTTCAGGGCCAGCCTTGGCGAAGCCCGAGGCGAAGGCGACGGCATTGATGGCGCCGGCGGAAGTGGCAGAGATGGCGGCAATGCTGAGGCTTGCCTCTTCGCTGAGACGGTCGAGCACGCCCCAGGTGTAGGCGCCGTGGGCGCCGCCGCCTTGCAGGGCGAGGCTGATGGGGCGGGGCTTTCCGTTCTTTTGGTCATTTCTCAGGCCGTTTGCGCGCGCCATCGGAGGCTCCTTCCTTGCCGGACCTGCCCCTGCTATCGGAGGACGCTTCGAACCACCAGCCCCGGACACTGCATGCCTGACCCGCAAAACCCGGATGCAAGCGAGACGCGCACGTTAACCCTCGACTCGGTCGGGGCGCAGGGCGACGGGCGCGCGGTGGACGATGGGCGGCGCGTGTCCGTGCCCTTCACCCTGCCCGGCGAACGCGTGCGCGTGACGGGCAACGGCGAGCGGCTGGAGCTTGTCAGCATCGAGACGCCCTCGCCGGAGCGTATCGCGCCGGTGTGCCGGCATTTCGGAACCTGCGGCGGATGCACGCTGCAGCACTGGGCGCCGGTGCCGTATGCGGCGTTCAAGCGAGAGCTTATTATCCGTACACTGAAGGCGCGCGGACTGGACGCGGAGGTGGCGGAGACCTGGGTGACGCCCGCCGGATCGCGGCGGCGGGCGGCGTTGGCGGCGCGGCGCGTGGGCAAGGAGATGCGCCTCGGCTTTCATGTGCGCAAGAGTCATGAGCTGGTGGCGATTTCCGAATGCAAGGTGCTGCGCCCGGCGATTGTCGCGGCCTTGCCGAAGCTGAGGGAGATCGCGGGATACCTGATTTCCGGCAAGGAAGAGATTGGCCTTCTGGTCACCGAGACGGCCTCTGGGCTCGACCTGCACGCAAGTGGTCTCGCCAAGGAGACGAAGGCGCTGGCGCGGGCGGAAGCAGCGAACGCTGCGCTGCGTGCCGGTTTTGCGCGCATGTCGATCGAAGGCGGCGACGTGCTGACCGACCGGCGCCCGAGCCTGCCCGCCGGCGCGGCGAACCTGTTGCCTCCTCCCGGTGGATTTCTGCAGGCGAGCGCCGAGGCCGAAGCGGAGATGGAGCGGATCGTGCGCGAGCATCTCAAGTTTTCGTCGCGCATCGCCGACCTGTTCTCCGGGTGCGGAACATTCGCGCTGCGCCTCGCGGCGGAATCCAGCGTGCTGGCGGTGGAAGGGAATGCGGCGGCGATTGAGGCGCTGAAGGATTCCGTTCGCGGCGCGCCGGGGTTGAAGCCGGTGGAGGCGCGGGTGCGCGACCTGTTCCGCAATCCGGTGAGCGCGGCGGAGCTGGCGAAGTTTGACGGCCTGGTGCTAGACCCGCCGCGCGCGGGCGCCGAGGCGCAGGCGAGGGAGATTGCAAAGTCCGGCGTCCGGCGCGTGGCCTATGTCTCGTGCGATCCGGCGACGCTGGCGCGGGACCTGCGCACGCTGGTGGACGGCGGATACAGGATCATCCGTATACATCCTGTCGACCAGTTCCTCTGGTCGGCGCATGTTGAGGCGGTGGCGCTGTTGGAGAAGCGGTTGTGAAGGACAGGCCGCAACCGGCCGTGGGCACGGTCTGCTTCAAGGGCGAGGATGTGCTGATGATCCGCCGGGGCACGAAGCCGCTGGCGGGCGACTGGTCGCTGCCGGGCGGGCGGATCGAGTTTGGCGAGCGGGCGGAAGCGGCGGCGCTGCGCGAGCTGGCGGAGGAGACGGGCGTGACGGCGCGTCTGGTGGGGCTGGTCGATGTGGTCGATGCGATCTTCCGGTCGCGGACCAGCGGGGACGTGACGCGCCATTATGTGCTGTTCGATTATGCCGCCGTGTGGGTCAGCGGCGAGCCGGTGGCGGGCGATGATGCAGACCATGCGGAGTGGATATCGCCCGCGCGGCTGGCGGAGATGGCGCTGTGGGACGAGACGCGGCGGGTGATCGAGGCGGCGCGGAGGATGGCGCGAGGTTAGGCCCTTGACCCTCCGCGAGGGAAGCTTTGTGTAGACGGACTTTGAAACCAGAACATTCCAGGGAGAACACAGCCATGACCTACAAACCCTTCGACCTCAGCGGAAAGGTTGTCGTCGTGACTGGCGGCAACAAGGGCATCGGGCTCGGCATGGTGGAGGCGCTGGCGGCGTCGAATGCGGATGTCGTGATCTGGGGCCGCAAGACGGCGGACAATGATGCGGCGGTGCAGAAGGCCTCGAAGCTTGGCAACGGGAAGGTGAAAGCCTGGACCGTGGATGTCGGCGAAGAAGACCAGGTTGTGAAGGCGATGAAGGAGGCCGAGGAGGAATTCAAGCGAATCGATTGCTGCATTGCCAATGCCGGTGTCGGGCGCGGGTCGGCCGGTTTCGAGACGATGACGCTGGACACCTGGCGGTATAACCAGCGCATCAATTCCGAAGGCGCGTTCTTCACGCTGCGCGAGGCTGCGAAGTCGATGGTGGCGCGGGCGAAGGCGGGTGATCCGGGCGGCAGCCTCGTCGGCACGGCCTCGCTGGCCGGCATCGAAGGCGCCGGCCGCAACCAGGCCTATGCCCATACCAAGGGCGGCCTGATCGCGATGATGAATGCCTGCGCCGTGGAGTATGGCCGGTATGGTATCCGGGCGAACTCCGTGCTGCCGGGCTGGATCGCCACCGACATGACCGAAGGCGCCCAGGGCAATGACGTGTTTGCCACCAAGGTGATCACGCGAGTTCCGATCCGCCGCTGGGGCGAGCCGGAAGATTTCGGCGGTATCGCGGTTTATCTCGCTTCCGACGCCTCGAAATACCATTCGGGCGACACGCTGGTCATCGACGGCGGCTACGCCAAGTTCTGATCGCCGGGCAAAGAAAAAGGCCGCTTCCCGAAGGAGGCGGCCTCAATTCTTCCAGTCCGAAGACTGACGCGGAGATTATTCCGGAGTGACTTCTTCGGTAGCTTCCGTGACAGCTTCTTCGGTCGCAGCAGCAGCTTCAGCAACAGCTTCTTCGGTGGCTTCAGCAGCTTCAACGACTGCTTCTTCGGTCGCTTCAGCAGCTTCAACAGCCACTTCTTCGACGGTGGTTTCTTCAGCAGCCGGAGCAGCTTCTTCGGTCGCGCCGCAAGCAGCGAGAACGAGGGCCGAGGCAGCAGCAGCGGCAAGGACGAGCTTTTTCATATTGGTAGTACCCCTGTTGAGTGTTCTTGCGAACGGCCGGTGCTGTAGCACTTCTTCAACATTGCCGGAAGTTAATTTTTCAGGCGAGTTGGGACGTCGCGGTTCGGTTGCAGAAAACCCTGGCCCGCCTATGGGCCAGGGCAGCTTTTCAGCCGGACCGGATTACTCCGGAGCGGCTTCTTCGGTAACGTCGTCTTCAGCTGCGTCAGCGGCTTCTTCAGCGGCTGCTTCAACTTCGACGACTTCGGCTTCACCATCGCCTTCGGCTTCAACGGCTTCAGCAGCCACTTCAGCTTCGACAACTTCAGCTTCGACAGCCGGCTCGCCTGCGAAAGCGACACCAGCAAAAACGAAAGCGGCAGCAGCGCCAGCAAACAGTTTCGTCATAGGAGTTTTCCCTCTTTTTGACACCCTGCCCGGCGGACAATTCCGCGGACCTGCCGCTATTGCACAGGGATCGGGGCAAGATTGCGGCAAAGCGAGGACGAAACTGCTCCAAATGTGGTTGAACGCGCGCTGCGATGAAGACTCTTGCGTTGACCTAGCGGCGTTTGCCTAAGGCTTGAGCAGACATTCTCCAGGAGACGAAAATGGCCCTCAAGACTCGCCTGACCGACCTTCTCAAGGTTCAGCACCCGATCATGCTCGCCGGCATGGGCGGGGTTTCCTATGCGGAAGTCTGTGCCGCGATGTGCAATGCGGGCGGCTATGGTGTGCTCGGCATGGCCGGCACGGTGCCGGATTTCATTGCCGGCCAGATGAAACGGGTGAAGGAGCTGGCACCCGGCAAGCCCTTCGGTGTCGACCTGCTGGCGGCGAGCCCGGAGAGCCTTGAGGCCTCGGTCGACGTAATCATCAAGGGCGGTGCAGATTCATTTGTCGCGGGCCTCGGCGTGCCGCTGCCGATCATGGACCGGCTGAAGAAGGCGGGCGTGAAAGTGATGGTGGTCGGCGGCGCGGTGAAGCATGCCATCAAGGCCGAGGAAGCGGGCTGCGACGCCGTCATTCTCCAGGGCGGCGAAGGCGGCGGGCATACCGGCCTCGTCGGGACGCTGCCGCTGGTGGCGCAGGCGGTCGAGGCGGTGAAGATCCCGGTGATCGCAGCGGGCGGCATCTATGACGGGCGCGGCCTGGCTGCCTCGCTTGCGCTTGGCGCCGAGGGCGTGTGGATGGGCACCCGCTTCATCGCCTCAGCAGAGGCCCATGCCGCAAACATGTACAAGCAGGCGGTGGTCGAGGCGGGGGATACCGATACCACGCGCACGCGCTGCTATTCGGGCAAGCCGATGCGCTGCCGCACCAACGATTACATCAATGACTGGGAAAGCCGGCCGCAGGACATCCAGCCTTTCCCTTTCCAGGCGATCCACTCGACCCGGACCGGCGTGATCGGCGGCATCGGCGGCATCACGGACGAGTCGAAACTGTCGATGGACAAGTCCTGCTTCGCCATGGGCCAGTCGGCCGGAGGCGTGCGCGAAGTGAAGCCCGTGGCGGAAATCGTCGCCGACATCATGCGCGATGCGGAGGCGGCGATTGCCCGCACAGCGGCGCTGCGGGTGAAGGCGACGGCCTGATCCGGGGCCGGGTCAGGCCGCCGCAGCCCCGGTGATCAGCCCGGCGAGCGGAAGCGGCCGTCTTCCCAATAGGTGTCGCCAGTCGTCGTATCGATGAAGTAGCGCTGTCCGGTGCGGCTGTCGGTGTAAAGCTGCGAGTGGTTCGGATTGCGATTGTCCCACGGGCAGACGCGGTCGCGGTGACAGCCATAGAGCGCGCCGGCGGCTGCACCGAGGGCACCACCGATGACAGCGCCCTGCGTGCGGTTGCCGTCGCCGGCGATGACTGCACCCCCGGCTGCACCGACAGCGCCGCCGATGGCCGCATCACGCGCCGTGCCGCGATACTGGCCATTCGACTCGCAGGCGCCGATCATCAGCGCGGTTGCCGCGATGGCGGGGATAAGGATGGTCTTCATGCTGGTTCTCCTTGTCTTGCGTTTCAGGCCGGCAGCAGGCTCGTGAAAGCGCAAACCGGCAGTTGTCGCACCGCGCGGGGCGCGGCATCGGACGGAACAGCGCAGCGCTGATGCTGCGCGTATCCAAAGCTCTCACGAGAATGGGGCGGCAAGGCGACAAGGTGCGCCTGAACCTCAAACATTACAGAGATTTAGGTTCAGTCCCTCAGAGCCAGCCGCGCCATTTGAAGAATTGGTAGGGCACCACCGCCGACAGGACCATCAGGCCGAGCGCGAAGGGATAGCCATAGGGCCAGGCAAGTTCCGGCATGAATTCGAAATTCATGCCATAGATCGACGCGATCAGGGTCGGCGGCAGGAAGACGACGGCGGCGACCGAGAAGATCTTGATGATGCCGGTCTGCTCGATGTTGATCATGCCGAGCGTGGCATCCAGCAGGAAGTTGATCTTCTGTGTGAGGAAGACCGTGTGGTCTGACAGGGATTGCACGTCGCGGCCGATGGATTTGAGGCGTCCGGGCGCGTCCTTGTCGATCTTGCGCGCCTGCGAGGCGGCGATGGCATAGGTGACGAGGCGCTGGATGGAAATCAGGCTCTCGCGTACTTTCGACAGGAGATCGCCCTTGCGGCCGATCTGTTCGAGCACGGAGCGAAAATCGCGCGGCTTGGCTTTCGGCTGCGGCAGCGCGAGCGGCGAGGTAGACTTCGTTTTCGGCGGAGGAATGGCGAAGATTTCCGCCGAGATCGCATCGAGCTCGTGTCCCGTGCGCTCAAGCACATCGCCCGCACGTTCGATCAACCCTTCCAGCAGGCCGGCCATCAGGCTGTCAGCCGGCATCGGACCGCCTTTCTGGCAGCGCGCGATGAAGGCGTCGATGGCGCGTGGCTCTTCATAGCGGACGGTGACCAGGCGCTCACCGACGAGCACGAAACTGACCGGGGAGAGCAGCACATTGTCGCCGTCAGTGTGCGACAGCATCTGCGCCGTCATCACATGCGCATCGTCTTCGAAGTAGAGCCGGCTGGACAGCTCGATCTCGCTCATTTCCTCCAGCGTCGGCACATCGATGGAGAAGGCGCGTTCGAGCGCGGTTTCCTCGTCTTTCGTGGGGCGCAGCAGGTCGACCCAGACGGCCGTGTCGAGCGCGGCGAGGTCTTCGCCCGCCAGCAGGAAACGCCCGTCGCGGTTGGCATAGGTTCGGATCATCGGCGGCCTCTGTGCTTCCGGTGCGGATGGCGCCATCCGTGGCGCAAGTCGGCGCGCGGTGCAACGCCCTCCCGCTATCCGCCCGGCGTCAGGCGCAGGAGGCGGCCGCCGTCGCGGTCCTCCAGCACGTAGAGGGCGCCGTCCGGGCCTTCCTCGACCTCGCGCACCCGCTTGCCCCAGGCATAGCGGCCGGCTTCGGCGCCGGTGCCATCATTGTTCAGCGCCACCCGGATCAGCGCCTCGGAGGAGAGCCCGCCGATGAAGGCATTGCCGGTCCAGCCGGCGAACAGGGTGCCTTCGTAGATTTCGAGGCCGCCGGGGCTGATAGCCGGCACCCAGTAGACAGCGGGCGCGGCGAATTCGGGCCGCGTGTCATGGTCAGGGATCGGGCGGCCGTCATAATGGTCGCCGTTGGAGACTTCGGGATAGCCATAATTCTGCCCACGGACGATCAGGTTGAGCTCGTCGCCATGCGCGGGGCCCATCTCCTGCGCCCAGAGGCGGCCATCGGAGCCGAAATCGATGCCGAGTGGATTGCGGTGGCCAAGGGTCCAGACTTCGGCGGCGATGCCGCCCTGATTAGCAAACGGATTGTCCGCAGGGACGCTGCCATCGAGGTTCAGCCGCACAATCTTGCCGAGATTGCCGGTCATGTCCTGCGCCGGATCAAACTTCTGGCGCTCGCCGGAGGTGATGAACAGGTGGCGGCCGGGCGAGATGGCCATGCGGTGGCCGTAATGGCCATTGCCGGTGACTTTCGGTGACTGGCGCCAGATGATGCTCCGATCACTGAGCGATCCGCCCGCCTCCGTCAGGCTCAGGACGGCAATCTCCACAACCGCGCCGGACAGCGTGTCGTCCGCCGCATCGCGCTCGACATAGGAGAGATAAATCTCGCCGGTCTCGGAATGGTCCGGGTGCAGGATGATATCGCCCAGCCCGCCCTGACCGCGCGCCTCGACAGTTGGCCCGCCGCTGATCTCGCCGGCCTTGCTGCCATAAGTGTTCAGCAGCCAGATCGTGCCGCCTTTTTCCGTCACCAGCGCGCGGCCATCCGGCAGGAAGGTCATCGCCCAGGGGCTGTTGAACTTCTCGAGGATTTCTGCACGCACCACCGCGCCGTCCGTGCCGGTGACACTGAAACCGGGCCGCTCACCCGGCTCTGCGGAAATGCCGGGGGCCGCTTCGCTGACGCAGGCAGCAAGGGCGAGGGCGCCAGTGGTTGCCAGCAGGATCTGTTTCACCATGTCAATTCTCCGTATCCGGATGGTTTTATCGGGTCAGCCCCCCGCAAAGGCAGAAGCGTCGACCAGGTGTTTCAAGGGCTCTCCCTTCAGATAGCGCTCAAGATTGGCCAGAAAAGTGTCATCTGCACCTGCGATGGTTCCGGGCGTGTCGGCGCTGTCATGCGGGGTGATCACGATTCTGGGGTGGCGCCAGAGCGGATTGTCAGCCGGCAGCGGCTCGGTGCGCGTCACGTCCAGTGCTGCGAAGGCAGGCCGGCCGGCGTCCAGCGCCGCCATCAGCGCGGCCTCATCCACCAGCGCGCCGCGCCCGAGATTCAGGAACAGGGCGTGCGGCGCCATCGCGGCGAAGAAGGCGGCATTGCCCATGCCTTCGGTCTCGGGCGTATGCGGCGGGCAGAGGAGGACGATATCGGCGCGGGGCAACTCCGCCATCAGCGCATCCGGCGCCACGATGCGCGCGGCGCCTTCGGCCGGCCCCGGCGAGCGGCGAAGGCCCGTCACCTCACCGCCGAGCGCGCTGACCCGGCGGCCGACGGCCTGCCCGATCGAGCCATAACCGACGACCAGCCAGCGCGAGCCCCGGATTTCCCGCGCGCCCACACGTTTCCATGTGCCCTCTGCCTGCTGGGCGCGGTGCGCCGGGCCTTCGCGCACGAAATCCAGCGCCTGCCAGAGCGCCCATTCGGCCATCGCCTCGGCCTGGGTGTGATTCGTGGTGTAGCGTTTCGCCTTCTTCCCGATCATCACGAGGGCCGGATTCTCTATGCCGGCAGCGGCAGACTGGAACCAGTCGAGGTCCGGGCTTTTCAGGATCGCGGTCATGAATTCGCGCACGGCGGGGGAGTAAAACCCGTCCGCATTGCCGAAAGCCACGTCAATCGGCGGCAGTTCGGCCAGCTGGGTGCTGGTTTCGGCATCATGCGCCTTGCCGGCGTCATCGATGGTGACGATGCGGACAGCGGCGCTGAGCCCCTTGAGCCGCGGGCGAAGGCGCGCGAAAGTCCGCGCATGAAGAAGACAGGTTTTCATGCCCTCCTGATTAGCCTCGCAATCATGGGCGGCACAAGCGCAGCGCAGGGCATTCCCTCGCGTGGGCCCGACTATTTCCGCGACGCGGCAGACCTCGCCCGCGTGCTCGGCTCGGCCCATGCGATCCGGGTGCGCTGCAACGGCAATGGCGACCAGTACTGGCGGCGCTACATGTCCGACATGCTGGCCTATGAGGCGCCCGAACAGGGCGACCTGCGCCGCTCGCTGGTGCGGGAGTTCAACGATTCCTACAAGCGCGTGAGCGACACCTATCCGGTTTGCGATGCC
Source organism: Hyphomonas sp. (assembly GCF_046313975.1). Classification (GTDB taxonomy): domain Bacteria; phylum Pseudomonadota; class Alphaproteobacteria; order Caulobacterales; family Hyphomonadaceae; genus Hyphomonas. The sequence goes on along the minus strand of NZ_JBKBXB010000002.1, from coordinate 77,974 downwards.
TCAGCGGTGGCCGCCGAGTCGCGCTATGCCGAAGACGGGCAGGCGATCTCCACGCGCCTTGCCGCCCACTATTTCCCGAAACGCGAGCGCTAGCCCGGAGACCCGCCATGAAACTTGCCCTGATCCTTACCGGCGCGGCGGCGCTGCTGGTGGCCGCGTGTGTGTCTCAGGCGGCAGAACCGGAAGTCGCCTCGCCTGCGCCGGTTGCCGAAGCGCCGGCGACGGAGCTGAAGAACGCCGCCTTCCCGATGACCGGCCAGCGCCCGGAAAGCGGCAACCCTATCGCCACGCGCTCCGCCGTGATTGCGCCCAATGGCGCCGCAGCGACGGCGCACCCGCTGGCGACGCAGACGGCGTTGGATGTGCTGAAGGCCGGCGGTTCGGCAGTCGATGCGGCGATTGCCGCCAACGCGATGCTCGGCCTTGTGGAGCCGACGGGCAATGGCATTGGCGGCGACCTCTATGCCATCGTGTGGGACCCTGCGACGCAGAAGCTCTACGGCTACAATGGCTCCGGCCGCAGCCCGATGGACGCAACGCTGGCCGATGCGCAGGCGAAGGCGGACCAGTTCAAGGATGGCAAATCTCTGCCCTCGTTCGGCACGATCACGGTCACGGTGCCCGGCACGGTCGATGGCTGGTTTGCGCTGCATGGGAGATTCGGAAAACGTCCGATGGCGGACAATCTGGCACCTGCGGTGAAATATGCCCGTGAGGGCGCACCGATCCCGGAGATGATTGCCTGGTACTGGTCGCGCGGACCGCTGCGCTTCGAGCCGGCGCATGAGCGCGGCGAGCTGGAGGAATACGAGAACGCGCGGAATACCTATTTTGATCCGGCCCCGGTGGAAGGCAGCCTGTTCCGCAATCCGGACCTTGCCAACACGCTGGAGCGGATCGGCAAACATGGGCGAAGCGAATTCTATAACGGCGCGATGGCGCGCACGATGGTGGCCTACCTGCGCCGGCATGGCAGCAAGATGAAGTATGAGGATTTCACCACGCATACAGGCGACTGGGTGGAGCCGATCTGTGTCGAATATCGCGGCGAAGTGAAGGTGTGTGAGCTGGGCCCGAACACGCAAGGCGTGGCGGCGCTGCAGATGCTTGAAATGCTGGAGCGGTTTGACCTGAAGGCGATGGGATTCGGCTCGCCGGATGCGCTGACGGCGATGGTGGAGGCCAAGCGCCTCGCCTTCGCGGACCGGGCGCTTGGCTATGCTGACCCGGCCTATTCCGGCATCGACCCCTCTCTTTTCGTTGCGCCGGGGTATAATGCCAAGCGCAGCGCGCTGATCGACGTAACGCGGGCAGCACCATCCGTTGCTCCCGGCACGGAGATTACCGATGCGGCTTTGCGCGACGGCGACACGACCTATCTCACGGTGGCCGACAAGGACGGCATGATGGTCTCGCTGATCCAGTCGAACTATCGCGGCATGGGCTCCGGCCTCGTGCCGGACCGTCTCGGCTTCATGTTCCAGGACCGGGGCGAGCTGTTCAGCCTCGACCCCGCCCACCCGAATGCTTTCGAAGGCGGCAAGCGTCCCTTCCACACGATCATCCCGGCCTTTGCCTTCAGGAAGGACATGCCCGGTTGCCAGGTGCGCGCCACCGCGATCGAGATGGCCTGCCCGTATGAGCCCTGGCTCAGCTTCGGCCTCATGGGCGGCGCGATGCAGCCGCAGGGCCATGTCCAGATCATCACCAATCTTATCGACTTCGGCATGGGCCTGCAGGAAGCGGGCGACGCAGCGCGCTGGGAACATGATGGCGGCTGCGAGCCGACGGATGCTCTGGACGCGGACTGTAATGCCGGCGCCGGCAAGGTGATGCTGGAACGCGGCCTCGCGGGCGCCGCCGCCGAGCTTGAAGCGCGCGGCTACACGGTCGCCTGCTGCGAAGCCAATTATGGCGGCTACCAGGCCATCATGCGCGACTTTGCTTCGGGCGCATGGCATGCAGCGACCGAAATGCGCAAGGATGGCAGCGCGGATGGGTACTAAGATTGCGGCAGCGCCCGCAGAAGCCCCCCGCGACTGCGCCCTCTGCCCGCGCCTCGTGGCCTATCGCGAAGCAGTACGGGCGAAGGAGCCGGCATGGTTCAACGGCGCCGTGCCGAGTTTTGGCACAGAGCAGGCGCAGCTGCTGATCGTCGGCCTCGCGCCCGGCGTGACCGGGGCGAACCGGACGGGGCGGCCGTTCACGGGCGATTGGGCGGGCGACCTGCTCTATGCGACGCTCGCCAAGTTCGGCTTTTCGAAAGGCACATATGCGGCGAACCCCGGCGACGGGCTGAAACTTTCCGGCGCGATGATCACCAATGCGGTGCGCTGCGTGCCGCCGGAGAACAAGCCGGTGGGCGAAGAGATCAACACCTGCCGGCCTTTCCTGAAAGCGCGCATCGCGGCGCTGCCGAAACTGAAGGTGATCCTCTGCCTCGGCAAGATCAGCCATGATTCCACCCTGCGCGCGCTCGGCGTGAAGCTGGGGCCGCACCCGTTCGGTCACGGCACGCGCCACGAACTATCCGTAGACGGACGGCCTGTGACCCTGCTCTCCTCCTATCACTGCTCTCGCTACAACACGAATACCGGGCGGCTGACTGCCGCGATGTTCGAGGATGTGTTTGCTGCCGCGAAGGAAGCCCTTGGCTAAAGCTCCGGCATTGGTCACTCTGGCGGCATGGAAACCCCCGTTGATCTTGCCGTTCTTGCCAGCTGGATGGATGCGCGCGGCCTCGGCGCCGGGCCGCTGAAAGACGTGCAGCGCCTTGCGGGCGGCACGCAGAACATCCTCCTGAAATTCTCGCGCGCGGGGCGTTTCTATGTCCTGCGCCGCCCGCCGCCGGTGCTGCGCGCGAACTCCAACGAGACGATGCGGCGCGAAGCGCGCGTGCTTGCGGCGCTGAAAGGCACGCCGGTGCCGCATCCTGGCCTGATTGCCGCCTGTGAAGACGAGAGCGTACTCGGCGCGGCCTTCTACCTGATGGAGCCCATCGACGGCTATAACGCCACCACCGGCCTGCCCGAACCCTTCGCTTCCTCGCCGAAGCTGCGCCATCAGATGGGCCTCTCCCTCGTCGATGGGATCGCCGCGCTCGGCGCGCAGGATTATGTTGCGCTCGGGCTAACCGGTCTTGGCAAGCCGGACAATTACCTTGAGCGTCAGGTGAGCCGCTGGAAGGCGCAGCTCGATTCCTATGCCGAGTTACCGGAATGGGACGGACTAAAGGACCTGCCGGATGTGGACGGGGTTGGCCGCTGGCTGGAAGAGCACCGGCCACGCAGCTTCCAGCCCGGCATCATTCACGGCGACTATCACCTCGCCAATGTCATGTACCGGTTCGATGCGCCGCGGCTTGCTGCGATTGTCGACTGGGAACTGACGACCATCGGCGACCCGCTGCTCGATCTCGGCTGGCTGCTTGCCACCTGGCCGGAGGAAGGCTCGGGCACGGTATCCGTCACGCCTTGGGAAGGTTTTCCGTCTGCGGACGAACTCGTCGCGCACTATGCGACGCAGACGACGCGCGACCTGTCGCACATCCACTGGTACGGCGTGCTCGCCTGCTACAAGCTTGGCATCATCCTGGAAGGCACCTATGCCCGCGCCTTCGCCGGCAAGGCCCCGAAAGCCACCGGCGACCAGCTGCACGCCAGCACCATCGGCTTGCTGCAACGGGCGAACAGGTGGATCAGCTGAGGCGCCTCAGCGCCCCTTCATGATCCGCGCCTTGTCGCGCGCCCAGTCGCGTTTCGCTTCATTCTCGCGCTTGTCGTGCGCCTTGCGACCGGTGGCGACGCCGATGAGGAGTTTGGCGCGGCCCTTGTCGTTGAAGTAGAGCTTCAGCGGCACGATGGTGCGCCCGGCGCGTTCGACTTCCTGCGACAGCTTTGCCAGTTCGCGCTTGGAGACGAGCAGTTTCCGTCTGCGGCGCGGCTCGTGGTTGAAGCGGTTGGCGCCGGCATAGGTCTGGATCTCGGAATTGATCAGCCAGAGCTCGCCCTGCTCGACCGAGGCATAGGCCTCGGCAATGTTCGCCTTGCCTTCGCGCAGCGATTTCACTTCCGAGCCGACCAGCATCACGCCGGCCTCAAGCGTATCCTCCACGGAATACTCACGCCGGGACTTGCGGTTCTCGGCGATGAGGCCGTCCGTGCGGCCCTTGATCTGTGCGTTCTTTGCCTTTGCCATCGCGCCTATCTAGGCACTCGCCCCGGCCAGCGCCAGCGCTTCATCAATCTGCGCCCGCGCGGCCTTGTCCGGCGGGGTGATCGGCAGGCGGACATCTTCGCGGCAGAGGCCGAGGCGCGAGAGCGCATATTTCGCCGGCCCCGGCGAGGGCGAAGCAAACATCGCGCGGTGCAGCAGCACGAGTTTCTGGTTGATCGCGCGCGCGCCTTCAAGGTCGCCCTTGTCGAAGGCGGCATGCATCGCCGCGCAGGCTTCCGGCATGACGTTCGCGGTGACGGAAATGCAGCCCGCCCCGCCCATCGCGCGGTGCGCCAGCGCGCTGGAGTCTTCGCCCGAAAGCTGGATGAACTGCGTGCCCGGCTTGATCAGCTGGTTGTGCAGCACCACGCGCTCCATCTCGTCGCTCGCATCCTTGATGCCGATGACGTTCGGCAGGCTGGCAAGCGCCGCAACGGTCTGCGGCATCAGGTCGACAATCGTGCGCCCCGGCACGTTGTAGAGGAAAACCGGCAGGGCGACGGCATCGTTGATCGCCTTGAAGTGGGCGTAGAGCCCTTCCTGATTCGGCTTGTTGTAATACGGGCAGACGACGAGGGCGGCATCCGCCCCGGCGGTCTTTGCGTGCGCGACCAGGTCGATGGCCTCCTCGGTGGAGTTAGACCCCGCCCCGGCGATCACCGGCACCCGGCCGGCGGCGACCTCGACGCACAGGGTTACAACATCTTTATGTTCCTCGGTGGAGAGGGTGGAGGTTTCACCCGTCGTCCCCACCGGCACGAGCGCCCGGGAGCCGCCTGCAATCTGGCGTTCCACCAGCGCTGCGAAGGCCTTCCTGTCCACCCCGCCATTCAGAAACGGGGTCACAAGGGCGGGAATGGAACCGGAGAACATGAGATTGTTACCTGTTATTCAGGAGATTCGTTTCAGGGTTTTGTGGGAATTGCGTGCTAGGCTGCGATGCTTGGATTGTCACGCTTTGGGACAGAAATAAACATAGGCCACCATGACACATACCCGGAAAATCGCAGTTTTTTTGTCACTGGCCGCCCTGGTCCCCGTCCTTGTGGCCGGCAGCGATCCGGAGACGCCCAGCCTGAAGCCCGGTAAGAACCTGCTGCCGGAGGCCGCCGCGCCGGAGCTCAGCGTTAACTCTGTGACCGCCGTCCCGTCCGCACCGGCGCCGGCCCTGACGCTGCGCCCGGCAAGCCCTGCCCCGTCTGCCTCGACCTTCGCCCTCTCGCGCGCCCTTGCCGCTGCCGAACGCGGCGACTGGAACGGCCTCGCGTCGATGCAGTATGAAACCTCCGATCCGGTGGTGAAGAACCTGATCATGTGGAAGCGTGCAAGCGACGGCGTGCCCGGCATGACCTTCGACGAACTCAACACCGCACTCACCATGCTGCCGGACTGGCCGAAGACCGCCCGCATGCGCACCCGCGCCGAGGAGATCATCGAGCTGTCTTCGCTGGATGCCCGTGCGCGCATCGCATGGCTGGAAGCCTCAGGCCCGGTCACCGGACAGGGCAAGGTCGCCCTCGCCAATGCCCTGCGCGAAACGGGTCAGCGCACCCGCGCCGATGAAGTGATCAAGGATGCGTGGCGCAACCACACGCTGCCCTCCGATGTGCAGCGGCTCGTGCTTGCCCGATACGGACAGTCGCTCAGCCAGGATGATCACCGCGCCCGCGTCGATTTCCTGCTCTGGACCGGCCAGCGCTCCGATGCGCAGGCCTTGCGCCCGCAGCTGACGGCAGACTACCGCGCCCTCACCGATGCCCGCATCGGCCTTGCCGCGCGCGCCAAGAATGTCGACGCACTGATCAAGGCCGTGCCTGCAAACCTGCAGGATCATCCCGGCCTTCTCTACGAGCGCGGCAAGTGGCGCCGCTCGAAGAAGGTCGACGGCGTGACCGATGTGCTGGTCAAGATCGATGGCAAGGATGTGCCCAGTGCCGGGCGCGGCCGCCTCTGGGATGAACGCGCCATCGCCACACGCGAGGAACTGAAGCTGCGCAATTACAAGCGCGCCTACCAGCTTTCCTCCACACATGGCATGAGCGCCGGCGCAGACTTTGCCGAAGCCGAATGGCTCTCCGGCTGGATTGCGCTGCGCCTCAATGGTGATGCGACCCGCGGCCTCGGCCATTTCGAAACCATGTCCGCTGGCGTCTCCAGCCCGGTCAGCGTTGCGCGCGGCTATTACTGGACCGGCCGCGCCCGCGACGCCCTCGGCCAGGGCGAACAGGCCGAAACCGCTTACGGTGTCGCCGCCTCGCACCCCTTCACCTATTACGGCCAGCTCGCCGCCGAACGTGTGAACCAGAAAACCCTCGCCCTCGGCGCGCCGGTTAATCCGACGGCGGAAGAAATTGCCACCTTCGAGGCAAAGCCCGTCGTGCAGGCGATGCGCCTGCTCGGCGAAGTCGGCGAACGGTCGAGCTTCATCGACTTTGCCTATTTCCTCGATGACAACCTCAACACCGCCGCCGAGTACGAACTGCTCGCGCAGATGACCAACAGTTTCGTCACGCCGGAGGTCGGCGTGCGCACCGCCAAGGCCGGCCTGCAGCGCGGCGTGGTCGCCACCGGCGCATCCTGGCCCGTGCCGGATCACAAACCGACGCGGCCGCACCAGGTCGAGCGCGCCTTCGTCTACGCCATCACGCGCCAGGAGAGCGAGTTCAACCCGAACGCCGTCAGCCGGGTCGGCGCGCGCGGCCTGATGCAGTTCATGCCCGCCACCGCCAAGAACGAAGCGCGCCTGCGCGGCATGCCGTATGAGCAATCCTGGCTGACCAGCGACCCCGCCTACAACATGACGCTCGGCGGCCTGCACCTCGACACGCTGCTCGCCCAGTTCGGTGGCAGCTACATCATGACGGCTGCGGCCTACAATGCCGGCCCGTCGCGCCCCAGCCAGTGGGTGCGCGATTACGGCGACCCCCGCCTCGGCCAGATCGACCCCATCGACTGGGTCGAGTTCGTGCCCTTCTCCGAAACGCGCAATTACATCCAGCGCGTGATGGAAAACATCCAGGTCTACCGCCACCGCCTCAGCGGCCAGCCGGAGGATATCCGGCTGAGCGAGGATCTGAAGCGCGGGCGGAGGTAGAGCCTCTACCCACCCTCGCGCCACCCTCCCCCAAATCCGCCCTTCCCCCCTACTCCTCATCCCGCTACGCTGGCCGCAACGCGCCCACATGTCTGGCTGCGATTTCACACGGGGTACAGGCCATGAAGAAACTGATGATCGCGGCGAGCGCGCTGGTGCTGATTGCCGCCTGTGGCAGCGAGACGGGTGCGCCCGGCGCGACGGGTGGCGGCGGCTCTGCCGGCGCTTCGGCGGCCGCCATCGCCTTGGTTGAGGGCATGCCGCAGGGCCCGCTGCGGGTGGCGGATGAAAGCCTCGTCTCGCTTTACCGCACCCTGCACGAGACGCCGGAGCTGTCCTTCAAGGAAGCGCAGACCGCCGCCCTGCTCGCGAACGAGCTGAAATCACTCGGCTTCACCGTCACCGAAGGCCTCGGCGATGCCTGGGTGAAGGAAAAGTCGATGCGCGATCATGGCGTGGTGCGCCCCGGCGTCGGTGGCTATGGCGTGGTCGGCGTGTTCGAGAATGGCGAGGGCCCGACCCTGCTGATCCGCGCCGACATGGACGCGCTGCCCGTGCCGGAAAACACCGGCCTTCCCTTCGCCTCCAAGGTGCGCTCCACCACATGGACGGGCGAGGATAGCCAGGTGATGCATGCCTGCGCCCACGATATTCACATGACGGTCTGGGTTGGTACGGCCCGCCGCCTGATCGCGGAGAAGGAGTCGTGGAAAGGCACGCTCATCATGATTGCTCAGCCTGCGGAGGAAATCGGCCTTGGCGCACGCGCCATGTTGGCCGACGGGCTCTACAGCCGCTTCCCGGTGCCTGACTATAACCTTGCCCTGCATGTCTCGGCTGGCGCGCCGGCAGGCACGGTCGCCTATTCCTCCGGCTTCGCGCTGGCGACCGTGGATTCTGTCGATGTCACGGTGAAAGGTGTCGGCGGTCACGGCGCCTATCCGCACACCACGGTCGATCCCATTCTGGTGGCCAGCCATATCGTCGTCGCGCTGCAGAGCCTCGTCTCGCGCAACACCAACCCGCTCGATTCCGCCGTGGTGACCGTCGGCTCGATCAAGGCCGGCGCCAAGCACAATATCATCCCGGACGAAGCCGAGCTGAAAATCACCGTGCGTTCGTATGAGGATTCCACGCGCGACATGCTGCTCGGCGGTATCAGGCGCATCGCCGAAGGCCAGGCCGCCGCCTTCGGCGCCCCCGCGCCCGAGATCGTCATCGAGAGCGACGTGACCCTTGCCACCTATAACGACCCCGCCCTGACGGAGCGCGCCATGGCCGCCATCTCCGCCGAACTTGGCGCCGCGAATGTGCGCCCCGTTCCGCCCGTGATGGGCGGCGAGGATTTCGGCCAGTTCGCGCGCACGGACGAGAAAATTCCCGGCGTCATCTTCTGGCTCGGCGCCGTGAACCCGGACAAGTATGCCGCCGCGCAGATCGACGGCATGCCGCTGCCCTCGCTCCACTCCCCCCTCTTCGCCCCCGACGCCGACCCCACCATCGCGACCGGCGTGGACGCGATGACGGCGGCGGCGAAGGACCTGCTCGGCAAGAGCTGAAAGAGGGCGTCAATACGAAATCGTCATCGCCGGCATGTCGGCGGGTAAAAGGATATTCCATCCGCCGGTATCGCCCTCTATCCGCGCCTCGCAGGCGAGGAACACGGCCAGCAATTCCTGCAGCACCGCGCGCACGATGGCGTGGCCGAGGCAGGCATGCTGACCCATCCCGAACATCAGCGGGCGCGCGCCTGCCCTGCCCGGATTGAACACGCCCGGCTCCGAAAAGGCGAGCGGATCATGATTGCCTGCCGCCCACAGCATGAACAGCGTCGTGCCAGGCTCGATGTCGATCCCGCCCAGCCGGATCGGTCCGGTCGTCAGCCGCATCGTCATCGGTGCCGGGCTCGCCATCCGCAGGCATTCGTTCGCACACTGAGGGGTGGCAGCGATCAGGCTGCGGTTCTGTGCGGCAAGACGCAGGCTCGCGGTGAGCCCGATGGTGGAAGCCTCGATGGCATCAAACGCCATCCCGGCAATCAGGTCTGCCGCCGCCGCATCGCCAACACCCTCAACCAGCGCGGCTGAAAACGGCGCGCCCTGCGCCAGCGCGGCCCGCGACAGCGCCCGCGTCTCGGCGGCCGCCGCCTCCGCCACATCTGCCTTCGACAGGTCCGGCGCCTGGGAGAGCACATGGCCCATATCGTGAACCGCCTGCTCCAGCCGGAGCGCGGCGTCCGCATCATAGCCGATGATCTCAGCCCACACATTGCGCGCTACCGGCGCCGCAAACCCGGACTTCAGGGCAAGCCCCTCCGCCCGCGCCGGCACCGTCTGCGCCACCACCCGGCGCACCAGCGCCGGAATATCCACGGCGTTCATCGCCGCTATCAGCGCGGCCCGGTCTGTCCGATGCGAGGTGCCGGATTTCGTGAACACGGAGCGCACCAGCAGGTCATAAATCTGCGGCGTCTCCGCCATCGCCTCGACGGAAGGCGCCATGCCATCCGCATACGGATCTCGCGCCAGCGCCAGGAGTTCCGCATGGCCGAGAATGGCGAGCCCGCCCCAGGGCGTCTGCTGCACGCGGTCGCCCGCGGCAAAGTCATCCTGGAAGGCATGCGAAAGAGAAGCCCAGCCCGCCGGGCGGTCAAAAGTCGTGATGGTTTTCATTGGTCAGTCCTGAAAGCATGAAAGATCGCCCCGCCAATGGCAGGGCGCGAAACACAGGGTTTCGGGTTTCAGCGTTTCCGGACAGAGTGCATGCGACTTCCTCTGAAGAGTGCACAGGCTAAGCGCAACGCGCCGCCTGTGCAACATCCAGACATGGCGCCTTTAGCAGGCGGTCAGCCTATCCTTGGCAGGAAGGGCTGACCGGCGAGAGCCTGCAAGAAGGTCGCGATCACAAGCGCCACATATCCGGCCGCGGCGACCCACACGGACGTCACCGCGAACTGGCGAGGCAGAGCCAGCGTCAGAAGGCCGAACACCGGCATCGCCTGCATGGCATGGGTCGCGAAGAAGTGCGGGATGCGCAGGTCCCCCACTTCGCGGCTCCAGCCCATCACGGGCAGCATGGCGCCGGTCTGCGCCGTGCCGACCAGATGCCCTGTGCCCATCGCCATGGTCATCGCCACCGGCACAGTGAGCACAAAGGTGAGCACCAGCCCGAGACCGATCGAGAGCCGCAGGCCAGCCGCCAGCGTGCTCGCCCGGTTGCGCAGGATCGCAATGCCGTAAACGAGGCTCACACTCGTCAGCGAGATCGCGACGACGCCCATCAATGTGTAGATCAAGGCCAGCTCCGGTGTGGAGCGATTGAAGTGTGAGCCCACGCCCATCGCCGCCGCGCCCCCGATCCAGATCATCTCGATGAGAATGCAGAGAACGATGAAGGTGGAATATGCGCGGTAGCTACGCCGCGCCATCATGCCCGTCGGCAGGAAGCGCGCAAACAGCGCGAGGTTCAGCAGGTAGATCGACAGCGAAATCATGAACTTCGCCGGCTTCACCCAGACATTCACATCCTGATACAGGCGCGTCTCGACTGCCATCGCGGCAAAGACCGGGATCAGCGCGAAGGCCAGAACAACTGCAAGCAGCGTGAAGCGCGGTTCGTCCGTCATCAGACGATTCGGAAACTGCGAGGCGCCGGATTTTGGAAAAGTTGCTAGGGTCGCAGTCATGTCAGGCCTCCACGGGTTTGGGCGTGCGCAGCGACAGGCCGGCACGCAGGGCAAGGAAGAGAAGGAAACCGATCGGGCCGAACCAGAAGATCAGCCCGAGGCAGGGCAGCATCAGGATATGCGGCATCCCTTCGGCCCGTGCGGTGCGGGCTGCCCAGGCGCCGACAAACAGGTCGAAGGCGAGGAAGTGCACCCACCCGGCAAGGGCGGCATGCGGCGAGTCGAACAGGCGCATGACATTCGGCAGGCTGTCATAGCCGCCTTCTGCCGACGCCCAGAAAGCGAGGATCAGCGCGGCATACCCGACCGACAGGATGATCGGCACGACAAAACCCGCGTAGAGATTGGTGAGACGCGGCGCGAGCGGGCTGAGCGCCAGCGCAAGCCACCCCGTCATGGCGAGCGGATTGGCGAACTGGAAGAGGGTTTCAGGGGGCATCGCTAACTCCATCTTTACATCGACAAGATAGAAATGCCACGAGGCTTGACATTGTCAAGATAGAATTTTGACATCGGAAAGATCGAAGGCTAAAATCCCGCCATGACACGCAAGAAACCCGCCGCCGAACCCCGGCCCTATCATCACGGAGACCTTCGGGCTGCGCTCCTCGCCGCCGCCGAGGCGGAACTGGTCGAACGCGGCATCGAAGCCTTCTCGCTGCGCAGCGTGGCCAAGCGTGCGAATGTCAGCCACGCCGCCCCGGCCCACCATTTCGGCGACACCAACGGCCTGCTCACAGCCCTCGCCGCTGAAGGCTACCGCCGGTTCGTCGCCCACCAGGCAGCCTGGGAAGACCGCGGCGGGACGGACCCCGCCGCAAGGCTGATCGAAAGCGGCCTCGGCTATATCGATTTCGCCCAGCGCCATCCGGCCCTTTTCCGCCTGATGTTCGGCTCAGACCGGCCCGATTACACGACGCCGGAACTGGATAAGGCGGCTTATGCTGCCTACCAGCAGATCGAAGCCGCCAATGCGGCAGTGGCCGCAGCGAAGGGCCGGGAGGCTGACAGCACCGATGTCGAAGCCACCTGGGCCATCGTGCATGGGCTGGCGGACCTGTCCTCCAACCAGCGCCTCTACCGGCTCGGCACCCTGCCTGCAAAGCAGCGCGACGCGATCCTGCGCAGCATCATCGCCCGCAACATTCCGGGCTGATCAAGCCTTCCCGCTCCCAATAAAGGCAGAATCGTGGCGCAGCCTTGCCTCACGGGGGTGTCTGCGCTAAATATAGTTTTGCTCAGAGTGCGCAAAAGTAACAGAGCGGTCACGAAGAGCCCTGCCTCCCCGTCTTTTTCAGAGACATATCTTGAAACGCGAGCTGTCAGGCCTAGCTTATACTCAAATCGAGCAAAACTGCTCGATCCCTTGAGACGAGGAGGATACCATGGCCCGCCTGATCGATTCCGGTCCCGGATGCCCGACCCCCACCCCGCTGCGCGGCCCCTCGGCCGCCGAAGCGCGCGGCCTTTTCTATGACGACGCCGTCCGCGCGGAGACCGACGCGCTCTATCCCCTCGTTGCGGATTTCATCACCCCGATGGAATGGCCGGCCATCGCGCCGCTCGTCGCCGGCATCAACCGGCTGAAGCGCGAGAAGGATGCCGTCATCCTTGCGCACAATTACATGACGCCGGACATCTTCCGCCTGATCGGCGACTTTCGCGGCGACTCGCTGCAGCTCGCCCGCGAAGCCTCGCAGGTCTCGCAGAAGGTCATCGTCCAGGCCGGCGTGCACTTCATGGCCGAGACCTCCAAGATCCTCGCGCCGGAAAAAACCGTGCTGATCCCCTCGCTCGAGGCCGGCTGCTCGCTCGCTGCCTCGATCACCGGCGCCGATGTGCGCCTGATCAAGGCGAAGTTCCCGGACTATCCCATCGTCACCTATGTGAACTGCACGGCCGAAGTGAAAGCCGAGTGCCACATCACCTGCACCAGCTCCAACGCTGCGCAGGTCGTGGAAGCCATCGCGAAGGAATGGAATTCCGACACGGTCATCCTCGTGCCGGACCAGTATCTTGCCAAGAACGTGGCCGCCCAGACCGGCATCCGCATCCTCACCTGGCCGGGCGCCTGCGAGGTGCACGAACAATTCTCCGCCGAGGATGTGAAACAGCTGCGCGAAGCCCACCCCGGCGTCATCATCCTCGCCCACCCGGAATGCCCGCCGGACGTGCTGGAAGAGGCCGACTTTGCCGGCTCCACCTCCGCGCTCGCCGCCTATGTGTCCGAGAACAGCCCGAACAAGGTCGTGCTGCTCACCGAATGCTCGATGAGCGACAACGTGGCTGCCGAAAACCCGGCCGTGAACTTCATCCGCCCGTGCAATCTCTGCCCGCACATGAAGCGCATTACGCTGGAAAACATCTATGACTGCCTGAAAACCGGCGTGCATGAAGTGACGATCCCGGAGGATGTGCGCGTCCGCGCGAAGGCCGCGCTTGATGCCATGCTGGCCCTGCCGAAGATGGCGAAGCCGCTCTCCTTCCGCACCGGCCAGAAGCCGCTTGAGATCGAAATGGTGGTTTAGTGCTTGGCGTGGCTTGCCAAGGCCGCCGCGAAGCAGTGAAGTTAAATACTGTGACCCTTGTCGAGGAGGCGTCCATGAAGATGATCCGGCGCGCGGCCATCGCCGCGCTTGTTGTCGCTCTGGCCGCTGGCCTTCCGGCCTCGGCCAACAAGGGCAAGACCGGCGCGGACAAGTCCGACGTGCTCGGCAACTGGAGTTTCCAGACCAAGCCCTACCGCCAGGGCCAATGCGTGATGACCGGCACCATGAGCCTGACGCCGCACCCGGAAGCCGGCCTCTACAATTGCGAGCTCACCGCCGTGGAAATGTGCTCCATGTGGGGCCGCTCCGTCGTGCGCCAGTCGTGCGAGGCGCGCCGCTCCGGCGATCAGGTCTCGATCCGCTCCACCATCGAGGAAATGCTGGAGAGCAAGGCCGAAGGCCTGATCTATGTGCCTGACAATTTCAGCCTCACCGTGCAGTCGCACGAGCGCATGTTCGGCGCCCTCGTCTCTGCCGTCACGGCGCCGGTCGAATTCCGGCGCGCGGCTGACGGAATTTCCTGACCCGCGCCATGTATGAACCCCCGTCCAGCCGCGTGCGCGCCGAAGCCGGCGCCAGTGCCGATGTGCTGATCATCGGTGCAGGGCTTGCGGGCCTGTTCCTGGCGCTGAAACTTGCGCCGCGCCATTGCCTCGTTGTTTCGCCGTCGCCGATCGGACAGGCCTCGTCCTCCGCCTGGGCGCAGGGCGGCCTCGCCGCAGCGCTGCATCCGCTCGACTCGCCCGCCCAGCATGCCGCCGACACGGTTGCCGCCGGTGCGGGCCTCGTCGATCCCGTCATCGCCCGCCTGATCGCCGAGGACGGCCCCGCCCGCGTGCGCGATCTGATCACGCTCGGCGTTCCGTTCGACCGCACGCCGGACGGCGCCCTCGCCCTGTCTCTGGAAGCCGCTCATTCGCACCCGCGGGTCGCGCGCGTCTCCGGCGACCTTGCCGGCAAGGCGATCATGGACGCGCTCGTGACCGCCGTGCAGGCCGCGCCGAGTGTCGAGCTGATCGAGAATGCCCGCGCCGTCTCGCTCCTGCAGGATGGCAATGGCCGCATCGCCGGTGTCGTGCTGCAATCCGCAGACGGATCAATCAGCACACGCACAGCCCGCGCCACTGCGCTGTGTACCGGCGGGTCCGGCGGCCTCTTCCGCGTCACCACCAATCCGCGCGAAGCGCTCGGCGAGTCGATTGCGATGGCCTATGAGGCGGGCGCCCTGCTTGCCGATCTTGAGTTCGTCCAGTTCCATCCGACCGGCATCGATATCGGCCGCGACCCCGCCCCGCTTGCCACCGAGGCACTGCGCGGCGAGGGCGCCACTCTGCACAACGCCGATGGCCGCGCCTTCATGGCGGACTATCATCCGCTGGCGGAGCTTGCCCCGCGCGACGAGGTCGCCCGCGCCATCCATGCAGAGCGAGCCGCCGGGCGCGGCGCCTTCCTCGACTGCCGCAAGGCGGTCGGTGATCATTTCCCGGATCATTTCCCCACCGTCTTCGGCGCCTGCATGAGCGCGAATATCGACCCGCGCACGCAGATGATCCCTGTCGCGCCTGCTGCCCACTATCACATGGGCGGCATCGTCTCCGACTTCTGGGGCCGCTCGACGCTGGCCGGTCTCTCCGTGTGCGGAGAATGTTCCTCCACCGGCGCACACGGCGCCAACCGCCTCGCCTCGAACTCGCTGCTTGAAGCGGTCGTGTTTGCCGAACGCATCGCCCGCCGCCTCACTAGCGCCGCGCTCGACGCCCCCGCCGCCAGCGAAGCGCGCCTGCCCGGCCGCCTGAGCGAACTCGCCCTGCTGCGCCTGCGCGATGCCATGTCGAAAGAATGCGGCGTCATCCGCCAGCGCGCCGGCCTCGAACGCCTGCTGGATCTCTGCGAAGCCCTTGAAGTTGAAGCGCCCGGTGCGCGCGCCCTCACCGCTGCCCGCCTGATTGCCGAGGGCGCCCTCGCGCGCCGCGAAAGCCGCGGCGGCCATTTCCGCAGCGACTATCCCGAAACCGCCCGGCCGCAGCGCCAGTTCATCGCCCATCCGCCCCGCGCCAAGGTTTCCGCATGACACCGCTCATCCCGCCGCTTCCGCCGGTCATCCTCGACCCCATCGTCCGCCTTGCCCTCGCCGAAGACCTTGGCCGCGCAGGTGACCTTACAACGGACGCCACCATTCCTCCGTCTACGGAAATGCGCGCCGTCATTGCCGCCCGCAAGCCGGGCGTTGTCGCAGGCCTTGACGCCGCTGCCCATGCGCTGAAACTCGTGGATGAGACCGTCGCCCTTAAAGTGCACCTCGCGGATGGGTCCGCGCTCACACCCGGCGCGGTGATCGCCGAGCTTTCCGGTGCCGCAGGCGCCATCCTCACCGCTGAGCGCACCATGCTGAACTTCATGGGCCGCCTCTCCGGCGTCGCCACGCTGACGCGCCGCTATGTCGAGACGGTGAAGCACACCAAGGCAAAGATCGTCTGCACACGGAAAACAACGCCCGGCCACCGCGCGCTGGAAAAACGTGCCGTGCGCTGCGGCGGCGGCACGTCCCACCGCTACGGTCTCGACGACGCCATCCTGATCAAGGACAATCATATCGCGGCCTGCGGCGGCGATATCGGCACCGCCATCGCCCGCGCCAAGGCCTATGCCGGCCACCTGCGCATGATTGAGGTCGAAGTCGACACGCTCGCCCAGCTTGAAGAGGCGCTGAAGCACGCGCCCCACGCTATCCTTCTCGACAATATGGACCTCGAGACCTTGCGCGCCGCCGTCGCCCTCACCACAGGCCGCGTCACGCTCGAAGCCTCCGGCGGCGTCAATCTGGATACCGTAGTGGCAATCGCCGAAACCGGCGTCGACTATATTTCCGTTGGCGCCCTCACCCATTCCGCACCGAACCTTGACCTCGGCCTCGATGTGATCTGACAGTGGACGTGCAAAATCAGCACGGGCTTCAGGAGACATCCATGTCGGGCGCCAACGGACGCAAGAGCATCTTTATAACCGGCGCCGCCTCCGGCATTGGCGCGGAAACCGCACGCCACTTCGCGAAGAAGGGCTGGTTCTGCGGCCTCTATGACATCAACGAGATGGGCCTGAAATCCGTCGCCGCCGAAATCGGCGCCGCGAACTGCCACACCGCCCGCCTGGACGTTACAAAGCGCGCCGACTGGGCCGCCGCCATGGCAGGCTTTGCCGCCGCCACCGGCGGGAAGATGGACATCCTCTTCAACAATGCCGGCATCGGCCGGTATGGCTGGTTCGAAGAAGTGCCGCCGGAAGACGCAGATCTCATCGTCGATATAAACGTAAAGGGCGTGATCAACGGCGTCTATGCCGCCCTGCCGCTGCTGAAGGCCACGAAAGACGCGCGCGTAATCAACACCGCCTCCACTGCCGGAATCGTCGGCGCACCGCAGCTCGCGGTCTATTCCGCTTCCAAATGGGCCGTCCGTGGACTGACGGAAGCGCTCGACGCCGAGTTCCGCGATCTCGGCATCCGTGTCGTCAGCCTGATGCCCTGGTTCGTCGATACGCCCATCCTCGACATGGGCAAAACACAAGGCGCGAACGAGAAGATGTCGGACCAGATGAAAGCCAATGGCGCCACCATCTACCCCGTCTCGATGGCCGCCGAACGCGTCTGGGACGCCGCTCACGGCGCCGACATCCACTACATGGTCGGCGGCGAAGCCGAACGCGCCCGCTTCATGACTCGCTGGCTGCCCGGCCTCGTCCGCAAGCAGGTCAAAACCCGCGTGCCGCCGCGCGGCTGATCCGCTCGCCCCAAAATCAAAAGGCCGCCGGGGATATCCACCGGCGGCCTTTGATGTTCAGGTCAGGCTCGCTCAGAACGCGCCGTCAACCGCAGCGGACGTGCCGGTCTGGCGCGCCATGTATTCTTCCACCGCGCTCAGCTTCGCCGTGTCCTTCTTTGCCTCGGCCTCGGCCGCAGGCACCGTCTGCACGCTCATGATGCGCGGCGCAGCGGACGAGACCGTGCGCGTGGAGGTCGACACGCCCGCGGGAGCCGCAGTTGGCGAGATCGTGTAATAGCCGTCATCCGCCGCCGAGCTCTTGTCGGCAAACAGCAGGCCTTCATCAATCACATCGCCGGGCGCGGCGTTGGCATCGAGCGCGGCGAGCTGCATGCGCGCCGATTCCTTGCGGGCCTCGAAGTTGCGGTTCACGCTCGCCCATTCGCTGCCGCGCGGGAACCGGTAGAAGATGTGCAGGCCGATCTTGTCGGTCTGAACGAGGCCCGAATTCCAGATCGGGTCGACATAGGTCGCGTGGTAGTGCGTCGCCCCGCCGGTGCGTTCCTCGTTGAGGCCCATCAGCACATGCGCGGCAATGCGCTTGGCGCGGTCCCAGTTCTCGCCCACGGGCTTCTTCTGCATCGCGCCGTCGCAGGTGAAGGTAAACTGGCAGCCCGTCGTGCGGGTCGCGCCCTGGAACACCACGCCGCACGCGGTATCCGGATAACGGTGGTCGCGCATGCGGTTGGCGATCACTTCCGCCACGGCCAGCTGGCCTTCCAGCGGCTCGCGCGCGGATTCGTAATACACGGCCTGCGCCATGCACATCAGTTCGGAATCGATGGTCTCGGCCCGGCGCACCTGCTCGGCGGAGAAGGACGCGAGCGTCTGCAGCGCCGCGCCGTCGCGGTCGCGCATCGCATACCGGCTCATCGAGGAATCGGGGTCGCGCTTGAGGGTGTATTCGACGGTGCGCAGCCAGGGCGTATCGAGCAGCGCCGGCGTCATCGCATCGGCGCGCGCCGCAAGGCCGGCATCCTGGAAGGCGGCAAACCGTTCGGCTTCGGCCCGGTATTCGGCATCAGCGCGCAGGGTAGCCTGCTGACCGGAGATCATCGGCAGTGTCACGGAAGCCGTCACCGCACACACGGCGATCATCCCGCCACGGATGAATACTTCCCGCTGTTCCTGGTCAGTCATACCGAGCCACCACCGTTTGAGCTTTTCACGCAGCCCATTCAGGGGGCCGAGACTCGCCCGGCTTGGTTGAAGAAACCTTAACATCACCGTTCCTCTTTTCCCGGCCGGCGGTTGTCGTCCCGCCTTATTCCCCGGGTTAATTGGGGTTCAACGCACTTCATGAGGACCGTACGCGTCCCGTCCCGCAGATGCAGGACAAGGCGACTTGGCCCACCCGAAACTATCTAGCAATAATTCAGCCAGTCCGGAGAGTGACATTTCTGAGAGGCGCCCGCTCGCGTAGAAGTTGCGGGTTCATGCAATTTCACGGAAATTGCGCACATCTCACTGAATTTGAACGGTTTTAATGGCTAACAGGGCGCAACCTCAGCGATTCCCTGCCGAGGCCCCTGTGGCTGAAAAACAACACTCAAGCGCCGCCTGAACGGGCAGCTTCTGGCTAGTTTGCGGCCTCTTTGAGCGCCGCCTGTGCCGCCGCGAGACGGGCAATCGGCACCCGGTAAGGCGAGCAGGAGACGTAATCGAGGCCCGTCCGGTGGCAGAATTCCACCGAGGCCGGGTCGCCGCCATGCTCTCCGCAGATTCCCAGTTTGATACCCGGCCGGGTGCGTTTGCCGCGCTCCGCAGCAATCTTCACCAGTTCACCCACACCGTCCTGGTCGAGCGTCACGAAAGGGTCTTTCTCGTAGATGCCCTTCTCCGAATAGGCCTGCAGGAACTTGCCCGCATCATCGCGGCTGATGCCCAGCGTCGTCTGCGTCAGGTCATTGGTGCCAAAGGAGAAGAAGGCTGCCGACTGCGCAATCTCACCCGCCTGCAGCGCCGCACGCGGCAGCTCGATCATCGTGCCGACGGTATAGTCGACCGTCACGCCCGTCTCCGCAAACACCTTCTGCGCCGTCTCATCGACGAGCGCCTTCAGGATCGCCAGCTCGCGCTGTGTCGCCACCAGCGGGATCATCACTTCAGGCACCGGCTTCAGCTTGCCTTCCTTGGCGACATTCACCGCAGCCTCGAAGATGGCGCGCGCCTGCATCTCGTAGATCTCGGGATACGTGATGCCGAGCCGGCAGCCGCGATGGCCCAGCATCGGATTGCTCTCGTGCAGGTCATGCGCGCGCCGGCGCAGCTCGTCCGCGCTCAGGCCAGAAGCCTTCGCCACGCCCGCGATGTCCTCATCCGTATGCGGCAGGAATTCGTGCAGTGGCGGGTCCAGCAGGCGGATGGTCGCCGGGCGGTTTTCCAGGATGCGGAAGATTTCCTCGAAGTCGGAACGCTGCATCGGCAAGAGCTTCGCCAGCGCCTCGCGGCGGCCGGTCTCGTCATTCGCCAGGATCATCGTGCGCACTGCCGGGATACGCTCTTCCTCGAAGAACATGTGCTCCGTCCGGCAGAGGCCGACGCCTTCGGCGCCGAACTCGACCGCCGTGCGCGTGTCCAGCGGCGTCTCGGCATTGGCGCGCACCTTCAGGCGGCGCACCTTGTCGGCCCAGCCCATCACCAGCCCGAAATCGCCCGACAGGTCCGGCTTGATCAGGCTGATCGCGCCCGCCATCACGCGGCCTGTGCCGCCATCGATGGTCACCACATCGCCCTTGCGGAATGTGCGCCCGCGCACCGTGAACTCGCCCTTGACGCCGTCCACCTTCAGGTCGCTCGCCCCGCACACGCAGGGCCGGCCCATGCCGCGCGCCACCACGGCCGCATGGCTGGTCATCCCCCCGCGCGCCGTCACGATCGCGCGCGCCGCATGCATGCCCTTGATATCGTCCGGGCTCGTCTCGACGCGCACCAGGATCACGTCTTCGCCCTTGGCGGCCATGTTGAAGGCCTCCTCGGAATCGAACACGACCTTGCCGACCGCCGCGCCGGGGCTGGCGGGAAGGCCCTTCACGATCACATCGTAAGGCTTGCCGCCAGCTTTCTTGTTCTCGTCATCGCTCGGAATGCGCGGATGCAGCAGCTGGTCGAGCTGCGACGGGTCAAGGCGCAGAAGCGCATCCTTCTCCGAGATCAGCCCCTCTTTCACGAGGTCCACCGCGATCTTCACCGCCGCTGCCGCCGTGCGCTTGCCGTTGCGCGTCTGCAGCATGTAGAGCCGCCCGGCTTCCACCGTGAACTCGATATCCTGCATGTCCTTGTAGTGATGTTCCAGCTTCGCGGCGACATCGCGCAGCTGCTTGTAAACTTCCGGCATCGCATCTTCGAGCGGCTTGTCGCCCGAGCCCAGCGTCGCGGCGCGCTCGCGCGAGATCGGCGCCGGCGTGCGGATGCCCGCCACCACATCTTCGCCCTGCGCATTGATCAGGTATTCGCCGTAGAAGATCGGCGAGCCGTTGGACGGGTCGCGCGTGAACGCCACGCCGGTCGCCGAAGTCTCCCCGAGGTTTCCGAACACCATCGCCTGCACGTTCACCGCCGTGCCCCAGTCTTCCGGAATATCGTTCAGCTTGCGGTAGATGATCGCCCGGTCGCTCATCCAGCTGTTGAACACCGCCGAAATCGCGCCCCACAGCTGCTCGCGCGGATCATCCGGGAACGGACGGTCCAGCTCATCGAGCACCGCCTTCTTGTAGCGTACGATCACCTCTTTCCAGTTCTCTGCCGTCAGGTCGGTGTCGAGGTCGAGGCCCTCACGCTCTTTGTAATCGTCGAGGATGTGCTCGAACTCGTCATGCCCCATGCCGAGCACGACATTGGAATACATATGGATGAACCGGCGATAGCTGTCATAGGCAAACCGGTCGCCCGCGAGCTTCGCCAGCCCCGCCGCCACTTCTTCGTTCAGGCCAAGGTTCAGCACCGTGTCCATCATCCCCGGCATCGAGGCGCGCGCGCCCGAGCGCACGGAAACGAGCAGCGGGTTTGCCGGATCGCCGAACCCCTTGCCGGTCTTCTTCTCCAGCTCCGCCAGCGCCCCTGCGACTTCCGCCTCCAGCCCCGACGGCCAGGCCCGGCCGGTCTGGTAATAGGCGACGCACACGGCGGTAGAGATTGTGAATCCCGGGGGCACCGGCAGGCCCAGCTTCGCCATTTCGGCGAGGTTGGCGCCCTTGCCGCCCAGCAGGTTCTTCATCGAAGCGTCGCCATCCGCCGTGCCGCCGCCAAACGCGTAGACCCAGCTCCCGGCCTTCTCCTTGCGTGCCGCTTCACCCATCTGTCGCTCCTGTCTCTACCTGCAGCCGGGACTCGCCCAGCCGCCATTTTGTGCAAGTCCTATGCTGCATCGCACACCCAAAGAGAAGTGCGCGTTTCGTCTCCGGCGCGAGTGACAACGTTGTTAATTCGCGCGCCGCGCAAAGTGTTGCCCCGCCGCCGCGCCCTGCCCGTTCCGATGCGGAACAGGTTGCCTCAGCCCTCAATCCGCGAGAAATCCGCCACCTGATGGATCGCGTCGCGCACGCCTGCCAGCAGCGCCAGCCGGTTCGTCCGCACCGCCGCATCGGGATCGTTCACCATCACCGCCTCGAAGAAGGCATCGACCGGCGCGCGCAGGCCCGCCAGCACCGTCATCGCCCCGGCAAAGTCTTCCGTCTCCAGCGGCCCGGCGAGCGTCGCCTTCACATCGCCCAGCGCCTTCGCCAGCGCCTGCTCTGCCTCCGGCCCTTTGGCCACCAGCTTCGCATCCACCTTGTCCGCGCCCGGCAGCGCGCCCTTCTTCTCTTCCGCCTTCAGGATATTCGCCGCCCGCCGATACCCCGCCAGCAGGTTCGCCCCATCCTCCGTCGCAAGGAACGCGCCGAGCGCTTCCACCCGCTTCACGATAAGCACCAGATCATCCTCACCCAGAGCAAACACCGCATCGATCAGGTCATGCCGCTTGCCCTGATCGCGGAGGACTTGCTTGAGGCGGTCGGAGAAAAACTCGCGCAGATTCAAAATTGTCGGAGGAAGCTGATCGAGGAAACTAGCTAAAAGCTCTGCCTCTGTTTTCAGGCTCGCCACGCGGGCGATGAATCCTTTCGCATCTTCGTCATACCGAGCGAATTGCTCTTTGATAGCCTTGGCCTTTGAGGCGCGTTCAGCCTCATCCAACTTTTCAGTGTCGAGACGAGTCAAACTTGCACGAACAATCGCTTGTTTGGCTCTGTGATCGGGTTGGATCATCGAGTAGGACAATCCAACCTTGAGCTTATTCTCCAATACAATCCTCACCACACCCAGCGCCGCGCGCCGCAGCGCGAACGGGTCCTTCGATCCCGTCGGCTTCTCATCGATCGCCCAGAAGCCCACCAGCGTGTCGAGCTTGTCCGCCAGCGCGACCGCCACCGAAACCGGCTCCGAAGGCACGGAATCGCCCGGCCCCTGCGGCTTGTAATGATCGCGGATCGCATCGGCGACGCGCGCATCCTCGCCGGCGGCCAGCGCATAATACCGCCCCATCACGCCCTGCAATTCCGGAAACTCGCCGACCATCTCGGACACAAGGTCCGCCTTCGCCAGCCGCGCCGCGCGCTCTGCGAGGTCAGGTTCCGCCCCAACCTTCGGTGCAAGCTCCCGCGCCAGCGCCGCCACCCGCTCCACCTTGTCGCCGAGCGAGCCCAGCTCCTCCTTGAACGCGATGGTCTTCAGCTTCTCGCCCATCACTTCCAGCGGCGTCGCCTTGTCCTTCTCCCAGAAGAAGCGTGCATCCGACAGCCGCGCCGACAGCACGCGCGCATTGCCCTCGGCAATCTTCGCGCCGCCATCGCTCGCCGCAATGTTCGCCACCACGATGAACACAGGCGCCAGCTTGCCCGTCTTCGCATCCGTTGCCGCGAAATACTTCTGGTGCGTGCGCATCGACAGCGTGATCACTTCCGGCGGCAGGTCGAGGAAATCAGGGTCCATCCGCCCAAGGACGACCACCGCCCATTCCGCCAGGCCCACCACTTCTTCCAGCAGGCCCTTGTCTTCAATCCACTGCAGCCCCGCGCCCGAACACGCCGCCTCGATCCCCTTCAGGATCACCGCGCGCCGGTCATCGCGCGACAGCACGACATGGCCCTTGCCTTCCAGCTGCTGCTTGTAATCCGCCCAGGATTTGACCGTGTACGGACCACGCCCGTGGACGCGGTGCCCCTCGGTCACATTCCCGCTCGCCAGGCCGCCCACTTCAAACGGCACCACCGCGCCATCGAGAAGGCACACGATCCGCTGCAGCGGACGCACCCAGCGCAGGTCGCCGTCCGCCGTCCGCATCGATTTCGTCCAGTGGAATGTCTTCACGATCTCCGGCACAGCCTCGGCGATCACGTCTTTCGCGTCGCGCCCCGGCACAGTCGTATAGGCCACATAGAAGTCGCCCTTCTTCGCGTCGGAAACGATGCTCGCCTCGGAAATATCCTTCAGCCCCGCCCCGCGCAGGAAACCCGCAATCGCCTGCTCCGGCGCGCCGACCTTCGGCCCCTTCTTCTCCTCGCGCACATCTGCCGAGCGCGCGTCCAGCCCCTCGACTACGACCGTCAGCCGCCGCGGCCCGGAAACGCCAAACGCCGCCTTCCAGGAGAGCCCCGCCTCCTTCAGCTTGCCCGTCACGGCGGCCAGGAGGTCCGCCTCCGCCTTCGCCTGCATGCGCGCGGGAATTTCCTCGGAAAAAAGTTCGAGCAGAAGTTCAGCCATGGGCCTGTCAATCACCGGAAAAGAGAACGCCCCGGCTTACAGCCGCCCGCGCCGGGGTCAAGGTGCGCTCCTCTTCATCCTCCCCTGCGAAGCGGGGGAGGTGGCAGTCCGCGCAGCGGACTGAGGGAGGGGGCCTACCTCGCCCTCAAAGCCCGTTATGGCTCCCGTCGCACAGCGGCTGCTTGCCTGTGCGCTTGCAGGCACAGAAGAACGCCCGGCCGGTCTTCTGGCATTCCCAGCCGACCGGGGTGAACTCCGTGCCCTTGTGGCTGCCATCGCAGAACGGCTGTGTCTTCGACCGTCCGCACGCGCACCACCAGTACATCTTCCCCTGCTCCACCTCGACCGGCAACGGCTCCCGGCCGGCAATTTCAGGCTCGCTCATGGCGTCATCCTCCCTACAGGCAGCCAATACTGCGCGCCGCACGCCGGGGTTGCAAGGTTGACGCCGCCCGCCTGCGGACACAAACTCCGCCCAATCCTGGGGAGGACGCGGTATGACGGCATCCGTACCGGCACAGCCACCGGCGCGCTTCGCGCCTTACCATCCGTGGGACCGCACCTTCTACCTCGCCTTCGTCCTCGCCTGCTGGCTCGGCACCGTCATGGGCTTCGCCCCGGCCGTCACCGACCGTTTCACCGGACAGGCCCCCTACAAGGCCTCGCTCATCCTGCAGGTCCACGCCTTCGTCTATCCCGGCTGGCTGGTGCTGCTCACCCTGCAGGTCCTGCTCATCCGCGTGAAGCGCGCGCCGCTCCATCATCTCCTCGGCCTCAGCGCGCTGGCGCTCATCCCGGTCATGGCGGTCAGCGGCGTCTGGTCCGAAATCCTCGCCCAGCGCTTCCGCGGTCCGGAGGATCACCTCGCGCAGGCCTTCTTCATCATCCCGCTCTTCTACACCGCCGCCTTCGTGATGCTCGCCGGCGCCGCGCTTATTCTGCGCGCCGATCCGTCCGCCCACAAACGATTGATCTTCCTCGCCACGATCACCATCGTCGGCGCTGCCTACACCCGTTGGTGGGGCGAAGCGCTGATGGATGCTTTCGGCGACGGTTTCTTCGGCATGATCATCAACACGTTCACGCCCTTCTGGCTGTTCGCGGCGCTCGCCGTGCTCTACGACTGGCACACCCGCCGGCAGGTTCACCGCGTCTTCGTCATCGCGCTGCCGCTGACACTCGCCGCCCACCTCGCCGTCTCGGCCATCTATCACGCCGGTGGTGGCTTCCCCTATCCCGCGCCATGAGCGGCATCTGACTTTTTCCGCCCGGGCCACTCTGCCCACGCCACCGCCGCAAGGCAGAGGATCAGCAGCACGCTATACTCCACCCCGTTGCGTCCGAGCCCGACAACAAACCAGCCATTCGGCAGGTGCACCATCACCATCCCCAGCGCCAGAATGCCCACATGCCCGAGGCAGAGCACGCTCACAAACCGCCTGAGAATGATCAGCGCCGGCGCGACAAGCTCATATCCCGTCACGCCCCACGCCCACGCAATCCCCACCGGAAAGCCCTGCGTCTCCAGCCACGCGCCAAACGGCGCTACGCCGCCCGCCGCCACCCGCGCCGCGCCATGAATAAAGATTAGCAGCGCCACGCCCATGCGGATGGCAGCAAGGGCCCGCGCCATACGGGTTTCGGCAGCAGAGCTCATGCAGTTTCCCGCCGCGGCAGTTTGCGGATCGCTGCGCCCACTTCCGCTTCGGCAACTGCCAGATCATAGGCCGCCTGCAGGTTCATCCAGAATTGCGGCGTCGTGCCGAGCCAATGCGCGAGCCGGAGCGCCGTATCCGCCGTGATCGCGCGATGCCCGTTGACGATCTGCGAAACCCGGTTCGCCGGCACGCCGAGCGCCTTGGCCGCCGCCGTCAGCGTCATGCCCAGTTCGGCAAGTTCCTCCGCAAGCACCGTTCCCGGATGGATGGCAAAGTTCTTCATCGCTTTCACCGCCTTCAATGATAGTCCACGATCGTCACGTCTTCCGGCCCAGGCGCCCCGCGCGCCCACCGGAACACGATCCGCCACTGGTCGTTGATCCGGATACTGAAGTGCCCGGCATAATTCCCGCGCAACGCTTCCAGCCGGTTGCTACGCAATGCGCCAAGGTCCTGTAACGACTGCGCCGCATTCAGCACCTGCAACCGCCTCCGGGCCTGCTCCCGAAATCCCCGGAACGCCCGCACATCTTCGCCATTTGCGAAAGATTCAGTCGCACGGTCCCCGAAACTCTGGATCATTCGTGAGGAGATATATGACGCATGACGTCACACGTCAAGTCGAACGAGAGATTCAGATTGTTCCCTCTCAAGCGCCCTTGCCTCCTTGGGGGCGAGGGGTTCACAGGCCGGTTCAGCGACTTCAGCCCCGCGCCGCTTCCTGCTCCGCCCACTGCGCCGCCGCGCCGCGCGCCAGGTCGCGCACGCGCGCAATATACGCCTGCCGCTCGGTCGGCGAGATCGCGCCGCGTGCATCGATCAGGTTGAAGGTGTGGCTGGCCTTCAGCGCATAATCATACGCCACCAGCGGCTTGCCCGCTTCCCGCAGCGCCACAGACTGCGCCTCGCAATCGGCAAACCAGCGCTTCAGCATCTCGACATCCGAATGCTCGAAATTGAACGCGCTCTGCTGGCGCTCATTCTCCAGGAACACATCGCCATAGGTCAGCGGAACATCCGAGTCCGGATCATTGAACGGCAGGTCATACACATTGTCGACGCCAAACACATACATTGCGAGACGCTCGAGCCCGTAAGTCAGTTCGCCCGAAACCGGCGCCACGTCCAGCCCGCCCACCTGCTGGAAATAGGTGTATTGCGACACTTCCATCCCGTCACACCACACTTCCCATCCGAGCCCCCAGGCGCCCACGGTCGGGTTCTCCCAGTCGTCCTCCACGAAACGTATGTCGTGTACGGACGGATCAATCCCGATCCGGTAGAGGCTCTCCAGATAGAGGTCCTGCAGGTTCGGCGGGTTCGGCTTCAGGATCACCTGATACTGATAATAATGCCCCAGCCGGTTCGGGTTCTCGCCATAGCGGCCATCTTTCGGCCGGCGCGAGGGCTGCACATAGGCCGCCCGCCACGGTTTCGGCCCCAGCGCGCGCAGCACGGTGGCCGGGTGCAGCGTGCCCGCGCCCACTTCCATGTCATACGGCTGCAGGATCGCGCAGCCCTGCGCGCTCCAATAGTTTTGCAGCGTCAGGATCAGGTCCTGAAACGATTTCGGTTTGGCGTGGGCCTTCGGGGCGGGCATGGGCATCGTCCGTACAAATAATCCCGCCGGACCTAGCGCCTCAGCGCCCGGCGCGCAACGGCCTCACTTGCGCTTGCGCTTGGCCGGATCGTCATAGTCCCGGTTCCCGAACAGGCCAACCCATGCGATCACCACGCCGAGGATCAGGCTCGCTACGAAAAGGAATGTGAACATGGTCGCGTCCTCCGTGCCCCCCTCAACTCTGAATTGGGGACCCCCGCCCGGATTGCAAGCAAAATCGGCCCCGCCTCACCAGGAAACGGCCCTTCCCTCCACCACCGCCTGCGCCGCCTCGGTGCGCGCGCTGCCATCGGCGTCATGCGTCACCAGCGGGGCCAGCAGCGTCAGCGGCCCGCGCTTCAGCCCCTTGCGCCCGCGCACCAGCACGCGCCGCGCCGCCTCGCCCGCCTTCGACGCCACCGGCAGCACGGTGATCTCGCCTGCCTGCCGGTCAAACTGCGCCAGCACCCGCGCCAGCTCCGCCGCCCGGTGCACCATCACCACCGGCGCCCTCGGCTTCGCCGCAAACAGCATCGCCTTCACCCAGTCCTCGAGGCTCAGGCTCTCCAGATACGCCCCCGCCTTGCCCGCGCCCGGCTCCGAAATCTTGCCCGGCTCGAAGTAAGGCGGATTGGCAAAGACAAGATCAAACCGGTTCTCATGGGCCTTCACCCAATCGCCCGCCTCCGCCGTCTCGATGCGCACCCGCGCGCCAAACCTGTTCTCGTCCGCACCCGCGCGCGCCATCTCGGCCACCGCGCCGTCCTGCTCCACGCCGGTAAAGCTCACCCCCGGCAACCGGAACGCCGCCGGCAGCAGCGCCCCGCCGCACCCGCATCCGAGCTCCAGCGCCTCGCCGCCCGCCATCTCCGGCAAAGCCGCGGCCAGCAGCAGCGAGTCAAAGCCCGCGCGGAAACCCTCCGCAGGCTGAACAAGTTTCACCCGGCCCTGATACACCGTGTCTTCGGTCACCGCGCTCATCCCGGCTCCACACCCGCCAGGGCCAGCCTTGCCCGCGCTATCTGCTCTGCCGGCACAAGAATGCGCCGCGGGAACACGCCGATATTTCCCTCGACGGCAGAGATGTGCCGGTCGGCCACGAAATATTCGACGCCCGCCTCGCTCAGCAGGTGTTCGGCATAGGAGAGCTTCACCGGATCATTCGTCCGGAAGGCCTCCTCCATCAGTAGGATGCCACCCGCAGGTTCATCTCCACCGAGCGCGCGTCATACGCTTCCGCCTTGTCCGGTTTCGGCCCGGCGCCGGTCACGATCTCGAGGATCTGGGTCGACCTGCCGGAACTGCCCCCGCCCAGCGGAATGCCGAAGCCGACCCCTACGCCGACGCTCGACGAACGCCCATAGGACCCCGTGCCGCCGCCCACACTGATCGACGTGCCGCCGCCGCGCTTTTGTTCGGTCTCCATCCCCTCATGGGTGATCTCGAACCAGTCCTTGCCCTCCATCAGCGTGATCTCGCTGGCCCGCAGCAGCGCCATGTTGCGCGCCCGCAGGGGGTCCGTATCCGTGTAGGAAATCCGGTGGCGGCCCGTCTCCAGCTGCTGTGACATGTAGCCTACCGCGCCCTCCTTTTTGGCGGGCGCATAGGCGGTGGATGTGGCACAGGCGGCCACAAGGGCGAGGGCGGGGATGAGGATCGCGTGTTTCATGGGCCACATCTACCGCGAATCCGCCCTGCTTGTCAGCAGTCCAGCCTTTCCGGGGTTGATGACAAACCCGTCATCGGCTGAATACATGCGGCCCGGTGCCACGTCGCCTTGGACATGGAGCCTCGTAGAATTACTTAAACCTCAGGCAGACCCTGAACGGAGCCCGTCCTTTGACCCTTGCCCCGAAACCGAAAAGCAAGGCGCAGCTGTCCTCGCTGGTCGACCGGATGCAGGATCTGGTCGCGGCGGACATTGCCGCGGTCGAACACCTCCTTGCCACCCGCGCCGCCAGCCCCGTCTCCATCATCCCGGACCTTTCCGGCTACATCGTCTCGGCCGGCGGCAAGCGTTTGCGCCCGCTGATCACCCTGATCGCCGCAAATGCGGTGGGCGAGGCAAACCCCGCCACCCACGCCCTCGCCGCCGCGGTCGAGTTCATCCACACCGCCACGCTCCTGCACGATGATGTCGTCGACGAGAGCGCCCTGCGCCGCGGCAAGCCCGCCGCCAAGACGATCTGGGGCAACAAGGCCTCCATCCTGGTCGGCGACTTCCTTTTCGCCCGCGCCTTCAACCTGCTGGTCGAAACCAACAGTCTGACCATCCTCAACCGCCTCGCCACCGCCTCCACGGTGATCGCCGAAGGCGAAGTGCGCCAGCTCGCCGCCATGCAGTCGCGCGACCTGCCGACCGAGGAATATCTCGCCATCGTCGAAGCCAAGACCGGCGCCCTGTTCGAAGCCGCCGCCGAAACCGGCGCCCTCTCCGTGGGCAGCGAAACCCATGCCGGCGCGCTCGCCACCTATGGCAAGAATCTCGGCCTCGCCTTCCAGATCATCGATGACGCGCTCGACTATGGCGGCACCACCTCCGTTATCGGCAAATCCGTCGGCGACGATTTCCGGGAAGGCAAGATCACCCTGCCGGTCATCATCGCGCGCCGCCGCGGCTCGGACGAAGACCGCGCCTTCTGGGACCGCGCGCTGAATCCCGAGACGCAGGAAGATTCAGATCTCGCTCACGCCGTTCACCTGATCCGCGCCACCGGCGCCGCCGAGGCCACCGTGCAGGAAGCCGAAGCCTACGCCGCCCTCGCCAAGGGCGCCCTGCGCACCCTGCCCGCCTCCCGCTACCGCGACGCCCTCGAAGACCTCGCCGACTTCTGCGTCAGCCGGGCGTACTGATCCCAACCCCAGGCACAACGCCCCTCCTCCCCTGCGAAGCGGGGGAGGTGGATTGCGCTGAAAGCGCGAGACGGAGGGGGCCGCCCCACGCACAAACTCCGCAGACCCCTGCGCAGGCAGGGGTCCAGCCTTTGAGTACGCTGGATACCTGCCTCCGCAGGTATCCACGGCAGGCGCCCAGCCCCCCCTTACGCAACACTTCCCGAAAAAATCCCCAACCCAATCAGCGCGTTAAAAGAATTCCACAGGAAGTTACGCTACACCTCCCGGGCCATGAGATACTTCTCTCATGCACCCGAGCCCGCCCCCTGAACCAGAACTCGTCCGTGAGGCCAACAGCCTCATCGGCTAGCTGATTGGTCAGCTCACGGAGCTACTCGCGCCGGGCTATCTCGGCGCGCGGCCGCAGCTCATCAAGGTCTGCAAGCATTTCCTCGTCCCCGCCGAAACCGCCCTGCGCCGCCTCATCCACCTCATCGCCGCCACACTTGAACCCGCACGCGCCCCGAAACCGTTCCCAGTGAATCTCCGCGCAGCCGGAAATCCTGCTCCGTATACGGACCAAAAAACCCGCACGCCCCTCTTCCGCCTCACCGAACCGCTCCCGCGCAGCCCCGACCCCCGCCGCGCAAAACCCACGCCGCACACCGGCCCCCGCATCCGCAATTTCGACGACCCTATTCCGCGCCCGCCGCCGCCGCGCCCTGCGCCCAGCTTCGATGCCTACCGCGACCGCCTGCTGCGCCGCCTCGCCGCGCTTCAGGCCGCCTTCGCCGACCCGGCCGCCGCCGCCCGGCGCCTCAAACGCCTTGAGGCGCGCGTCGCCCCCGAACGCCCGGTCCTCTCGCTCTGGCGCATCCCCGGCTACGCCGCGCGCCCGATCACCGACCAGGGCCGCGCCCTCCTCGACAGGCTCAACACCGCCGTCGCCCACACGCGCACGGCCTATCACAACTCAAGCTGAGCTTTCCTCAAAACCCATTCATCCGCACCCGGAAGGCCCAGGCCTCTCCGGGCAAAGGTGCTGGGCGGAAGACATAAAGTGATGCGATCCACACCTTCGCGGCCTGATGCTCTCACGAGCAAAGCGCAGGCGGTGAGCGGGACCAGAAATCGCACTGCGATTTACCCGCGAACGCCGCGGGCTTCAGCCCGCGAAGAGCACCGAGCAAGAATAAAAAGAGCCCCTTACTTCCCCTCCGCCGCCAGCTTCGCGCCCAGCTCGCGCCGCTGCTTCAGCCACAGCCACACGCCCGCCGCCGCGAGCCCCACAAACACTATCACATCCACCGGCAGCCCGCCCGCATCATATGCCCCGGCCTGCGCCGCGAACGGCCCGGCCACCACCGCGCCGGCGCACACCGCCGTCATGCCCCACCAGACCCGCGCCACCTGCACATGCGGCCAGCCCGCGCGCAGCAGGATCTGATAGGCATGATCCCGGTGCGCCTGCATCAGCGGCGCCCCGCGCCGCGCCCGCCAGGCGAGGGTCATGAACACATCGATCAGGATCGGCAGGCACAACGTCAGCGGCACCAGCACCGGCCCGACGCCCGCATAGATGACAGACGCCCCGCCGATCAGTCCGCCTACGGACAAAGCCCCCGCATCCCCGGCAAACAGTTTGCCGCGCAGGTTCCAGAACAAGAAACCGCCGGTCGCTGCCGCCGCCGCCAGCAACAGGCCGGTCAGCAAGGCCAGATCCTGCCGCTCCGGCATCAGCGCCGCCGACGGCGCCAGCAACAGGACAAGCGAAGCGAGGATGATTAGCGCCGTGCCCATGGCGATGCCGTTCGCCCCGTCCATGAAGTTCACGGCATTCGCCATCACAAAGACCACCGCGGCCGCCAGAAGCCCGCCCAGGATCGCAGGCAGCGCAATCGCCGCTCCGCCCACGAACAGTCCCGCCGGCGCCGTCCCGAGCAGCACAGCGCCGAGCGCAGCCCCCACCAGCGCCAGCAGTTTCGCCGAAGCCGGCAGACCCTTCGCATCGTCCAGCCAGCCGAGCAGCGCCGCCACGACGCAGAAGCCCGCCACCCCCGCCAAGGGCGGGGCAAACATCAGGCCGGCAACATGCGCGCCCAACGCCTCCAGCGCCGCCATCGATGCCGCGACGCCCGCCAGGATGCCGACCCCGCCGGAGCTCGGCACAGGTGCGGCCTGCGTCTTGCGTCCGCCATCCGGCGCATCCTTCGGCCCGAACCGGACCATCAGCCCACAGACGAGCAGGCTCACCACGAAGGGCGTCAGCACCGCCGCAATTATGTCCACCGCTCGCCTCCGAGTCGCGTCGGAACGGCCCACCAGTCCGGGCGCTCCTGTTTGAGGATGATCGAGGCACGCTCGGCCTCGGCAAGTTCCGCAAACAGCGCAAAGCAGGTCGCGCCCGATCCGCTCATCCGCGCCAGCAGGGCCCCGCGCTGCTGCGCCAGTAGGTCCAGCACCTCGCCGATCTGCGGCACAAGCCGGATCGCCGGCGCTTCAAGGTCATTGCGCTGGCGCGCCAGCCATGTGCCCAGCGCCTTCGCCGAAGAAAACTCCGGCCACGGATCAATCTCGGAGAAATCCGCCCCGCCGCCATCCCCATCAAACGCGCGGAACACTGGCCCGGTCGGGCAGACCACACGCGGATTGACCAGCAGCGCCGAAATCCAGGGCAGCGCCGCAGGCGTCACCCGCTCACCCTCCCCCTGCATCCGTGCCGGCGCGCCCTCCAGCGCAACCAGCACATCGCCGCCAAGGCCCGGCGAAATAGCCCGAGCATGTGCCCGGTCCACGCCCCAGAGCTCCGTCAGCCTGCGGAGCACCGCCGCCGCATCGGACGATCCCCCGCCGATCCCCGCCGCCACAGGCAGCCATTTCTGCAGCTCGATCCGCGCGCCCGCGCGCACACCGGAGGCCTGCTGCAAGGCCTTTGCCGCGCGCAGCACGAGATTGTCCTCCACTGACCCCGCATCGGCGCCAAACGGGCCGTTCACCGTCAGGCTGATCTCGTCCGCAAGCTCCGCCTTCACATAGTCTGACGCGCCAATGCCGCCAAAGGCCACCAGCGAGTCAAGATCATGCCGCCCGTTCGGTTTCACCGGCCCGACATGCAGGAACAGGTTCACCTTGGCCGGTGCCGGTGTGGCAAGCGTTGTCATCTGCAGCCGTCCGTCACGGCGCCGCCGAATTGCCACGCGCGGGCGGCTCCAGCGGAATGCCTCCCATCAGCTTCTCCTCGATCTTCGCGCGCTCCTCCGCAGACGGATCAAGTTTCAGTGCACGCCGCCACTGGAAGCCTGCCTCTTTCCTGCGCCCCACCTGCCAGTAGGCATCGCCAAGATGATCGTTCAGCACAGGATCACCAGGCAGCAGCTCAACGGCGCGTTCGAGATAGTCCACCGCCTCTTCATACTGGCCGAGCTTGTAGTGCGCCCAGCCGAGGCTGTCGATGATATGGCCGGAGCGAGGCTCCAGCTCCACGGCCCGGCGGATCAGGTCAAAGCCTTCCTCCAGCCGTATGCCGCGGTCGATCCAGGAATAGCCGAGATAGTTCAGCACGGTCGCATTGTCGGGGCTCAGCTCGAGCGCTCTCGACAGGTCGGCTTCGGCGTCCTCCCACTTGTTCAGCCGCTCGCGCGCCGCGCCGCGCATGAACACCGCCTGCCAGTCCTCGCGGCCTGCAGCGGCGTCCGCCGACAGAATATCGTCCAGCACGGCCTCGGCCTCGGCATACTGGTCCTGCGAGGAATAAAGGTTCGCCAGCTGCAATTGCAGCGCCCGCTCCGGCTTAGCCGCCAGCGCCTCGCCCGCCACTTTCAGCGCCTCTTCCGGCTGGCCGGTCAGCATCAGCGCCCGCGCCAGCTGCCCGCGCGCGGTCGCATAATAGGGCGAGTTTTCCGGCACGGCCCTCAGTACACGGATTGCCTCTCCCTCCCGGCCGGACTGGATCAGCGCCTGCCCCAGCAGGGCCCGCGCCGCCTGCATCTCCGGGTCCAGCGCCAGCGCCAGCACGAAATAGACCGCCGAGACATCATCGCTCGACTGGAACATCAGCGCCGAGGCCGGCAGGTACACCGCCAGCGCCGCGCCCTCGCGCGCTGTCAGCCGCCTTGGCGGCGTCGCCTTGCCGGCCAGAATGTCCGCCTTCAGAGCTTCCAACGCGGCGTTCTGGCCCACATCCCTGCGGAACGCGTCGAGCACATTGATGGCCGCCTCGCTGTCGCCCCGCGTGGCCAGCAGCCGCGCATAGGCCTCCGCGCCCACGGCAAGGCGCGCGCCGGTCTCCCAAAGCGCCGCGAAGGTTTCGGCAGCCTTGGCATCCTCGCCGGCCGAGGCCTGCATGAAGCCCAGCATGTGCAGCGTGGCGCTGTCGAGGCGCGGCTCGCCGGTCAGGTTGCTCATCAGCACCGCCTCGGCGCCCGCCACATCCTTCTCGCCGAACAACGCCCAGGCGGACAGGTTGCGGCCCATCATGCGGTTGAAGGCGCGGAAGTCGCTCGCCTCGATCAGGTCGATCGCCTGCCGGTGGCGCCCGCGCCCCAGCGTGTCGATGGCCAGTGTCAGCCGCACGAGGCCGGACTCATTGCCTGTATCGCTCGCCCGTCGCGCCATGCCGGCGGCGAGGGCATAGTCATTGGCCAGCAGCGCCGAAAACACCGCCCGCTCCGCCACCGAGGCGCCCTCCGGCGCGGTCGACAGGGCGGAGGCGTAATGGCGCGAGGCCGCGGCCGGGTCATTCGTCATCGCCGCAAAGCGCGCGATCATGAAGTCGCCATAGGCGCGCGCCTCGGCCGGGGTTCCCGTGCTGCCGGGATAGGATGTGCTCGCGCAGGCTGCGGCAAGCAGGAGGGGCGCCAGCGCCCCGAACAATCGGTGGAATGTCATGCCCGGCAGTTTGCAGCATCCGGCAGGCCCGGCAAGAGGCCCGGAACGGTCAGGGCCGGTCAGTTCGAGGCGAGGCGCAGGTCCTGCTGGTCGAAATAGGTGTCGATGGCCGCCGCCACGGCCTTCACCGCCGCCGCCCTGCC
This sequence comes from Hyphomonas sp., assembly GCF_046313975.1. Classification (GTDB taxonomy): domain Bacteria; phylum Pseudomonadota; class Alphaproteobacteria; order Caulobacterales; family Hyphomonadaceae; genus Hyphomonas. The sequence continues at coordinate 42,749 of NZ_JBKBXB010000002.1, read as the reverse complement.
CTTGTCGGACTGCAGCCGCTTGGCATCGTCCGCATTGGTCAGGAAGCCGAGCTCCAGCAGAACAGCCGGCACGTCCGGGGCGAGCAGCACATAGAAGCCGGCATTGCGGTGGGTGTTGCGCAGCACTGGCCCGGCCTTGGCCAGTTCCGGCAGCAGCATCTCGGCAAACTCCGCCGAGCGGGTCTTGGTCTCGCGCTTCACGAGATCTTCCAAAAGGCCGCTCAGGCGCTCCGGCGTGCCATCCTCGATGTCGATCTTCCAGTCATTCCGGCTGGCCTCGCGGTCGATCCGCGTCTCGCCCCGGGCCGAGATCGTGTAGACGGAGGCCCCGGAAACGCTGCTCGCCGCCGCCGCATCGGCATGGAGGGAGATGAACAGCTCCGCCCCCCAGTTGCGGGCCTTGGTCACCCGGTCCTCATGCTCGACATAGATGTCGGTCTCCCGGGTCAGGCGCACGTCATAGCGGCCGGATTTCTCCAGCAGGTCGCGCAGGTCGAGCGCCGCCTTCAGGGTGATGTCCTTCTCGCGCCCGCCCGACAGGGCAAGGGCGCCGGGATCGCGCCCGCCATGGCCGGCATCGATGACGACCACATGCTTGCGCCCCTTGCCGGACCGGCGCGCCGGCTGGGTCGCCGCTCCGGCCAACTCCCGGCGGATTTCGGCCCGCTGCGTCGCCATCTCGGTTTCCAGCTTCGCCAGCCGCTTGGTGTCCCGGCGGGCACTGGTCGTGAAGCGGGCCGCCGAGATCGTGTCGAGGTCCAGGATCACCCGCCAGGCCTGCTCCTTGCCGGTCGGCGGCAGGCGCAGCATCCGGGTCACCGCCAGCGGCCGGTCCAGCCAGAATTCCAGCCGGTCGGGGGCGAGCGCCCATGCCTCCACCCCGCCCGTGCCTTCCCCGGCGGCCGAATACCCGTTCTGCGTGAGCAGGAGCACAACCTTGCGTTCCCCGCCCTGTTCCATCAGCAGCGCATCGGCCGTCTCGGGCCGGTCGGTCCAGATGGTGATCCGGGTGGGCGCCCCGTCGCCTACGATTCGCACCTGCGTCACATCGGCGGAGGCCTGAAAAAGGCCGCTGAATCCGAGTAGTAGGATCAGGATGCGCAGGGCGTTCAGCATCGGCGGCAGGGGCGGGTCCAGCGGGCTTCAGGGCGATTCGTCTCAGCCGGTCATAGCCGCAGGAAGATTAACCCCCGCTTGACCGCGCCTGAATGCCTGCAGCTCAGCGGTTCGGAATTTGGCTCTTTCATTTGGGGGCGAAATTGGGCACATTGCGTCCGTGGCCGTCCGAAGGGGCTGGCCCATAGGTTTCCCAACAGCGCGCCCCAGGTCCGGCTTCCCCTGAAAGGCAAGCGGACAGCGCGCTCCGGAAAGCAAGGATTAATGCGCACTTGTGCCTTACACACTGCAGGATTCGCCGGGTCGCCTTCGCGATCGGCGGTTCCGCGCGTGCCGGCACATCCCTCACAACAAATTATCTCCGGCCATCCGGGCCATCTGAGGCGCCTTGCGCCCTGGCCCGCCGCGCCGGACCGAAAGGTTCTGTTACATGAGCAGACTGATGCTGATCGATGCGGCCCACGGCGAAGAGACCCGGGTTGCCATCGTAAACAATGGCCAGGTTGACGATTTCGACTTCGAGACAACCGGCAGCGAACAACTCCGCGGAAACATCTATCTCGCCAAAGTGACCCGGGTGGAGCCCTCGCTCCAGGCCGCCTTCGTCGAGTATGGCGGTAACCGGCATGGCTTCCTCGCCTTCAGCGAGATCCACCCGGACTATTACCAGCTGCCCGCCGAAGACCGCGAAGCCCTCCTGCGCGAAGCCGCCGCCGAGGCTGCTGCGGCGATCGAGGATGATGAGGACGGCCTCTACGTCCCCCACGGCATGAGCGCCGAGATGGACCATGGCGGGAGCGGCCACAGCCATGACCATGACCACGATCATGCCGGCGATGATGAAGACGGCGAGGACGAGGAGTTCGAAGCCTCCGCCGACGACGGCGAAGGCGATGCGGAAGCCGAGAATGACGACGAAGCCGCCCCTCGCCGCTCGGCCAGGCCGGCCCGCCGGAATGGTGGCCCGAAGAAGACCCAGCGCACCCCGATTTCCAAGCGCTACAAGATCCAGGAAGTGATCCGCCGCCGGCAGGTCATGCTGGTCCAGGTCGTCAAGGAAGAGCGCGGCAACAAGGGCGCCGCCCTCACCACTTACCTCTCCCTCGCCGGGCGTTATTCGGTGCTGATGCCCAACACGCCCCGCGGCGGCGGCATCTCCCGCAAGATCGTCAACTCGGCCGACCGCAAGCGCCTCAAGTCCATCGTCTCGGAACTGGACGTGCCGGAAGGCCAGGGCCTGATCGTGCGCACGGCCGGCGCCAAACGCACCAAGGCCGAGATCAAGCGCGACTATGACTATCTCTCGAAACTCTGGGAACAGATTGTCGAGAAGACCATGAATTCCGAAGCCCCGGCCCTGATCAATGCCGAGGGCGGCCTTGTCCACCGCGCCATGCGCGACATGTTCGACAAGGAGATCGAGGAAGTCTGGGTGCAGGGCGACGAGGCCTACCGCGAGGCGAAAGACCTCGCCAAGATCATCATGCCGAGCCAGTCGAAAAAGGTTCAGCAATGGCGCGAGGAAGACCCGCTCTTCGTCGCCGAAGCGGTCGAGAACCAGCTCGATTCGATCTACTCGCCGGTCGTTCAGCTGAAATCCGGCGGCTATCTCGTGATCAACCAGACCGAAGCCCTCGTCGCCATCGACGTGAACTCCGGCAAGGCAACACGCGAGCGCAATATCGAGCAGACCGCCGTGCGCACCAACCTGGAAGCGGCCGAGGAGGCCTGCCGCCAGATGCGCCTGCGCGATCTCGCCGGCCTGATCGTTATCGACTTCATCGACATGGAGGAGAACAAGAACAACCGCGCCGTCGAGAAACGCCTGAAGGAGTGCCTGAAGGTCGACCGCGCGCGCGTGCAGCATGGCCGCATCTCTCAGTTCGGCCTGATGGAAATCTCCCGCCAGCGCCGCCGTCAGGGCGTGCTCCAGGCAACCTCCGACCCGTGCTCGGCCTGTAACGGCACCGGCCGGCGCCGCTCGATTCCCTCCGCCGCGCTGCAGCTGATCCGCGCCATCGAGGCCCGCGCCGCGATGGGCGGCCTGAAATCGATCTCGGTGAAAGCGCCGACCGATGTGGCACTCTACATCCTCAACAACAAGCGCGAAGCCCTGATCGAGATCGAGCGGGTCGCCGGCTTTGCCGTGTCGATCCACTCCTCCGAAGACATGCTGCCGGGCGACTTCACGCTCGACGCCGAACGCGACCCCGGCGCGAAGCCGAAGAAACGCCCGACCCCGCGCTCGCTGATGAAGCCGACGCCGCAATCGGTGCGCGATGAGGATGACGAGGACGGTGACGAGGACATCATTCCGGATACGGATGATGAGGCCTCTGATGAGGATGAAGGCGATGCGCCCGCGCCCGCCGCTGCCGGAGAAGGGGGCGGGCGCCGCAAGCGCCGCCGCCGCCGCAGAGGGGGCAAGGGCCGCGAAGGCCGCGAGACCGGCCTCGAAGTCGTTGATGGCGAGGCCTCGCCTGCCCCGGTTGCCGAGGCCGACGCCGAAGGCGAGGACGGCGATGAGGATGATGACGAGGAAGGCGCAGAAGATGGCGCCGCGCCGCAGCTCGACGCCGATGGCCAGCCGAAGAAACGCCGCCGCCGCGGACGCCGGGGTGGCCGCCGCCGGCGCCGCACTGGCGAGGCCCGCGAGGGCGACGCCACGATCGCGGCCATCGCCGATGGCGGGGCCTATCTCGACGGCCTGTCCTCCAGCGCCGAAGCGATGCTGGGCGACGAACCGGACGCTGACGCCGTGGCGGATGCACCGGCCGAAGCCGCAGAAGCCATGGAGCCCGATGCTCCGCCTGCGGAGGAAGAGGCCCGCAAGCCTCGCCGCCGCCGTGCCCCGAAAGCCGAGGCCGCCGAACCGGTGGCCGAAGCCGCGCCGGAGCCTCAGCCCGAGCCGCAACCGGAACCGGTGATCGAAACCCCGGCTCCGGAATCCGAACCTGTGCCCGAGCCTGAGCCCGTGACCGCAATGGCCGAAGCCCCGGCACCGTTGGCAGCACCTGCCCCGGCACCTGCACCGGCGCCCGAACCCCAGCCCGAAGGCCCGAAACGCACCGGCTGGTGGAACCGCGCGAAGAAGTAGCCCTCCCGGCAAATCGAAACACCATCCTCCCCCGCAACGCGGGGGAGGTGGATCGCGCCAAAGGCGCGAGACGGAGGGGGCTCGCCCGTGCAAGCTTGCCCTGCTAGCTTCCCGCAAAACCGGGAGCCGCCCTTGCCTCACCTCCGCCTGATCCTCAGCGCCTTGCTGCTCGCCGCCTGCTCCGCGCCGGTGAGCGCGCCGCGCATGAGCCAGCCTGCTGCGCCGGCCACTGCCACCAACACCCTGCCCGCCGAGGGCTTCTACGTCCTGCCGGAAATCGCCGGCTGGAATACTGCTGCGCTGGAGGACTATTTCGCCTATGTAGAAGCGCAGAACTCCACGGGCATTGTCATTATCGACCGTGAACGGATCATTGCCGAGCGCGTCTGGCCCGCTCCCGTAGGCGATGCGATGTTCGCCCTGTTCGTGCACGGCCGCGCCGCCGATGGCGCGCTGGTCGAGGATGTCGCCTCGCTGCAGAAAAGCATCATCGCCCTGCTCGCCGGCATCGCGGAGGACAAGGGCCTGTTGAATGCGGACTATCCCGCCTCGCATTATCTCGGGGCCGGCTGGTCAAAGGCAGCGCCGGAACAGGAGGCGGCGATTACCGTCCGTCATCTGATGGAAATGAATTCGGGCCTGAAGGAAGACCTTACGTCCGAAGCTGCACCCGGCGAGAAATTCTTCTACAACACACCCGCCTACGCCAAGCTGCAGAGCGTGCTGGAAGCCGCCAGCGGCGCGCCGCTCGCCGCGATCACCGAAGCCTGGCTCACCCGCCCGCTTGGCCTTGCGGAGACGGGCTGGCGCCCGCGCCCGGCTGCGTTCGGCAATGTCGGAAACCCGATGGCGCTCGTCTCCACCCCGCGCGAGCTTTCCCGCTTTGGCCAGATGGTGCTGGACAATGGCCGCGCGCCGGATGGCACCCGCGTCATCTCCGCCGAAGCGCTTGCCGCCTTGTTTGCACCGACGGAAACAAATCCCGCCTACGGTCGCCTCTGGTGGCTGAACTCCGGCGACTGGAGCCTCGCCGCTGGCGGTGTGCGCCGCGAGGGCGCCTTCATTCCCGCCGCACCTGCAGACACGATCACCGGCCTCGGCTTTCTCGGCCGCCAGGTTTTCATCGTGCCCTCAAAAGGCCTCGTCATCGTCCGCACCGGCGCGAGCCCTCCGGATACGGAGTTTCTGCAGAAGAGCTGGGAGCTGCTGGCGAAGGCGATGCCGGAGTGATGCTCGCGCTGCAAGAAAATTCGCTGATCCGAAATTAAACGGATTTATTGATTGGCTTGCCTTACGATCTCTGCGGCTCTCGCCTCAGAAGATGTCGAAGTTAGTTCATCGGCGGGGAGTGCGGCGTCCGAACAGCCACGGGACACCTGCGCTGCTTTAATGCTCATCCGGCGCTCTGAGAGAGCCTTAGCAGCTTCCGACTTCGCCATTGCGTTGCCAATTCCATAGTCACCCAAAAATCCAGCAACCGAACGCCAGTCTGTCGTAGCAGTATCGGTGATTTTCGCTTCAATTTCATCAGCTTTAGCAAGCTCAATCGCGAGTTCTCTGCAAGTAAGCGCCCTCTGCTCAACTGCGGAAAGTTCTGTTGCGATCGGATAACGCTTCGTTGCGCAGCCGGTTATGAGGCTAGCGCCTGCGGCGACACAAAGAACAATAGCAAGTTTCATAAATTCCCCCAATTTAGAGTTCCGTTCTACGCCACCACTGCTTGCGTCCGTCTGAGTCGTCAACCATACATTTTTAGACCGGAAGCGTTTCCCACAGGAGATTGATTTGCCCAGAACTATCATCGCGCTTTGCCTGCTGGGGTTTCTGGGTCCATCGTGCGCGGATTCCAGCAGGGACACGCTCAATTCAGACAGCGCTGAAATCTGCCTGTTAAACTTGTTTGGTGCCTCCAGTCCTACTGAGTGCATTTGCAAGATGCGGATCGCTGGTGAGGAGTTTGGTTCCGAGAAGATTTCCGTCTTGCTTGGCAAAATTGATCAGAACCCGGAAGACAAGATCGATGCGCTGATGCTCGAATTTGCATTGAGCGATCCAGATGCATCAAAGAGGTCCTCAGAACGAAGCAGATCCGAGTGCACAGCTGAATAGAAAAAGCCGGAGGTTTCCCTCCGGCCTTCTTCATTCCATCCGTCTCCGGATTATGCTGGTTCCTTCACCTTCGCCTTCTCGCCGGCGGGCGGGAAGCGTTCGTAGAAGGTCTCGCCCTTGGCGGCCATGTCGCGGAGCAACTTGCCGGGGCGGAAGCGCTCGCCATACTTGTCGGCGAGGCGGTCGGCCTCGGCGACGAAGGCGGGGATGCCCCAGATCAGGTCCATATAGCTGACGCATCCGCCCGTATACGGCGCAAAGCCCCAGGCGAGGATGGAGCCGATATCGCCGTCGCGCGCATCGGTGATCACGCCTTCCTCGAAGCAGCGGCTCACCTCGATCGCCTGACGGAACAGGAGACGGTTGGTGAGTTCCTTCTTCAGCGCCGGCGGACACTCGTCGATCTTCACTTCGATCTGGTCATTGAGACCCGGCCAGAGCCGGTCCGGCTTGCCCTGTTCGTTATAGTCGTAGAAGCCCTTGCCAGCCTTGCGGCCCACGCGGCCCTTGTCTTCCACGACCCAGGCCATCAGCTTGCCGAGCGGCGCTTCGTTATAATCGAAGCCCGTGGCTTTCGCCGTGGCGCGGCCGACTTTCAGAGCGGTGTCGAGACCGACGGAATCCGACACTTCCAGCGCACCCATAGGCATGCCGGCCTGACGGCCGACATTCTCGATGATCGCTGGCTTGATGCCTTCCGACAGCATCTCGAGACCTTCCTGCGTGTAGGTGCCGAAGCAGCGCGAGGTGTAGAAGCCGCGGCTGTCATTGACGACGATCGGCGTCTTGCGGATGGCGAGCACATAGTCGACCGCCTTGGCCAGCGTCGCTTCGCTCGTCTCCTTGCCGTTGATGATCTCGACAAGCCCCATCCGCTCGACCGGCGAGAAGAAGTGGATGCCGATGAAGTTTGCCGGGCGTTTCGAAGCCTTCGCAAGGCCGGTGATCGGCAGGGTCGAGGTGTTTGTTCCGTACACGGCATCTTCGCCCATCACGGCTTCAGCCGCCTGGGTGATCTTCGCCTTCAGGGCCTCATCCTCGAACACCGCCTCGATCACGAGATCGGCGCCTTTGACATCGTCATACGAAGTCGTCGGCGTGATCAGGGCGAGCAGGGCGTCGCCCTTCTCCTTCGTCAGCTTGCCGCGCGAGATATCCTTCTCGACAAGGCGCACGGAGTATTGCTTGCCCTTCTCGGCGGCTTCCATCGTCACATCGACGAGTACGGTCGGGATGCCGGCTTTCGCCTGCACATAGGCAATACCTGCGCCCATCAGGCCGGCCCCGATGACGGCGATCTTTTTGAACTCCGTCTTCGGATAGCCTGCCGGGCGGTTCGCGCCTTTCGACAGGGCCTGCGTGGAGAGGAACAGCGAGCGGATCATCGCTTTCGCTTCCGGGCGCTGCTGGGTGTTGATGAAATAGCGCGTCTCGATGCGCAGGCCGGCATCTATCGGCACCTGAATGCCTTCATAGATGCAGGAGAGGATGTTCTTCTGCGCCGGATAATTGCCATAGGTCTTCGCCGCCAGCATCATGTTCGACATGGTGGCAACCTGGCCAACGCCCGGCGATTTGTGCGGCACGCCGCCCGGCACCTTGAAGCCTTTCTCGTCCCACGGCGCCTTCGCTTTGGGATTCGCTTTCACCCAGGCCTTGGCGCGGGCAACCGTCTCCGTACCCGGAGCAAGTTCCTGCACCACGCCCATCGCATGCGCCTTCTGGGCATCGAAGGGTTCGCCCTGCAGGATCAGCGGGAGCGCGGCCTGAATGCCGATCAGGCGCGGCAGGCGCTGTGTGCCGCCGGCGCCCGGCAGGAGGCCGATCTTGGCTTCTGGCAGGCCGAACTGGATCTTCGGATTGTCATTCGCCGCGACGCGGTAATGGCAGGCGAGCGCCACTTCGAGGCCGCCACCAAGAGCGAGGCCGTTCAGCGCGACGGCCACCGGCTTGCCGCAGGTCTCCAGCTTGCGCAGCGTGCCGTTCAGCGAGAAGCCCGCCTCGAACTGTTCCTTTTTCAGTTCGTCGACGGATTTCTTCTTCGCATCTCCGCCGCTGCCTGCGCGGTCGCCCATCTCGCCGAGGTCTGCCCCGGCGCAGAAGCCGCTGGCCTTGCCGGACGAGAGCACAAGGCCCTTGATGGCCTCATTCGTGGCAACTTCCTTGGTGATCGCGATGATGTCGGCCACGGCCTTGCCCGTCAGCGTGTTCATGCTGCGGCCCGGCACATCGAAGACGGCATGCGCGATGCCATCGCCGTCGACTTCCCAACTAAAAGTTTCGAGTTTCATTGTATCAGTTCCAATCAATCAGTGTGGGGATCAAACGCGCTCGATGATCGTGGCCGTGCCCATGCCGGCGCCGACGCAGAGGGTGATGAGGCCGGTTTCCTTGTCGGACCGCTCGAGCTCATCGAGCACCGTGCCGAGGATCATGCCGCCGGTGGCACCCAGCGGGTGGCCCATGGCGATGGCGCCGCCGTTCACGTTCATCTTCTCGTGCGGAATGTTCAGGAGCTTCATCATCAGCATGACAACCGAAGCGAAGGCTTCATTCAGCTCGTAGATGTCGATGTCCTTCACATCCATCCCGGCCTTCTTCAGCACTTTCTGCGTCACATAGGTCGGCCCCGTGAGCATGATGCCGGGCTCCGAGCCGATGGAAGCCATCGCGCGCACGCGGGCGCGCGGCTTCAGGCCCATCGCCTCGCCCATTTCCTTGGAGCCGAACAGCACCGCCGAAGCACCGTCCACGATGCCCGACGAGTTGCCGGCATGGTGAACGTGATTGATTTTCTCAAGCTCCGGATAGCGCTGCTTGATCACCTCGTCGAAACCCATCGCGCCCATGCCGGCAAAGGACGGGTCGAGCGCGGCGAGGCTCTGCATCGTTGTGTCGGGGCGCATGAATTCGTCATGAGCGAGACGTACGCCGCCCATCTGATCGCGCACCGGCACGATGGAATTCTTGAAGCGGCCTTCCTTCCATGCCTGCGCCGCACGGCGCTGGCTTTCGACGGCGAAAGCGTCCACGTCATCGCGGCTGAAGCCGTACTTCGTGGCGATCGTGTCGGCGCCGATGCCTTGCGGCGTGAAGTAGGATTTGAGCGCGATCTGCGGATCGGTCGACCAGGCGCCGCCGGCTGCGCCCATCGGCACGCGGCTCATCGATTCGACACCGCCGCCGATGGCCATGTCGGCCTCGCCGGTGATGACTTTCGAGGCGGCCATGTTGCAGGCCTCGAGGCCCGAGGCGCAGAACCGGTCGACCTGCACACCGGCGGTTGTTTCGGCGTAGTCGGCATTCAGCACCGCAATGCGGGCAATGTCGCCGCCCTGCTCGCCGACGGGCGAGACGCAGCCGAATACGACATCGTCAACTTTCGACGTGTCGAGATTGTTCCGGTCACGGATGGCCTGCAGCACCTGCGTGCCAAGGCTCAGCGCCGTGATCTCGTGCAGCGCACCGGAGGATTTGCCTTTCCCGCGCGGCGTGCGCACAGCATCGTAGATATAGGCTTCGGGCATTTGGGGAGCTCCTTTCAGGGGATCAGGATGGGGTCGCCGGTGCTTTCACCGGGTTCAGTGTCAGGGATGCAGTGGCCCGCGCGGCTTCCTTGCCGCGCGAGTCGAAAAGGTCAGCCTCGGCGAAGACCATCGCCCGGCCGACATTGCGAAGGCGCGCGGCAACCTCGATGGGGCCAACGCGGACGGGGCGGAGGAAATGCGTGTGCAGGTCCACCGTGGATGGATATTTTGATATACCCGCTTTCACGGTCGTCAGCATGCCGATGGCATCGTCCATCATCGCGACGAGATAGCCGCCCTGGATATAGCCGGCGGGATTGGTGAAGTCCGGGCTGCCATTGAAACGCACGTGCGTGGTCATCGCTTTCGCGTCGAGCTCAAGGAGCTCAAAGCCGAGCGAGACCGAGCTGCGCGCGGGGCTTGGGAAGGTTTCGCGGAGGAGGTGCCGGTCAGGCATATGTCTCTACAGCGTCCTCGCGATCAGCATTTTCATCACTTCGTTGGCGCCGCCATAGATGCGCTGAACGCGGGCGTCGGCATACATCTGGGCAATGGGATATTCATCCATATAGCCGAAGCCGCCATGCAGTTGCAGGCATTCATCGATGATCTTGCACTGGAGATCAGAGATCCAGTATTTCGACATCGAGGCCGTCGACGCATCCAGCTCCTCCTTCAGGAGAAGCTCCGTGCAGTGATCAGCGAACACTTTTGCGACAGTCGCCTCGGTCTTGCATTCGGCTAGCTTGAACTGGGTATTCTGGAAATCGAAGATCGTCTGGCCAAATGCCTTGCGGCCTTTGACATAGTTCACCGTCTCATGGATCGCGCGCTCGATCATGCCGACGCCTTGGAGACCGATGATATGACGCTCCTGCGGGAGTTTCTGCATGAGCTGGATGAACCCCTTCCCGGCTTCCCCGCCGAGCAGGTGAGCGGCCGGAACGCGGACATCATCGAAGAAGAGTTCCGATGTGTCGGCCGCATGCTGGCCAACCTTGTCGAGGTTACGGCCACGGCGGAAGCCGCCCTTGCCTTCCACCGCTTCGGTCTCGACACAGATGATCGAGATGCCCTTGGCGCCTTTGGTGGGGTCCGTCTTCACGCAAAGCAGGATCAGGTCAGCGGTCTGGCCGTTTGAGATAAAGGTCTTCGAGCCGTTGATGACGTAGTGATCGCCATCCAGCTTCGCGGTCGTCTTCATGCCCTGAAGGTCGGAGCCGGCGCCCGGCTCGGTCATCGCGATAGCGGTGACGAGTTCGCCCGAGCAGATCTTCGGCAGCCAGCGGCGCTTCTGTTCTTCTGTGCCGTAGGCGGTGATGTAGGGCGCGATGATGGCGTTGTGCAGCGTGATGCCGAAGCCGTCGATGCCCTTCCACTGCTGCTGCTCGATGATGATCGCCTCATGGCGGAAGTCGCCGCCTGCCCCGCCATATTCTTCCGGCACCGAGGCACCCAGCAGGCCCATCTCGCCGGCCTTCGTCCAGATCTCGCGCGGCACGATGCCCGCCTTGCGCCAGGCGGCGACATGCGGCGCGCATTCCTTTTCGAAGAAGCTGCCGACGGCATCGGCGAAAATGTCGAGTTCCTCATCCTGCCGCCAGGCAGCTTTCGGAACATTCAGGGGGCTCTCACGCATCAGTTATCTCCGGGTACCTCGCGGCACGCGGGTTGCCGCTTACGTTCACGTCAGCATGTAGGCGCCGCGGCACGAATGCGCCATCCGTGCCGCAGCGTCAGCAATGTATCAGAACTGCGCCTCGCTGAGAGCCATCATTGCGGCCGCACCCGTCTTCACCTTGGCGAGGTGGGCGGCGGTGTCCGGCAGCATGCGCTCGACGAAGTAACGGCCCGTGGCGAGCTTGGCGGCATAGAAGGGATCGCCCGAGGCTTTCTTCTCCAGCGCGATCTTCGCCATGCGCGCCCACATATAGGCGAGCGCGGTGAGGCCCATCAGGTGCAGGTAGTCATGGCTGGAGGCGCCGGCATTGTTGAAGTCGCTCATGCCGTTCTGCATCAGCCACATCGTGCAGTCCTGCAGTTGGGCGCGGGCGGTCTTCAGGCCTTCGAGATAGGGCTCGAGGCCGGCAACGCCTTCGCTTGCCGAGACGAACTCGTCGATCTCGCCGAAGAAGGAGAACACCGCGCGGCCACCGTTTGCGCCGAGCTTGCGGCCGACAAGGTCGAGCGCCTGCACGCCGTTGGTGCCTTCATAGATGGTGGTAATGCGGCAATCGCGCACCGTCTGCTCGATGCCCCATTCGCGGGTAAAGCCGGAGCCGCCATGCAGCAGCAGGCCGGTATTGGCGCACTCATAGCCCTTGTGGGTGAGGTAGGCTTTCACGACAGGCGTCAGAAGGGCCATGTAGTCGCCTGCCTTCTCGCGCACTTTCTCGTCCGGCGACTTGTGCTGCAGGTCGCCCTGGAAGGCCATCCAGTAGGCAAAGGCGCGGCCGCCCTCGATGAAGGCTTTCTGTTCCAGCAGCATGCGGCGCACGTCCGGGTGCACGATGATCGGGTCGGCCGGTTTGTCCGGGGCTTGCACGCCGGTCAGCGAGCGGCCCTGCACGCGGTCCTTCGCGAAGTCGAGCGCGTTCTGGTAGGCCGCTTCCGCCTGCGACAAGCCCTGCAGGCCGACGCCGAGGCGGGCCTCGTTCATCATCACGAACATGGTGCGCATGCCCTTGTGCGCTTCGCCGACGAGCCAGCCGGTGGCGCCGTCATAGTTCATCACGCAGGTGGCGTTGCCGTGGATGCCCATCTTCTCCTCGAGGCCGCCGCAGGAGCAGCTGTTGCGCGCGCCGAGGCTGCCATCATCGTTGACGATGTATTTCGGCACGACAAACAGCGAGATGCCCTTGATGCCTTCCGGGCCGCCTTCGATGCGGGCGAGGACGAGGTGGATGATGTTTTCGGTGAGGTCCTGCTCACCGCCGGAGATCCAGATCTTCTGGCCGGTGATCTTGTAGCTGCCATCGGCCTGCGGAACGGCTTTGGTTTTGATCAGGCCGAGATCTGTGCCGCAATGCGGCTCGGTCAGGTTCATCGTGCCGGCCCATTCGGCCGAGGCCATCTTTGGCCCGTATTTCTGCTTCTGCTCCTCCGAGCCGCCCGCCATCAGCGCCTGATAGGCGCCGTGCGTCAGGCCGGGATACATGCCGAAGGCCATGTTGGAGGCCGAGACCATCTCGGTCCAGGCGATGTTGACAACATGCGGCAGGCCCTGCCCGCCCATTTCCGGGTGGGCGGCCAGCAGCGGCCAGCCATTCTCGACCAGCTGCCTGTAGGCCTCCGGGAAGCCGTCCGGCGTCTTGACGCTGGCATCGGGGTTGCGCTTGCAGCCCTGCCGGTCGCCGACGGCGTTCAGCGGGTAGAGCACGTTCTTGGCGAACTTGGCGCCCTCTTCGAGGATCTGGTCGATCGTCTCGGGGGTCGCCTCGGCAAAGCCCGGCAGGTTCGAATAATTCTGGAGTTGCAAGAGCTCGTGCAGGACGAACTGCATGTCACGAACGGGGGCGTCATAGCGCGGCATCGGGATAGGCTCCTCTCAAACAGGAAGTTTGCGGCCTTGAATGGCAAAGCGTGTTGGAAAAGTCATTCCAACACGCTCCGGTAATCTACAATTTTATCGGTAAGGGCGACTCAGACTTCGTCGAGCTGCTTGCGGGCGACCTGTTCATAGGCGGCGGCTTGGCGTTTGGTCTCTTCCGAGGCGCCGTTGTTGGAGACGAGGTCTTCCAGCCATTCGATGCCTTTATAGAGTTCGGTCAGCGCCGTTTCGATGTCCTGGCGCTGGACTTCCAGCTCGCGGGCCTGTTTGCGGAACTTTTCCAGCATCATCCGGGTCTGGGCGCGCTTGCCGTCGTTGAGGGCATAGAGGTCCAGGATTTCGCGAATATCGGCCAGCGGCAGGCCGAGGCGTTTCAGGCGGACGATGATGGTCAGCCGGGCGCGGTCGCGGTTGGAGTAGAGGCGCATCATGCCGTCCCGGGCGGGGTGCAGCATGTCCTTGTCTTCATAGAAGCGCAGGGCGCGGGGGGTGACGCCGAATTCACGGGCCAGTTCCGAGATCGTGTAGGTGCGCGAATCGGCGGCCGAAATGGAGGTAGCGGTACGGTGATGATGTTGCATGACGTGTATCTCCCTTGGATGGCGTGTTTTCTTATATGCGCCATGTAAGCGCGACCTTCCCTGAACGTCAACGTAAATTTCCGCTTACGCTAAGGGAAGGTTACACTGCCTGACTCCGCGGAAGAGAAAACTGCCAGGAATCTTACCTTTAACCCGCCCTTAACAGACACCGGGCCATTTCTGGCAGGGTGTAAACAAATCCGCCGTTCTCCTTAACCAAGAGGCAGGACGGCCCGGGCGTGAGGACGATCACATGAGTCAGGGTGGACCTTGGAGCGGGCGGGCATTCGACCAGCGGGCCCGGGAAGCCGCGCGGGAAGCCGCGATGGCCGAAGGAATCACCCTGGGCGAATACCTGAACCGCCTTCTGATGTCTGAGGAAGAACCGCTGCCGCGCCAGCCGCAACCGCAGCCCATGGAAACTCCTTACTCCTATACGCGGCGCACCGCGCCCCCGCCGCAGCCCCAGCCGCAACATCATGCGCCGGCCTATGATCCGGCGACGGCGCTGGACCGCCTCACCCGCCGCATCGAGGCGACCGAGGCGCGCTCGACCCTCGCCATCAATGGCATCGACCATACCGTGCTCGGCCTCGTCGCCCGCCTGCAGAATGCCGAGCAGACGACCGCTGCGGTCGCCGGCCATGTCGAAGGCCTGATCGAGGAGATGCGCGTCACGCATGAGGCGCTGCAATCCAAGGTCCGCCGCATGGAGCAGGACGACAGCGGCGCGCGTAACCTGGAAGCGCTGAAGGCGCTCGAAGACGCGCTCGGCAAGCTTGCCAGCCATGTCTATGATGAAGGCGAGCTGACCCAGAACGAAACCGCCGCCATCAAGGGCCGCGTCGAAGCCGGCTTTGCCGACATGCAGGAACGTGTCGATGGCATGGAGACGCGCGTGGACCGCACGCTGTCGGAAGCGGCCGCGCGCGTGGAGCGGGCTGTTCAGCAGGCGGAGCTTCGCGCCGAAGGCCAGACGCGCCAGCTGGCGGACCGGCTGGGCAATCTCGAGACGCAGGTGCAGGAACGCCTTGCCCGGTCCGATCAGGCCGAAGCCCGGCTCTCGGCGGTCGAAGCCGATGTCTCCGGCGCGCTCGACTCGATGGAAGGCACGCTGGTCCGCATCCAGGAGCGCCTCAACCGCGCCGAGACCAGCACCGACACCGCACTCAAGAGCCTTGAACAAACCTTCGCTCATCTCGACGAACGGATCGAGGCGGTTGCCTCAACCGTGGACCCGGAACTGGCCGGACGCCTGAAGCAGGAATTCGAGCAGCGCTTTGAAGACCTCACCCGCTCGGTGCGCCAGGCCGTCGACAGCGCCCGCCTTGAAATGGCGAGCGAGATTGCCCGCGCAGCGGAAGCCCAGGATGCGCGTTATGCGGAAGATGTGGGTACACTGAAGACCCGCCTCGCCGAAGTCGAGGCGCAGGGCCCCGGCAATGTCACCGCCGCCGTGCAGGAAGAAATCGGCAAGCTTGGCGCCACGGTCGCCGAACGCATCGACGCGCTCGCCACGCATGTGGAGGAGCGGATCGAGGAAAGCGAAATCCGCAACGCCGAAGCGATCGAACAGGTCGGCGAGCAGGTCACCGTTGCCGCTGTGCGGCTGCAGAAACGTCAGGACGAAGCGATCAGCGCCCTTGCGCAGGATCTGGATGGGATGCGCCAGGCCTCGGACGCGCGCCTCTCCGACGCGCTCGCGGGTGTGTCCGAGCGGCTTGAGCGGATGCAGGCGCAGTCCTCTGAATCGCTCTCGCCGGTGCAGCGCGCGATTGCCGCGCTCGCCACACGGCTGGAAAGCCTCGAAGCCTTCACCACGCCGCCGGACGTTCCCGTCCCGCCGCCGGTGATGGCAGACGAGGCGCCAGCAGATCTGCCGGGCAGCCCGACGATGGTCGAGGACATCTTCACCTCCGCGCCGGAAGCGGCAGAGCCGGAAGAAGAATTCCAGGCAGGTTTCTCGGGCTGGGAAGTGATCGAGGACGCCGAACCGGAAAGTCCGTACAAGGCAGATTTCGACGCAATCCGCGCCGCCGCGAGCCGCATCTCGGCCGCGAAAGCTGAGGCTCAGGCCGAGCAGGCTGCGCCGCCGGTGCATTCCTATGTCGCCGATGTGCCGGTGGACGAGGATGACCTCTACGCAGGTTTCGAGGAGCCAGCACAGGAAACGCCCGCGCCGCAGGCCGCGATGGCGGCTGCACCTGCCCCGCTTACCGAAGAAGAGGATGATGCGCGCGGCTTTGATCCGGTCTCGGAGCTCGACGGGTTCGAGATGCTGGATGACAGCCTCGAGCACAGCCATGCCGAGACACGCGAGTCCGACATCTTCGATGAAGAACCGGACTTCGCTGCCGTGCTGGCAAAAACGAGCACGATTCCGGAAGACCAGGAGACCAGCGACTATATCGCACGCGCGCGCCGCGCCGCGATGGCCGCTGTCGAACAGACCCCGCGCGCCAAGCCTGCCGCCCAGACCCCGGCCACCTCGCCGAAATCCGGCGTGTCGAAGCTGCCGCTGTATCTCGCTGCTACGGCCGTGGTTGCAACCGGCGCCGGAGTTGGGGGATTTCTCTACCTGCGCGGCAAGCAGCCGCCGCAGCCGGTGATCGCCGGCCCGGTGGACACCTATGTCGATCCGCAGACGGGCACGCCCGCCGCAACACAAGTGGCAGAGGTCACCCCGGCAGCGGACGCGGAAGACGTGCTGTTCGAAGATGACGCCGCACTGGCCGCCACGGAACTGTTCGGAGAGGCAACGCCTGCAGAGGCTAAGCCTGCCAGCATTCTCGAACTGGCCGAAGCCGCCGCCACAAGCGCGCAGCAGGCCCCGGTCGAGATGGCGCAGCTGACCAGCGCCGCGATAGATCCCGTTCCCGTCCCCGCTCCGGAGGCAGCACCGAGCCTCAAGCCGAAGCCGGTGCTGGCCAAGCCGAAGGCGGATGCGAAGCCGAAGCCGGAACTGACGCCCGAACAGGCAGCGATCCAGACCATCGTCACCGCAGCCACGGCCATCGAGGCGGGAAATCCGGCGCAGTCGGAGCGCGAGGCGCCCGTGCGGCTGGCCGCGCGTGCGGATGCGACCTTCCCGCGCATTCCTTCTATTGTCAGCGTCGAGGCCGAAGCCAATGCCGGCAACGCCATCGCGCAATACCAGTATGCGCAGGTGAAGATGAAGGAAGGCGATGTCGAAACCGCGACGTCCTTCCTGCGCCGCGCTGCCCAGAAGGGCATTGCCCCGGCGCAGTATGATCTCGGCAAGCTCTATGAGCGCGGCAATGGCGTTGACCGCGACCTGATCGAAGCGCGGGGCCTGATTCAGAAAGCCGCCGAAGCCGGCCATATCGGCGCGATGTATGACTATGCCCTGTTCCTGGCTGAAGGCGAAGGCGGGCCGAAGTCCGAGCCGGACGCAGTCGCCTGGTTTGCGAAGGCAGCCGAGCACGGCCTTCTGGACGCGCAGTACAATCTCGGCGTCGTGCATGCCGAAGGGATCGGCACGGAGAAGAATCTCGCTGAAGCGCTGTTCTGGTTTGAAGTGGCGGCAATCGGCGGCGATGCCGGCGCGAAACAGGAAGTGACCAACCTGCGCGCCCGCATTCCGATGTCGGACGCGGTGGACGTGAGCGAACGCGCGCGCAGCTGGAAAGCGTCAGCGCCGAATGGCCTCGCCAATGGCAAGTTCGGCGCCCAGCGCTGGAACACCGGCAATCCGCTGCAGGTGCAGGCCGTGCAGACCGCGCTCGGCCGTCTGGGCTTCGATGCCGGCGCACCGGACGGTGTCGTTGGTCCGCGCACCGCCGAAGCGATCCGCGATTACCAGACGATGGAAGGCCTGACCGCCACCGGCACGATCACGCCGGAGCTGGTCGACCATCTCAACGCCCGTGCAAGCGGCGCGACGACCTGATCAGTCAGGCTTCGCCGTCAGGTCGATGCGGCGGATCTCCTTGATCCTGCCATCCACGAGTTCGCCTTCGACGAGCTCGGAGTTCATCAGCGCGAGATAGCGGCCCCCTGTGAAGATCGGCCGGGCATTGCCGTACCAGTCGACGCAGGAAACTTCGCATTCATAGCCGGTGGGCATGTCCGTGTTGGGATCGCGGCGCGTGGCGATAAGTTCGCCGGCGGTGGTCAGCTGGCCTTTCGCATCGGCGGCGAGGTAGGAGAGGTCGGAGGAGTCCGACCACCACCACCAGCGATCCGACTCTTCCGAGCGTGACACGGTCGGCAGGCCGATGAGGCCCGCGCCATCTGCGCCGATGGCCGAATTGAAGGCGTGGCTGCGGTTCTCGCTCTCGTAGCGGTTCTCCATCACGAATGTGCTGGCGCGTTTCGGCTCCTCAAGGCGCAGGTCAATCAACGAGACGCTGAGGCCCTTGTGGTCGCGGTAGCCGGTGAGCGCCATGTACGGCCCTGCCCGCTCGGCGCGGATCACGTCATGCGGCACGGTGACGGTGACCGGCCAGGAGGGATTGTCGACCGGCACGATGATCGCCCGGCCTTCCTCGCGCGGGGCTTCGCTTTCATCCGGCGCCAATGTGCCCCAGCCGCCGCGCGCGCCATAGACGAGATGCTTCTCGGTGAAGCGGGCTTCATAGTCGGTCGTGCCGGGCGTCGGCAGCGGCACATAGCGCCCGCCGGGTTCATCCCGGAACGTATCGCTGAGTGCGGTGAGCGGCGCATCGAAGAAGGTCAGTGTGGCTTCATCGCTCCAGTCCGGATCGCAGGCGGCGGAATGCCAGTCCGTCACGGCACGGAAGGTGCCGGCGTCCATGTCCATCGAGAACTGGTTCTGCGGCGAGCCGCGCACGCCGAGCACCTGGGGCGTGTCACCATTGATCGGCAGCTTTACGAGCGCGGAGTGCGCGACCTCGCGCACCGGCGCGTGGCTGAGGCGTTCATCGCAGGCGTCGAGCGCCTCGTCGCTGGCCTCATGGCTGCGCTCTGTCCAGCTCGGATCGAGCCAAAGCCAGAAGGCGTCCTTGGTGACGAGGAAGGTATGCTGCTCGGCACCGACGATGGCGGTAGCGTTGCAGAGCGGTGCGGACGCGTCCGTCGCGCCGGAGATGTCGCAGACGGTGACCGTGTGAATGACCGGATCGAGCAGGCGCTGCACCGGCATCCAGATATCCTCGGCGCGGAAAAGCGGGCGGCCGCGCAGGTGCGCGCGTTCGCCTTCCTCGCCTTCCTTGCGCCATTCGCGGATCTCCGGCGGATCGAACGCATCCCACCAGCCACGCCCCGACACGAAGATCGGCGTATGGATAACGAGTTTGCCGTCAATCATCCGCGTCGCGTAATTGCTCCCGGAATAATAGTCGTCCGACGAGATGTAGAAGGTGGCCTGACGCGTGACCTTGCCGTCGTCGGAGAGGTTCAGCACCGTGAACTCGCTCGCATTCTCCGCATAGGAATAACCGGTGACGAGGATGGTGCGGCCGGCGACGAGCATCTCGTCATACCAGGTGTCTTCATTGCTGGAGCGGTAGACATTGGCGCGGTCAGTCAGCTTCAGGCCATTGACGCCGCCGGGCTTCAGGTCGGTGACGAACAGGCGCCCATCCTGCAGCACGACAAGATAGTTGCCGATCTGCTTGACGATGCCGCCTTCATCAACCCCGGCTTTCTGGTTGTTGGTGATCTCGGGATTTTCCGGATCTGCGGGAATTGTTGAGCCCGTGACGACGATGGACTCCATCGCAGCATCCGCGGAAGGTGCCGCTGCGCCGGGCGGCGGCGGCGGCGGCGGCGGTGATCCGGGCGCGGCGCTTTCGGCAATCGGCGCCGGCATCGCGGTCTCGTAGGCCCTGCCGCGCCACCAATACCCGCCGCGCGCCTGCGAGGCGTCACGCACGAGCTTCAGCCAGCTATGGAACTCAGCCTCGCTGTTGAAGCGTGCGAGTTTTGTCGAGCGCAGCACATCCAGCGCGGGGTCGGCATAGGCAGGGCGCGACTCGTCGGGCTCACCCAGCGTCACGTCTGCGAAACGGTTGGCTTTCACCGTCTCGCTTGCGGGGGCAAGTGTGGCTTCAGTTTCCGGCGTCGCGGAACGCCAGCTCGTGCAGGCGGTTGCCGCCGTCATCAGGGCGATCAGGCTCGCAGCTAATCTCGGTTTCATGGGACTCCCCTCCCTGTGTTTGCCGGAGTTAGCACACCAGACTGGGGCGGAGTAAAGGCATATGCGTGACCTTGCGAGGCCCGTTCCCTTGTTCGCGAAACCGGATAAGTTGCCGCGCCATGACAAACTCGAACGACATTCCTCTCGCCGCCAAGCCCATCAACCGCGCTGCGCATCGCCGCACGGATGAGGCCTGGCTCGATATCGCCTTCAAGCAGAAGGACGTACTGATCCTCGTACTGCGCGATGGCGCACCGCTGGTCGCGCGCGATGGCGGGCTGGTCTGGATGGGCCCGGAGATCGAGCGCGTGTCGCCCGGATCACCGCGGCTGTTCCTTGGTGAGGACAAGGGCGGCGCGCCCGTGTTTGCTGTCGATCTGCCGCCGCGCTTCGATCTTGCCGGCTCGCTGATCGAAGGCATCGGCGAGTTCCAGGATTTTCGTCAGGCCGCCGCGCGCATGCCGGCGATGGACGCCAATTGCGCCTCGACTGCGCGCAGTCTTTTCCTCTGGCACGGCTCGCACGGCTTCTGCGCGAAGTGTGGCGGCAGGAATGGAATCGTCGATGCAGGCTGGAAGGCGCAGTGTGCGCTTTGCGGCGCCGAACATTTCCCGCGTACCGATCCGGTCGCGATCATGCTGGCGGTTCGCGGCGACAAGGCGCTCATCGGGCGGCAGAAATTCTGGCCGGCGGGGTTCATGTCGTGCCTCGCGGGCTTCTGCGAACCGGGCGAGACGATCGAACAGGCGGCGGCGCGCGAGATTTTCGAGGAGGCCGGCATCCTGTGCGACCCTGCGCGCGCCGAATATGTTGCGTGCCAGCCCTGGCCCTACCCGTCTTCGCTGATGATGGGCTTCATCCTGCCCGCCGACAACGAGGAGATCCGCATCGACTCGAAGGAACTGGAGAGCGCGCGCTGGATTCCGCGCAGCGAGATGCGGGACATTCTCAACGGCACCCATGCCGAGCTGTTCTGCCCGCCGGCACAGGCGATTGCGCACCATATCATGAAGGCCTGGGCCTTCCGGAACGATTGACCGTGTACGGACTAATACAAGATTTCGCCTGAAAAATGAAAATTGGGAGTTGATTTCCCACGAATCAGGATATTATTGGCAGGCCATACAAAGGAGATCGAAGATGGCAGTTGCAAAAAAACCCGCCGCCAAAAAACCGGCTGCGAAAAAACCCGCCGCGAAAAAGCCTGCTGCAAAGCCGGCTGCCGCTAAGAAGCCGGCCGCTGCGAAAAAACCCGCCGCCAAAAAACCGGCTGCAAAGAAGAAGAAGTAAGTCTACGGACTATCTTCAGATTGAACGGGCGGACGCAAGTTCGCCCGTGTTTCTTTTTGTTTTTCAAGGAATTTGCTCGCGTTCCTCAGAACGCTTCAATCTTCCTCCGCCGCTCGCGGGCCCCTCCGCCGCACCTCGCTGGGCAATACCTCTCAGACGCCTTCCGGAAAAGTTATCCACAGGCTGCGCCGCGACTCTCCGCACGCTGCAAACATGCAAACGCCGGCAGGTGTCCCTGCCGGCGCGCTGCGAATCCGTGAAGGTCGCCCTTACTTGTTGATCACCGGCCACTGGGCATCGGCCGCCGCGATGAAGCCCGGGATGTCCGCTTCCCACTTCTTTTGTATCGAAGTGTTGTAGTTGAGATACAGTCGGCCATCGACGATCTTCCAGTTCTTCGCGTCGCCTTTCGCATGGTAGCCCTGACTTACGGCCCACGCACAATAGCCGCCATATTGCGGCGCGTACTTTGCGGGCTCCGCCTTGAACGCATCGCGGTTTGCTGCGCTGGCGAAGCGGAACTCGGCGCCCATGTAAGTGGCCGAGAATTGCTTCGCGCCTTTCACCGGTTTGCCATCTGTAAAATAGGCGACAGGGTCGTAGCCCTGCACCGCGATGTTGTCGAACGCGCTGGTATAGACGTGCGGTTCAGCCAACGCGGGCGCCGGCAGGGCGATGGCGGGGACAAGCAGGAAGGCTGTCGCGGCCAGGAGGGATCGGATGTTCATGGATCAAGTCCTTGTGCGGAGAGAAGAGGGAGAGAAAGTGTGGCCGCGGAGGGTTTGATGAGGGGGAGATCGCCCCTCCGCGGCCAGGTTCAGGACTGCGCAGGGGCAGGCCGCAGTCCCGAAAGGGGTTGAGGAAAGAGCACGCCGGTGATGGCGGCGGCGAGTTCGGAGAGCGTGCTGCGGTTTGCCACCAGCATCGCGATCGATGTGAGCCAGACGACAACCGCCATCGCGAACAACCCGCCGCCATCCGCATTCGGATCGATGCCGAGCGGCGTAAACAGGTGGAAGCTGACCGCGCCCGTCATGACCGCAGTGGCGATCAGGGCACCGATGGCGCGCAGGCGGCTGAACGCGGGCACGAGGCTCGCGAGCAAAAGGGCGGAGGCGACCAGTTCGGCAGAGCCGATGAGATACTGGCTGAACAAGCCCGTCTGGGCGAACAGGCCGCCGGCGCCGAAGCTCGCCGCCCATGCATCGAGCTTGCCGAAGATGGTCTGCGTCTCCGGCGCGTTGGTGAACTTGAATCGCAGGCTGTCGAGGAAGACAGCCGAGGCGATGAGAGCATATGCGACAGGGGCGTATTTGATGATGAGGCGGTTCATGGAGGCGTCCTAAGCTATAGGCGCCCATGCCATGACTGACCGGATTGCCTCAAAGCACGCTCCCGTGATCCGGAATCACGGCTGCGTGAGGCCGTTGCCCCCCTCGCAGAAATTCAGCGCATAGCCTATGTTTCATGCGGCAATCGCATGAGGTGGAATGTCTTGGACCGGATTGATGCAATGCGCCTGTTCATCCGTGTTGCGGATGCGGGCAGCTTCTCGCGCGCGGCGGCGGATCTTGAGCTTGGCCAGCCGACTGTCTCGCGCCGCGTGCAGGATCTGGAGGCGGCGCTGGGCACCACCCTCTTCCAGCGCACCACGCGCGCGCTGAGCCTCACTGAAGCCGGCGAGCGCTTCTACCGGCGCGCCGCCGACATCCTCGCCGAGTTTGACGAAGCCGAAGCCGAAGCGCGCGGACTGGAGCATGCGCCGGTCGGCCTGCTGCGCATTTCCTGCTCTCATTCTTTCGCGCGCCGCGTGATCGCCCCGGCGGTGACGAACTTCCTGGCGCTTTGGCCGAACATCCGTGTCGATCTCATCTCGGATGATGCGCTGACGGATCTTGTCGCCGAAGGGGTCGACATCGCCTTCCGGCTCGGGGAGCTGCGCGACTCTCGGCTGATGGCGAAGAAAGTCGGTGAGGCCTCGCAGGTGTTGTGGGCGGCGCAGTCCTATCTCGACCGGCGCGGCACACCGAAGCACCCCTCAGACCTCAGCCAGCACGATGCCGTGGTCTTCCGTCATTCGCGCCAGACGGTTTGGGACCTCACCAAGGGCAACGAGCATTTCGAAGCGCGTGTCGATGGCCCCTTCCGCGCCTCCTCCGGCGAAACGCTTCTGGAAGCGGCTGCCGGCGGGCTCGGCCTGTTCCTTGCGCCGGCCTGGCTCGCTTCGGAATGCACCGGCGAAATCCGTCTCGTCCGTGTGCTGCCGGACTGGCAGGGACCGAGCCTGCCGATCCATGCGGTGTGGAGTTCGGGCAAGCTGCGCGGCAAGGCGAAGCTGTTTGTCGATCATGTCGAGCCGGCAATCACTGCCGCGTGCGGACTGACGCGGCTGGAAACCGCGCGGCGCTAGGGCTGATCCTATTCCGGCTTGATCAGCCGAGATGTCAGGAACGCGATCAGCGCCGGATCGCGCGTCAGGGAGATGGCCTTTGCATGTGCCTGCGCCGCTTCGTTCAGGCGCCCCGCAGCTTGCAGCAGATGGAAACGCGCCGCCCAGTAGGGATGGTACGTCTCGACTCGCGCTTCCGGAATCTCGCCAAGGCGCGCAAGTCCTTCTTCGGCGGACCGGTGCTCGCCATACGCCGCCGCCCGCGCGACAGCTGCGCCGATCGCCGGTGACTGGCGCACCAGCACATCATACAGCATCAGCAGAGCCGAGGCCGGTACGTTGCCCTGCATGACCGACTGGTTGTGCAGGGACTGGATGGCAGCCTCGGTCTGGAAGCGTCCCGGCCTCGAGAGCATGGCCGCTGACCGCAGGCACGCCTCTGCCTCCGCGATCAGCGCGGCGTTCCACAGACCTACATCCTGATCTTTGAGCGGAATATAGGCGCCGGCGTGCCCGCGCCGCGCGGGTGCGCGCGCTTCACTGGCCAGCATCAGCGCGAGCAGGCCCTTCGCCTCGGGCTCCTGCGGCAGCAACATGACTACCAGCCGCGCGAGAAAGATCGCTTCCTCCGTCAGCCGCTCGTCTGCTGCGGCCTCGCCCGGCACATCGTCCCAGCCGAGCGTGTAGGCGGCATAGATCGCGGCAAGCACATCTTCGAGCCGCTCCTGCAGCGCGGACGTGTCCGGTACTTCGAAGGCGACGCCCGCATCGCGGATCTTCGCTTTGGCGCGTACGAGCCGCTGAGACATGGCCGGTGCCTCGACGAGGAAGGCCCGGGCGATGCGCGCGGCGTCGAGACCGAGGATGGTCTGCAAGATCAGCGGCGTGCGGACAGTCTCGTCGATGGCCGGATGCGCGCAGACGAACATCAGCTTCAGGCGTTCGTCTGGAAACTCGGGTGTGGTCCGGCTTTGCATGGCTTCATAAACCTGTTCAAGCGCGGGCGCGGCGGAGTCGCGCACGCCCTGGTGGCGGCGGGCATGGCCGGCAGCGCGCCGCGCGGCTGTCAGCAGCCAGGCCTCGGGACGATCCGGCACACCGCGTTCTGGCCAGACGCGCAGCGCTTCGGCGAACGCATCTGCAAGGGCATCTTCG
Organism: Hyphomonas sp.; assembly: GCF_046313975.1. GTDB lineage: Bacteria > Pseudomonadota > Alphaproteobacteria > Caulobacterales > Hyphomonadaceae > Hyphomonas. The sequence goes on along the minus strand of NZ_JBKBXB010000002.1, from coordinate 17,814 downwards.
GCGGCGGCGATGTCGCGGGTCGAGCGCGCGATGAGAGACAGGAGACGCCCATAGCTGCGGCGGGCCGCGGCTTCGGCAGCATGGCGGGCGTCTCCCTCACTCATTCAGCGGACCGGCGGCGGCAGCACGGGGCGCACTTCCACAGAGCCATACTCTGCAGACGGCGACTTCGCGGCCCAGGCGAGCGCTGCATCGAGGTTGGGGACTTCGATCACGACATAGCCGCCAAGCTGTTCCTTGACGTCGGCATACGGGCCGTCCTGCACATCGCGCTTGCCGTTCCGGATACGGACGGTCGTGGCGGTGTGCGGCGGATGCAGCCCGTCGCCATTGACCATGATGCCGGCCTGGGCAATCGCGCCCATATAGGCCGTCCACGCGCCCCAATAGGCAGGCGCCTCGGCAGGGTCCTCGCGCTTGGCGAAGGCTTCTGTGGGTTCGGTGAAGATCAGCATGTATTGCATGGTTCGTGTTCCTTAACTGGGTTGCGGACTATTGCGGGGCCATCATGCCGGGCGTCGGCAGATGTTCGAGGATGACGGTCTTGCCGCCGCGTTTCGAGGATGGCGCCTCCGCTGCATAGGCTTCGGCAGTTGCGCGCGAAGCGGTCTCGATCTGGAAATAGCCCCCGAGAACGAGTTCGCCAGTGCCGGTCTCGCCGGGGATCAGGGGCGCCCCGCCGCGCGCGACGCCGTCGCGGCCCAGCCGCGCGCCGAACTCGGCATAGGCGGCCCAGTAAGCCGCGCCGTCCGTGCCCGCATCGGTGCGCAGGGCGATGTCGGCCGGGGTCTCATAGATAAAGAGTGTATAGGTCTCGGCGCTGGCCGGCAGGGCCGCAAGCGCAAGAGCGGCAAGGGCCGGGAGGAAACGGGTCATTCTTGGCTCCATCAAAACGGCAGGAGGAGTCCTGCCTGCAATGATGAGCCGCGAGGTCTGCCGGTTTCGACAATCGCCGCGAAAAAAATTCAAAGCCGGGCGTTTACCGTCTTGGGGAACACGCCGAGGATTTTCAGGGACTGCGAAAAGAAGCCGAGTTCCTCCAGCGCAAGCTGCACCGGGCGCTCGTCCGGGTGGCCTTCGATCTCGGCATAGAATTGCGACGCTTCGAACGAGCCACCGACGAGATAGCTCTCGAGCTTCGTCATGTTGACGCCGTTGGTGGCAAAGCCGCCAAGCGCTTTGTAGAGAGCGGCCGGTATGTTGCGCACCTCGAACAGGAAGGCTGTCTTCGCCGGCCCCTCGCCCGCATCGATATCGGCCGGCTCGCGCGACATGATGACGAAGCGCGTGGTGTTGTGGATTGCGTCCTCGATATTCTCCGCGAGAATTTCGAGACCGTACACTTCAGCCGCCAGGCGCGGCGCGATGGCAGCGACGGATTTGTCCTTCAGCTCCGACACCTCGCGTGCGGCCCCGGCCGTGTCAGCAGCGGTAACCGGATCAATGCCATGCTTGCGCAGGAAGTTGCGGCACTGGCCGAGCCCCATGATGTGGGAGCGCGCCTTCTTCACGTCGGACAGGTTCGTCCCCGGCAGGGCCATCAGCTGGAAGCGGATCGGCAGGTAATATTCGCCGGTGATGTGCAGCTGGGTGGTGGGCAGGAGGTAATGAATGTCGCCGACCCGGCCGGCGATGGTGTTTTCGACCGGGATCATGGCCAAGGCCGCCTCGCCCCGCTCCACGGCAGAGAAACAGTCTTCGAAGGTCCGGCACGCCATCGGCTCATGGCCCGGAAAGGCCTCGCCACAGGCAATGTGCGAGTTCGCGCCGGGCTCGCCCTGATAGGCTATTTTAAGCGTCATTCCGGAAATCCCTGCCAGCTGACCTCCGGGAGCATGCGTCTGATCGCCGCGACACCGGGGGGCAGCGCCTCTCTGAGGCACCGTTTATATTGTGCGCACCCGGTTAGCGTGCCAAAAGGCGCCCGCCAAGACGCAAAAACGCGATAGATTCGAAGGATTGCCCCCATGGGAGAACTCGGTCTCAACAAGATCTTCGGCGCCCTGCTGGCCACGGCGCTCGGCCTGATGGCGCTGATGCAGCTGCCGGCCCTGGTGTTCGGCGATTCCGGCGCCCATCACGGCGACGACCACGGCGCAGAACAGACGCTTAGCGAAAAGATGTGTTCGCAGTTCCATTACTGTGTCGAGATCGCCGAAGCGGCCTCGGCAGACGCTGCCGAAGAGGTGTTCGACCTCGGCGCGGCCCTCGCCATCGCTGATCTGAGCCGCGGCGAGCGCCTGTTCGCCGGCCAGTGCGCCACCTGCCACACGATCGCCCCCGGCGGCGCCAATGGCACCGGCCCGAACCTTCACAACACGGTCGGCGCCAGCAAGGCCCATATCGCGGGCTTCAACTATTCTGCCGCGATGAACGCCGCGGAAGGCGAGTGGTCCTACGAGAACCTCGATGCCTGGCTGAAGGCACCGGCGAGCTATATCCGCGGCACCTCGATGTCCTTTGCCGGCGTGAAGCGCGACCAGGACCGCGCCAACGTCATCGCCTATCTCGCCGCCAACACCGAGAACGCCCTGGCCTTCCCGGAACCGCGTGCCGCTGCTGAAGGCGAAGCTGTTCCGGCTGACGCAGCTGCCGAACCGGCAGAAGGCGAAGGCGCAACCGAAGCCACCGATATCGCGCTGCCTCCGGCAGAGGGCGAAGTCGCCCCGGCTGAGGAAGTTGAACCGACCTGATCCGGGCATACCGGCAAAACGCAAAACCCCCGGCTCCGGCCGGGGGTTTTTGTTTGGGTCAGCAATAGCGTTTCCATTTTTCCGCTTCGAGGAAGGTGATGAACTCCTTCTTGAACCGGCCCTTGTTGGTGCCCTCGCGCAGCCAGTCCCCATGCAAGGTATATTCATGCCGGATGATCGGATACCAGGTGCGGCAGAGATAGTCGTTACCGGGCACGCGGTCATAGATGGTCTCGAGGAAATTGAACATCAGGAAGGCATATACGCCGTAGGCGGACGGATTGCCCCGCGCCTCCGCACTGTGCGGCTCGACCAGCCAGGGCCGGTCAATGCCGAGCTTGATGATGTCGAAATAGAGCTTGTCGAGTTCGGCATAGTGCGCGTTCTTCAGCGTCTGCGCGAAGCGGCGAAGCGAGACAATGCCTGCCACGAGCGTTGCGATGAACGCGATCGCGGTGAGAATGTCGCCCGCCGAGAGTTGATTGCTGAAACTGATGACGGGCATGGGGTCTCCTAGACCAGACGAATGCTGCGGCGATGGCCTTCGAACATCCGGTCAAGGCGCGGATCGGACGGGTCGCATTTGTAGACGTTGACGTAGATGTCCTGCAGCGCGCGGCGCAGGCGCGACGTGTCGACGGTGTTGCCGCGCGCGCCGAGCACCAGCAGGCTCATGCGCGGCGGCGGGCCATAATTCTCGAGCGGAAGGATATAGTTGAACCCCTCCGCCTCCAGGCAGCCGAGGCGGCGATAGAACTGCTTGCGGCTGAGCCGTATGCGCTTTTCCTTTTCGCTGATCCTGTCATTCTCGGAATCGACTTCGATCAGCAGGAGCATACGCGGATCGGTGCGGCTCGCCTCGAAGGCGGCGCGGAAAAGCTGCGAGCCGAGGCCCTTGCCCTGCAGCCCGGGCGAGATCGCGAGATATTCCAGCAGCAGCACCTGCTCTGCCTCTGAGGTATAGAGGATGGCGATGCCCGCGATCTCGCCCTCATACTCGAATGCCCAATATCGGAATCCCGGATGTTTCAGGCCCGCGACGATCTGGGCGCGGGTTTTCTGCTCTCCGCGCGGGATGGCGGTTTCGTAGATTGCGTAAGCCTCGCGGAAGGCGCGGGTGCGGGAACTGGTGAGCGGGAGAACGCGGATGGAGGTCATGGCGCGCATGTTGCCACGTTAGTCAGCGGTCATCCACTCCGGCATCACCCCGCGCGACCTGGCGATGTTCACGCGTCGCACGCAGGTCACCTCGCCCGCGATCTTGCGGATCCGGGAGATTGCCGCGCTCAGCGGCTCGCGGGCCACCGCCATGTGCCAGGCATTGGCATGCAGCAGTTCGTCCGGACGCGTGATGATGCCGACATGGCCTTCCCAGAAGATGAGGTCACCGCGCTTCAGCGCGCCGGGCGCCTGCCAGCGCTCCACTTCGTCTCCGGCCCAGGCGGCCTGCATATCGGAATCGCGCGGCAACAGCACGCCGCACGCTTCAAAGGCCTGCTGGGTGAGGCCGGAACAATCCAGCCCCGGCTCGCCGCGCCCGCCCCAGAGATAGGGCGCTTCGAGGAAACGCTCGGCGATGCCTGCCGGGTCTGCGCTGAACACATCCAGCCCGGCGAGATGGCGCTCATGCACCCAGCCGCTGCGCCCGCAATCGATCCACGCACCTTCGCGCTGGCCGGTCGCCGTCAGCAAGGCGCCGAGGGGCAGGAGCGACGGGTTCGGTGATTTGAGATCGGGCGCGCGGAAGCCGAGGGTGAGCAGCGCGCTGACCTTGTGCGTCGGGGCCATGACTGCGCGTGACAGCGCGGCCACCGGCACCCAGCCGGTATAGTGATCCCTCCGCGCGCGGACGAGTGCGAAGCCGCCCTCCTCACGGAACACATCGGCCACCTCGCCGCAGAGAAGCTGGGTGTCGAGCCGGGCGGCTTCCTGCGGCTGGTCGCGCAGCGGCGCGGCCGGCACGATGACCTGATGCGGGACATGCGCCCCTTCGGGGCGGGCAAGGCGTTTGTCGTTCAGGTCGGGCATGGGATGGCCCTCGGGGTGCGCACTCAGGCGGCGGCGCTGGACCGTTTGGCCGGAGACTTGCCACCCGTCTCCTCGCCCGAAGCCGCGGCCAGAATGAGGCGGGCAAAGGCGCGCAGATAGGTCATGCCCGCAGGCGTGCGTTCGATGAAGATCGAGCGAAGGTCTGAATCGTCCGGCAGGCGGCGGATGAAGTCCAGGCGCTCGAGCGCATCCAGTGCCCGGGTAATGGCAGGTTTCGCCACGCCGAGGTGTTCGGCAAGGCCGCGTACCGTGTGGGGGCCGGGCATCAGGGCAACGCTCATCAGCACGGCCTGCTGGCGGGCCGTCAGGTCCGGCGCGTCCGAGCGCACCGAGGCGGTGACCGCCTTGCGCCAGAGTTCGAGCCCTTCCCGTTCCGATAACTGCATTGCCTGTTTCTCCGCCTTCACGCCAGAATCGCGCGCTAGGTGAATCTCAAGTGATTTGCCCGGAGCGTCCAGACCTTCAGGCCCGCCTCTTCACATTCCGGGCAAAACACCCGAAATAGGGGAATGGCCCCCGCTCACCCCCCTAATACGCACGGGCACGCGAACACGCCGTGCAGCCCTGCGGACACCGACGCTTTCCTTACGGAAGCCGAAGCCCTTGTCGCGCGGCAAGGTCAGCGGATGACGCGGATCCGCCGCAAGGTGCTGCGCCTGCTGCTGGAAAGTGCGGGGCCTGCGAAGGCCTATGACCTGCTGGCCAATCTCGACGGCGAAGGCGCGGCCAAGCCGCCGACCATCTACCGCGCGCTCGATTTCCTTCAGGAGGCCGGCCTCGTTCACAAGATCGAGAGCCTCAACGCCTATGTCGCCTGCGGCCATACCAGTCACAGCCATTCGGCCGTGTTCCTGATCTGCGACCAGTGCCACTCCGCGGAGGAGCTGCACGCGGTGGCCACCAGCAATGCGCTAAAATCCGAAACGCGCGGCGCAGGGTTTCATATGACCCGCGCGGTGGTCGAAGTGCGCGGCACCTGCCGGAACTGTGCGGCATGATCCCGCTCTGGCAGGGCAGCTGCAATCAATGGGATTGCGACGAGATGGGGCACATGAATGTGCGCGTCTATGTCGAGAAACAACTGGAAGGCCTGGTGGCGCTCGCCCATGCGGCGGGCATGCCGAACGCATTCCGTCCGGATTCCCCTGCCACTATTCTTCCTGTGGATCAGCATATCCGCTTCGTGCGCGAAGTGCTTCCAGGCCGCCCGCTGTCGATGCGCGGCTGCGTCCTTGACGTCGGCACGCATGACGCGGTGATCTATCAGGAGCTGCGCCATTCGGATGGCAGCCTGTCGGCTTCATTCCGTACACGGATTATCCATGTCGACACAGCGGAAGGCACACCCTTCCCGTGGAGCAGCCGGCCTCGCGCGAAGCTGGAGGCGCTGAAGGGCGAAACGCCCGGCGAGGCAATGCCGCGGTCCATTGACCCGGATGCGCCTGGCATCGCCGTTCAGGACATCACCCTGGAGCGCGTGAAGAAAACGGGAGCGCCGTTGATCGGCATGGGCGCCGTCCCGCCGGAGCATTGCGGCGCGCATGGCTGGATGCAGCCCTACTGGGTGATCGGGCGCATTTCGGATTCGGTGCCGAACCTGCTGGCCGACTGGCGAAACCGTGTCGGACAGTCCGCAGGCGGACGGCGCATGGGCGCCGCCGTGCTCGAATACCGCATCCGCTACCATCGCCACCCGCAGGCCGGCGATGTGTTTGCCGCCTATACTTCGCTCGGCAAGGTTCAGGGCAAGACGCACGGCCTGGTGCACTGGTTCATGGACCCGCTGACGGGGGGGCCGTGGGCAACGTGCGAAGCGGTGGCCATTTCACTCGACCTCGACGCGCGCAAGGCCGTGGAAGCGCCGCCGGAAATGCTGGCGGAGCTGGAGCGGATTGCGCCACGAGGACTCAGTATCTGAGGCTTATCCCTTCAGATAAGGCGCCAGAATTTCCGCCAGTCTAGGGATATGATCCGGGTGCAGACCGGCGATGTTGATGCGGCCGGAAGTCGGCATATAGACGCCGTGCTTGTCACGCAGTTCCGCTGTTTGTGCGGCCGAGACAGGCAGCTGCGAGAACATGCCGTTTTGCAGGCGCAGCTGGGCGAGTTCGTTCGAGCCGGTCGCGGCGAGAAGGGCGTCCGAGAAAGATACGCGCAGGGATTTCATCCGCTCACGCATCGCCGTGAGTTCGGTTTCCCATTCGGCGCGCAGCTCCGCATCGCCGAGGATGGTGGCGACGATCCCCGCGCCGTGCGCAGGCGGCATTGACCAGGTGGCGCGGCCATTGTCGGCGACATGGGTGTAGGCGGCGTCGATGCCTTCGCGGCTCTCGCCCACGACAAGGAAGCAGCCGGTGCGTTCGCGGTAGAGACCGAAATTCTTGGAGCAGGAATAGGCGATCATCGCTTCGCCGGCCGCAGCGATGAAGGCGCGCACGCCTTTCATGTCTTCATCGAGACTATCCGCAAAGCCGTGATAGGCGACATCGATCATCGCGGCGAGCTTCTTGCCACGCACGAGTTCGCCCAGCTGTTTCCAGAAGCCGGCCGGGAAGTCGATGCCCGTCGGATTGTGGCAGGGGCCCTGGATGATGACACCGTCGCCCTCTTCCGCCTGAAGCAGGTCTTCCAGCATGCTTGTGGGCGAGAATACTCCGTTCACGGCATAATTGTATTCCTTCACCTCAAGGCCGAGCGACTTCACCACATTCGGATGGTTGGGCCAGGTCGGACGCGAAACCCAGACGCGGCGCGTGCCGGTCTTGCGCATCAGGCTGACGCCCTGGAACAGGGCGCCGCAACCGCCCGGCGCGGTGAACGAGATCACGCGGCCTTCCTTGCGGGCCGGATGGCCCTTTCCGAACACGAAATCCTCGGCATGACCGCAGAAATCCGTGTTGCCGCGCTGGCCTTCGTAAACTTTGGTATCCTGCGCCGCGATCATCTTCGCCTCGGCCTTTTTCACCGCGCTGAAAATCGGGGTAAGGCCGGCAAGGTCCTTGTACACGCCGACGCCCAGATCGAACTTCTCGCCGCGCGGATCGGCGCGGTAGGCCGCCATCAGGCCCAGCAGGGCATCAGGCGGCAGCGGGGTGAGACCATCGAACAGCGACATGCGGGAAGCTCCCTTTTCCTGCGCAGACCCCTACCCGCTTTCAGCCGCGCGCGGAACCCTTGCCGCCTGCGACGCAGCGTCAGGAATTGCGCGGCGCCTGCAGATGGCGGAGGCTTACGCCGCCAGTCACAGGGAGATAAACATGGCCGCTTTCGTAATCCTGATCCGCGAGAAGCTGCGCGACGGCGACGCCATGGCGCGCTATGCCGAAGCCGCCAAGAACGCGCGCGGTGACCACCAGATCACGCCGCTCGCCTTCTACGGCAAGCATGAAGTGACCGAAGGCGCGGACGCAGACGGTGTGGTGATCCTCAGCTTCCCGACAATGGCCGAAGCGAAAGCCTGGTATGACAGCCCGGCCTATACCGAAGCCAAGAAGCATCGCTTCCAGGCGGCCGACTACCGCGTGCTGTTTGTGGAAGGCGTGTAGGCGTTTCCAGCCACCCGCCAAACTTGCATGTCATCCCGGCGAAAGCCGGGACCCAGACTGACAGATTGCGCTCCCGGCTGACTGGATCCCGGCTTTCGCCGGGATGACACGGTGAGATAGCTGCAAAGTCTAGAAACGGCAGACCTAAACCAGCGTCGCTTCCGTCTTCGCCTTCACTTCGTCCAGCGTCACACCGGGGGCGAGTTCGACGAGTTTCAGCCCGCCGGGCACGACATCCAGCACGCAGAGATCGGTGATGATGCGGTTGACGACGCCCTTGCCGGTCAGCGGCAGGGTGCACTTCTTCAGCACCTTGGACTCGCCCGCTTTGTTGGCATGGTCCATCACGACAACGATCCGCTTCACGCCCGCAACAAGGTCCATCGCGCCGCCCATGCCTTTGACCAGCTTGCCGGGGATCATCCAGTTGGCGAGGTCGCCATTCTCCGCCACTTCCATCGCGCCGAGGATGGCGATGTTGATATGGCCGCCGCGGATCATGGCGAAGCTGGTGGCGCTGTCGAAGAAACTGGTGCGCGGCAGCGTAGTGATCGTCTGCTTGCCGGCATTGATCAGATCCGGGTCTTCCTCTCCCTCATACGGGAACGGACCCATGCCGAGCATTCCGTTCTCGGACTGTAGCGTCACGTCCATGCCTTCGGGGATGTGGTTGGCCACCATCGTCGGAATGCCGATGCCGAGGTTCACATAGTAACCGTCGTGCAGTTCCTTCGCGGCGCGGGCCGCCATGTCGTCGCGTGTCCAGGGCATGGGCTGATCCTATGGAGTGGTGTTGCTGGGCGGAGCAGGTGGCTGCGCGGAAGGGAGTGGAGGCGGATGCGCCGCCACGAACGTGGCCACGCAGTTTTCAAGCCGGGCTCGGATACGGGCGACGGCGTGCTCGTTGAACACGGTATGCCCCGCCGGCATTTCGGTTTCCGTCAGCGCGATGGTTCCCATCACCTTGTCGACAAGGTTTGCGGCCTTAGCCTGGAACTCCGGACCATACGGATCGTGAGCATGATCTGCCAGATCGATCAGCGCTTCGATCGACGCATCCTGCCGTGTGCGCAAGAGTGCGAGGAAGCCGGTCTTGTCCTTGCTGATATATTTCAGGTACTCGGCATCAAACCGGTCGATCATCTGCGCGAGGTAGAGCACGCTGTTGAACGGCTGTTTCGCGGCATTGTAAAACAGGTTGTCCCAGCCTTCGACCATCGCGTTCAGATCTTGTGAAATCGCCGTCGGCGCGCTGAAACAGTATTGCTCATACTCGGTCATGAACTGGTGGAAGCGCAGGTTGCCCTCGCGCCGTGTCGTCTGGCGCATCTGAAGCTGCGCGCCGATGGCCGAGGCAACAAAACCAACGATGATCGAGGCAAGGCCACCGGTCAGGAAGAGGTTCACAGAACTGACGGTCGCCTGCAGCGTTGCCAGCACGGCATTCAAACTCTCGAAACTGTCCATGACCCCTCCTCGTCAGATTCGCGCCGGATGCTTCAGAAGCTTCCCCGCTTGCGCGTGGTGCGTTGCTCGATGCGTTTCTCGAATGTGCCCTTCACGATCCGCTGCACGAAGATGCCTGGCAGGTGGATATGGTCGGGATCGATATCGCCCGTGGGCACGATCTCCTCGACTTCCGCCACGGTGATCTTGCCCGCCATCGCCATGGGCGGATTGAAGTTGCGCGCGGTCTTGTTGAAGACGAGGTTGCCCTGCGTATCCGCCTTCTCTGCCTTCACGATGGAGAGGTCAGCGACGAGGCCGGTTTCGAGGATGTACGTCTCGCCATTGAACTCGCGGTGTTCCTTCCCTTCGGCGACAATCGTGCCGACGCCGGTCTTGGTGTAGAAACCGGGAATGCCTGCCCCGCCTGCCCGGCAGCGCTCGGCCAGCGTGCCCTGCGGGTTGAACTCCAGCTCCAGCTCGCCGGAGAGATACTGGCGCTCGAATTCCTTGTTCTCGCCGACATAGGACGAGATCATCTTCTTGATCTGGCGCGTGCGCAGGAGGATGCCGAGGCCGAAATCATCGACGCCCGCATTGTTGGAAATCACGGTCAGATCCTTCGCGCCCGAATCGCGCAGCGCCAGGATCAGGTTTTCCGGAATGCCGCAGAGGCCGAAGCCGCCCGCCATCACCGTCATGCCATCAAAGGTGAGGCCCTCGAGAGCCTCCTTTGCCGATTTATAGACCTTGCTTGCCATCCGGCATGAGCTCCCTTGTCCTGCGCGCCGTCATCTCGTGATTAGCACAATCTGCGGCGCCTGCATGCCCTAACGCAATGCAGATTTCAACATCTGTTGAATAAGTTCAGACTGCCTCGACCGTCTGTTCGATCGCCCCGAAGATGGAATGGCCGCCCACATCCTGCATCTCGATGCGCACCGTGTCGCCGGGCTTCATGAAGGGCGTCTTCGCCGCGCCGCCCGTGATCGTCTCGATCATGCGGATTTCGGCGATGCAGGAATAGCCAAGCCCTCCTTCGCTGACCGGCTTGCCCGCGCCGCCATCGGCGCCTTTGTTCGACACTGTGCCCGAGCCGATGATCGATCCCGCACACAGCGCCCGCGTCTTCGCGGCATGGGCAACAAGGCGCGGCAGCGAGAAGGTCGCATCCACGCCCGCATTCGCCCGGCCGAAGGGCTGGCCATTGAGGTCCACGCGCAGCGGCAGGTGGACGAGGCCATCCTTCCAGGCGGGGCCCAGCTCATCCGGTGTCACCGCGACCGGGGAGAAGGCGCTGGCGGGTTTGGACTGGAAGAAGCCGAAACCCTTGGCGAGTTCGCCGGGAATCAGCCCGCGCAGCGACACGTCATTGCACAGCATCACAAGGCGGATTGCGGCAGCAGCTTCCGCTTCGCTCGCGCCCATCGGCACGTCATCGGTAATCACCGCGATTTCACCTTCCATGTCGCAGCCCCAGGCGACATCTTTAAGCGGGATCGCGTCGCGCGGACCAAGGAAGCCATCGCTGCCACCCTGATACATCAGCGGATCGGAATAGAAGCTCTCCGGCACCTTGTCGCCGCGCGCGGCGCGGACGAGCTCAACATGATTGATATAGGCCGAACCATCCGCCCACTGATAAGCGCGCGGCAAGGGGCTCATCGCGTCATGCTCGTGGAAGCGGAAGGTCGGCACCGAGCCGAGTTCCACCTGCTCCGCCAGCATCGCCAGCTCGCGGCCATAAATCTCCCACTTGTCGAGCGCCGCCTGCAGCGTCGGCGCAATGCGCGCCGCATCGGTGGCGCGGGTGAGGTCTTTCGAGACAACTACGAGCCGGCCATCGCGGGTGCCGTTCTTCAGGGTGGCGAGTTTCATCAGACGTTTCCCTATGTGTTCGTCATCCCGGGATTTGCGCAGCAAATGCCCGGGACCCAGTTTTGAGTTGGATGTACCTGTCTGGGTCCCGGACAATCGCTACGCGATTTCCGGGATGACGCAATCTCTGTGTTTGAAGATTACTTCGTCTCTTCCCTGATCTTCTCATGCAGCCAGGCCGCATGCCTCGGCGCCTTCTTCGTTGCGCTCCATTCTTCGATCATCGGTTCGGCAACAGACTTCAGCTGCGCCATCTGCTCCGGCGTGCCGATATCGGCGGCGAGTTCGAGGCGATGCCCGTTGGGATCAAAGAAATAGATCGACTTGAAGATGCCGTGATGGGTGGGCCCGAGCACATCGATACCCAGCGACTCCAGATGCGCTTTCGTCGCCATCAGTTCGTCCAGCGAGCCGATGCGGAAGGCGATATGCTGCACCCATTGCGGCGTGTTCGGGTCGCGGCCCATTTCGGGCTGCTCGGGCAACTCAAAGAAGGCGAGCACGTTGCCGTTCCCGGCATCGAGGAAGATGTGCATGTAGGGATCATAGGCGCCGGTCGAGGGCACATGGTCCTCGGCAATCGCCAGCTGGAACTCCATGCCGAGCGTCTTCTGGTAAAACTCCACCGTCTCCTTCGCATCCTTGCAGCGATAGGCGACATGGTGGACGCCGCGAAGTTTGGGCGCAGCCATTACACTTTCTCCTCAACGTTCAAGACACCGCGCTGAATCTGGTCGCGTTCCATGCTTTCGAAAAGGGCCTTGAAGTTGCCTTCGCCGAAGCCTTCGCGATAGTCGCCCTTGCGCTGGATGAATTCGAAGAAGACCGGGCCGATCTTCGGCTGTGCGAAAATCTGCAGCAAGAGGCGGGGCTGGCCGCCTTCGGTGGTGCCGTCGAGCAGCAGGCCGCGCGACTGCAGGCCGGCGACATCCTCGCCATGCCCCGGCAGTCGCCCATCGAGCATCTCGTAATAGGTGGCCGGCGGCGCCGTCATGAACGGCACGCCGAGCTTCTTCAGCCTGTCCCAGCAGGCATAAAGGTCGTCGCAGATCAGCGCGATATGTTGGATGCCCTCGCCATTGAACTCGCGCAGGAATTCCTCGATCTGGCCTCCGCCGCTCTTGCCTTCCTCGTTCAGCGGTATGCGGATCTTCCCGTCCGGCGCCGTCAGCGCCTTGGAGGTCAGGCCGGTATATTCGCCCTTGATGTCAAAATACCGGATTTCCTGGAAGTTGAAGAGCTTCTGATAGAAGTCCGCCCAGTACTTCATGCGCCCGCCATAGACGTTGTGCGTCAGGTGGTCGATCAGTTTGAAGCCCGCACCCACCGGATGCTTGTCCGCACCCGGAAGATAGTCGAAGTCGATGTCATAGATGGTCAGCTCGCCTGCGCCGGTGTCATACCGGTCGACGAGATAGATGATCGAATTGCCGATGCCGCGGATGCCGGGAATGTGCAGTTCCATCGGGCCGGTCTCGACCTGCACGGGCTCGGCGCCCTGTTCCAGCAGGTGCGCATAGGCCTTGCGCGCATCGCGGACGCGGAAGCCCATGCCGCAGGCCGAAGGGCCATGCTCGCGCGCGAAATACCAGGCGGCCGATTTCGGTTCGTAATTGGTGATCAGGTTGATGCCGCCCTGCCGCCACAGCTCGACATCCTTGGACCGGTGGCGGGCAATCTTCGAGAAGCCCATCGCCTCGAACACAGGCTCCAGAACGCCCTTCTCCGGGGCAGAGAACTCGATAAACTCGAAGCCATCGAGCCCGGCGGGGTTGTCGAAAAGGTCGGCCATGATCAAGGCTCCCATCTTGCAAGGTCGGAAAAGATAGTTTCATATGTAACTAAATTTGTCTCGCCCTGCAAGCGAGTCTGAAGGATGCCCCATGCCTGACACCCCCCGGCCCGCCGCCCTGCGCCTCGCCACCTTCCTGCCATTCCGGCTGTCGGTTCTGTCGAACGCCGTGTCGCAGCGGATTGCAGAGCTCTATGACCGCGAGTTCGGCCTCTCCGTCTGGCAATGGCGCGTGATGGCGGTCACCGCCGACACGCCCGGCATCAGCGCCACCGAAATCGGCCAGCGCACCCAGATGGACAAGGTCGCCGTCAGCCGCGCCGTCGCCGGCCTCATCGAGATGGGCTACCTGGAGCGCCGCCCTTCGGCAGAAGACGCCCGCCGCTCGCTGCTGTTCCTGACCGGGGCCGGTCGCGACGTGTACGAACTGATCGTGCCGCTCGCCTTGTCCGAAGAGGAAAGGCTGGTCACGACGCTCACCGCGAAAGAACAGGCGGAACTCGCACGGCTGATGGAGAAGCTCGCGCGGGTGGCGTCACCCGGACGTGAGTTGTGGTAGGGCCTACCCCACTCGCCGCCGGCGCTGACGCAGGTTGCGCGACACCGGCCCGTCTTCTTCCAGCGTGAAGCGTTCCACCAGCCGCGCAATGAATGCCGACAGCTGGTCGCGCACTTCATAGGGCGCCTCCATCGGCAGGAAATGCGAGGTGCCGCGGATCCCGCGCATCATCAGCGACGGGTTCTGCTGGATGATCTGGGCACGGACCTTATCCGAAATCACCGAATCCCGGTTCGGGCGCAGCACGACAATCGGAATCTTCTTTTTCCGCACTTTCGCCAGCGCCTTCCACGGTGCATGGCGCTGCGCGGAGAAGGTTTTCGCTTCCCATTTCGGTGTGCAGGTCAGTTTCCACTTCTGGTTCGCTTCATCCGAGCGCCCCGGATCTGCACGGTCGAGCCCGTCGAGCAGGTAATCCGCGAGGAAAGGCTCGCGCCAGGATTTGAAGGCTGCACGCCCGGTATAGGTGTCGAGCGCTTCACGGAAGGAAGAAAACTCCGCCCGCCGCTTGCGCGCCCGCGCCGCCATGCTGTTGCGCCGCAGCAACCAGTTCACTGGCGGGAAGACATGGTTCCAGAAATAGGTTGCGCGTGACAGGATCACGGGGTCGGCCAGTACCAGCCCCTTCACAAGGTCAGGCCGCTTGCCCGCTACCAGCAGCGCCACGCAGCCGCCCATCGAATGCCCGCCGAGCACCACGCCCTGCGGCGCTTCTTCCTCGAGGAAGGCGATCACGTCATCGCGGTACTTGTTCCAGGAGGACAGCCCCTTTGCCGGCAGCGTTGTGCGGCCATGCCCGCGCATATCCAGCGCCGCCACCCGCGCCCGAAGCCCGAGCGGCGCCAGCATCGACTGATAGGTCATCGCGTTGAAACCGGTCGCATGGAGCCACACCGCCGCATAGGGCTTGATCGGATCGCCGAACTCGATGCCGGCAATCTCACCGCCCGTCTTCAGATGTTCCCGGAAACGCCGCATCAGACAGAAGCCCCGAAAACTTTACGGAGCAGGTCAGTCGTGCGTGCCAATGGATTCTCCCGGATCTTGCGCTCCTCTTCGGCCACATAGAAGAAGATGCCGTCAAGCCCGAGCTTTACCGCATGCGACGTCAAGTCCGCCTGCAAGCTGGACGTTGCCCCGCCGAGGCCCGCGCTGCTCGCATAGGATTCGAGCGCCGTGAACGCCCCCGAACTTGCCAGCGCGCTGCGCACATGCGGGGTGAACGCCGATGTCAGCTGCGATTCCGTCCGGGCACGGAGAAAATCGGTCGCCGCCGTGTTTCCGCCCCGGAGGATGCCGAGCGCATCCTCGATCGTCATCGAGCGGACCGCGCCGACGATCAGCGTGCGCGCTTCCGGCACCGAGGCTTCCGCGGCGCGGTTGATGCGCAGCTCGATATCATCCAGCGGACCGGAGGCGCCGATCAGGGCGAGGTTCTTCTGAACGTCCCGGTAGGTCTTCGGCAGCGGAATGCGGATCTTCGGATCGCCGAAATAGCCATTGGGGCGTCCGAGCTGCCCGGCCACATTGGCGGTGCCAAGGGTCAGCGCCTCGCGCAGGCCGGCATCGATTTCCGCGGCCGTGAGCGGGCCGGAAGATTGCGGCAGGACGATCCCGCCCAGAACCCCGCCATATGGCCCCGCCGTCTCGCACCCTGCCGGCACCAGAGCCAGGAACAACGCAGCAAGCAGGCCGGGTTTCATTCGCAATTCCCCTCACCGGCGATACCGGCTTTAACTATACACGCGCCGGACACTACAGGACGGATTCCTGGATTTGAAGGGCGCATTCGCCCCTCGCGCTGCGGAAGCTGCGGCTTACGCCGAATTCATGATCGGCCTATTGACCACATGCGTAGTCACATATAGACGACGTCTGTAGTCATTAGAGGAGGTGGCGTGTGACGCAGATTTCCGCATCCGAACTGGAAGTGATGGAGGTGCTCTGGGCAAAGCCCGGCCTCGCTGCCAGTGATGTGCACGAAACGCTCGGCGACGAGCGCGACTGGAACATCCGCACGGTCAAGACCTTCCTCTCCCGCCTCGTGGAGAAGGGCGCGCTGAAAACCGTCGAGGACGGCCGGCGCTATCTCTATTTCCCCGTGCTCGACGAAGCCGAGTACAAGGCGGAAGCCGCCACCCAGTTCATTGACCGCGTCTTCTCTGGCCGCGCTGCGCCGCTCGTCGCCCACCTCGCCGACTCGCGCGGGCTGACAAAGGAAGACATCGCCGAACTCGAGAAGCTCCTGGGGGAACTCAAGAAATGATCCACGCCATTCTCAACGGCGACCTTGGCCACGCGCTGGAAACGCTGTTCGCCGTCTCGATCCTGATCCTCGTTGTCCTGATGCTGCGCCGCGCGGTCTCCCGCCAGTTCGGCGCCGGTGTCGTCTACCTGCTCTGGGCGATCCCGGTGGCGCGCTTCTTCCTTCCCCCGCTGCCCTCGCCGGTCTCTATCCTCAATCTCGAACTCGGCGCGCTGGGTCCTGCTGCCGAGCCTGTGGTGACGGGCGCTGTCGATACCGCAGCCGCGCCGCACACAGCCGCCCTCGATGTGCCTGCGCATGGCGGGGAGTGGGCTTCCCCCGCCGCCGCAAGCGAGCCGGGTCTTCTGAGCACAGCAGCCTCCCTGACGGATGACCTCCTCGCCATCGGCCTGATCGCATTCATCGCCGCCTGGGCGGCCGGTGCGCTGTTCTTCGCCGCGCGCAGCATCCTGGCGCATGTCAGCTTCATGCACCTCGTCGACCGCGAAGCTATGCCGATCTCTGCCCGCATGCAGGACCTCGCCGTGCGTATCGCGGCCGAAGCCGGCCTGAAGCGCACGCCGCGCATTGTCGCGAGCCTTATCTCCCGCGGTCCCTTTGTGACCGGACTGTTCCGCCCCGTGATCGTCATGCCTGCCTGGTTCGAGGATGACTACACGCCGGCTGAAGCCCGCGCCGCACTTGCGCATGAATTCATGCATGTGCGCCGCGGCGACCTCTGGGCCTTGCAGGCATCTGAACTCTTCGTGGCGGCGATGTGGTTCAATCCTCTGGCCTATATTGCCCGCAATGCTTTCCGGACTGACCAGGAAGCCGCGTGCGACGCCGATGTGCTCGCCCGCTGCCAGACCAGTCCGCATGCTTACGGGTCCACCCTGGTCAAGGCAGCGAAACTGCACCTGCCGGAACCGGCCTATGCCGCCGGCCGTCTGCCCCTGACCCATGCCCTCAAGGAAAGACTGACCCGCATGACCTACCCCGCCCCCTCGTCCCAGCGCCGCATGATCGGCTTTGGTGCAGCCTTGCTGTTCGGCGTCTCGACCCTCGCGGTCACCGCCTCGGTCGCCGCTGCGGCCGAACCGAAAGATAAGGACAAGAAAGAAATCCGTATCGAGAGCAACACGCTCTGGATCGACGGTGAAGCCTCTGACCGCCAGATCGTGATGCTGTCCGATCCGATGGCAAAGGTTATCCCGCACCCGCCGATGCCGTTGGAAGTGGAGGAGCTGCAGCGCCAGATCGATGCAGACGTTGCCGAACTCACCGGCCCGGAGATGATGGGCGTGTTCATGAGCTTTGCCGAAGGTGAGGACTACGCCGAGATCACCCGGATATCGACCGAACTCGCACTGATGGGCGCAGAGCTTGGCGCACTTGGCGCCAGCGAGGCCCTGCGCGTCAACTTCGAGACCATGTCGGAAGAAGAAATCGAAGCCTGGGAGCAGGAATTCGAGGCCCGCATGGAAGCAAAAGCTGCTGCCATCGAAGCGCGCGCCGCCGATATGGAAAAGCGGATGGCGAAGCACACGATCAAGATCGACGCCCGCGCGGAAGCGGAAGTCGAAAAGAAAATGGCGGTGATCGAG
>NZ_JBKBXB010000001.1:0-195682 GCF_046313975.1 Hyphomonas sp. | reverse complement strand
GACAAGGACGACAATGTAAAGGTTGTCATCGTCACCGGACACGGCGACCGTGCCTTCTGCGCCGGAGCGGACCTTTCGGCGGGCGCCAAGACCTTCGACTATGACGCGCGCGCTGCCGGCGGCGACCAACACCGCAAGGGCGCAGGTCTCGAGATCCAGCGCGATGGCGGCGGGCGGGTGACGCTGCGCATCTTCGAGAGCCTGAAGCCGGTGATCGGGGCGATCAATGGCGCGGCGGTCGGCATCGGCGTGACAATGCAGCTGCCTATGGATATCCGCATCGCCTCCGAAAATGCGCGCTTCGGCTTTGTGTTCAACCGCCGGGGCATCAATCCGGAAGCGGCCTCCAGCTGGTTCCTGCCGCGCCTCGTCGGCATCCAGCAGGCGCTGGAATGGTGCTATACGGGCCGGGTGTTCCCGGCTTCGGAAGCCCTCTCCGGCGGCCTTGTCAGCAAGGTTGTTCCGCAGGCGGAGCTTATGAGCACGGCCCGCGCCCTGGCGAAGGAAATTGCCGACAACACGGCGCCGGTTTCCAACGCGCTGACGCGGCAGATGATGTGGCGCATGCTCGGTGCCTCGCATCCGATGGAGGCGCATATCGTCGACTCTGCAGCCATCTATTCGCGCGGCAAGACTCCGGATGCGAAGGAGGGCGTGATGAGTTTCCTCGAGAAGCGCACGCCGACCTACCCGGTGAAAGTGTCCGATGGTATGCCGAACTTCTTCCCCTGGTGGGAGGAGAAGGAATTCGAATGGATCGGCGGCAAGGACTGAGGCGTGGAGACGCTGTTGCCGCTCGGCGCCGAGATTGGCCGGCGCCTGAAGGAGAGGGGCGAGGCGGTTGGCGTCTCGGAATCCTCCGCAGGCGGACTGATCTCGGCGGCGATCCTTGCCGAGCCCGGCGCCTCGGTCTGGTACCGGGGCGGCGGGGTTATCTATACGCGTCAGGCGTTCCGGGGCCTGCTCGGCCTTGGCCGGGCTGACCTTGGCGACCGGCGATCTTCGACCGAGCCTTACGCGCAACTGCTCGCCGGCGTGATCCGCGAGCGGCTGGACGCGCATTGGGGGCTTTGCGAGACGGGCGCGTCGGGGCCGACAGGTAACGCCTATGGCGACGCGGCAGGGCATACCTGCGTGGCGGTCGCCGGGCCGGGCGGTTTTCTGGTATCGCGGACACTGGAGACAAGGCTGTCGGATCGGGCAGCGAACATGCGGCTGTTTGCGAGAGAAGCGATGGAGTTGCTGTTGGGGGTGCTGGAGTAGGGAAGTGGGCGCGGATGTAGCTGGCAGCCGCTTGTGCCGGCCCGGCTTTCACCGTCCGGGTACGGATCATGTGGCGGTCCTCAAGGATGGGACCGGCTGCGGCGGACGCCGCGGGGCGTCCGGGAAGGAAAAGTTTGGTTGCGGGGTGGACGCCACTCGTCCGCCGCACCGCCCCCGGAGTTTCGGGCAGTTCTCGGGATGACTTCGGCGCTGCCAGGCCTTGGCTCCTTACCTCGTAGACGAGGCCATGCCCCTGAGAGCATGGCGGGCCAGTCGGGATTCTCTACCGGCTTTTCACCGGCTCGCCTGGATCAACGTCCCTAGAGAGGAGGCGGGCCGTAACCCCCGCACCCTCCCCGCTTCCGGGGACGCCTCCGCTGAAAACCGAACGGTACCGGTTCCGGTCTCTTCAGGGAGACGGGAGTATCTTATGCCAGGTGGTGACCATACCGGATTGGGAAGCTGTGGAATTCTTTGGGGGCGGAGGCGGGGAGCCCACCTGAGCGTTGTTCCTGCTGGGCTTTCCGGGTCCCGGCTTTCGCCGGGATGACAGGGGGAGAGGCGCGGGAGGGGGCGGAAGTGTTGCGTAGAGGGAAACTTGTGCAACAGCGGACGGTGGGTATCGGCCTGCTTTGCAGGCCTCCACCCACCCTACGGGCTGGCCGACGCAGGGGTCTGCGGAGTGTCACAAAAGTCTTGCCTTTGGGGGCGGCATTAGGTCAGGTCTGCCCCGGAAAGACTGGAGGCGGCGAATGACGGATGCACCGGCTGCGGCAACGCAGAAAGGGTTTCTCGGGGTAGTGGAGCGTGTGGGCAACAAATTGCCCGATCCCGTCTTCCTTTTTTTCTACCTGATCCTCGGCCTGATGGCGATTTCGATTGCCTGCGCCATGTTGGGCGTTTCGGCGGTGCACCCGACGCAGGTGAATGAGGACGGATCCCCCGTCATTATCACGGCGGCGAGCCTGCTTTCGCCAGACAATATCCAGCGCCTGTGGGTGCAGATGCCGGCGACGTTCACACACTTCCATCCGCTCGGCTATGTGCTGGTGGTGATGCTGGGCGCGGGTGTGGCGGAACGCTCGGGACTGTTTGCGAGCGGGATGCGCGCGGCCGTGCGCGGGGCGCCGACGGCCTTGCTGACGCCGGTGGTGGCGCTGATTGCGATGCTGTCGAACCATGCCTCTGATGCGGGCTATGTGGTGCTGATCCCGCTGGCGGCGATTCTCTATGCGGCAGCGGGCCGGCACCCGATTGCCGGGATCGCGGCGGCCTTTGCGGGCGTCTCGGGCGGCTTTTCGGCGAACGTCACACCGGGCCAGCTTGATGCGCTGCTGTTCGGCATCACACAGCAGGCGGTCAACAATTCGCAGCTTGTCGAAGGGCTGCATGTCAATATTGCCGGCAACTGGTTTTTCATCTCGGTGCTGCTGGTGATCTACCTGCCGATCATCTGGTTCGTTACCGACAGGATAATCGAGCCGCGCCTCGGCAAGTGGACGCCGACGGCGCAGCAGGCGAAGGATTTCGGCGACGAGGACAAGCCGCTGGAGCCCGCACAGAAGAAGGGTCTTTCCCGCGCAGGGCTTGCGGCGCTGGCCGTGGTGGCGCTGTGGATTTTCATGACGTTCGGACCGGGCACGCCGCTGATCAATGAAGAGGCATGTCCGGCGGACGCGATGGCGGCGGGCGATTGCTCCGTACACGCCACACTGGCGCCGCTCTACCAGTCGCTGGTGGCGGCCTTCTTCCTGCTGTTCCTGTTTGCCGGCTGGGCGTATGGCGCGGCGGCAGGCTCGATCAAGGGGCACCGCGACCTGGTGGCGATGATGACCGAGGCGATGAAGGACATGGGGTATTACCTCGTGCTGGCCTTTGCGGCGGCGCATTTTGTGGCGATGTTTGGCTGGTCGAATCTCGGCCTGATCGGCGCGGTGCACGGGGCGGGCGCGATTGAGTCCAGCGGCTTGCCGTTGCCGGTTGTGCTCGGCCTGATCGTGATCTTCACGGGGTTCCTGAACCTGTTCATCGGATCGGCGAGCGCGAAATGGGCGCTGCTGGCGCCGGTGCTGGTGCCGATGCTGATGCTGCTGGGTGTGTCGCCGGAAGGCGCGACGGCCGCTTACCGCGTCGGCGACGGGGCGACGAATATCATCACGCCGCTGATGGTGTACTTCCCGCTGATCCTGATCTTCGCGCAGCGCTGGCAGAAGGATTTCGGCCTCGGCAGCCTGACGGCGCTGATGCTGCCTTACTCGGTCTGGCTGCTGATTTCCGGCGTGATCCTGACCGTCGGATGGTTCTATCTCGGGCTCGACATGGGGCCTGGAGCACCGATTACCTACAGCCTGCCGGAGATTGCGACGCCTTAGGGCGCGGGGCACCGCGATAAGAAAACGCCCTGACCTTGTGGGTCAGGGCGTTTGTTTTTGTACGGAGGAAACCGGTCAGCTGCGGGCCTTGGCCTTCAGGTCGTTGGTCATCGAATTGATCTTGGCGATCAGCTTGTCGGCCGAGCCATTATTGTTGTCGAGCAGGGCGATGAACTGGGCACGCTGTTCGATGGCGAGCCAGATCAGGTTGCCGTCGAGATTGAGGGCGACGTCGACAACCTGGTAGTTGCCTTCGCTGCCCTGCACGCGCCAGCGCACGTCCATGTCCTTGCCGTCCTGGCGCTTGATGACCGTGTTGACGATCGAGTCGGTCGGCGAACGGTCGACGGAGTTCTTCACCTGCACGGCTTCGCCGCGATAGGCGTCGAGTTCGAACTGGTAGACAGCGAGGGCGTATTCGCGGAACGCCTTGCGGTAACGGGTCAGCTCGGCTTCGGTGAAGCGGCGGCTGTACTTGCCGATGACGAAGTTCGACACGGCATCAAGATCGGTGAACTGGTCCATGTAGGCACTGAATTTCGCCGTCCGCTCCGATGTGGAGAGGTTCGGGTTGTTCAGCGTCTTCAACACCTCGGAGGCGTTTTTCTGGACGTAGGCTTCGGTCTTGGCATCTGCGAAGGCGGGGAGGGCGCCTGCGAGAATGACCGCCGCCGCAAGGGTGGATCGGAGGAAACGCTTCACGGTGTGACTCCTAGTTTCAGGGCCGCCGCTGATTACTCGTCAAATTCGTCAAAATCTGGGAGATCATCATAGGCACTGTCTTCATCGACCTTGCCATTAGCGATCTCCGCCTGACGCGAAGATGAATAAATTCGGCGAAGGGCGATGTAAGGTTCCGGCTGGGAATTTAAAGTTTCAATCTGGTCATCAAGCCGGACGCGCGCGTTGAGGCCGCCGAGAACGCCGAGGCCGACGCGGATGGCGACGTCGCTGTCCTTGTCATTGTCGAACTGGACATAGTTCACGGGATCAATGGCTGCATCCACGCCGCGGCCGAGTAGGTCGCGGGGTGTGGTGGGGCCGAGCAGGGGCATCACGAGATAGGGACCCGAATCGATTCCCCAGACGGCGAGCGTCTGGCCGAAATCCTCTCGGTGGCCGTCGATGCCCATGTGTTCGGCCGCGTCCCACAGGCCCAGAAGGCCGACGGTTGTGTTGATACCGAAGCGGGCAAGCGTGGTGCCGGCGCGGGAGGGTTCGACCTGCAGCACATCATTGGCAAAGGTAACAGGGCTGCGCAGGTTGCCGAGAAAGTCGCTGACGCGGTCGCGCGCGAATTCCGGGGTCACTGCCTTGTAAACATTGGCGGCTGGCGCGAGGGCGTACTTGTCGACGCCGTTATTGAAGGCGAACATGCGTCGGTTGAAGCCCTCATAGGGGTCGGCGATGTCTCCGGGGCCCGGTGCCGGCGCGGTGGCGCAGGCGGTTAGGGCGAGCGAGACGAGGGCTGCGCCGGCAGTCAGTTTCATGGGAGGATTCCTGCAACGTGCGCAGTTAGATGGAGTTCACTTTAAAAAGGTTCAACGGGGTGGAATAGAAGGTCGGCGCGCAGGCGTATCTTTTGGGCCACACCTTTCAGCAGAGCTAAACGAACAGGGCGGCGCTGGCCTGTTGCCATATCATATAAATGGATGTTTATATGATTGGATGACGCCGTTTGATGATCTTCTCGACAAACTCAAGGCCGCTGGCGAGCCGACGCGGCTGCGCCTGCTGGCGCTGCTGCGCCGGCATGACCTTTCGGTGGGCGAACTGGTGCAGGTGCTGGGGCAGAGCCAGCCGCGCCTGTCGCACCATTTGAAGACGCTGGCCGAATCGGGATTGGCGGAGAGGTTGCCGGAAGGCGCGTTCGTGTTCTATCGCGCGGCAAGGGCTGGGGCGGGGCGGGCTTTCCTGGACCGCCTGTTCGAGCAGACCCGCGAGGAGGCGCCGGAATTCCAGACTGACCGTGACAAGCTGCACGAAGTGATGCAGGCGCGGGCGGCCGAGGCGGAGGCCTATTTCTCCAGCATTGCGGAGAACTGGGATTCCCTCCGTGCCCTGCACTTTCCGAATGAGGCGATCGAAGACACACTGCTGGATCTCGCGGGGCCGGGACCTTACCGGCGTGTCGTGGATTTCGGCACGGGCACCGGGCGGATGCTGCTGCTGTTTTCGCCGCGCGCGGCGGAGGCGGAGGGCATTGATTTCAGTCACAGGATGCTGACCGTGGCGCGCGCCAATCTGGAGCGCGCCGGGGCAAGCAACAGCCGCGTGCGGTTTGGCGATGTGACGGCGGCGCCGTTCGAGGATGCGTCGGCCGATCTCGTGATTGTGCATCAGGTGCTGCATTACCTAGATGCGCCGGGCGAGGCGATTGCCGAGGCGGCCCGCCTGCTGGTGCCGGGCGGGAAGCTTCTGGTGATCGATTTTGCGCCGCATGATCTCGAGTTTCTGCGCGCGGAACATGGGCATCGGCGCCTGGGCGTGCGCCACGATGCGCTGGCGGACTGGGCACGGCAAGCGGGACTGGCGCTTGAAGCGCCGCGCAGTTTTGATCCGCCGGAGATGGCGGAACCCGGTCTGACGGTGAATATCTGGCGCGCGACGAAGCCCGCCCTGAAAAAGGCGAAAGCGGCATGATCCGGACACTGACAGAACCTGACAAAGCGCGCGAGAAATTACGCGTATCCTTCGAATTTTTCCCACCGAAAAGCGAGGCGATGGCCACGCGCCTGTGGGACACGATCAAGCGGCTGGAGCCGATGGCGCCAGACTTCGTGTCGGTGACTTATGGCGCGGGTGGCTCCACGCGCGAGCGCACACATGACACGGTGCGCCGCATCGTGGCGGAGACAAGCCTGCGGCCGGCGGCGCACCTGACCTGTGTGGGCGCGACGAAGGCGGAAGTGCTGGCCGTGGCTGAGGATTACTGGCAGGCGGGCGTGAAGCATATTGTGGCGCTGCGGGGCGACCCGCCAGCGGGCATGGGCGCGAAATTCGAGCCGCACCCGGGCGGGTTTCTCGATTCCGTTGATCTCATCCGGGGACTGAGGGAGCACCGGCCGGAGCTGGGCAAGTGCTTCGAGATTTCGGTATCGTGCTATCCGGAGCTGCACCCGGAGAACAAGGGATGGAATGCTGAGATTGCATTCCTGAAAGCGAAGCAGGATGCAGGCGCGGACCGGGCGATCACGCAATTCTTCTTCGAGCCGGACGTGTATTTCGAGTTTCTCGAGAAGGCGCATGCGGGCGGCGTAACGCTGCCGATTGTGCCGGGCATCATGTTGCAACCGAACTTTGCCGGGCTCAAGCGGATGGCGGGGATGGTGCAGGCTTCGATTCCGGCATGGCTGGACCGGCTGTATGACGGTCTCGAGGAGGATGACGAGACGCGCGACATGGTGACGGCGACCGTGGCGGCGGAGCTGTGCCACAAGCTGCATGAACGCGGTGTGCGCGACTTCCATTTCTACACCCTGAACCGGGCGAGCCTGGCGCTGTCGACCTGCCGTCTGCTCGGCCTGAAACCGCAACCTGCAAAGGCGGCCTGACGATGAACCGGAAAGAACGTTTTGAACGCCTCGAAGCCGAAGCGGCCAGGCGCATTCTCGTGCTCGATGGGGCAATGGGCACAATGATCCAGCGCTGGAAGCTGTCGGAGGAAGACTTCCGCGGGCAGAGGTTTGCCGGCTGGACCTCGCCGCTGAAGGGCAACAACGATCTTCTGAACCTGACTCGGCCGGATGTGATCCGCATGATCCACGATCAGTATATCGAGGCGGGATCGGACTTCATCGAAACGAATACGTTCAGCGCGACGACGATTGCGATGGCGGACTACAAGATGGAAGCGCTGGCCGACGAGATTGCGGCAGAGGGCGCACGGATTGCGCGGGAGGCGGCGGATGCGGCGGAAGAGCGGCTGGGCCGGCCTGTGGGCGTGCTGGGCGCGATCGGGCCGACCAACAAGACGCTGTCGCTTTCGCCGAAAGTGAGCGATCCGGGATACCGGGATATCACTTTCGACGAAGTGCGCGATGCCTATTACGCGCAGGCAAAGGCGATGGCGCCGTGGACGGATGTTTTCCTGATCGAGACTGTGTTCGACACGCTGAACGCCAAGGCGGCGATCAAGGCGCTGATGGATTTTGCGGCGGACACGGGCGAGCGGTTGCCGATCATCATTTCGGGGACGATCACGGACGCGTCCGGCCGGACGCTCAGTGGACAGACGGCCGAGGCGTTCTGGAACTCGGTGCGCCATGCGCGGCCCTGGGCAATTGGCCTCAACTGCGCCCTTGGCGCGGACCTGATGAGGCCGCACATCGCCTCGATTGCGCGAGTGGCGGACACGCGTGTGATTGCCTATCCGAATGCCGGACTGCCGAATGCGTTCGGAGAGTATGACGAGACGCCGGACCAGACGGGCGGGCATCTGGGCGAGTGGAGCCGCAGCGGGCTGGTGAATATTGTCGGCGGGTGCTGCGGCACGACGCCGGCGCATATCGCGGCGATTGCGAAGGCGGCGGCGAAGGCAGCACCGCGCGCGGTGCCGAGTGTGGCGCCCGCAATGCGATTGTCCGGGCTGGAGCCGTTCGAGGTGGCCTCGTGACGACCAATGGCAAGGTGCGCCCAGGCGACCTGTTTGTGTTTTATGGCCTGCTGAAGCACGGCGCCGTGGGCGGGCCGCAGCATATTCCGTTTTCGCAGGCGGGCGAATGGGTCGCGCCGTGCAAGTTCCGTGGGCGGATGTATGATCTTGACGGCTTTCCCGGCGTTGTGGCGGGCGAAGGCATCTGTCACGGCGTGCTCTATCGCATCCATGATGTAAGCATTGTGCCGGCGATGGATGAATATGAAGACGTCACCGATGATGCGGAAACGGCGCTCTACCTGCGCCAGAAGATTCCGTTGCTGGATGAAACCGGAAGCCCGACGGGCGCGCAGGGCTGGATCTATATCTATAATCAGACGACAGAGGGTCGCCCGGTGATCGAGGACGGAAACTGGTCGCTGGATGCGGGAAAAACACGGAAATGACACGCGCTTCCTCCCAGAGCTTTGTCAATATTGGTGAACGCACGAACGTGACCGGCTCGGCCGTGTTCCGGAAGATGATCGCTGAGGGGCGTTATGCGGACGCCGTGGATGTGGCGCGCCAGCAGGTGGAGAATGGCGCGCAGGTGATCGACGTCAACATGGATGAGGGCATGCTCGACGGCGTGCTCGCCATGACGACGTTCCTGAACCTGATCGCGGCGGAGCCGGATATCGCGCGTGTGCCGGTGATGATCGATTCCTCCAAGTGGGAGGTGATCGAGGCGGGCCTGAAATGCGTGCAGGGCAAGGCCATCGTCAACTCGATTTCCATGAAGGAAGGTGAGGCGAAGTTCATCGAACAGGCGCGGGCGTGCCTTTCCTATGGCGCGGCCGTGGTCGTGATGGCGTTCGATGAGGCCGGGCAGGCGGATACCGCGGCGCGCAAGATCGAGATCTGCCAGCGGGCCTACCGTATACTGACGGAAGAGGTGGGCTTCCCGGCGGAAGACATCATCTTTGATCCGAATATCTTTGCGGTGGCGACGGGCATCGAGGAACACAATTCCTATGCGCTGGATTTCATCGAAGCGGCGAAAGTGATCCGCGAGACGTGTCCTGGGTGCCATATCTCGGGCGGGCTTTCGAACGTGTCGTTCAGCTTCCGCGGCAATGAGCCTGTGCGCCGGGCGATGCATTCGGTGTTTCTGTATTACGCTATCCCTGCGGGGATGGACATGGGCATCGTCAATGCCGGGCAGCTGGATATCTATGATGATATCGAGCCGGAGCTGCGCGAGCGTGTGGAGGATGTGATCCTCAACCGGCGGGCGGATGCGACGGACCGGCTGCTGGAGATTGCCGAGCGGTTCAAGGGACAGAAGGGCAAGACGCAGGAGAAGGACCTTTCCTGGCGCGAGGCGCCGGTGGCGAAGCGGCTGGAATATGCGCTGATCCACGGCATTTCGGAGTATATCGATCAGGATACGGAGGAAGCCCGGCTTGGTGTCGAGCGTCCGCTGCATGTGATCGAGGGGCCGCTGATGGACGGCATGAATGTCGTCGGCGACCTGTTCGGGTCCGGCAAGATGTTCCTGCCGCAGGTGGTGAAGTCGGCGCGCGTGATGAAGCAGGCGGTGGCCTGGCTCGAGCCGTTCATGGAGGAGGAGAAGCAGCGACTTGGCACGATGAATGCGTCCAACGGCAAGGTGCTGATGGCGACCGTGAAGGGCGATGTGCACGATATCGGCAAGAATATTGTCGGCGTGGTGCTCGCCTGCAATGGCTACGAGATCATCGACCTCGGCGTGATGGTGCCGGCGGAGAAGATTCTCGATACGGCAGTGAAGGAGAAGGTGGACATCATCGGCCTCTCGGGCCTGATCACGCCGAGCCTTGACGAGATGGTATATGTGGCGAGCGAGATGCAGCGGCGCGGGATGACGCAGCCCCTGCTGATCGGCGGGGCGACGACGAGCCCGGCGCATACGGCGGTGAAGATCGATCCCGTGATCCGAACGGCGCCGGTGATCCATGTGCTGGATGCAAGCCGGGCGGTGGGCGTGGTGTCCTCGCTGCTGAACGAGACGGAGAAGGCAAACCTCGTGGCGCAGACCAAGGCGCGCTATGAGCGGATGCGTGAGGCGCGCAAGGATGGTCCGCCCAAGGAGCGTCTATCGCTGGCGGAGGCGCGCAAGGCGGCGTTCCGGCCGGACTGGAAAGGCTACGAAGCGCCAAAGCCGACATATACGGGCACACGGACGTTCGAGGGTTTCGACCTGGCAACGCTGGCGCGGTATATCGATTGGACGCCGTATTTCTCGGCGTGGGACCTGGCGGGAAAATTTCCGCTGATCCTTGAAGATGAGAAAGTCGGCGAGGCGGCGCGCGGCCTGTGGCGCGACACCGAGGCGATGCTGCAGCGCCTGATCGGCGAGGCCTGGCTGAAGCCGAAGGCCGTGGTGGGCTTCTGGGGCGCCAATGCGGTGGGCGACGATATCCGGCTCGACACGGGTGACACGTTCTTCACGCTGCGCCAGCAGATGAAGAAGGACAATGAGCGCGCCAATTATGCGCTCTCCGATTTCGTTGCGCCGGAAGGCGAGGACTGGGTTGGCGGCTTTGTCGTGACGGCGGGGCCGGAGGCGGACGCGATTGCGGATGAGTTCCGCAAGAAGGGCGATGATTATTCCTCGATCATGCTGAAGGCGCTGGCCGACCGGTTTGCCGAGGCGCTGGCGGAGTACATGCATGAGCGCGTGCGCAAGGAGCTGTGGGCCTATGCGCCGGACGAGTCGCTGACGAACGAGGAGCGGATCGCGGAGAAATATCGCGGCATCCGCCCGGCGCCGGGATACCCGTCGCAGCCGGAACATACGGAGAAGGAAACCCTGTTCCGCCTGCTGGAGGCGGAGAAGCGGATCGGCGTGGCGCTGACGACCAGCTATGCGATGACGCCGCCGGCATCTGTCTCGGGCCTCTATCTGGCACACCCGGACGCGATCTATTTCGCTTTGGGGCGCATCGAGCGCGATCAGGTGGAAGACTATGCGCGCCGCAAGGGCTGGGACACGAAGACCGCCGAGCGCTGGCTGGCGCCTGTGCTGAACTACGATCCGTTTGCGCTGGTGGAAGCCTAGCCGCCGCTGCCCGAGTCGCTATAAGACGCGGGCTGACATCCTTGTCATCGGGGAGAGACTGATGCCCAAAGCCCGCCTGCGCGGCGAGAATGCGAAGATCGTGGCGACCCTTGGGCCGCGCAGCCGGTCGCTGAAGGAAATCCGCGCGCTGGCGGAGGCGGGGGCGGATGTGTTCCGGCTGAACTTCTCGCATGGCAGCCACGAGGACCACCGCGCAACACTGGAGGCCGTGCGCAAGGTGGAGGCGCTGGTGGGCCGGCCCCTGGCGGCGCTGGCGGACCTGCAGGGGCCGAAGGTGCGCGTCGGCAGTTTTCCCGGCGGCGAGATGAAGGTCGCCTGGAATGCCGAGTATGCGCTGGTGGCGGCGGAGATGACCGATGCGGCGGAGACCATCCCCGTGCCGCACAAGGCGATCATCGATCAGCTTGAAATCGGCGACACGATCCTGGTGGACGATGGCAAGCTGATCTTCACGGTGACGCAGGCGGGCAAGACGCCGAAAGTGCGCGCGGATGTACCGGGCAAGATTTCAGACAAGAAGGGCTTCACCGTGCGCGGCAAGGCGCTGCCGGTGAAGGCGCTGACGGACAAGGACAAGGCGGACCTCGAGTTTGCGCTGTCGATCGGCGTGGACCTTGTGGCGCTGTCCTTCGTGCAGTCGGTGTCTGACATTGCGATGACCAAGGCGATCATCGATGGAAGGGCGCCGCTGATAGCGAAGCTGGAAAAGCCGGCGGCGCTGGGCGAGTTACGCGAGATCATCCATGCCTCGGACGGCGTGATGGTGGCGCGGGGCGATCTCGGCGTGGAATACCCGCCGGAGGAAGTGCCGGTGATCCAGCGGCGGATCATCCGGGCGGCGCGGGCGGCCGGGCGGCCGGTGATTGTGGCGACGCAGATGCTGGAATCGATGATCGAGAATTCGGCGCCGACGCGGGCGGAAGCATCCGATGTGGCGACCGCGATCTATCAGGGTGCGGACGCTGTGATGCTGTCGGCCGAGACGGCGGTGGGGCGGCATCCGGCAACGGCGGTGGCGATCATGTCGCGCATCATCCGGGCGACGGAGAATGCCGAGGACTATCGCAAGTCACTGCTGCAGTTCGAAGGCGACGGCGTGGAGACGCATGCCATCGATGTGATTGCGAAGACGGCGACGGAGATGGCGGAAGCGGAAGGCGCAACCGCGCTGGCACTGCGCACCGGGGCGTTTGACCGGTTGGCGCGGTTCTCGCGGGTGCGGGGCCCGAAACCGATCCTGTACGGATCAATTCAGGACGACCGCGTGCGGCAGGCCTGCCTGCTGTGGGGCGTGCATCCGCACAAACTCGATGCAGGCGTCGATAACTGGTACCGGTCTCTGATGAAGGCGGCGGGGCTGGAAGGCCGGGTCGCCTATGCGCGCTGGTCGGGTGATGATACGCGCTTTGCCTGGGAGATCGGGGTCGGCAAGGGCCTCGATGGCAAGCCGATCACTGGCGTATGATCATCTGACCCTGGCGGACTTCATAGGAATGGAGTTCGCCGAGGAAGGTCATGCCGAGCAGGGACTGTTCGAGTTCGGTGCGCAGGATGACTGCGGGCACGTCCTTGATGACGACACGGCCGACGCGGATGCTGGGCAGCGTGACGGGGGCGCCATAGGTGAGGCCGCCGGCGGTGCGGATTTCGGAATCGAAGTCGAGTTCTTCGGGTTTCAGGCCGAGGCGTTGGGCGTCAAAATAGGTCAGCGCGACGATGCTGGCGCCGGTATCGACCATGAACTTCACCTGCGTGCCGCCAACGTCGGCGCGGGTCCAGAAGTGGCCGTCATTTTCCTTGTCGATGAAGGCGGCGCGCGAGCCCGGTGTCACGGAGGGCTGCGGCGTGGCGGCAGCGACCGTGACCGGTTCGAGCACGGCGATCTCGGCCTCAGGCTCTTGGAACTTCGGCGCAATGCCGAAGGAGATCACCAGCGCAATCGCGATGGCGGTAAACATGACAATGAAGAGATTGCGAATCGTCATGGCTCATCGTTTCCCGAGGGACTGGAGATGCGCAATACGCTCCGGCAACCGGATCAGGACATTTTCGCGTCCCTCGGCGCCCATTTTCACCCAGGCCCCGATTTCGGGCAGGGTTCGCCCGCAGCCCAGGCAAAAGCCCGTCTGGCCATCCACGGCGCAAACCTTGATGCAGGGGCTCTTTATCGGCTCGAGAGTCATGGATATAGCAAATACCGGAAGGGAACGAGCCTGCAAGTATTACACAAAGCGCGTAACAAATCCTTGCCGGACACAGTTCTGAATCTCTGATAATTTGCCCCGGCGCCGGGCTTTGGCGCGAGGAGACATTTACCTTGAACGACCCTGCGGTCCAGAAATCCCCCCTGGCGGACGTGCGCGACCTGATTCTCAAGCCGGTCGAGACCGATGCGGAAGCGGGGCGGAAAGTGCGTGAGGCGCTGCTCGGCATGGGCCGGGAAGGCGATTTCGGGCGGCTGGGCGAAGCGGCGGAATGGCTGGCGCGCTGGCAGCGGCGCTTCCCCCCGCGGATCGAGAAACCGACGCTGGCGATCTTTGCGGGCTCGCACGGGATCGTGGATGCCGGCGTGTCGCTGTCGAGCAATTCAGATACGCGCGCGCATATCGAAGCGCTGAAGGGCGGCCGGGCGCCGCTGTCGGCAATCGCGACGCAGGCAGGGGCAACCGTGCGGGTGTTCGAACTGGCGCTCGACCGGCCGACACCGAGCATCGCGAAGGAAGCGGCGATGACCGAGCGCGAATGCGCCGCGACCATCGCGTATGGATTTGAAGCGGTCGAAGACCAGCCGGACCTGCTGGCGATTGCCGTCTCCGGGGCCGGTGTGGGCACCGCGGCGGCGGCGGTGGCGTGCGCCCTCTATGGTGGGTCGCCGGACTATTGGGTGCGTCCGAGCGCGCAGACACCGGCGAGCCTTTCCGGCAAGCGCAGCGAACTCGTCAGCGCGGCGCTGAAGCTGCACCGGGGGCATCTGTCTGATCCGCTGGAAGCGCTGCGCTGTCTTGGCGGTCGGGAGCTGGCGGCGTGTGTCGGGGCGATTGTCGCGGCGCGCCATCAGCGCATCCCGGTTGTGCTGGACGGGTTTGCGACGACGATTGCGGCGGGCGTGGTGCATGCCGTGGCCCCGCAGGCGGTGAGCCATTGCCTTGCCTCGCACATCACCCAGCGCCCGGCGCATGAGGCCGCGCTCGAGCGGCTGGGCCTTGCGCCGCTCCTGCAGCTGCAGTTCCAGACCGGGGGCGGGCTTGGCTCGGCAACGGCCATCGGTGTGCTGAAGACTGCCTGCGCACCTTTCATTGCAAAACCGGCCGAGGGTTGACGCGACGGAGGCTGCGTCAATCTTTACGCTGACGTGCGCGTCACCTTGCCAGCGCGGGGCATCAACTGACATAGAGATGCCAACAGGCACAGAGAGATACCGGAGGACCAACGGCCATGAATCTCGAGTTTTCCCCTGAAGAGATCGCCTTTCGCGATGAAGTGCGTGCGTTCATCCGGGAGAATTACCCGAAGGAACTCATGGGCATGGGCAACCGCGAGGACCTGACCCGAGAGCAGTTCCTCGCCTGGCACAAGATCCTCGGCAAGAAGGGCTGGTCTGCGCCGGCCTGGCCGAAGAAGTATGGCGGCACCGGATGGACCTCGACCCAGCGCTATATCTGGTCGGAAGAAAATGCCCGCGTGGACGCCCTGATGCCGCTGCCGTTCGGCGTCTCGATGGTGGGTCCTGTGATCTACACTTTCGGCAACGAAGAGCAGAAGGCAAAGCACCTTCCGGGTATTCTCGCCGGGGACGTGTGGTGGGCGCAGGGCTATTCCGAGCCGGGCGCCGGCTCTGACCTCGCCAGCCTGAAGACGACTGCCGTTCGTGACGGTGATCATTACGTCATCAATGGCCAGAAGACCTGGACGACCCTCGCGCAGCATGCCGACTGGGGCTTTTTCCTCTGCCGCACCGACCCTTCGGCGAAGCAGCAGGAAGGCATCTCCTTCATCCTCGTCGACATGAAGACGCCGGGCATCGAAGTGCGCCCGATCAAGCTGATCGACGGCACACATGAAGTAAACGAGACTTGGCTGACGGATGTTCGCGTGCCGGTGGAGAACCTTGTCGGCAAGGAAAACGAAGGCTGGACCTATGCGAAGTTTCTGCTGGCGCATGAGCGCTCCGGCATCGCCGGTGTGGCTCGCTCGAAACGCGGTGTGGAGCGTCTGCGCTCGATCGCTTCGCAGGAGTCGATTGATGGCACCCCGCTGATCCTGAACGGCGACTTCGCCCGCAAGATCAGCCAGCTCGAAATTGATCTGACGGCGCTGGAGTTCACCGAGCTGCGCACACTGGCTTCGGAAGCGGCCGGCAAGGGCCCGGGTCCGGAAAGCTCGATCCTCAAGATCAAGGGCACCGAAATCCAGCAGCGCCTGACGGAGCTGACGCTGGAAGCGGTCGGCAATTACGGCGCACCGTATGTGCGCGGCGTTCCGTCGAACGGCCATAACGAATACGGCATCGGCCCGGACTATTCGAACCATTCTGCCGACACCTATTTCAACATGCGCAAGACCTCGATTTATGGCGGGTCCAACGAGATCCAGCGCAACATCATCACCAAAATGATCCTCGGCCTGTAAGGCATCGGGGCCGGGAGGAGTATTCAGATGGATTTCAATTTCACCGAAGAACAGACGATGATCCGCGACAGCCTCGCGAAGCTGATCAAGGACAAGTATGATTTTGACACACGCCGGAAGGTGGTTGCCTCCAAGGATGGCTGGCGTCCGGAAATGTGGGCGCAGTTCGTGGAACTCGGCCTTACGGCGGCGCCGTTCAGCGAGGAAGATGGCGGCCTTGGCGGCGGCCCGATCGACTCGATGGTCGTGATGGAAGAGTTCGGCAAGGGCCTCGTTGTCGAGCCGTTCCTGCAGACGGTCGTCATCGGCGGCGGATTCCTGAAGCGCGGCACGACCGCTCAGAAGGAAGAACACCTTGCCGCGATCATCGGCGGCGAATCCGTGTTCGCCTTTGCCTATGCCGAGCCGAAAGGCCGCTACAATCTCGCTGATCTCGAAACGACGGCGAAGAAGGATGGCACAGGCTGGAAGATTTCCGGGCACAAGGCTGTGGTTGTCGGCGCGCCGTGGGCGAGCCATCTGATCGTCACCGCGCGCACCGGCGGCGGGCGCCGCGATGCCAAGGGCATCGGCGTGTTCATCGTGCCGAAATCGGCCAAGGGCGTGACCACGCGCGACTATCCGACCGTGGACGGACGGCGTGCCTCGGAAGTGTATTTCGAAAATGTCGCCGTCGGCCCGGAAGCTGTGATCGGCGAAGATAGCCTCGGCCTCGTGGAACTGGTCACCGATGAGGCCATCGCCGCGCTCGCCGCCGAAGCCTGCGGCGCGATGAAGGTCGCGCAGGCGATGACGGTGGAATACTCCAAGACCCGCAAGCAGTTCGGCACGCCGATCGGCAAGTTCCAGGTGCTGCAGCACCGGATGGTCGACATGTTCATGGAAGCCGAGCAGTCGGTGTCGATGACCTACATGGCGACGCTGAAACTCGGCGAAGATGACGTGACGCGCAAGAAGGCCGCCTCGGCGACCAAGGTGCGCATCGGTCAGGCCGGCCGGTTTGTCGGCCAGAGCGCGATCCAGATCCATGGCGGCATGGGCATGACGGACGAGCTGGCCATCGGCCACTATTTCAAGCGGCTTACGATCATCGATTCCGAGTTCGGAAACGTCGATCATCACCTGAAGCGCTACACGGACCTTTCGGCGGCGGACGTGGCAGTCGCTGCGGAGTAAGGAATCAGTCTACGGAATAAATGTGGCGGGGCTGGAGCAATCCGGCCCCGTTTTCATTTCCGCGCGGCGAGCTCTTCGCGGATCGCGCGGATGGGTTCGGCATGGGAGAGGCGCTGGCGGGCTTCGGCCTTGGCCTTAGCGGAAAGCGCGGCGCGGCGCGCGGGGTCGCGGGCGAGGGAGAGGATTTCGGCCTTCAGCGCTTCCGGGCTATCAGCGACGACGACCAGATCATCCAGCACAGGGCCGAAGCCTTCCAGCGCGAGTGGGTAGGCGGCGCAGGGCATGCCCAGCAGCAGGTATTCCGCGACCTTGATGGACACGCCGGTGGCAAAGCGCGCCGGCGCAATGCCGATGGAATTGGCGCCGCCGAGGCTTTCGAGCCGGTCGACCCGGCCGAGCAGTTTTACGCCGGGCAGGGCGGCCTGCTGCGGTGTCAGTGTCTTGCCGATGGAGCCGGCGATGTGGAGTTCGAGTTTCGGTTCCTCAGCGCGGATGCCCGGCCAGACATCGGCGAGGAAATGGTTCAGCGCCTCGACATTGCCGCCATGCACCGTGCCGATGAAGACGACGCGCGGCGCGGGGCTTTCTTCGATGGCGCCATAGTCCGGTGCGTCCGGCGCGACCCAGGCGAGGCGGGCGCCGGGCAGGTGCGGGCGCAGCGTTTCAAGTTCGTTGGCAGAAGCGAAGAAGACGAGGTTGCAGGACGAGAGCCAGCCGAGTTCCGTCTCGAGGCTCGTCTCGTCGAAATCGATCACCTGTCCGCCGGCGCGGAAACGGGCGGCGCGGTCCGACAGGAGGTCGTGCATCAGGCAGGCATGGATCGTCCGGGAACGGATGAGCTTCAGGGCGGGGCCCATGGAGCTGTATTCGGCCAGCGTGATCTCTGCAGGCTGATCATCGCACGCGCGGGCCAGGATTCGGGCTTCCAGCGGACTGATCTCGCGGCCGAGATAGCTGGGGATGACCAGTTTGCCGCCTGCGCGGCGATAGACTTCCTTGAGGAGGCGCACCGCGAACCGCGCCCAGATGCGCAGGCTGAAGGACCAGTAGCGTTCGCCGATCTTCACGGCGCCGGGCCAGGTGATGTCCTTGACCAGCGCCTGAATGCGCGGATGGACGCGTGCCCAGGGGCGGTTGCCGAAGGATTGAAACGGGGCGAACACGAGGCGCACGTCCATGCCCGCAGCCCGCACCATCCGGAGGAAGGTTTCCAGATAGGCGCCGTTGCCGCTGGCCATGTTGTCGAGCTGGCGCTGGACGAGGATGTCCATTACCGGGCGCGGCGCATCGGTCAGGGCAGGCGTGTCAGTCATGGTCAGCCGTTGGAAGGGGATTGGTGCGTCAATGCAAGTCTGCGGCCAGCAAACTTCGCGCCTCGCGTGAATTCCACAGGCTTCAGCGCTGACGGCGGCGCAGGGCGGAGACGGCTTCGAGCGCCTCTTCGCAGGCATCCTGCGGCTCCGGGCCGGCGCCGGTTTCCTGCAGGTGTTGCTGCAGGAAGCGGACGGCATTCTCGATCACGGCAAGATCAAACGCAGCCGAGACGGGCCGGTTTTCCAGAGCGGCAAAAGGAGAATCGAGATGCGGAATACAATCCATGTTAGAATCGTAGCAAATTTCATCTTAAAGTAAATGGCGTTCCGTGTGCCGGTTTCGCAGCGCGGGCGTCGGCGGCGATGGAGGCGCCTCAACCGGCTGTTGCCCACCAGGCTTCAAGATCAGCGGCGAGCGTGTGTGCCGCATCGCAGACCGGCTTTGGCACCCGGAAGCCGACCATGGCGGAGCCTTCGAGTGAGCTGGCTTCGGTACCTTTCACCGGCCAGCGAGCGCCTGCGATCAGGTTTGCGCCGAGGCTGGCGAGGAGTTCGCCGAACTCCGCCTCGCGCCCGTCCCGGTAAAGCGGCAGCCAGAGCACGACCATGCCGCTGGGCCAGCGTTTCAGCGCCTTGGGCGTCCAGAGGGCGAGCGCCTCGATATCGCGCCGGGTCTCGTAGCTGGGGTCGGAGAGGACCAGCATCTGCTCGCCGCCGCGCGGGGCGAGCTTCAGCGCGCCGGCATAGCCATCGGCTTCGCGGATCAGGGCGCGGGGATCGCTGCCGAGGGCATCCGTCAGGGCGCGGAACTCTGCCGGGTGGCGTTCGAAGAACACGCAGCGCGCGGACGCGGGCAGGCGGGCGAGCGCAAGGGCGGGCGAGCCCGGGTAATCCGTGATCCCCCGCTGCTTCACCAGCGACAGCCAGTCTGCCATCCCGGCAGGCGCAGAGCCTGAAAGAAGAGCGCGTACGCCGGCGGCGGACTCGGCCTTCTTCTTCGCCTGCGCGCCGGTCAGGTCATATCGTCCGCGCCCGGAATGTGTCTCCACATAGAAGACCGGGCGCGGACCCTTTGCGGCATCCTTCAGGATGAGGTCCAGCACGGCGTGCTTTAGCACATCGGCGCGGTTACCCGCATGGAAGCCGTGCTGGTAGGACAGCATGTCCGTTCCTCGTCTGGCCGGGTCAGTTCTGCCCGAGGCTTTCCTTGCGGGCCGCCTCGAACTCATTGCCCGGATACCAGGTCGGCCAGTCCGTGGACTGAGCGATGCCAAGGCCGACTTCGTAGAGGGCCTGAACATCTTCCACGAACCCGGAGAGGTCCCAGTCGTCGGAATACTCGTCCATCGGCTTGTGGTAGCGCTCGGCGGTGTAAGCCATCGCTGCGGCCTTGCCGGCGGCGACACCGCCGTCGATCTTGTCTTCGCCGCCATCGGCATACAGCATCGGCACGCCCTTCTTGGCGAAGGAGATGTGGTCCGAGCGGTAGAAGTAACCGGCTTGCGGTGACTGGTCCGGCTTGATCACGCGGTCCTGTTTCGCAACGACGTCTTTCAGCAGGTCTTCCAGCTGCGATGCGCCGTAGCCGACAACGACCATATCCCTCGTGCGGCCAATCGGCAGGGCGCCGTCAATATTGATGCCGGCAACGATCTTGTTCAGAGGGACGGTGGGGTTTTCGGCATAATAGGCCGAGCCGAGCAGGCCCGACTCTTCCAGCGTGACCGCGAGGAAGAGAGCAGAGCGGTCCAGCGTTTCCGACTTCATAGCCTCGGCGATTTCGAGGATGGCGGCGGAGCCGGTAGCGTTGTCGACCGCGCCGTTGAAGATGTCGTCCTGGTAGAAGTCATCGCCGGGCTGGCCCTGTTTCATGCCGAGATGGTCCCAGTGCGCCGTGTACAGAACATATTCATCCGGCGCGGTGGCGCCGGGGAGGATGCCGACCACGTTGCGGCTGGTCTGCGCATCGATGGTCTGGTTGACCGTTCCGCGCACTTTCAAGCCGTCCAGCGTGACCGGTGTGAAGCCGCGCGTCTTGGCGGCGGTTTTCATCGTCTCGAAGTCGAGGCCGGCCTTTGCGAACATGTCTGCGGCGAGATCGCGCGTGATCCAGCCTTCGAGCAGGGCGCGGTCGGCGCCGCCATTGGAGCGCACGAGGTCGGACTGTGCACCGGACCAGGATCCGGTCACGACATCCCAGCCATAAGAGGCCGGTTCGGTTTCATGGATGACGAGCGCGGCGGTGGCGCCCTGACGTGCGGCTTCCTCGAACTTGTAGGTCCAGCGGCCGTAATAGGTCATGGCCTGTCCGTTGAAGAGGGCCGGATCGCCCGTGGCAAAGCCGGGATCATTGACGAGGATGAGGACGGTTTTGCCTTTGGCGTCGAGCCCGGCATAGTCATCCCAGCCATATTCCGGGGCGACCGCGCCATAGCCGACGAAGACGACATCGGCCGGATCAAAGGAGATGGTGTTGGTGTTCTGATGCTTGGTCCAGAACACGGCCTGGTCCTTGAAAGCGACCGAGAGTTCATCCTGGTCCGGCCAGGTGATGACCAGTTCGGAAGTGGCCGGGTCAACGCTCTGGTTGACCATCTTCACGGACTGGAACCAGCTGCCATTGTCGCCCCCGGGCGTCAGGCCGATGCGGGCCATTTCAGCTGCGATCCAGTCGGCGGAGGCTTCGCCAGCCGGTGTGCCGGGGCCACGGCCTTCGAAAATGTCATCGGCCAGCGTCTTGATGCGAACCGCAAGGTCGGCGGCGTTGATGTCCGGTGTGGTCGCTTCCGGCAGGGGAAGCAGGAGCTGAAGCTCAGGCGCTGCCTGTGCAGGCGCAGGGTCGGGGGCGCAGGCGGCAAGGCCCAGGAGGGCGGCCGCGCTGGCCAGGGTAAGGCGATTGAACATGAGGGAATCCCCGCCAGAGTTTTTGGATGGGCCGGGTCTGGCACGTCAGGAAAGGGCCTTCAAGCGCCGCAGGCCGCTGTCTGGCGTTCAATTCCGGCGGAGGGGTGCCGATACGGGCTTGTCAGGTTGCGTTCAGGCGCCGATTTTTAGGGTAGTGGTCCGGAAATTGCCGGAGAATCGCGAAAGGTAGCGGATGATCGGTTTGTCTCTGAGCGAAGGCTTGCGGCGCCTTGCGGCGGCGGTGGCGGTTTTGCTGACCGCGGCGATGCCGGCCTGCGCTCACCCGGTGACCATCGGCGCCTTGCAGCAGCTGGGAACGGTCGAGGCGGAATTCCTGCCGGCGCAGAAGACGTTCATCGCCTCCGATGGGGCGCATCTGGGGCTCTCCGTGTGGCCCGCGAAGGGCACGGACAATCCGGACTATGTCGTCGTCGGAGTGCACGGTATGAGCGACTATGCGGGCGCCTTCCACATGGCCGCGCCCTACTGGGCCGAGCGCGGCGTGACGACCTATGCCTATGACCAGCGCGGCTTTGGCCGCTCGCCGGGCAAGGGCTTCTGGCCGGAGGAAGAATTGCTGCGCGAGGATATGCGCACGGCGGTCGACGTGGCGCGC
The DNA here is from genome assembly GCF_046313975.1 of Hyphomonas sp. Taxonomy (GTDB): domain Bacteria; phylum Pseudomonadota; class Alphaproteobacteria; order Caulobacterales; family Hyphomonadaceae; genus Hyphomonas. Next base: position 173,709 of record NZ_JBKBXB010000001.1, on the reverse strand, counting down.
AAGCGCCATCCGGATGCGGTGATCACGGTGGTGGCCATCTCGATGGGCGCCTCTGTGGCGATGACGGCGTTCGGCTCCGACAATCCTCCGAAGGCGGACCGGTTGATCCTTTCGGGTCCCGGCCTGCGCGGCTGGGGCGCGCTGAACCCGCTCTACCGGGTGAGCCTCTATACCTCGACACGGATCAATCCGGACTGGCTGGTCGTGCCGCCGGCGGGGCTGATAAAGATCGAGCCTTCGGACAATATCGCCATGCTGCGCCGGACATGGTCCGATCCGCACATGACCTATCGCCACCGCATCGATCAGGTCTACGGCCTCGTCGACCTGATGGAAAATGCGCACAACGCGGCGCGCCATCTGCCCCGCAACCTGCCGATCCTTGCCTCCTATGGCGCGAAGGACATCGTGGTGCCGCAGAACGGTGTGGAACGCACGGCAAAGTGGCTGCCGCCGAACGTACGCACGGTGTATTACACCAACGGCTATCACATGCTGGAGCGCGACCTGCAGGCCGAAAAGGTGCATGCGGACTATCTCGCCTTCATGCAGGCGCCGGATGCAAACCTGCCGAGCGGCGAGGGCGAATGGCCATTCCGCCAGCCGTGCCAGAAATGGGCAGCGCTTCCGGAAATGGCAGCGGCCTGCTGACAGCCGGATGCCGGATATTCTGACCGATCAGCAGATCCTCATCGCGCATGACGGCGCCCGCCTTGGCCTGAGTACCTGGGCGGCGGAGGGCGCATCAGCCCCTGATCATGTGATCGTCGGGGTTCATGGCATGAATAATTATGCCGGTGAGTTCCGCCTCGCGGCGCCTGAATGGGCGAAGCAGGGGATGACGGTCTACGCCTATGACCAGCGCGGTTTCGGGCGGTCGGTGAACCGTGGCATTTGGGCAGGCGAAGACCTGATGCGGGAGGACTTGCGCACGGCGGTGAGCCTCGCGCGGGTGCGGCATCCGGATGCAACGATCAGCGTGGTGGCGATCTCGATGGGCGCAGCGGTGGCAATCACGGCCTTTGCGTCGGACCGCCCGCCCGAGGCGGACCGGCTGATCCTGTCCGGGCCCGGCCTGCGGGGATGGGGCGCGTTAAACCCGGCCTTTGCCGGATCCCTCCGCCTGATGCATGCGGTCAGCCCCGGCCTCGTCGTGAAGCCGCCCGCTTTCGCCAAGCCGAAGATGTCGGACAATCGGGACTTCCTCGCCCTGCAGGACAGCGATCCGCTGCATTCGACCTCCAACCGCGTCGACCAGCTGTTCGGGGCAGTGACGATCATGGAGCAGGCGCACGAGGCTGCGCCGCGCCTGCCGGCACACATTCCGGTGCTGGCATCCTACGGCGCGCGCGATGAGGTGGTGCCCGAGGCGGGGCCACGTCGCACGGCGAGGCGGTTTCCGGCGCATGTGCGCACGGTCTACTACCCGGACGGTTACCACATCCTGCTGAGCGACCTGCAGCGGGAGAGGGTCATCGCGGACTACTCCGCCTTCATGGATGATCCGGAAGGGGCCTTGCCGAGCGGGCTCGGGCCCTGACCATTCATATAGCGTAAATCCGGTGCAAGGCAGAAAAATCTCCGCAAGTTCAGGGGGGCAAGCATGGGTGGCATCAAGACTTTCTTCGTTTACATCGGCGGCAGCCTCGCGACGCTGGCTGCCGGCCTCTTGCTGATGGAATACGGCCAGATCGTATTCCTGAAGGGCCTCGGTACGGGGATCGCCATCATCGGGGCGATGCTGTTTGTGTTTGTCAGCTTTGCCTACATCGTGGCAGGTGGTGGCTCGGCGGTGGTCAACATCGTCCGGGGGCGCGGAGACTGGCAGAGCGTGGTCACGCTGCTGTTTGCGGTGCTGCTCTGTGTTGTCCTGCTGGCGATGTGCAGTTGATATTCCACAGCAGGCACCACCTTGCGGCACTGCCCGCGTGGACAAATATAGACGCATCTGCCAATCCTTGGGACGGGCGATTCAGCCCCTTGTTTTCAAAGGCCCCCTTGATGTCGAATTCCTACCAGACCGCGCTCAATCTCGTTCCGATGGTCGTCGAACAGACGAGCCGGGGGGAGCGGGCCTTCGATATCTTCTCGCGCCTCCTTAAAGAACGGATCATTTTCGTCACCGGCGGCATTGATGACGGGGTCGCGGCCCTGATCACCTCGCAGCTCCTGTTCCTCGAATCCGAGAATCCGAAGCGCGAAATCGCCATGTATATCAACAGCCCCGGCGGCTACGTCTCCTCCGGCCTCGCGATCTACGACACGATGCAATACGTCCGTTGCCCGATCTCCACCGTGTGTATCGGCCAGGCCGCCTCGATGGGATCGCTGCTGCTTGCCGCGGGGGAACATGGCATGCGGATCGCCCTGCCGAACGCCCGTGTCATGCTGCACCAGCCCTCCGGCGGCTATTCGGGCGTCGCGACAGACATCGAGCGGCATGCCGAAGAGATTATCGAACTCAAGCGCCGCCTTAACCAGATTTACGTCAAACATACGGGTCAACCGTATGAAGTAATCGAAAGAACACTTGACCGTGATACTTTCCTGACGGCCGAACAGGCCCAGCAATTCGGAATCGTGGACAAGGTTTATGAGCGCCGGGCTGCTGAAGACGAGAAGTAAGGCCCTGTATCTAACGTGCGGCCCGCCCCTTGCAGGCTGGGCGAACAACTATAGACTTAACTGGAAGGATCGCGTCAGGCGGGCCGCTAAAGCCCGTGTTAAGCCTTACGCGTCATTGAGGTAGTTATGACGAAGCAAACCGGCTCCGGCGACTCCAAGAACACGCTGTACTGCTCTTTCTGCGGTAAGAGCCAGCATGAGGTCAAAAAGCTCATCGCCGGGCCGACAGTATTCATCTGCGATGAATGCGTCGAACTCTGCATGGACATTATCCGCGAGGAAAACAAAACCTCTGCGATCAAGTCCCGCGAGGGCGTGCCGACGCCGCAGGAAATCTGCGATGTGCTGGACGATTATGTCATCGGCCAGCGCTACGCCAAGCGCATCCTGTCGGTGGCCGTCCACAACCATTACAAACGCCTCTCCCATGCCGGCAAGGCAGATGGGGTGGAGCTGTCGAAGTCGAACATCCTGCTCGTTGGCCCGACGGGCTGTGGCAAGACGCTTCTCGCCCAGACGCTCGCCCGTATCCTCGACGTGCCCTTCACGATGGCCGACGCCACGACGCTGACCGAAGCTGGCTATGTCGGTGAGGATGTCGAGAATATCGTCCTGAAACTGCTCCAGGCGGCGGACTACAATGTTGAGCGCGCGCAGCGCGGGATCGTCTATATCGACGAGATCGACAAGATCAGCCGCAAGTCGGACAATCCCTCGATCACGCGCGACGTGTCGGGCGAGGGTGTGCAGCAGGCGCTCCTGAAGATCATGGAAGGCACCGTTGCGGCCGTTCCGCCGCAGGGCGGCCGGAAACATCCGCAGCAGGAATTCCTGCAGGTCGACACGACCAACATCCTCTTCATCTGTGGCGGCGCGTTTGCAGGCCTCGAGAAGATCATCGCCGCACGCGGTGACAATGCCTCGATCGGCTTCGGCGCCACGATCAAGAACGCCAACGATAAAGGCGTCGGCGAAACCCTGCGCGGCACCGAGCCGGAAGACCTGCAGAAGTTTGGCCTGATTCCGGAATTCATCGGCCGCCTGCCGGTCATCGCAACGCTGGAAGATCTGGACGAGAAAGCCCTCATCCAGATTCTGACGCAGCCGAAGAACGCGCTTCTGAAACAGTATCAGAAGCTGTTCGACATGGAGAATGTCCAGCTGACCTTCACGCCGGAAGCGCTGGTATCGGTGGCCCGCAAGGCGATCACCCGCAAGACCGGCGCACGCGGCTTGCGCTCGATCATGGAAGGCATCCTGCTCGACACGATGTTCGAGCTGCCGAACCTGCGCGGTGTCGAGGAAGTCGTGATCAACGCCGAAGTGGTCGAAGGCAATGCCGAGCCGCTCTACGTGCACGCCAACAAGGCGCAGACCGAAGCGGGCTGATCCTTTCGTCCGGATACAGATCAAAAGCCCCGGCCATCGTGCCGGGGCTTTTTCATTCCGGCAGGTGCAAAGTGAGTATGTCGATCCGCGGCGGCATCAGGAAGCGCAGCGGCAGGCCGACCATCCCGGTGCCGGTGGTCACATAGACGAGGCGCTCGCCGCCCCGGGTTTCGATGCGGTGCAGGTCCTTGTCGAAGGGGCCGGTGACCGGAAGGACGTGCCGGTAGAGCAAGGGAATGCGAACCTGCCCGCCATGCGTGTGCCCGGCGAGCATCAGGTCGTAGCGGAAACTGTCCGGCACGACGAGCGCCGTATCCGGATTGTGGGTGAGCAGCAGCACGGGCAAGCCGTCCGGCAGGGCGGCTGAGAAGCTGAAATCCTGCCGGCGTTGCCAGAGGTCAGAGGCGCCGGATACAACGACGCGCTGGCCACTGATCTCAGTCTCGATCGCGCGGTTCTGCACGAAGGTTGCGCCGCTCTCGCCGAGTGCGGCCAGCAGGGCATCCGTCAGGTCTTCGCCGGGAAAACCGACATCGTGATTTCCCAGCACGGCGAACAGTGGCGCCTCGAGGTCTGCCAGCGCCGCAAAGTCGCCCGCGACATCCTCGGCACGCGGATGATAGGTGAGGTCTCCCGCCAGGAAAACGGCCCCGACCTTCTCCGCATTGATCCGGTCGACAATCCGGCGGATCGGCACGGCATTGCCGAAGATGCCGATATGCGGATCGCCCAACAGGGCGATGCGGATGGAGGGGGATGTCTCGCTGGCGCCGGGCAGGAGGATGGTCTCCTCGTGCACGGTCAGCATCCGTGGCTCGATGAAGCGCGCATAGGCCGGCACGGCCGTGACCATCAGCAACGCAGCCGCAACCATGCGCCGGCGCGGGCTGCCGCGAAAGATCAGCCAGAGGCAGGCTGCCGCGAACGGAAACCAGGCCCAACTCGCCCAGAAGATCAGGAGCTTGAATGTCATGGTTTCCCTGATCGGGGATGCAGATGGCAAAGGAAAGGCAGGACCGCGAAAAGCAAAAGGCCGGCATCCGAAGATGCCGGCCCCCCTGAGAAGACACGAACGCCCCTCGTGCCTTACATCTTGTAGTACATGTCGAATTCGACCGGGTGCGGATGGAGTTCGTATTTCATGTTCTCTTCCATTTTCAGGTCGATATAGCTGTCGATCTGGTCGTCGTCGAACACGCCGCCTTTCTTGAGGAAGGCGCGGTCGGCGTCGAGCGCCGCCAGGGCTTCGCGCAGCGAACCGCAGACCTGCGGGATGCTCTTCGCTTCTGCCGGGGGCAGGTCGTAGAGGTCCTTGTCCATTGCGTCGCCGGGATGGATCTTGTTCTCGATGCCATCAAGACCGGCCATCAGCAGCGCGGCAAAGGCGAGGTAGGGGTTCGCCATCGGATCAGGGAAGCGCGTTTCGATCCGCTTGGCTTTGGGGTTCGAGCCGAACGGAATGCGGATCGAGGCCGAACGGTTGCGCGACGAGTAGGCGAGCATGACCGGCGCTTCATAGCCCGGCACGAGACGCTTGTAGGAGTTCGTCGACGGGTTGGTGATCGCGTTCAGCGCTTTCGCGTGCTTGATGATGCCGCCGATGTAGTAGAGGCACATCTCGCTGAGGTCGGCATACTTGTTGCCGGCGAACAGCGGCTTGCCGCCTTTCCAGATCGACTGGTGAACGTGCATTCCCGAGCCGTTGTCCTTGTACATCGGCTTCGGCATGAAGGTCGCCGTCTTGCCGTACTGGTGGGCAACGTTGTGGATGACGTACTTGTAGAGCTGCATCCGGTCGGCCATCACCGTCAGCGTCGAGAACTTGAGGCCAAGCTCGTGCTGGGCGGGGGCCACCTCGTGGTGGTGCTTTTCCGGCTGCAGGCCGATTTCGCCCATGATCGTCAGCATTTCGCCGCGCATGTCCTGTTCGGAGTCGATCGGCGGAACCGGGAAATAGCCGCCCTTCGGGCCCGGGCGGTGGCCCATGTTGCCGGTCGGATAGATCTTGCCGGTGTTCACCGGCAGTTCGGTCGAGTCGAAGCTGTAGCCGGTATTGTGCGGGTCGGTGGACCAGCGCACATCGTCGAAGATGAAGAACTCGGCTTCCGGTCCGAAGAAGGCGGTGTCGCCGACGCCCGAAGCGGCGAGGTAGGCTTCAGCCTTCTTCGCGGTGGTGCGCGGGTCGCGGTTGTACGCTTGGCCCGAGATGGGATCGAGTACGTCGCAGAACACGGCCAGCGTCGTCTGCTGGAAGAAGGGGTCGATGAAGCCGGTCGAGAGGTCGGGCTTCAGCAGCATGTCGGACTCGTTGATGGCTTTCCAGCCGGCAACTGAGGAGCCGTCGAACATCTGGCCTTCTTCGAAGAATTCCTTGTCCACCATGTCCTTGTGGAAGGAAACGTGCTGCGTCTTGCCGCGCGGATCCGTGAAGCGAAGGTCGACGTACTGGACGTCCTGGTCCTTCATGATTTTGAGCAGGTTTTCAGCCATTGATATTGCCTTCTTGTGAGCTGTCTGAGCTGTCAGTCCTGAAGGAGCGCTGGGGCGCGCGCCTCCCTTTGTTTTCCCGGACTGCGTGAGCCCGGGATATTCCTAGAGCGCTGCGTCGCCAGTTTCACCCGTGCGGATGCGCACTGCGTCAATAACGTCAGAAACGAAGATCTTGCCATCGCCGATCTTGTCAGTGTGGGCCGCTTTCTTGATCGCCTCGACGGCGCTTTCGACTGCGCTGTCGGCGAGAACGACTTCGATCTTCAGCTTGGGCAGGAAGTCGACGACATATTCCGCGCCGCGATAGAGTTCGGTATGGCCGCGCTGGCGGCCGAAGCCCTTGGCTTCGATCACCGTCATGCCTTGCAGGCCGATTTCCTGAAGGGCTTCCTTCACATCGTCGAGTTTGAAGGGTTTGATGATCGCTTCGATTTTCTTCATGCGTGGTTCTCCCCAGCCGCCGGGTTAAGATTTCATCCGTGCGTATGGGGTGTTTCGGGCTGAGGCGAGGGCAACTGGCGGGAGTCGCCCGCCGCAGCCGCCGGGTGGTAAAAAAACGGGCATGTCCGCCTAACCATTGGGCAGGGCGTTTCCACGCTTTCGTTGATAAAAATGACGCTAGCGTCACTTTTCAGCAATCTGTGTGTGTGATATGGCCGTAACCAATGCTCGGAGACCTGCCTATGACCGCTGAAGTGTATGTGCATCCAGAACGCCGCCGCGGCGCCTTCCGCCCCCTCAAGGCGTGGAACCACATGCAGAAGCTGATCGCCGACAAGGAAGACACCGAACAGGTCTTCCACATCATCGAGGCCCTGAACGGCAACGCTTTCGAGCGCAATTTCTGGGCATTCGTGAACACGCCGGCCGGCCAGAAGCTGATTCAGGAAAAGCCTTACCTGCCGCCAGTCCTGGATGACCACAGCTGGATCCATGCCCTGCCGGAGGGCACCGTTGGCCGCGCCTATGCCGAATTCATGGAACGCGAAGGCCTCACGGCGCAGGGCCTGGTCGATGAAAGCATGAAGCACCAGTCCAAATCGCGCGAGTTCGATGACGACATGCTCTGGTATGCGAATCGCCTGCGCGACACGCATGACCTGTTCCATGTCCTCACCGGCTATAACCGCGATGCGCTGGGCGAAGCCTCGCTGCTCGCCTTCACCTACAGCCAGAACCCCGGCCTCGGCGTCATCTTCATCGCCTTCATGGGCTGCCGCACCATCGCAAAGCATGCCCCGAAGGGCGCACGTGTGATGGACTGCTTCCGGGAAGGCAAACGCAACGGCGCACTTGCCGAAAAGATCATCCAGCAGGACATCCTCGCCCTGATGCACGAGCCGCTTGAGGCCGCCCGCGCGCGCCTCGGCATCCAGCCGCCCGTCATCTACCGCGAAACGCTCGCCCTGCTGGAACAGCATGGCTACACGCCGACCCTCCAGCCGCAGGCAATCGACGCCGAGCCCGTCGCCGCGTGATCTGGCTGATCCGACACGGCGAGGCCGCTGCCGGCTGGGGCGACCATGCCGATCCCGGCCTCAGCGACCTTGGCCACAGGCAGGCCGAAGTCGCCGCCGCAATCCTCGCGCCGCTGCCGGTGCGCGGGTTGATCTCCAGCCCCATGCAACGATGCCGCGAAACGTCTGCGCCCACCTCGAAACAGTTCGCGCTCGCCCCGGCCATCGCCACGGAAGTCAGCGAGATCACGGCGCCCGCAGGCACCGAAGATCGCGCCAGCTGGCTGCGCGGCATCATGACCGGCACATGGAGCGAAGCAGGCGAGACCTACACCGCCTGGCGCCGCCGCGCCGGAGACTTCGTCGAAGCCCTGCCGGAAGGCACCGTGGTCTTCTCCCACTTTGTCGCCATCAATGCGCTCTGCGGCCTGTTCGAAAACGATGACCGCGTGACCGTGTTCCGGCCCGGCCATTGTTCGATCACGCGGTTGGAGCGCCGGGGCGGGGCCCTGCGCGTGGCAGAATATGGAAGCGAAGCCGCGACTCGCGTGCTATGAGCCGCCGGTATGGGCAGGCCGATACTCACACCACAGGAAATGCGCGCCGCTGAGCAGGCACTGTTCGATGCAGGGCTCGACAGTTTCGTCCTGATGCAACGCGCCGGCGAAGCAGTGGCAGAGTTTGTCCACGCCCATTGGCCGGACGGCACGATCCAGGTTCTATGCGGCCCCGGCGGGAATGGCGGCGACGGCTTCGTCGCCGCTGCGAAACTGGCCAAGCTCTGGCGCAAGGTGGAAGTCTTCTGCGTGGTTCCCGTCGCTGAGTTGAAAGGCGACGCCGCCAAGGCCGCTGCACTCTGGGAAGGCAAGGTCGGCACGCTGGAGGAGGCGCTCACCGCGCCGCACGATCTGGTGCTCGACGCGCTCTATGGCGGCGGCCTGTCGCGACCGCTCGATGGCGTCGCCGCTGCGCTTGCGGAGCGTCCCGCGCGGGTGATTTCCATCGACGTGCCCTCCGGCATAGACGGCGCCACGGCAAAGCCCATCGGCCCCTGCTTCCGCGCCGAAGGCACGCTCACTTTCGCCGCTCTGCGCCCCGCGCATGTGCTGCTGCCCGGCGCAGCCTTCTGCGGCGCGGTGATGGTCGCCGATATCGGTGTGCCGGTGCAGACCAAGGCGGTCGAGAACAGCCCGGCGCTCTGGGTCGGCCAGATGCCGCAGCCGGGACAGAGTGACTACAAGCACCGCCGCGGCCATCTCAAGGTCGTCAGTGGACCGATGACCTCCACGGGCGCTGCACGGCTCGCCGCACGCGCCGGCCTGCGCGCCGGGGCAGGGCTGGTGACGCTGCTGTCGCCGCCGGATGCGATGATGGTCAATGCCACGCACCTCACCGCCATCATGCTGTCCTCCGTGGACGGAGCAGATGCGCTGGCCGAGTCCGCTGCGAATGCCAATGTCGTCATCCTCGGCCCTGCCGCAGGCCTGACGGCGCGTACCCTGGCCTATGCCGAAACCCTGCTGAAATCACCCGCCCGCTGCGTTCTGGACGCCGACGCGCTCACCGTGTTCAGCGACGATCCCGCGCGTCTCTTCGCGCAGCTGCGCCCCGGCGATGTGCTGACCCCGCATACCGGCGAGTTCCAACGCCTGTTCGGCGACCTGCTCACCGCCGCGCCCAACAAGATCGAAGCCGCCCGCGCCGCCGCAGCAAAGGCGGGCTGCGTCGTCGTCGTGAAAGGCGCCGACACGGTGATCGCCGAGCCCGGCGGCAACGCCCTCGTCAACACACACGCCACCCGCTGGCTCGCCACCGCCGGCTCCGGCGACGTGCTCGCCGGCTTCATGGCCGGCTTCATGTCACAGGGCGTCGACACCTTCACCGCCGCCGCCATGGCCACCTGGATCCACGGCGAAGCCGGCATCCGCATCGGCGCCGGCCTGATCTCGGAAGACCTGGAACAGGAACTGCCGGATATCCTCAGCGCGCTGCACGGGGAACTTACGCCGCAGTCTTGAGTTTGCAGGCTGAAACCACGCGACACAGAATTCGCCTCTCGGGCGAGATACTGGTGCCCGGTTCGCTGAGGGCGCGGTCGGATTGCCGGTTTCGCTGCGCATGTCGCATCCTGCACAGGAATTGCAACAGGCAGGCGCCCTGCGGCGATCATTCAGGCTTTAATCCTGTCCGGCATCCGGGTAGGAGTTGTCGAGCACCTGAACGCATAGGCAAATGATGTGACTATCCCGGGGAACGGGCCCCCACATAGTATGGATTGGAGAGCCCCGGAATGAACCCCTTGAAAGGTCGCGATCACGCGGGAGTTTCCGACAGCGCAGCGGCAGATCGCCTTCAGGCAGACCTGCGGCATACCGCGCCCGGTGTGCGCATTTTTGTCGACTTTGATCACACGCTGTTCCTCTGGAACTCGACCGAGGCCTATCTGGACGAAGTCCGCCCGAGCGGTGTTTTTGCGCCAGTCTTGAAGCTCATCTCCGGGCTCGTTCCGTGGCGCGCCTTTGGTCGCAATGGTTATTTCGTCTGGCGGGATTTCGTCCGCCTGCTGTTCGTCATGGTGTTCGCGCCCTGGACCCGGGGCAGCTTTGGAAAGCGCGCGCCGGACCTGTTCGCGGCGCACCTCAACGCCCGCCTTGATGCGATGCTGCAGGGCATCGACCCGTCTCGGATCGTGATCGTCAGTTTCGGGCTGGCATCCGTCATCCGGCCGCTGCTTGCCGGCAGCCGTTACGCGCAGGCGACCCTTGTTGCCCCCGGACTCTTCGGCCAGCCCGGCGCCCGTGCGCGGGGAAAAGTTGAGATGCTGAGAAAAGCCGGTGTCGAGATTGATCCGTCTGCGGATATCGTGATCACAGACTCTGCGAAGGACGACGCCGACCTGCTCGCTGCCGCGCAGAAATCCCACGTCGTGGAATGGCCGGAGGCGGTCACCCGGCCGGCCCATGCAGACGCTTACTTCCCGTTCTTCTACACGGCGCGCATCAAGCGGTCGCCGGGGTTTCTCGTCAAGCAGGTCTTTCTCGAAGAACTTCCCATCATCCTTCTGATGTTCGCCGTTCTTGATATTGCGCTCGCGATCCCGGTGTTGATTCTGATCACGATGCTCTTCATCGCCTACATGCTTGTCTACGAAATCGGCTATGCCGAGAATGACCGGGTCGGCGAACAGAAAGAGGTGCGCCCAAAACTCAGCGCGCGCTATTTTGAGAGCAAGACGATCCGGATGCAGCCGGATGCCTGGGTCTGGGCGGCCGGCGTCACGCTCCTGGGCTTCTCGATCACGCCAGAGGTAGAGCGCGCAGCGATTGCCCGGTATGCAGGCCTGCCGGGGCTGGAGGGCACCGCCATCGAAATCCTGGCGCTCTCGGGCATCTGGATGGCCTTCCTGCTGCTCTCACGCGCGGTCTTCTGGGTTTTCAATCATGCGCCTCTGGCTTGGCGGGTCTTCGTCTATCTTCCACTCCACGCGACCAAGTATTTTGGTCCGCTGATCTTCCTCACCGCACACCCGGCCGGTGTCGCGCTGGGCCTCGCCCAGATGGTGCGCACCTGGGCGATGTACGCCATCCGCCGTGCCGGTGGCGATGAACATCTGCTATCCAGCCAGATGGTGCGGCTTTGCTTTCTCGCCGTGTTCTCGGTGGTTATTTTCCGGGTCGTCGAATTGACGCTGCAAGAAGCGATCCTGCTGGTGATCTCTTTCATCTTCTGCCTGGTCCGCGCGCTGCCGGAAATCCGCAGGAAGATGACCGGAACCCAGAAAAAGCTCGCACTCGCCCCGAGATAGCGCCGTGCGAAGTCTCTGGTGCGGATGAGAGGACTCGAACCTCCACACCTTGCGGCGCTGGAACCTAAATCCAGTGCGTCTACCAATTCCGCCACATCCGCACGAGCCTGCCTCTTACGCGAGGGGGCGGCCCCCCGCAATGACCCGTCTGTGCGGGCGATCCGGGGGCACTGCACTCGCCCGCTGCGCGGCGTGGACAGGGCCCCTGCCATATGACATAAGCCGCCGCTTCAAGGCAGGTTTTGGCAGGTCCGGGGCCCTGAGTGGGCGCCCCGGAACTGCGTGCATTTACGAAAGACGTGGACATGGAAGTCACCCAGACCAAGGCAGAAGGTCTCAGCCGCACCTTTGCGGTGAAGGTTACCGTGAAGGAACTTCAGGCGAAACTCGACCAGCGAATCGAGGAAGTGCGCCCCGGCATGCGCCTCAAGGGCTTCCGCCCCGGCAAGGTGCCGGCGGCCCATGTGCGCAAGATGTATGGCCGCGACCTGATGGGCGAGCTGCTCGACAAGCTGGTCAACGAGACCAACCAGAAAGCCCTCGACGACGCCTCGCTGCGCCCCGCCGGCACTCCACAGGTGCAGCTGGAAGGCGATATCGAGAAGGTCGTGAAGGGTGAGGCCGATCTCGCATGGCAGATGAATGTCGATGTGATGCCGGAATTCACGCCCATTGATCCCGCCACGCTGACGATCACGCGCCCGGTTGCGGAAGTCTCGCAGGAGCAGATCGACGAGGCCCTCGGCCGCATTGCCGGTCAGAACATGAAGTACGAGCCCCGCGAAGAGGGCGCAGCGGCCCAGGACGGTGACGCTGTCATCATCGACTTTGTCGGCAAGATCGACGGCGAAGCCTTTGAAGGTGGCGCGGCTGAACAGCAGTCAGTCGTTCTTGGTTCGAACCGCTTCATCCCGGGCTTCGAGGAGCAGCTCGTCGGCGTCAAAGCTGGTGATGAGAAAGTGTTGAACGTCTCCTTCCCGGACGACTACCCGTCCGCCAACCTCGCCGGCAAGGCCGCCACATTCGAGACGAAAGTTCACGAAGTGCGCGCCCCGCAGACCCCGGCAGTGGACGATGAGTTCGCCAAAGGCCTCGGCCTCGAAAGCCTCGAGCAGCTGACCGGCCTCGTTAAGGACCAGCTGTCTGCCGAGCATGCGAACGCGTCCCGCTCGAAAGCCAAGCGCGACCTGCTCGACAAGCTCGACGCCGCTCACGACTTCGAGCTGCCGCAAGGCATGGTGAACCAGGAGTTCGACCAGATCTGGCAACAGCTCCAGCGCGAGATGGATGCCGGCCGCGTCACCGACGAAGAGAAGAAGAAGCCGGAAGACGAGCTGAAAGCCGAATACCGCAAGATCGCTGAGCGCCGCGTGCGCCTCGGCCTCGTGCTGGCTGAAATCGGCCGCGTCTCGGATGTTCGCATCACCGAGCAGGAAGTAAACCAGGCCCTGATCCGCGAAGCGCGCCAGTATCCGGGCCAGGAGAAGGAAGTGGTGCAGTTCTTCCAGCGAAACCCGAACGCGATGGCCCAGCTGCGCGCGCCCATCTACGAGGACAAAGTCGTCGACCACATCCTCGCTGTCGCCACTGTGGAAGAAACCTCCGTCAGCCGCGAAGAGCTCTTCAAGGAAGACGAGGGCTGATCTGGCCGCGCCTTTAAAAAGCGTCTGAAATCAAAGGGCCGGCGGGATATCCTCGCCGGCTTTTTTGCTGGGCGGGGCAGGGTGCGCGCCTTGGTAAACCGATATTAACCAGCGCGGAGGCAAGGTCACAGGGACTAACGATTCTCGAGGATTTTGCCCGCCATGACGGTTCAGAGCATTCGCCCGCAGCTGTCCGAAGACGACATCGTCCGCCTGATGCGCGGCGAGACGCCGGAACAGCGCGCTTCGGTAGCCCATCGCCTGTGCCGCCGCATCGCGCTGGACGTGCTGTCAGACCGCGAGAAAGCCTTCGCGGAGGAAATCATCGGCATTCTCGCCGAAGACGCTGCCGATCTCGTGCGCCGCACGCTGGCTGTCACGCTGCGCTCATCGCCGATCCTGCCGCGCGAAGTCGCCCTGAAACTGGCGCAGGATATCGAGGCGGTCGCGATCCCGATCCTGCAGGAATCCCCGGTGCTGACCGAGGAAGACCTCGTCGAACTCGTCCTCGCCGTCACTGCCGCCAAGCAGGCCGCCATCGCCAGCCGCGAAACGGTGTCGATCACGCTCTCGGAGATCATCTCCGAGCACGGATCGGTGGAAGCCGTCCGTGCCCTGTCGATGAACAATGGCGCCGAGTGGAGCGACAAGGCCTTCGACGACACGATCCGCCGCTATGGCAAGGACGAGATTGTTCAGGCCGGCCTGATCAAGCGCGATTTCATCCCGACGCATATCGCCGAGAAGATGGTGTCGATGGTTTCCGGCCAGCTCTTCGACATCCTCGTCAACCGCCACGAACTGCCCGCCCAGCTCGCCATCGATCTCGCCGCCAGCGCGCGCGAGCGGGCAACGATTGACCTCGTCGAGCAGGCTGGCCGCACGCACGACCTGCCGCGCTTCGTCGCCCAGCTGAACCTCAACGGTCGCCTCACCAACTCGCTGATCATGCGCGCGCTGTGCTGCGGGCAGATGCGCTTCGTGGAGCATGCGCTGTCGGAACTTTCCGGTGTGGCTCACCAGCGCGTCTGGCTGATGATCCACGATGCCGGCCCGCTCGGCCTGCAGGCGGTGTTCGACCGTGCCGGCCTACCGCGCAAGATGCTGCCGGCCTTCAAGGCTGCGGTGAATGTGTTCCACGAAACCCAGCATGACGGCGGCCCGAACGATCGCGCCCGCTTCCGTGCACGGATGATCGAGCGCGTGCTGACGCAGTTCCAGGCCATCCCCAAGGACGACCTCGACTACCTGCTCGACAAGCTCGACTATTATTCCGAAATGGCTGCCCGCGAAGAAACGGGCGCGGACACAGACGCCGCTTAAGCGTCCGTCCTCGGCGCCACGGCGCCTGCCACGCCGTAGTCCGCGAGATTGCCGCCGTCGCGCCAGTTCGCGTGATCTGCTACCACCAGGATGCCGGAGGCATGCGCCGTCGCGGCCACATCGCACAGCTCTTGCGACGCCTCAACAGCGTCCGCATCCACCCGGATCGTATCGATCAGGATACGGACGGTTTCGCTCAGCGGCGTCTGCCAGGAATGGCGCATGTCGATGCCGACACGGAAGCCCGCCTTGCGCAGGCGCGCAAGGCGCGTGGTCACGTCCGCAGGGTCGCCGGCAAGGGCGGCATCCGGGAACATCAGGCAGAATTCCTGCTGGCAGAGGATGGTGCGGCGCACCGCGGCGTCGCAGGCAACGGCGGTGTTCGGATCTGCCAGAGCCGCCATCGGCGCCGTCACCAGGATCGGGCGGGGGGATTGTTCCTGCGCACAGGCCGCGCTTGCAACGCGCTCGAGGCGCATGGCCATCCATTTCGCGGCATTCTGCGCTTCACCGGCAACGCGGCCGAACACGGCGCGCTCTTCAAATTCCACAGGCTCGTCGGCCACAAGGCCCAGGGAATCCCCGCCCAGCAGGTGCACGACCGGCATGAACCGGACAAGCGGCGACTCTACAGCCTTGAGAAGGCTCGTGTTCGGGCGGGGGTAGGGGCGCATGGGCGTGTCCTCGGCGTCACTATTCTGGTGCTCTTGCCTTCCCTAACGGCGGGAGTTGAACATCACGCGCAGGCGCCGGGTAAGATTTCCGGCAAATTTTAAGGATTTTGGCCACCATGACTGAACGGCCCCCCTCGGACCCGAAGCTTTCCGCAACCGTTCTGCTGCTGCGAAACGCCCAGCCGGCGCCCGAAGTGCTGATGGTGAAGCGCCATTACGAAATCGATTTTGCGGCCGGCGCGCTGGTGTTTCCGGGCGGCAAGGCCGCCGCCGGCGATGCCGATCCGGGCTGGGACGCGTACACCGATGGTGATTTCGGGCCGGTCCAGCAGGATGCCCGCATCGCCGCCATCCGCGAGGCCTATGAGGAATCCGGCCTCGTCATAGCCCGCCACCGCACCGCGCGCGGCCCGGATGCCCCGCTGGTAGATGCAGAAATCGCGGACCTTCTGTCGCCGTATCGCAGCGCGGTCGACAAGGGCGAAGCATCATTCCTCGAACTGATCCGGTCGAAAGATCTCGTGCTCGCGCTCGACAGCCTCGTCCATTTCGGCCACTGGATCACGCCGATCATGATGCCGAAGCGGTTCGACACGCACTTCTATCTCGCGCCCGCTCCGGAACGTCAGATCGCCGCCCATGATGGCCGCGAGACGACCGATGCTGTCTGGCTCTCCGCCACCGAGGCGCTGCGTCAGGAGAAGGAAGGTGAGGCCACCATCATCTTCCCGACACGGATGAACCTTGTGAAGCTCGCCCGCGCGACATCCGTTGAGTTTGCCGTAAAGACCTTCGGCGCCGAACCGGTCGTCAGTGTACTGCCAAAACCGGGCAAGACCGAAGACGGCGCGCCCTGCCTCTTCATCCCGGAAGAAGCCGGCTACGGCCAGACGATGGAACTGCTTTCAAACGTGAAAGTCTGATCAGCCCGCCAGCTTGGCGGCAACCCGGCGCTCCAGCGCATCACACACGGCATCCGCCACCGAATGGCTGGCATCGCCTTCCGGGCCGGCTGCAATCGCGGCGCGGCAGGCCTCGACATGCAGGTTGATCAGCGGCGCATTCTCGCCCGGCTTCGTGTTCGAGAGCAGCGTGCACAGCGATTTGGACAGGCGCGAGACGGCCGGATATCCATAGGAGGGGGCCGCGCCGGTAATATTGTGGGCGCAGGTATAGAGGCGGCGATAGTCTTCGGCGCCCGCCTCGGGCAGCTGCGCCTCTGCCCAGGCAGACCGCAGCGCTTCCAGGTCGCGGCGCATCCAGGTCTCGAACTGTTCGGTCAGCCCGTCGATCGCGCGCTCGGCCTCTTCGCCCAGCGATTCGGCCTGCGCCAGCGCTGCGACGGTTGCGGTCTCGCTATGCTGCGGCTTCAGCACGCGCGAGATGTCCGGCGGGGGCAGGGGCTGGCTCTGCCGGCGATTCTTCGAGAGAGCGCCGGACGCGGTGGAAAGCAGTCTACCAAGCATTTTTTGAGGCCTCTTGAGTCTATCCCTCGAGGTTAATGGCCAAGAATTAACACTCTGCTGACGGAGCGTTTATTCCCTTAGAAAGCAAACTGTTCGGTCAGGATACGCTCATCCAGGGCATGGCCGGGATCAAACAGCAGGGTGAGGCGGCGCGACGGATCGGCCTCGACCGACACTTTCACGATATCACGCACTTCCTGATTGTCGGCCGAGGCCGACACCGGCCGGCGGTCGGGCGCCAGCACTTCGATATCCACACGGGCATCATGGCGCAGCAGTGCGCCGCGCCAGCGCCGGGGCCGGAACGCAGAAACCGGCGTCAGGGCCAGCAGGTTCGCCCCGATCGGCAGGATCGGGCCGTGGGCGGACAGGTTATATGCCGTCGAGCCCGCCGGGGTCGCCACCATCACCCCGTCGCAGGAAAGTTCGTCCAGCCGCGTGCGCCCGTCGACCGCGATCTTCAGCCGCGCGGACTGCGCCATCTGCCGCAGCAGCGAGACTTCGTTGATCGCATGCGCCCGGTGCTCGGCGCCGTGAATGTCCAGCGCATACATCCTTAGCGGCACCAGCGTCGCGCGTTCGGCTGCATCGATCCGCTCGATCAGTCCCTCGGCCTGGTACTCGTTCATCAGGAAGCCGATCGTGCCCCGGTTCATGCCATAGACCGGCTTGTTATCGGCAAACCGGCGGCGCAGCGTGTCGAGGATCGCGCCGTCCCCGCCGAGGGCGACCACGACATCGGCCTCCTCCTCTGGAACATTGCCATATTTCGACGCGAGCAGGGGCAGGGCCTGCTGCGCTTCGGGACGTTTGGAGGCGAAAAAGGCAAGTTTTACATCAGCCATGCCCGGCCATGTGGGAATGCTTTGGGTTAGCCGTCAAGGCGCCCCGGCTTTCCCCCGCGTCCCAAGGTGACACGCGCGTCACCTTCATCTGGCGCCGGAGGCCCGGATCGGGTATGAATAGTCCATCAGAACAGGGAGAAATGCACATGGCCGACGGCGCAGCCCAGATCGATATCCGTAAGTCCGTGTCCGAGGCGGAGTGGAAAGCGCGGGTCGATCTCGCCGCCCTCTACCGCCTGACAGCCCTCTATGGCTGGGACGACATGATCTTCACCCACATCTCCCACCGTGTACCGGGCCCGGAACACCACTTCCTGATCAACCCCTATGGCTGGTTCTTCGAGGAAATCACCGCCTCCTCGCTGGTCAAGGTCGACCTTGACGGCAATATCGTCCAGGAGACCGACGCGATGATCAACCCTGCCGGGTTCACCATCCACTCCGCCATCCACGCTGCCCGCGAAGATGCGCATGTCGTGATGCACCTGCACACCGATCAGGGCGTGGCGGTGTCCTCCCAGAAGGAGGGCCTCTTGCCGATCAGCCAGACGGCCATGATCGTGCGCGAAGACGTCGCCTATCACGACTATGAGGGCGTCGCCCTCGACCTTGACGAGCGCGAGCGCCTGGTGCGCGACCTTGGCCCTAAGAAGCATTCCATGCTGCTGCGCAACCACGGCACGCTCACCTGCGGCGAGACCGCGGCGATGACCTTCTCGCGCATGTTCTTCCTCGAGCGGGCCTGCAAGATGCAGATCATGGCCCTTTCGGCGGGCCGCGACGGCGTCCTCGAGTGCGACGAACCGCTTCAGCAAAAGGTCGCCGGGCAGGGCGGCATGACCCAGCACAGCTCGGGCATGTCGAAACTGACGGAAATGCTGGTCTGGCCGGCCCTGCTGCGCAAGCTGGACCGGGACCTGCCCGGTTATGCCGCATAGGTATTTTACCGGATCGGTCATAATTACCGCCGGGCCTAGAGACATCGGGCCCGGCGTCCCATATCGGGGGCGCCCGTTTCTGAAGGTTCGCGTTAGGTCATGAAGCATATCAAAGCGTTCGAAGATGCCCTGAACACCATCCACGGCGAAGGCCGCTACCGGGTGTTCGTGGACCTGCACCGTCACAAGGGCCGTTTCCCGAAGGCCACCGCCCGGTTTGAGGACGGCGAGCGCGAAGTCACCATCTGGTGTTCGAACGACTATCTCGGCATGGGTCAGGATGACGATGTCATCAACGCCATGCACGAGGCCATCGACAGCTTCGGCGCCGGCTCCGGCGGCACCCGCAACATCTCCGGCACCACCCGTTTCCACGTTGATCTCGAGCGCGAACTCGCCGACCTGCACGGCAAGCAGGCCGCGCTGCTGTTTACCTCCGGCTATGTGTCGAACGACGCGACCCTGTCGACGCTCGGCAAGATCATGAAAAACCTGATCATCTATTCCGACGCGCTGAACCACGCCTCGATGATCGAAGGCATCCGCCGTTCCGGCGCCGACTACCGCGTTTTCCGCCATAACGATGTCGATCATCTGCGCTCGCTGCTCGAAAACGACGATCCGGATCGTCCGAAACTGATCGCCTTCGAAAGCGTCTATTCGATGGACGGCGATTTCGGCCGCATGCAGGAAATCTGCGATCTTGCCGACGAGTTCGACGCGCTGACCTATCTCGACGAAGTCCACGCCGTCGGCCTCTATGGCGAGCAGGGCGCGGGCGTTGCGCAGATGCTCGGCCTTGGCGACCGCATCGACATCATCGAAGGCACGCTCGCCAAGGGTTTCGGCGTCATGGGCGGCTATATCGCCAGCCACGCCACGGTCGTTGACGCCATCCGCTCGATGGCCTCCGGTTTCATCTTCAGTACCTCGACCTGCCCGGTCATGGCTGCCGGCGCGCTTGCCAGCATCCGCAAGCTGCGCACCGACGAAGGCCGCCGCCTGCGCGCATCCCATCAGCTCAAAGCCGCGCAGCTGAAAGAGAAATTCGTCGAGGCCGGTCTTCCGGTGATGGAATCGCCCTCGCACATCGTGCCGCTGCTCGTTGGCGACCCGGAACGCTGCAAGGCCCTGTCCGACACGCTGCTGTTCGACTTCGGCATCTACGTCCAGCCGATCAACTACCCGACCGTGCCCCGCGGCACCGAGCGCCTGCGCTTCACTCCGAGCCCGGTGCATGACGAAGTGATGAT
The DNA here is from genome assembly GCF_046313975.1 of Hyphomonas sp. Taxonomy (GTDB): domain Bacteria; phylum Pseudomonadota; class Alphaproteobacteria; order Caulobacterales; family Hyphomonadaceae; genus Hyphomonas. The sequence goes on along the minus strand of NZ_JBKBXB010000001.1, from coordinate 153,801 downwards.
GGACGAACTCGTCGCCGCCATCCTTGCCGTCTGGAAACAACTGGGCCTCGACAAGGCGGCCTGAGCCTCACCTTAGGAAGGCCGCTTGCGGCCCTTTTTCGCTGGCGTATCGGAAGCGGCCTTGCCGCGACCCGGCCGTTTCGCACGGCCTTCGGGCGCTTCCGTTATTTCTTTTTTCCGAGGCCGATCTGCTTCGCATGGCGCGAGCGCAGCTTGGCATAGTTCGGTGCCACCATCGGATAGTCCGCCGGCAGGTTCCACTTCGCCCGGTATTCCTCCGGCGTCATGTCATACCGCGTCCGCAGGTAGCGCTTCAGCATCTTCAGCTTCCGCCCGTCTTCCAGGCAGACGATATATTCCGGCATCACCGACTTGTTCACGGTCACGGCCGGTTCCGGCTTCTCCTGCGGGGCGGAGCTGTCCCGGCTCAGTCCCACGATGGTTGAATGCACGGTCTTGATCAGGTCCGGCAGTGCGCCCGCCTGCAAGGCATTGTTGGCCACATAAGACGACACGATTTCAACGGTCATCTCGAGCAGCTCGGATTCCTCAAGTTCTTTCATTGTCCCACCCCATACTGAACCTGTATTCGAGGAACCAGAATTCAGTGAAGGAAATCGTTTAATTGTAATAACAGACTTCCGGCAAGTATCTAAGCCGCATCCTCATGAAATAATTGAATGAATGCCAATTATAGAGGCGATGCGCGTCCTGTAGCGCCGCCTGTTGCTCCGGCGGGCCGGGGCGCGTAAACAGCCCCTGACTCAGCTCCCAGAGGATCCCAGATGGCCGACGCCGCGCACACGTCCCAGTCGCTCAATGACAGCTTCTTCTCGGCAACGCTCGCCGAGCGCGACCCGGAACTGGCCGCCGCCATCGGCAAGGAAGCGACCCGCCAGCAGCACCAGATCGAACTGATCGCCTCGGAGAACATTGTTTCCCGGGCAGTTCTTGAAGCCCAGGGCTCGATCCTGACCAACAAGTATGCCGAAGGCTATCCCGGCAAGCGCTATTATGGCGGCTGCGAATTCGTCGATATTGCCGAAGAACTCGCCATCGAGCGGGCAAAGAAACTCTTCAGTTGCGGCTTCGCCAACGTCCAGCCGAACTCCGGCAGCCAGGCGAATCAGGGTGTCTTCCAGGCCGTCCTCAAGCCCGGCGACACCATCCTCGGCATGAGCCTCGCCGCCGGCGGCCACCTGACCCACGGCGCCAAGCCCAACCAGTCCGGTAAATGGTTCAATGCCGTCCAGTACGGCGTGCGCCCGGATGACCATCTGATCGACTTCGAGGAAGTCTCGCGCCTCGCCCGCGCCCACCGCCCGCATATGATCATCGCCGGCGGCTCCGCCTATCCTCGCCAGATTGATTTCCGCCGCTTCCGCGAGATTGCTGATGAAGTCGGCGCCGTCTTCCTGGTGGACATGGCCCACTTCGCGGGCCTCGTCGCCGGCGGCGTCCACCCGAACCCGCTCGACCATGCCCACATCGCCACCACCACAACGCACAAGACCCTGCGCGGCCCGCGCGGCGGCATGATCCTGACGAATGACGAAGCGCTCGCGAAGAAGATCAACTCGGCCATCTTTCCGGGCATTCAGGGCGGCCCGCTGATGCACGTTATCGCCGCCAAGGCAGTATCCTTCGGCGAAGCGCTGACGCCGGAATTCCGCGCCTATGCTTCGCAGGTCGTGGCCAACGCCCGCGCGATGGCGAAGGCGTGCAAGGAGGCCGGCCTGGATGTAGTCTCCGGCGGCACCGACACGCACGTCGCGCTGATCGACCTGCGCCCGAAAGGCGTCACCGGCAAGGATGCCGAAGCCGCCCTCGAGCGTGCCTTCATCACCTGCAACAAGAACGGCATCCCGTTCGATCCTGCGCCGCCCACCATCACCTCCGGCATCCGCGTCGGCTCGCCCGCCGGCACCACGCGCGGCTTCGGCGAGGCCGAGTTCACCCAGATCGGCAAATGGATCGGCGAGATTGTCGATGCGCTTGCGACGCAGGACAACGGCGCTGTCGAAGAGCGCGTGCGCGGCGAAGTCCAAGCCCTTACGTCCCGTTTCCCCATCTATGAAGGTCTGGGAGCCTGAAGCCCGTTGCGGTGTCCTTTCTGCGGATCAGAAAATACTTCGGTCAAGGACAGCCGCGCGGCTGAAGACGATACCGCTGTGCGCCGCCGCCGCGTCTGCGACAGTTGCGGCGCCCGCTTCACCACGTTCGAACGCGTGCAGCTGCGCGAGATCATGGTCGTCAAGCGCGACGGCAAACGTGCGCTGTTCGACCGCGAGAAGGTGCAGCGCTCCATCCTCGTCGCCCTGCGCAAACGCCCGGTCGACCGTGAACGGATCGATCAGATGGTCTCCGGCATCGTCCGCAAGCTGGAAAGCGGCGGCGAGTCCGAAATTCCGTCCTCGGAGGTTGGCGAGCTGGTGATGGAAGCGCTGAAGCGGGTCGATCCCGTCGGCTATGTCCGCTACGCCTCCGTCTACCGCGACTTCAAGGATCCGAGCGACTTCGCGCAGTTCATCGAGAAGGCCGCGCTGGATGAAGAAGACGCGGGCGAGGCATGAGCCCCGTCCGCATCACCCTCAAACTCGCCACCTCCCTCGACGGCCGCATCGCGCTCGCCGACGGCACCAGCCAGTGGATCACCTCCAGCGCCTCCCGCGCCCGCGCGCATGAGCTGCGCGCTGCGCATGACGCCGTCATGGTCGGAATCGGCACCGTCCTGAAGGACGATCCGCTGCTCACCGCCCGCACCGTGCCGCTGCCCGACCGCCAGCCGCTGCGCCTCGTCGCCGACTCGCAGGCCCGCACACCGCTCACCTCGAAGCTGATGACCACACTCAACGCTGCCCCCGTCGCCATCGTCACTGCCGGCGCAGAAGCCCCGCAGCACGCCGCCGCCGGCGCGCAGGTCTGGCGCTGCGGCAACACCATCCGCGTCAACCCGCAGGATTTCGTCCGCCGCGCTGCTGCTGAAGGGATCAATACGATCCTGATCGAAGGCGGCGGCCAGCTCGCCGCAAGCTTCGTCCGCGCCGGCCTGATCGACGAGATCGCCTGGTTCCGCGCGCCCATCCTCATCGGCGAGGAAGGCCTCTCCGGCATCGGCGCCCTCGGACTCACCGACCTGAAGACTGCGGCGCGCTGGCGCCCTGTCGCGACGGAACGGATTGGAGACGATGTGCTCGATACTTATGTTCGATCTGAGCAATAGGCCGAAGCAGGAAACGCCCCATGTTCACTGGCCTTGTCACCGATGTCGGCACTGTCCGCAGCGCGGAGCACCGCAACGGCCTGACACGTTTTGAGGTCGAGAGCGGCTATCCGCCTGAACAGATCGCCATGGGCGCCTCCGTGCTGCACTCCGGCGTCTGCCTCACCGTGGTGGATAAGGGGCAGGGCGCCCGCGGCGCCTGGTTCGCGGTTGAGGCTGTCCCCGAAACCCTGTCAAAAACCACCCTCGGCAGCTGGCAGCAAGGCTCCCGCGTCAATCTCGAACAGAGCCTCAAACTCGGCGACGAACTCGGCGGCCATTTCGTCTTCGGCCATGTCGACGGCGTCGGCGAGATCGTCTCGGTCGAGCCGGAAGGCCAGTCCTTCCGCGTCACCATCCGCCCGCCCGCCGCCATCGCGCGCTACTTCGCCACCAAGGGCTCCGCCGCCATCGACGGTGTCTCCCTCACTGTAGCGGCAGCCCTGCCAAACGGCGACTTTCAGGTCGCCATCATTCCCCACACCTGGGACGTGACAACCCTCGGTACACTGAAGGCCGGCACGAAGGTAAACCTCGAGATCGACATGCTGGCGCGCTATGTGGCGCGCATGATTGGCGCGGATGCGCCGCAAGGGAGCTGACCCATGGACAGCGATTTTCACTCTGCCATCTCCTCCATCGAGGAAATCATCGAGGACGCCCGCAACGGGCGCATGTTCATCCTCGTCGATGCCGAAGACCGCGAGAACGAGGGCGACCTCGTCATCCCCGCCACCTTCGCCACGCCCGAAGCGGTCAACTTCATGGCCCGCTATGGCCGCGGCCTCATCTGCCTCGCCATGACTCAGGAGCGCGCCCACACGCTGCGCCTCGACATGATGACCCGCAACAACCGCGAAAGCATGGGCACGGCCTTCACCGTCTCCATCGAAGCGAAAGAGGGCGTAACCACCGGCATTTCCGCACATGACCGTGCACGGACGATCGCCGTCGCCATCGACCCGACGCTCGACCATGATGACATCGTCACGCCCGGCCACGTCTTCCCGCTGATCGCCAAGGAAGGCGGCACCCTCGTGCGCGCGGGTCACACCGAAGCCGCCGTCGATATCTCCCGCATGGCCGGCCTCTATCCCGCCGGCGTCATCTGCGAGATCATGAATGATGACGGTACGATGGCCCGCCTGCCGGAGCTGGTCGCCTTCGCCCAGCTGCACAATCTCAAGATCGGCACCATCGCTGACCTCATCCACTGGCGCCGCCAGAATGACCGTTTCCTCGAGCGCCGTGTCGAAGCCCCGCTCGACTCCGCTTTCGGCGCCGGCTTCCGCACGGTCTGCTTCCGCAACGCACTCGACAATTCCGAACACATTGCCATCGTCCACGGCGACATCACACCGGACTCCACCACGCTCGTCCGCGTCCACCGCACGGATGTCCTCGCCGACATCCTCGGCGAGAAGGGGCCCCGCGAGGGTCTCGTCGCCAAGGCGATGCGGATCATTGCCGAAGCGCCCGAGCCCGGCGTCGTGGTTTTCGTCAACACCATGCACCCGAACGCCATAGCCGAGCGCCTCGGCCTCAAATCCGCCGCCCCGCGCGACCCCACCGCGCCGCTGCGCGAATACGGGGTCGGGGCCCAGATCCTGCGTGATCTCGGCGTCCGGCGCATGATTTACCTTTCCGATACGCAGCCCACCCGCGTTGCGGGGCTTGACGGCTACGGCCTGACGATAGAGGGCTGGCGCCGCCTGAACGAGGAGACCCCCTGATGGCCGACCGCGTCCTTGTCGCGATCTCGCGTTACTACAAACATATCAGCGACGAGCTGGAGGCTGGCTGCCTTGAGGCGCTGGAAGCCGCCGGTGCGAAAGTCACCGTCATGGAAGTGCCGGGCGCCTTCGAAGTGCCGGGCCTCATCGCCATGGCCGCCGATTCCGGCCGGTTCGACGGCTTTGTCGCCCTCGGCTGCGTCATCCGCGGCGAAACCACCCATTACGACTATGTCTGCGGCGAGAGCGCCCGCGGCCTGATGGACCTGATCGTCCAGCGCCGCCAGGCTATCGGCTACGGTATCCTCACCGTCGAAAACGAGGCCCAGGCCCTCGCGCGCGCAGACCGCAAGCGCAAGAACAAGGGCGCCGAAGCGGCCAATGCCTGCCTCGCGATGATCAAGTTCCGCAAGGAGCTCATTCGTTGAGTTCCCAGAAAATCCCCTTCGACGTCACCCGCGCCCGCCGGGCCGGCGCGCGCCTTGCCGCCGTGCAGGCGCTCTACGAGATGGACCAGACGGAGAAATCCGCCCGCGCCACCATCCGCGACTTCATGGAAGACCGCCTCGGCCTCGGCCCGGACGGCGCGCCCGTCGAAGAGGCCGATCCCGACCTCTTCAAGGCCATCGTCAACGCCGTCGTCGAACACCAGGCCCGCATCGACAATGCCATCCTCGGCCGCCTCGCCAAGGGCTGGAAACTTACCCGCCTCGACACCACCATGCGCGCCCTCCTGCGCGCCGCCGGCGCCGAATTCATCGCCCATCCGGAACTCTCCGAAGCAGTCATCCTCGACGAATACGTCTCCCTGGCGCACGACTTCTTCGAAGAAACCGACGCCAAATTCGCCAACGCCGTCCTCCAGAACATCGGCCACGACCTGCGCGGCTAACCTGTAAAAAGCTGGAATCGCCTGTAACGGCCGGCAAACCGCAAAGACAAATCCCAGAGCGAACCAAACCCCGTCGCTCTCTTTTCGTGTCATCCCGGCGAAAACCGGGACCCGGAGGCCGCCACGCGCGTCGCCTCAAGTCTGGGTCCCGGATCGGCGGCGCAATGCGCCTTGTCCGGGATGACAGGAAATGGAAATCGGAAACATAAACCGGCCAGCCCTAGCTGCGTCCGGCCAAAAGTACTGCACTCATCCCTCAATCCGCAAACACGCCGATCACTGGCACATGGTCTGACGGTTTCTCCATCGCGCGCGCCTTCCGGAAAATCTCGCACCCCGTCAACCGGTCGGTCATGCGGGGGCAGGTGAGGACGTGGTCGATGCGGATGCCGTGATCCTTCTGGAAGGCGCCTGCCTGATAATCCCAGAAAGTGTACTGATGTGCCCGCCCGTCACACGCGGCGAACGCGTCCGTTAGGCCGAGATGTTTCAGCCGCCGGTAAGCCGCGCGCGTGTCCGGCAGGCCGAGTGCGTCGGTATTCCACACCGTATCGTCCCAGCAATCCTCCGCGGCCGGGATGGCGTTGTAGTCGCCGCAGATCACGAAGGGCTGCTCATCGCGCAGCATCGCCGCTGCATGGCGCTCCAGCGCGTCCATCCATTCGAGCTTGTAGTCATATTTCTCGCCCGGCGCCGGATTGCCGTTGGGCACATAGACGCCGGCAACCCGGACCGGCCGGCCGGCCAGCACGGTCGCCTCGATATAGCGGGCCTGATCGTCCTTCAGCGTGCCCATTTCCTTCGTCACATCCTCCAGCGGATATTTCGACAGGATGGCGACGCCGTTATAGGTCTTCTGTCCATGAATGGCACAGTTCCAGCCTTGTTCCTCGATCTCGAGATAGGGGAAGGCACTGGTCTCGCACTTCAGCTCCTGAAGGCAGACAACATCCGCCTCGATGCTCTTCAGCACCTCGAGAACCGTCGGCAGGCGTGCCTTGATCGAATTGACATTCCAGGTCGCGATACGCATGCCCCTTGCATAACAGCTTCGCCCCATTGTTCCAGCGGGAGGGGGGGCCTATAATCCCGCAAATCATCAGGAGCAGGCTCATGGCCCCAGGTTGGATGCAGATTTTGTTGGTGGTCGTCGTAGCGATCCTGCTGTTCGGCGGGCGCGGACGCATCTCCTCGATCATGGGCGACATGGCGAAGGGCATCGGGGCCTTCCGCAAGGGCCTGAAGGATGAGGACAAGGGCGCCAACAAGGACGACCTTGTGAACATCACCCCGAAGAAGGACGAATCGAAGTCCTCTTCGTAATTCGCTGACCGGAGGGCGCATCGCCATGCTGCCCGGCATCGGGTTTTCCGAAATCCTCGTTCTTGGTCTTGCGGCGCTGATCTTCATCGGCCCCAAGGACCTGCCGCTGATGATGCGCAAGCTCGGCCAGTTCGTCGGCAAGGGCCGGCGCATGGCGCGGGAATTCCAGGCCGCTTTCGACGACATTGCCCGCCAGAGTGAGCTGGAAGAACTGAAGAAGGAAATCCAGGAGCTGAAACGCTCCAACGCCATGACGCAGGCGCAGGAAGACCTCGCCGCGGTCGAGGCGGACATCAATTCCGCCGTCATGCGCGATCATCCGTCCGCGCCTGAAACGGAGCCGGGCGCCGAGCCTTCCAAAGGGGAGGGCAAGGCATGAACTATGTGCCGCCGAAGGATGAGCAGCCCGAGATCAATGACGAGATCGAATCGAGCCGCGCCCCGCTGCTCGACCATCTGATCGAGCTGCGCTCGCGCCTGATCAAAAGCCTGCTGGCGCTGGCAGTGGCCGCCATTGGCTGTTTCTGGCTGGCAGGGGATATCTATGAGCTTCTGATCCGCCCCTTCGCCGCCATTGCTGAAGACCTGCGCGGCGCGCCGCTGGAGTTCATCTTCACCGCGCCGATGGAATTCTTCTTCGCCAAGCTGAAGCTTTCTGTCTTTGCGGGGGTCTTTGTCGCCTTCCCCTTCATCGCCTGGCAGGTCTACGCCTTTGTGGCGCCGGGCCTTTACAAGAACGAGCGGGGCGCCTTCTGGCCCTATCTCGTGCTGGCCCCGGTCCTGTTCTCGCTCGGTGCGCTGTTTGTCTATTTCCTGATGTTGCCGATGCTGGCGAACTTCACGGTTTCGATGGAACAGGTCGACTCCGCCGGCACGACCATTCGCCTCGTGCCCAAGGTTGCCGACTATCTCTCCCTCGTCATGGCCCTGATGCTGGCCTTCGGGATTTCCTTCCAGCTGCCGCTGATCCTGACCCTGCTCGGCCGGATCGGAGTGGTGTCCTCCGGCATGCTGGCCAAGGGGCGCAAGTACGCCATCGTCGGCATCCTGGCCTTCGCCGCGATCTTCACGCCGCCCGATCCGATGTCCCAGATCCTGCTCGCCGTGCCGGTTTACCTGCTCTACGAAATCTCGATTTTCAGCGTCAAACTGATCGAGAAGCGCACAGCTGCAGCAGACGCAGCAGCGGCCTGACCCTTATGGGACAAGGTCTTACCTGCAGGCTCCCGGTTGCATTTTTCTTGCAGGGCCCCGAATGTGGGCGGCGGGTAATCAACCGGGTCCCGAGAAGCGAGGAGCCTCCCGCGTGGCGCGCGTAAGAAGCGTTTTGCTGGTCGATTTCGACAACGTCTACGGGGCGACCAGCGAAGACGTTGTGTCGTCATTGTCCAATTGGCTGCTCTGGCTGGAAGACGGCGCCTTCTCGCCGGGCGGAAAGCGGCGGACATTCCTGCACAAGCGCGTCTACTGGAACCTGCAATTCGACCGCTTCCGCCCGGAATTCGAGGAAGCCGGCTTCGAGGCCTTCAACTGCCGCGCCCTCGCCAAGCGCAAGATCAGCGCCGGCAAGAGCTCGGCCGACATCGTCATCACGATGGACGCCATCGAACTCGCCCTGCAGACGAAAAAGCTCGAGGAGCTGATCGTCCTGACAACGGACTCAGACTTCGTGCCTGTGGTCAACCGCGTGCAGAATCCCGGTCTGCGGGTCGTCACGGCGGGCAAGGAAACCGACCCGACCTACGAACTCTACAGCCAGCACGCCGATGCGGTGATCCATATCGCCGCCCTGAAGGCCGGCTTCAGTTACCAGCGCACCCCGCGCAGATGGTACCAGCTGCGCTCGCCGCCGCCGCAGATTGCGCCGCTGACCATCCAGCGCGAGCGCCAGTCTGCGCTGATGGGCCGGGTGCGCGATGCGCTGACTGCATCCGAAACCCCGCCGCGCCCCGGTGGGCCTTCGCCGGACCTCGCGCGCGCGGCCGATATCGTCAAATCGCTGGGCGAGCGGATGCCCGATCAGGTTCTCTCGAAAACCAAGATCGTGCGCGCCCTAACGGTCATCACCGGCTTCACGCCGACCTATCAGAACGGCATCCGCCCCTGGCTCGGCCACAAGAACTTCGCCGCCCTGATGCGCCGCCTCGCGCAGATCTATCCGGAGATCGAGGTGCGCAGCCTCGGCAAGGGCAAGGTCGAAGTGATCTGGCGCGATGGCGGCAGCGCCCAGAGATCGGTCTCCGCCGGGGCAGAAGACGCGCCGCGCGAGGAGGCCCGATCGCCTGCGGGCGAAGAGTACGAGCCCGCCCCGCGGCCCATTACCAGTCCCGCTTGATTTTTGGCCTGACCATCCGTCAGTGGACAGAAGGGGGCGGCGCGGATTAGAGCCTTGCCCCGTATCCCGTATTCCATTCCAGACCCGAGTTTCCCATGTTCGACATCCGCGCGATCCGCGACAATCCCGAGCCCTTCATCCGCGCCTGGAACCGCCGCAAGGCGGGGCTGGGCGATGAGTCGGTGGCAAAGATTCTGGAGCTTGATGCGAAATGGCGCGCGGCCACCTCGGCCAAGCAGGAAGCCGAGAGTGCGCGCAATGCCAATTCAAAACTGATCGGGCAGGCGAAGGCGAAAAAGGATGAGACGGAAGCCGCGCGCCTGATGTCGCTGGTGGCGGATGCCAAGACCACAATCGAAACTGCCGGCGAGGAAGAAGAGAAAGCCCGCAAGGCGCTCGACGATGTGCTGATGGGCCTGCCGAACCTGCCGCTGGATGAAGTGCCGGAAGGCACGGACGAGCATGGCAATATCGAGAAAGGCCGCTGGGGCGAGCCGAAGCGGATCAACGATCCCAAGGACCATGCCGATCTTGGCGAAGCCCTGAAAGGCCAGGGCGGCTTCTCCCTGATGGACTTCGAAGCTGCCGCCCGGATGAGCGGCGCGCGCTTTGTCGCCTTGCACGGTCAGATGGCCCGCCTCGAACGCGCCCTCGCCAACTTCATGCTGGATATTCAGACTACGGAGCATGGCTATCAGGAAACGAGCGTGCCGCTGCTGGTGCGCGATCAGGCGCTGGTGGGTACGGGGCAACTGCCGAAGTTTGAAGAGGATTTGTTCTCGGTTGACGCTTCTAAAGCCATGTATGAGCACTATCACTCGTCACGCATGCTTTTGGAGAATGACAATCAGCTTTTTGAAGAGTTTTCTCAGTACGCCGCTGACAGCGTGCCTGCGGAACTGAGAGCGAGAATCGACGCTCACAAACGTGCTCTCAATCTTCTACGTCAGTCGCTTCAAAGCAAAGAAGAACAGATCAACACTCGATACCTCATCCCAACCTCCGAAGTCCCGCTCACCAATCTCGTCCGTGAACAGATCCTGGAGGCGTCGCAGCTGCCGCTGCGGTTCACCGCGCACACGCCCTGCTTCCGCTCCGAGGCCGGCAGCGCCGGGCGCGATACCAGGGGCATGATCCGGCAGCACCAGTTCTACAAGGTCGAACTTGTCTCCATCGTCGCCAACGAGGAAGAGGGCCTGAAGGAGCTCGACCGGATGACCGCCTGCGCCGAGGAAGTGCTGAAGCGCCTCGAACTGCCCTTCCGCCGCATGCTGCTTTGCACCGGCGACATGGGGGCAGGGGCGCGCAAGACCTATGACCTTGAAGTCTGGCTGCCCTCGCAGAACACCTACCGCGAAATTTCGTCCTGCTCCTATTGCGGCGACTTCCAGGCCCGCCGGATGGACGCGCGCTACCGCCCCGAACCCAAGGCCAAGACCGAGTTCGTTCACACCCTCAACGGCTCCGGCCTCGCGGTCGGGCGCACGCTGGTCGCGGTGCTGGAGAATTATCAGAACACGGACGGATCGATCACCGTGCCGAAAGCGCTTGTGCCGTATATGGGCGGGGTTGAGGTCATAAAGTAAGGCCAAGGCCCCCTCTCCCGTAAACGGGTGAGGGGAGATAGAGGGATAGAATGCGCATCCTCCTCACCAACGACGACGGCATAAACGCCCCCGGCCTCGCGGTGCTGGAAGACATTGCCAAGGAGCTGTCCGATGACATCTGGATATCGGCGCCCGAAGAGGAGCAGTCCGGAAAGGGGCGGGCGATTTCGCTGACGCAGCCGGTGCGGGTGCGCAAGGTGGGGGCGAAGGCATGGGCGGTGTCGGGGACGCCGTCGGATGCCGTGCTGCTGGCAACGAAAGAGCTGATGCTGGAGCCGCCGGACCTTGTGCTCTCCGGTGTCAATCGCGGACAGAACATCGCCGAGGATACGAGCTTTTCCGGTACGGTGGCCGCCGCGATGTTCGGCATGCAGATGGGCATTCCCTCTATCGCGCTCAGCCAGGCGCAGAACTTCCGCGACCGCGGCTCGCTGCCCTGGGCAACGGCAAAGGCATGGGGCGCACGCACGCTGCGTCCGCTGCTGGATATCGGCTGGCCGCCTTCGGTCGTGCTCAACGTGAACTTCCCGGATGTCGAGCCCGGCGATGTGCGCGGCATCCGCATCACGCGGCAGGGCGCGCGCGACGAAACCATCCTGCACACCGACCGGCGCGAAGACCTGCGCGGGAATGACTATTACTGGATCGGCTATCGCGGAAAGCTTTCCCGTCCCGATGAAGGCACTGACCTGCGCGCGATCTATGAGGGCTATGTTTCGGTCTCGCCGCTGCATGTGGACTTGACGCATGAGGTGTTCCTGCAAACCCTGCGCGAGACATGGCAGGACTGATCGCCGACCCGTTCCGCGCTGCGCGGCTCTTGCTGCACCTCCGGCAGGAGGGCGTCACCGATGCGCGGGTGCTGACGGCGATGGAGACCATCGACCGGGCCGCCTTCGTGGATGATGAAAGCCTCGCCCCGCTCGCATTCGAGGATGCCGTCCTGCCGATCCCGTGCGGGCAGGTGATCCTTCGCCCGGCGGCGACAGGTCATCTCCTTCAGGCGCTCGCCCTGCCGGAGGACCGGACGGCGCGCGTCCTGCTGATCGGGTTCGGCTCGGGCTATTCCTCTGCTCTGGTCGCCAGCCTTGCCGGGCAGGTCTATGCGATTGACCGTTACGCCACGCTGGTCAGCGAGGGGCGCGCGCGGCTCGAACGGCTAGGTATCGGCAATGTCACCGTCTGCCAGGCGGACGGCCTCAATGGCTGGCCTGAGCCGGAGAGTTTCGACCGGATCGTGTTGATGGGCACGGTCAGCGATGTGCCCGAAACGCTGCTCGCCCAGCTGGCGAAAGGCGGGCGTCTGGTGGCCCCTTCGGGCGAGGGGAAAGGGCGCAGCATCGCCGTGCTCAGCCGCGATGGCGAAATCTCCCGAACCCCGTTCTTTCAGCAGGTTCTCCCCCTTGTGGAGGGCAAGGCCGGCACCATGTGACAGCCTGCAGGGGGCGTTTGCCAAGGCCAGCCCCCCCCGCTATACGGCAGCTTGCTCAAGATTAAGGCTGGATTCGAGGAGATACGGGCATGCGGAACAAACTGGCAGTGGCGCTCGCCGCCATGACGATGATTGCAGCCCCAGCCTTTGCCGGCGCTGCCGCCCCGGCGGGCCCCTCCATCATCACTCAGCTGCTGTTTTTCCTGCCGCTGATCCTGATCTTCTACTTCCTGCTGATCCGTCCGCAGCAACAGCGCGCCAAGAAACACGCCGAGATGGTCGCCGCCGTGAAGCGTGGCGATACGGTCGTTACTTCCGGCGGCCTGATCGGCAAGGTCAACAAGGTCAGCGACACAGAAATCTCGCTAGACCTCGCCGACAATGTCCGTGTGCGGGTGGTCAAGCAGATGATCATCGAAGTGCGCAACAAGGCCGAGCCGGTTCCTGCAAACGACTAACGGCTCTGCCGGCCTGTCCGGCTGACCCCTGGAAAGCACCATGCTGCAATTTCCCCCCTGGAAAGTGATTCTCGTCCTGCTCGTGCTCACCTGGGGCGTGGTCATGTCGCTGCCAAACGTGGTTAACATGTCGGGCGCGCCGAGCTGGGTGCCGCACAAGGCGGTCAATCTCGGCCTCGACCTTCGCGGCGGCGTGTATCTCGAGATGGAGATTCCCGAGGATGAAGTGATCGGGTCCCGGCTGGCGGTGTTTGCGCGGGATGTACGCACCGCCCTCGCGCGCACGGATGCGCACGCGCAGGTGCCACACCTCGCCGAAGTGCATGGGCGCACAATGACCGTGCGGCTGACGCGGCCGGATGCTTCCGGCAACTACCCTATCGAGGATGCCATCCAGCGTATCGACCGCGTGAACGGCCCTCTGGAAGGCGGTCTCGCGGGCGGGAAAACTTACAATGTCGTGCGAGGCGGCCTCGACTCCATCATCATCACGGTGCCGGAAAATTCCGTGAACCTGATGATGACAGACGCGCTCAGCAAGACCCGCACGATCATCACGCGCCGGATCGACCCCGATGGTGTTGCAGAGATTTCGCTGACCCCGTCCGGCACCAACCGCCTGATCCTCGAAGCACCCGGCGAACCTGATCCTGAACGTCTGAAAGATCTTCTGAGCCGTGACGGCAAGATGACCTTCAATCTCGTCGATGACAGCCCGTCCTCGATCGCCGCGGCGCAAGCGGGCGTGCCCAAGCCCGGGTATCGCCTGCTGACGGGACCGGAGACGGGGCCGCTGCTGATCCGCGACATTCCGGAACTCGTCGGCTCTGACATCGCGACCGCGAGCCAGGGCTTCGGCGATGGCAACCGGCCGGAGATCAACTTCCGCCTCAATGGCAACGGCGCCCGCAAGTTCTTCGAAACAACGCGTGCGAACGTCAACAAGCGCTTCGCGATTGTGCTCGACGATGTGGTCATGTCTGCCCCGAACATCAACGAGCCGATCCCCGGCGGAAACGTTCGCATCACGGGCAGCTTCACCATCGAGGAAGCGCAGGACCTCGCCGCCATTATTGCGGCGGGTGAAATGCCGGCGAAGGTACAGTTCCTAGATCAGCGCGTGGTTTCCTCGACCCTCGGTGAGGATTCGATTCAGTCGGGCTATACGGCTGCGGCTGTTGGCCTTGGCCTCGTCGCCATCTTCATGATCCTTGCTTACGGGCTGCAGGGCATATTCGCCGTCTGCTCGCTGGTGATGAACATCGTCCTGATCTTCGCCTGCCTTTCCGGCCTTGGCGCGACGCTGACCCTGCCGGGTATCGCGGGGATCATCCTGACCATCGGTATGGCGGTGGACGCCAACGTGCTGGTGTTCGAGCGTATCCGCGAGGAGCAGCGATCGGGACGGTCCGTTTGGACGGCTGTGCAGGCAGGTTATGAACGCGCGCTGATCACCATCCTCGATTCCAACCTGACCACGCTGTTCGCCGCAGCCATCCTTTACTTCCTGGGCTCCGGCCCGGTGAAAGGTTTCGCGGTCACGCTGGCCTTCGGAATCATCACCTCCGTGTTCACGGCCTTTGTTTTCACCCGCATGCTGACGGTTTTCTACATGAAAGCCTTCAAGCCAAAAAGCCTGGCAATGTGAGGGGCGAAGACCATGCTGATCAAATTCTGGCCCGCTGAAACCAAGATCCCCTTCATGCGCTACCGCTTTGTCGGGGCGGCGCTGTCGATCATCATGATCGTGGGATCCCTTGGCCTGCTGTTCACCAAGGGCCTCAATCTCGGCGTGGACTTCGCTGGCGGTTCGGTCATCGAAGTTCTCGAAAGCGAGACCGTCACCGTCTCCGAAGTCCGCAGCCGGATCCCCGGCGGATTGACTGTGAACTCGGCCGAGAGTTCCGGAAACAAGCTCGTCGTCATACGCTTCGGCGAAGTGGACAGGGCGCTCCTCGGGCCGGAGTTCGCGGCGCTGACACCGGAGCAGCAGGATGAGCGCGCCTCGGTCGCCTCAAACTCGTTCGTGGTCAACGCGCTGAAGCGTGAGTTCAATCTTGCGGACACCGACATTCTGAAGAACGATTCCGTCGGCCCGAAAGTCTCGGGCGAGCTGTTCGTCGAGAGCATGATTGCCCTCGGCGTCGCTTCGCTGGTGATGCTGGCCTACATCTCGTTCCGCTACAGCTGGTCCTATGCGGCGGGCGGCATTGCGGCCCTGGTGCATGACGCCATCGGCACGATGGGCCTGTTCTCGCTGCTCGACATCGAGTTCAACCTGACGACCGTTGCCGCGCTTCTGACGATCATCGGCTATTCGATCAACGACAGCGTCGTGGTGTTCGACCGCGTTCGCGAGGTGCGGCGGAAGTACAAGCAGATGCCGGCGACCGAAGTCATCGATATTGCCACCAACCAGACTCTATCGCGCACGATTCTGACTGGTGGCACGACGCTGATCGCGATCCTCGCCATTGTCATCTTTGGCGGGCCGGTGCTTCAGGGCATGAGTGTTGCCATGATTTGGGGCATCCTGATCGGCACTTATTCGTCGATCTTCTTTGCCGCCGCGATCGTGCTGATGCTGGGTGCGGACATCCGTTCTCACCAGCCTGACAAGACCCCGGGCTTCGAAGGCGTCCCCTGATTTGAGCCCTTCCGTCCACAAACAAAAAAGCCGGCCCCGAAAGGCCGGCTTTTCTTTTGGCTTTTGACAGGCCTCAGACGTTGAAGCGGAACAGCATCACGTCGCCGTCCTGCACGACATACTCCTTGCCCTCGGAGCGCATCTTGCCGTTGTCCTTTGCGCCAACTTCGCCGCCGAAGGCTATGTAGTCGTGATAGGCAATCGTCTCGGCGCGGATGAAACCCTTCTCGAAATCGCCGTGGATGACACCGGCAGCTTTCGGCGCGGTCCAGCCCTTGCGGATGGTCCAGGCGCGCGCTTCCTTCGGACCGGCGGTGAAGTAGGTCTGCAGGCCGAGGAGTTCATAACCGGCGCGGATCAGGCGGGTGAGGCCCGGCTCTGTCAGGCCGAGAGAGGCGAGGTATTCATCCCGGTCCGGACCATCGAGCAAGGCGAGTTCGCTCTCGATCTGCGCCGAGAAAACCACGCAGCCTGCGCCTTCCTGTTTCGCGCGCTCTTCGACACGGCGCGAATAGTCATTGCCGGTTGCCGCGCTCGCTTCGTCAACGTTCGCGACGAACAGGATAGGTTTCGAGGTCAGCAGCTGGAGCATGTTCCAGGCCTTGAGATCGTCCTCGGAGACCTTCGCACGCCGGGCAGGGCGGCCTTCCTTGAGTTCGTCCAGCGCCAGATCCATCAGCGCCACCTGTGCCTTGGCGTCCTTGTCACCCGTGTTCGCCCGCTTGATGATGTTCGCCTTGCGCTTCTCGAGACTGTCGAGATCGGCGAGCATCAGCTCGGTTTCGACCACTTCGAAGTCCGCCACAGGATCGACCTTGCCGCGCACATGCGTGATGTCGTCATTGTCGAAGCAGCGCAGCACATAGATGATCGCATCCGTCTCGCGGATGTTGGCGAGGAACTTGTTGCCGAGGCCTTCGCCCTGGCTCGCCCCTTCGACGAGGCCGGCGATGTCCACAAAATTCATGCGCGCCGGCACGATCTCTTTCGAGCCCGCCACTTTGGCCAGCTTGTCGAGGCGCGGCTCCGGCACGGCAACTTCGCCTACGTTCGGCTCAATGGTGCAGAACGGGTAGTTGGCGGCCTGCGCCGCAGCCGTCTGGGTCAGCGCATTGAACAGGGTGGATTTGCCAACGTTCGGCAGGCCCACGATCCCGCATTTGAAGCCCATGGCTCCCATACCTCCGGATTAACTGAACCGGGGCCTTAGCCGCTTTCGCTGTGCAAAAACAGGCACAAAAATCGCTTCGCAGTGCAAATGGGTGGCAACGCCGCCCGCTGGGGCTATTCTGTCCCGGTTAACCGTATCAGAAGGGTACAGGCGCCCATGAGTTATGACATTTTCCTCGTCTCCGCTGTGGAGGACCGGGACACTGCCAAGCTGGTCGCGCGGCGCCTGCGCGCCCTGAAGTTCAAGGTCTGGTTCGATCAGAAGCAGGTCGATGAGACCTTTGACGCCAAGGATGCCCGCGATGCGATGAATTCGCAGTCCATGCTGGTGCTCTGGTCCGCCGCTGCGGTGAAAAGCGACTGGGTGCGCGCCGCGGCCTCTGTGGCCCATTCCCGCGCCGGGGCGCTGGCCGAAGCCGCGCTCGACAAGACGATCCCCTACGAGCCCTTCCGCCAGCACAAGCGCTTCAGCCTCGACGGCATGACCTCTCGCAAGACGCCGGATGGTTTCGTCCAGCTGATCGAGGAACTCGGCCGCCGGCAGGGCCGCACGGACCTGCGCGACTGGATGGGCTTTACCGCCCAGCAGGAAGACGAACGCCTCGACTGGCTTGCCGCGCACCCGGAAGACCCGCTGGCGCTGGACGCGAAGAAGAAGCGCGAGAAGGACCTTGGCATCAAACCCGCGCCGGCACGCGAAGCGATTGGCGCCGCAGCCCTTGCCGCTGCTTCGATGCGCGTGAGCCCGCCGGTTCCGCCGCCGTCAGCCGGGCCCGCCCGTCCGAATGGCGCGGCGCCGCTCAAATCGGACGGGGCCCTCACCACTGCAACGATGGCCGAGGAAGCCCTCGGCATGGGCACGATGGCAGCGGTCGGCACGGCCATCTTCGCGATGCTGATACTGGCCTGGGCCTTCCGCTCGCAGCCAGCCGCTGGCCCTGCGGGCATCAGCAGCCCGGCGATCGCGAATTCGCGCCTCGCCATCGAAGCCTGCCCGGCCGGCACGGTGCCGCGCTCGATGCTGCGCGTGCTGGAACCGGGCCCGATCATCGATGACACCCAGCCGCAGATCATCGACGATACGTCGGAACAGCCGGGCTGATCCTCCGCCCACGGAATAAAAAAGCCGCCGGGCGACCGGCGGCTTTTTTCATGGGATATCCGGGAAGGATCAGCTCAGGGCTTTTTCAATCTCGCGGGCTGCAGCTTCGAACTGGTCGACGCTCGTCTGCTCGGTCATCACGCGGCGGGCCGCTTCCGTCGCGGCATCAGCTGCGGCGCGGCGTACTTCGTTGGCGGCTTCCGCTTCGGCGCGGGCGATTCGGTTGGCAGCCTGGGCTTCGCGGCGCGCGATCTTGTCGGCGAGGTCTTTCTTGGCCTCTTCGAGCATCGCCTTCGCGTCGGCTTTCGCCTGCTCGATGATCGCTTCGGCTTCCTTGTCGGCGTCCTGCTGACGGCGCTCAGCGAGAGCGAGAGCCTCCGAGGCTTGTTCGCGCAGGCTGGCGGCTTCTTCGAGTTGCGCCTTGATCGTATCGGCGCGCTTGTCGAGTCCCCCGAAGACCGCCTTGAAGGCGCCGAGGCGCCAGATGATCGCGAAGAAGATCAGCACACCGATGAAGACGAGGTGCGTGACCGTGTCGCCGAACGGCGTCAGCAGCGTGTCCTGGCCGTACCCCTCAGCAGCATATGCAGCCGGAGCCGAAGCCAGAGCGATCAGGGCCGGAACGATAGCGCGCAGGGTCATCCGCGTTTCTCCAGGGCAGCGGCAACGGCTTTTTTCAGGTCGCCATCAGCGGCCTTCACGCCGAGGCGCGCCGTCATGGCTCCTGCCGCATTGACGGCAATCTGCTCGACGTTTGACATCGCATCCGCACGCAGCTTGGAAATCCGCGCTTCCGCGGTTTCCAGTTTGCGGGCGAGGTCTGCATCGACGCGGGCCGTTTCCTTGGCGAGTTCGGCTTCGGATTTCTCCCGGGCCTTGTCCGCCGTGTCGCGGGCTTTCGAGCGGGCCTGAGCGAGGCGCAGTTCGAGGGCCTTCTGGGCCTCGACCGACTGGTTGTTCAGGCGGGCGGCTTCATCAAGGTCCGACGCAATCCGGTTCGCCCGCTTCTCCAGCGTGTCGCTGAGTTTCGGCAGGACGAAGCGCGACAGCGCGAAGTAGAGCGCGATGAAGAAGACCGCGAGCCAGAAGAGCTGTGAAGCAAACCATGTGATGTCGAACGCGGGGAAGGGCGCTTTCGCGGCTTCACCGTGCTCGCCCGCATGGGCGGCTGTTTCAGCAAGAAATGCCAGCAGGCTCATCGCGCGCCGAGCTCCTTAGGATGTTCGCTGCGATTAAGCGGCGAACAGGATCAGCATCGAGATAACGAACGCGAAGAGGCCGAGGGCTTCTGCGAGCGCCATACCGAGGAAGAGGTTACCCGACTGCTGCGGAGCAGCCGAGGGGTTGCGCATGGCGGCATCGAGGAACGAACCGAAGATGTTGCCGACGCCGATGGCCGCGCCGATCATGCCGAGCGTGGCAAGGCCAGCACCGACGTAACGCAGACCTTCTTGAATATTGCCTTCCATGGGAGTTCTCCTGATTGGAATCTGGTGTTTCGGGTTGTTTGGCGCCCCTCAAGCGTGTTCCGCAGGAACCGTCAAGGGGCAGGTCTTGGTGCGTTTGGACGCACCGTTAGGGGTGTCTCCGCATCAGTGCGACGGGTGGATCGCATCCTTGAGGTAAACGCAGGTGAGCAGGGCGAACACATACGCCTGCAGGAAGGCCACAAGGAATTCTAGCGCGGTGATCGGGATCAGCAGCACATACGGCACCCAGGCCGCCCATGCGAGGCCGGCGCCGGCCAGCATGACGACGAAAATCGCCAGCAGTTTCAGCATGATATGGCCGGCCATCATGTTGGCGAACAAACGCATGCCGAGCGTGATCGGGCGGGCCAGGAAGGAGATGATTTCGATCGGCACGAGGAAGATCAGCACCGGCAGCGGCACGCCATGCGGGGCGAAAAGGCCGAAGAAGCCGAGGCCATTCTTATAGATGCCATAGCCAATGACGATCAGGATCACGACAATCGCCAGAGCGCCGGTTACGGCGATGTGGCTGGTGGTGGTGAAGGCATAGGGGAACATGCCGACGAGGTTCGCGCCGAGAATGAAGAAGAACAGCGTGAAAACGAAGGGGAAGAATTTCAGGCCTTCCTCACCGGCTGTCGAGCGGACCATGTCCGCGACAAAGCCGTAAGAGAGTTCGCCTAGGGACTGCAGGCGGTTCGGGATCAGCCCGCCGCGCGAGGCTGCAAGGCCGAGAATGACGAGGACAAGACCGGTCGAGACCAGCATCCAGAAGGAGGAGTTGGTGAAGGACAGGTTATAGCCGCCGGCCGACCATTCCAGCAGCGGGAAGATCTTGAACTGATGGATCGGGTCCGTCGCGATGCTCGGGAGCAGGGCAGGCAGGTTGAGGGTCATTCGGCCTTCTCGTCTGTCGTGTCGGCGGGCTTGGCCGCCGCTTGTGCTTGTTCGGACAGCTCTTTTGCTGCCCTAAGGAGATTCCGGAAGCCCGCCGCGATGCCGAAGCCCATCATCACGAGCAGGCCCCATGGTGAGGTCCCCGCGAAATGGTCAATCAGCAGGCCCAGACCCACTCCGACGAGGACCGCGGCCACCAGCTCCGAGCTGTAGCGCAAGGCCATGCTCGTGGGAGATGCAGCGCTTTCCTTCCGCCGGCGTTCAGCCTGGTTCGCCCGCTCAGCCTGTTGTGCCTGCGCCTTCGCGATGCGGCCGGTAAGATCCGAGGGATCAGGTCCGGACATCGAAAAAGGCTCCTGCCAGAGACAGAGGGACGACGAGCCCCACCCCTTGAAATTGCGCGCAAACTATGAGGCACCCCCTATCAAGTCAACGGGAATTGCGAGCGCGAATTGCCTTGATTTTATTGACAAAAGTCCTGCGCGGGCTGCGCTACTCCGCCGCAACGAGACGTTCGGCACCGGCAAGGTCGACCGAAACCAGTTTCGACACGCCTTTTTCCCGCATGGTGACGCCGAACAGCCGGTCCATCCGGCTCATGGTGACAGGATTATGGGTGATTATGACGAATCGGGTGTCAGTGCGCTGACGCATCTCGTTCAGCATGTTGCAGAACCGGTCGACGTTGGCGTCATCCAGCGGCGCATCCACCTCGTCCAGCACGCAGATCGGGGCGGGGCGGGAGAGAAACACGGCGAAGATCAGCGCGGAGGCTGTCAAAGCCTGCTCGCCACCGGACATCAGGGCGAGTGTGCCGAGCTTCTTGCCGGGCGGCTGGGCAAATATCTCGAGGCCGGCATTCAGCGGGTCCTCGGCATCGACGAGGCGCAGCTCGGCCTGGCCACCGCCGAAGAGAGCCTCGAACAGGGCCTTGAAATGGGTGTTCACCGCCTCGAACGCCTCGAGCAGGCGCGAGCGGGCTTCGACGTTCAGCGCTTCGACGCCTTCGCGCAGGCGGGCGATGGCGGCGACAAGGTCTTCTTTCTCGGCGATCTGCACGCCGAGGCGGGCTTCCAGTTCCGCAGCTTCTTCCTCAGCGTTCATATTGACGCCGCCGAGCTGTTCGCGTTCGCGGCGCAGGCCGTCGAGTTTCGCCTCGGCTTCGCGCGGGGAGAAGGCGCCCATTTCTTCTTCGTCGAGGCCAGCTTCAGCGATGGCGAGCAAGCCTTCCGGCGTGCGCTGGAAGGCGTTGCGGGCGTGTTCGATACAGTCTGCGAGACGGGATTCGGCGTTCTCGAGCTTCACGGCCCAGGCGGCGGTCTGCTCGCGTGCTTCTGCGGCTGCAGCGGTTGCGCGGCGGGCGGCGCTGTCGGCTTCGCGGATGGCGGCTTCCTTGCGGGCGAGGGCATCGGCAGCAGCCTGGCGCTCGGATTCCAGCTTCTCCGTTTCGCTGGAGAGGCCTTCGATTTCCTGCCTCAGCGCTTCTGGGCGTTCCTTCGATGCATGCAAGGTCGCGGCGACATCAGCGCGGCGTTCGGTGAGTTGGGCGAGGCGGTCGTTGGCGGAGGCGAGGCGAAGGGTCCAGGCTTCGATGTCGCGGGTGAGGGCAGCACGGCGGGCGGCAGCCTGTTCGCGTCCGCGCAGGAGATCGGCGAGCTGGCCGCGGGTTTCGGTTTCTGCTTCGCGGGCGGCGGCGAGGGCGAAACGTGCTGTACTTACTGCAGTTTCGAGGGTGGCGTCTTCTTCCATGCCGGCGCCGGGTGTGGCCAGGGCGAGCATTTCGGCGATGGCGGCTAGGTCGGATTCGGCACGGGCGAGGGCTTCCGCGCCGGCTTCGCGCTTCATTACGGCGCGCTCGTTGGCCTGTGTTGCTTCGATGGCGGCGGCGCGCGCATCGCTCAGGGCCTTCTGCGCAGGGCCCACAAACTGGCGCACATGGCGCAGGTTATCCTCAGCCGTTTGGCGGGATTTTCTGGCCGATTCCAGCTTTTTACTGATTTCTTCCAGTTCCGCACGGCGGCCCGAAAGTTCGGCTTCAGCGGCTTCGATCCGGGCTTTCTGCTCGAGCCGGGCGGCGGCGCTGACCGGGGCATCGGGGGTACGGATGAAGCCGTCCCAACGCCAGAGGTGACCTTCGCGGGAGACGAGGCGCTGGCCGGGTTTGAGGTGGGCCATGAGCGTCTCGCCCTGCGAGGCGGGGACGAGGCCGCATTGGGCAAGGCGGGCGGCGAGTTCGCCGGGGGCGTCGACATAGGCGCCGAGCGGTTCGGCGCCGACAGGCAGGGTTTGGGGCGAGGCGTAGGCGCCGGTCCAGTAGAGGGCGGCGGTGCGATCGGTGGGGGCTTCAATGTCATCGCCGAGGGCGGCGGCGACGGCTTTCTCGTAGCCATCGCCGGTGCGGATGCGTTCGAGGACTGGCGGCGCCGCGTTTTCGCTGGCCTTGCGCAGGAGTCGTTTCAGGCCGGCGATTTCGGCTTCGAGGGCGCGGACAGCATGGTCGGCGGCGTCGAAGGGCGGCTGGGCCTCGCCTTCGGCAGAGCGAGCACGGGAAAGGTCTGTCTCGGCGGCTTCGACCGCGCGTTCGGCCCCGTCGAGGGCGACTTCGGCTTCGGCTTCAGCGTTCTTGGCCTGGCGCAGGCGCAGGAGCTGGATGCCGGCATCTTCGATGCCGGTCATCTCATTGCGCAGGCGGTCAATCTCGGCGGTGAGCTGGGCCTGACGGCGCGACTGGGCGGCCGCCTGATCTTCAGCGGCGCGGCGGCGGGCGCGGGTTTCGGAGAGGCGTTGCTGGGCGTCGTCGGCGGCCTTCTCGGCATCGACGAGGCGGCTGCGGGCGGCTTCGAGCGCGGCGCGGGCTTCGGCTTCGAGGCGTTCGGAGAGGGCAGCGTCTTCCTGCGGCAGCGCAGCGGCTTCATCCTGCGCGGCGGCAAGGGCGGCTGCGGCTTCGGCCTGGGTCGCGGTTTCGCGTTCGAAGTCATAGCCGAGACGGACGGCTTCGGCCTCGAGGCGGGCATGGGCGTCGGCAGCGATGCGGCGTTCGGTCTCCAGCTTGGCGAGCGTGATGCGGGCCTGACCGAGGCGAGCGGCGGCTTCCATCTCTGCATCGCGCAGGGGGCCGAGACCTTCGGCGGTTTCGATCCGCTCCTTCTCGCGCAGGGCGTCTTCGCGCGAGAGGTCTTCGACCTGGCGCTTCAGCGTGTCGAGCTGGACGCGGGCGGTTTCCATTGTCTGGCGGGCTTCGACCCAGCGCAGGTGAGCAACGAGCGCGTCGAGCGCCTGGATTTCATCCGTGAGACGGCGGTGGCGGCGGGCCTTGGTGACCTGACGCTTCAGGCTGGCAAGCTGGCGTTCGACTTCGGCGGAGACTTCGGACAGGCGCTGGAGGTTTGCCTCGGCAGCGTCGAGCTTCAGTTCGGCTTCGTGGCGGCGGCTGTTGAGACCCGCAATGCCGGCAGCCTCTTCGAGGATGCGGCGGCGATTCTGCGGCTTGGAGCCGATCAGTTCCGAAATCTGGCCCTGACGGACTAGGGCTGGGGAGTTGGCGCCGGTGGAGGCATCCGCGAAGAGGAGCTGGATGTCCTTCCCGCGCACGGTGCGGCCATTGATGCGGTAGCTGGAGCCGGCTTCGCGGCGAAGCTTGCGTTCGATTTCCAGCGTGTCCGAGCCGTTGAATTCCGGCGGGGCGGTGCGTTTGGAATTGTCGAGGACGAGCGTGACTTCGGCTGTCTCGCGCGCCGGGCGGGTCTGCGAGCCGGAGAAGATGAGATCGTCCATCTCGCCGCCGCGCATGGCCTTGGCGGAGTTGGCGCCCATTGCCCAGCGGAGGGCCTCTAGCAGGTTGGATTTGCCACAGCCATTGGGGCCGACAATGCCGGTAAGCCCCGGCTCGATCGGCACAGTCTGCGGATCAACGAACGACTTGAAGCCGGCGATGCGGAGTTCAGTGATCTGCATGCCGGCGCCTCATCCCTACTGCACGCCTTTTTCGGCGAGCAGGGCGTCAATGTGCTTCGAGAAGCCTTCAGCGGTGCGGAAATCGCCTTCGAAGTTGCGGACTTTGCCGTCGAGCACGAAGGTGGGCGTGCCGCCGACATTGTACTTCTCTGCGGACTGGTAGACCTTCGACATTTCCTCGCGGTATTTCGGCTCTTTCATGCAAGCGTCAAAGGCCTCGTCGGATTCGATGCCGTGGCGCTTTGCGATGGTTTTGAGCGTGGCGCTGAGGGCGCCGATCTGGGCCGCCTGCACGACGCCTTCCTGGCTGGCGAAGAGATCGTCCATCACGTCAAAGAACTTGTCCGGACCGGCGCAGCGGGCAACGACAAAGGCGGCAATATCGACGTTACCGTGCAGCGGGTATTCGCGCAGGACATATTTCAGCTTGCCGGTGGCGATGTATTTCTCATCCAGCTTAGGCAGCACTTCCGTATGGAAGTATTTGCAGGCCGGGCAGGTGGGTGAGGCATACTCGATCAGCGTGATCGGGGCATCGGCGGCGCCCTTGGCATGGCCAAGCTCTGTGCTGACACCAGCAGCGCCGGAGGCTGAAGCGGAAGTTTTGCCGCCCGCACCATTGGCTTCGCCGCAGGCGACAAGCGCCAGGACGGGAAGGGCCAGCAGGGCCAGACGCCGGGTAAGAGATGCCATGATCATAAGCCTCGTGTTAAGAAATGAGTCGCACCGGTTGCCAAATGGTTAAGCAATACCGGCCTCCGGGTTAACTTAATCCGCCGATAGCACAGCCTTGCCCAGTGCAACAATTGCAGCACGCAGGCGCGGATTCTCGATCGGGGCAGCCTT
The DNA here is from genome assembly GCF_046313975.1 of Hyphomonas sp. Classification (GTDB taxonomy): domain Bacteria; phylum Pseudomonadota; class Alphaproteobacteria; order Caulobacterales; family Hyphomonadaceae; genus Hyphomonas. The sequence continues at coordinate 128,671 of NZ_JBKBXB010000001.1, read as the reverse complement.
TGAGTCGATTACGGCCTTTTCATCTGCCGTTAGCGCTCGCGGCGGTCGGCGCCAGGCAATTGTCTCGGCGCCGCGCTGGATGGGGCCCTGGACGATGCGGATGGCGGTGATGTCGCCGCCAGCGGCCACCGAGATGCGCTGGCGGAGGGTTTCCGACTGGTGCTGGACCAGCGGGGCGGCCTGGGGGATGACTTTCAGGGTGAGGACGCGGCCATCTTTCGTGGACGTGAGCTTTTCCGGCTGGGAATAGCGCCAGATCTGGTCGCCGGCGATCTGGCGCCAGCGGGCCTGAAGGAGTTTCAGCGGCGGCAGCTTCGCGGAGCCCGCCTTGCGGCTGACCCGGTCGGCTGTCAGGCCGAGCTGCTTCATGGAGGCGTGCAAGGCGCGTGCGCGCGAATAGCGCAGCTTGACCAGCGCGCGGGCTTCTTCCAGCGGATCGAGGGTTGATCTCTGCACCATAAGCGGAAATCTGCACGGCTTCTGCGGCGAGGGAAAGGCATGCAACGCAATCGTGAAGCTGGCCTTCAGGGGCTCGCCCCGAAACTGCTGGCCTGGTTTGACCGGAATGCGCGGGCATTGCCCTGGCGCGCGCCGATCGGCGTGCGGCGTGATCCTTACCGCGTCTGGCTGGCCGAGATCATGCTGCAGCAGACGACTGTGCCGCATGCGGCGCCCTATTTCGAGGCGTTCACCCGGCGCTGGCCGACGGTCGAGGCGCTAGCGGCGGCGAAGGATGAGGATGTGATGCAGGCCTGGGCAGGGCTTGGCTATTATGCGCGAGCGCGCAACCTTTTGAAATGTGCACGCGAAGCGGCGGCGCTGGGGGCGTTTCCGGAGACGGAAGAGGGGCTGAGGGAGCTGTCCGGGATTGGTCCGTACACGGCAGGGGCAATTGCGGCGATTGCGTTCGGGCAGAGGGCGGCGGCGGTGGACGGGAATGTCGACCGGGTGTTTGCGCGCCTGTTGGCGCTCAAGGGCGAGTGGGCGCAGGAGAAGAAGCGGATTGCAGTGGAGGTGGCGGCGCTGGTGCCGGAGGCGCGTCCGGGAGACTTCGCCGAGGCGCTGATGGACCTGGGCGCGACCGTGTGCACGCCGAAGGCGCCGAATTGCAGGACCTGTCCGCTCACGGAGGAGTGTGCGGCGCGGCGCGAGGGCGCGCCGGAGCGGTATCCGCTGAAGCCGGCGAAGGCGGTGAAGCCTGTGCGGTTTGGCGCGGCTTATGTGCTGCGGCGCGGGGAGGCGGTGTGGCTGGTGCGCCGGCCGCCTTCGGGGCTGCTGGGCGGGATGCTGGGCTTGCCCGGGCCGGAATGGCGCGAGGCGAAGGATGAGGCGCCGCCCCCGGTTGAGGCGAATTGGGCGCATCTGGGCGAAGTGCGACATGTGTTCACGCATTTTACGCTGCGGCTGGATGTGTATGAGGCGCGCAGCGGGCGGGTGAAATTACCGGAAGGGTATTGGGCGGGGACGGATGATCTGGCGGGGCTGCCGACGGTGTTTGCCAAGGCGGCGGCGCTGGCGGGGCTCAGCGCGCGGCGAAAACGTTGAGCTGGACGAAGGCGGCCATGTTGATGGCGACGCTCATCCAGAACAGTGTACGGAAGGTTTTCTTCTGCGTCTTGTGACGGAAGACTTCCTGTCCGATCAGGCCGCCCGGCCAGCCGCCGGCGAGGCCGAGGAGGAGGAGCACGGTTTCGGAGACGCGCCAGCGTTTGTTCTCGGCGGCGCGCTTGTCTAGGCCGTAGCCGATGAAGCAGGTGAAGCTGGCGACGGCGTAGATCAGCCACCAGTTCGGCGAGACCGGCACGCTGGTGGCGACGGCGAGCGCGATGAAGATGAAGGCCGGGATGACAAGGAAGCGGGCGCCGCGCTGCAGGATTTTTGCGGCGAGGCCCGGGCCCTGTTTCGGCGCGGTGTACAGGGTGACGCGCTTTGCCTTGCGGCGGCCGTCGGCGGCGATCTCGAGGGAGAATTCGTAGGTCAGGCCGACTTCGATATGGCGGCCTTCCTTCACGAAGGCGTTGGCATGGGCGAAGACATCGCCGCTGCCATCCTCGGGCGCGAGGAAGCCGAAGCCGCGTTCGTCATTCCAGCTGACGAGACGCCCTCTGGACCGCGGCGGGGCCGCAGATTCGGAGGGGCGTCCCGGCGGGGTCACGGCGCGTCTTCCTTCGCCACGGAGGCGGCGAGCGAAGCGGAGAGGAACCGGTCGATATCGCCGTCGAGTACGCCGTCCGTGTCGGAGGTTTCGACATCGGTGCGCAGGTCCTTCACCATCTGGTAGGGCTGCAGGACATAGGAGCGGATCTGGTGGCCGAAGCCGATGGCGCTCTTGTCCGCATACTGAGCATCGGCCACGGCTTGGCGTTTCTGCAGTTCCAGCTCGTAGAGCTTCGAGCGCAGCATGCGCCATGCCTCGTCGCGGTTCTGGTGCTGGGAGCGGCCGCTCTGGCACTGGACGACGGTGCCCGTGGGAATGTGCGTGAGGCGGACGGCCGAGTCGGTCCGGTTGACGTGCTGGCCGCCGGCGCCGGAGGCGCGGTAAGTGTCGGTGCGGACATCCGACGGGTTGATCTCGACATCGATCTTGTCGTCGATCACCGGGGTGACGCTGACCGACGAGAAGGAGGTGTGGCGGCGGGCGGAGGAGTCGAAGGGCGAGATGCGCACGAGGCGGTGCACGCCGGTTTCGGACTTCAGCCAGCCATAGGCGTTCTCGCCCTTGATCTGGACGGTGGCGGACTTGATGCCGGCTTCCTCGCCTTCGCGTTCGTCGAGCTCCTCGACCTGGTAGCCATGCTTCTCGGCCCAGCGGACATACATCCGGCGCAGGATGGAGGCCCAGTCCTGGCTTTCGGTACCGCCTTCGCCAGCGTTGATCTGCAGGTAGCAGTCATTGCCGTCCGCTTCGCCGGAGAGAAGGGCGGCGAGTTCGGCCTTGGCGGCGCGTTCGGCGGAGCGGGCGAGGGAGGTCTGCAGGTCGGCGAGCATGGCGGCGTCGCCTTCGGCGAGTTCCATCAGCTCCGGCGCGTCGGCAATCTCTTTCTCCAGCGCCTCGACCATGGCGATGCCGTCAGCGAGTTTCTGCCGCTCGCGCATCAGTTTCTGGGCTTCCTGCGGGTCGTCCCAGAAGTCCGGGCGTTCCGACAGGGCGGTCAGTTCATCGAGGCGTTTTGTGGCTGTATCCCAGTCAAAGACGCCTCCGTAGCAGGGCGGATGACTGGCGGACCTGATCGATCAGGGAGCGGATTTCGGCGGACATGGGAGGTTCCTCGGTGTGATGGAAATCGGGGGCTTACCCGGCCTATATAGGCGCGGGCTGTCAGGGTCAAAGCGGCGGAATTGCTGCAGGCGGCGTCAGAAGATGCCGTCGAGGTTTTCCGTGGCCGTGTCTTCAGTGGGCGTATCCGTATCGGGTCCACAGGAACCGGAGATCGACAGGCAGTCTTCGCTGCCGGAGAAGACGTTCAGGCCGGGCTCGGTGCCGGGCCGGAAGGCTTCGTCGATGGTGCCTGGACCACCGCCGGGCGCAGGCGCGCCGGTTGCGGCATTGACCTTCACGAGGCGGACTCCGGGCGGGATGCGGAACGGCGTTGGCGGTTCCTTTTCAAGCGCCTTTTCCATGAACTCGGTGAAGATAGGCGCGGCTAGCGAGCCACCAGCTTCGCCTTCGCCGAGCGAGCGGTTGTCATCGAAGCCGATGCGGACACCGACCACGAGGTCCGGCGAGAAGCCGACGAAGATGGCATCGCGGTAGTCGTCCGTCGTGCCGGTCTTGCCGGCGAGGGGCTTGCCGACGCGAAGGGCGCGGCGGCCGGTGCCGCGCTCGATCACGCCCTCCATCATGTGGGTGATCTGGTAGGCGACGATGGGATCGAGAACCTGCTCGCGCATGTCGGCGAGGACGGGGGGCTCTTCGCCGTTCCAGTCCGCCGCCTGGCAGCCATCGCAGATGCGCTTGTCATTGCGGTAGAGCGTGCGCCCGTAGCGGTCCTGCACACGGTCGAGCAGGGTCGGCGTGACTTTCTTGCCGCCGTTCACGAAAGCGGCGTAGCCGCGCACCAGGTTCATCAGTTCGGTATCGCCGGCGCCGAGCGACATGGCAGCGTAGGGCGGCAATTTCTCATAGACACCGACGCGCTCGGAGAGGTCGGAAACAGCCTCCATGCCGATATTCTGGGCGACCCGGGCGGTGACCTGGTTCAAGGATTTCTCAAGCGCGACACGGAGCGTGACGTTGCCGTAGGACTGGCCTGCCGTGTAGTTTTTCGGCGCCCAGTACTTCTGGGTCGAGACGTCATACGACACGAACGGGGCATCAAGCTCGCGCGAGGACGGTGTGTAGCCTTTTTCCAAGGCCGCGGCATAGACGAAAGCCTTGAAGCTGGAGCCCGGCTGGCGGCGCGACTGGGTCACGCGGTTCAACTGTGACTTGAAGAAGGAATAGCCGCCCTGCATCGCGAGGACGCGTCCGGTGTGCGGATCCAGCGCGACGATCGAGCCTTCCACGTCCGGCACCTGGCGCAGCGTGGCGTTGCCGACGGGGACCATCAGCGGCTCCGGCGGTTCCACGCCTTCACCTTCTTCGCCTTCAGCCGGAACTGGCGGGGGCGCGTCCTGCTTCTTCTCTTCGCGGCGGAATTCCGCGAGGATGACATGCCCCACCTGCAGGCCGGCCTTGCCGCCATCAGGCTTGAAAGTCTGGGCCCATTTCACTTCCTCGGCCGGAAGCTTGATGGTGTTGCCATCCTTCAGGAGAAGGTCGGCAGAGTTGGATGCGATTTTCGTTACCAGCGCCGGTTCCCAGGTGCCGTAGCCACCGGGGAGCTTGACACGGCCGAGTTCGGCAGCGGCGTTCTCGTCGACGGGCAGGGTGGTGATCGGGCCGCGCCAGCCATGGCGGCGGTCATAGGCGATGAGGCCGTTCTGCAGGGCCTGCTGGGCGGCGAGCTGCAGGCGCGTGTCGATGGTGGAACGGATCGACAGACCGCCCTGTTTCAGTGTGTCCTCGCCATAGGTCTTTTCCAGATCGCGGCGGAGTTCCTGCACGAAGTAGGTGGTGGCGGTGTATTCCGGGCCGCGCAGGCGTTTCACCGTGGTGAGCGGGCGGGCGCGGGCTTCGTCGTGCGCTTCCTTTGTGATGTAGCCATCCTCGAGCATGCGATCGAGAACATAGTTGCGGCGCGCAAGCACGCGGTCGGGGTTGGTGTAGGGGTTTACGCGGCCGGGGAATTTCGGGAGCGAGGCGAGGACGGCTGCTTCCGAAAGGTCGAGCTCTGACAGCGACTTGTCGAAATAGTTCAGGGCCGCCGAGGCGACGCCGTAGGACTGGCCGCCGAGATAGATTTCGTTGAGGTAGAGTTCGAGGATCTGTTCCTTCGTGAACTCCTTCTCCATGCGCTGGGCGACGATGGCTTCCTTAGCCTTGCGCTCGAGATTCTGGTCCTTGGTCAGCAGCATGTTCTTGGCGACCTGCTGGGTGATGGTCGAGCCACCTTCCATGCCGCCGGAGCCGGAGAGCTTGTTCTTCGCCGTGTTGATGCCGCCGCGCGCGATGCCGGCATAGTCGAGGCCGTCATGGGTGAAGAAGTTTTTATCTTCGGCCGCGACGAAAGCCTGGATGACATGGTCCGGGATCGACTCGTAGGGCACGAAGACGCGGTTCTGTTCGGCGAACTCGGCGATCAGCTTGCCGTCGCCGGCATGCACGCGCGACGTGATCGGCGGCTCGTACTGTTTCAGCTTGGAAATTGACGGGACGTCGCGGCCGAGCGCGGCGAAATAGCCCCAGACGGCAATCAGGGCGATGACACCGAGCGCAAAGGCCAGGATCGCGAGGCGCCGGGCCCATTTCAGCGGGCCTGCATATTTCTGCAGGAACGAGTCCGGATTGCTGGTCCGGAAGGTCGGCGGAGGAGCGTCAGTCATCAACAATACCTGTGCGGTGATTCGGGCAGTCTTGAGCCACAATCGCCCGGCCTGACCGGGCATCCGGACGGGTCGCATGCGTTTCCGGCGATACTATGGCGCCGCCGGGGCGCATGAAAGGGGCCGGTGTCAGATGTCCTGCCGTCCGATTTCGAGGTCATCGAGGGAAATCTGGGGCAGGGTGCGCTTTTCCGGGGGCGGCGTTGTCAGGCCGTCCTTCAGCTTGGCCTCGATCGAGTCGCGCTCGGCTTTCGGGGGATGGGTGTTCAGCGCGGTTTCCCAGGCGGTCCGGGCATCGTCTTTGCGGCCGAGGTGCCAGTAGATGTCGCCGAGATGATCCTCCAGTTCCCAGTGGTTCTGGGGCTTCAGATCGTCACGGGCGGCTTCGATCAGGTCGCGGGCGCGCTCGAGATCGCCGAGCTTGTAGAGCGCCCAGCCGAAGGAGTCGGCGATGTAGGGGTCGGTCTCGGCCAGCAGCATGGCGCGGGCGAGGATCTTGTAGCCTTCCTCGTAGCGGTCGGTGCGGGTGATGAGGAAATAGCCGAGGGAATTCAGTGTATAGGGATCGTTCGGGCGGGCGAGCCGCTCGGAGCGCAGGATGACGAGGGCATCATTGATCTCGCCGGCCTGGCCGAGGACATCGGCAAGGGCCATGCGGCGCTGGTGGGTGTCGTCCAGCCGGCGGGCGTCGCGGGCATGTTCGGCAGCTTTCGAAATTTCGCCGAAGTGCTGGTAGATCGAGCTGGCGGCGCCGTGGGCGGCGGCTTTCTCGGCCGGGTTCTCGGCGAGGCTGAGAAGTTCCGGAACGATGGCATAGGCCGCGTCCCGGTCGTTCAGCAGGGCGCGGATCTGCATGGCGCCGTAGAGGGTCGACAGGCGATCCTCGTCATTGGTCAGGGTCAGGGCGGACTTGATGGCGGTGCGTGCGCCGGATTCGTCGCCGTCCATCAGGAGCGACTGGGCGGCTGCGATCTCCAGCGAGGGTGTGGCTTCCGGCGCGGTGGTCGCGATATGCGCCGCGCCGGCATAGAGCGCCTCCTCATAATAGGCGTCGATGATGTTGCTGCGCAGGTTTTCGTTGGCCGGGTCGATCAGCAGGGTGACGAGATCGAATGAGGCGCGGCGTTCGTCGAAGCCGTCGATGGTGCCGCCCATCATGATGGTCTGGATGAAGCGCTGTTGCTGCATCGCGTAGGAGACATCCGACAGGGCGAGGGCAAAGCCGGCCGAGACGGTGAGGGGTTTGTTCTTGAGGTTCTTGCCGGTTTCGAGGCTCTCGATGGCGGCGGCGTAGCTGGTGGATTGTTCCGGCTCGGCATCGGCGAGCTGCTGGTAGACGGTCTGAGCCTCCTGTACGCGGCCCATGCGCTGCAGGAGCAGGGCATGGCGCACGATGACGGTGCTGATATGGGCGAAGACAATGCCTTGCGGGTCGAACTCGTGTTCGGGCGCCTTGATCAGGGTCGGCGTCAGGGCTTCGTAGACGGCCAGGGCTTCGTCGTTGCGGCCGGCGATCTCGAGCAGGGCGGCGAGGGACAGATCGGCCGTGATGCCGGGCATGCCGCTGGAATGCTTGCGGTGGCGTTCGATGGCTGCAGGCAGGTCGCCGTCCATCGCGAGGAACCAGGCATCCATCCAGAGGAAGAAGTCCGGAACCGTGAAATTGTCTGCCTCGTCCGCGCCGATGCCGAGCAGCGCGCGGGCACCGGACGTGTCACCGGCCGCGGCGCGGTCGAGCGCGAGATAGGCCGTGTTGAAGCGGTCCTCGGCGCGCACGCCTTCAGGCATGAGGCTGAGCTGGGTGAGGTAGCCGGCGGTGTCGCCCGCCTTGAGGGCCTCCAGCGCGGAGGCGTAGCTGGCGCGCGATCCGTCAGGGCGGCGGATGGCCGTGGCGAGGGCGGCGGGCGACAGGGCCGGGCCGGTTTCCGCAGCGAGGGCGGGCACGGGGGCCTGCGCCGAGCCGCTGGTGGTGGTGCAGGCGGCCAGCGCCAGGGCAAGGGCAGAAACGAGCAGGCTCGGCGTTACGGACTTGGACAAGGGGAGACTCCACCGGGATTGTGCCGGAGTGAAGCAGGCCCTTGGGGCAAGAGCAAGGCGGCCGGGTGCGTGAAAACGGGACAGAGGCCCCCGGCGACACGAATGTGATCACATGTTCGGATAGGCCGGGCCGCCGCCACCTTCGGGGACAGTCCAGTTGATGTTCTGGTTCGGATCCTTGATGTCGCAGGTCTTGCAATGGATGCAGTTCTGCGAGTTGATCTGGAACTTCAGGTCTGCGCCTTCGCCCACCCATTCATATACACCGGCCGGGCAGTAGCGGGCCGAGGGGCTGGCAAATACATCGTGCTCGGACGATTTCTGCAGGGCCATGTCGGCAACGATGAGGTGCACTGGCTGGTCTTCACCGTGATAGGTGTTGGTGAAGGAGACGTTGGTCAGCTTGTCGAAGCTGATGACACCGTCCGGCTTCGGATAATCGATTGGCTTGAAGTTCTTGGCGGGCTGGAGGGATTCCGCATCGGTCTTGGTGTGATGCAAGGTCGGCAGGAAGCCGAAGCCGAACAGCACGCGCATCCACATGTCCGGCACGCCGATCATGGCGCCGAGGAGGGTGCCGAATTTCGACATCAGCGGCTTCATGTTGCGCACCGGCGAGAGGTCTTTCCAGACCCAGGAATCGCGCACGGCTTCGGAATAGCTTTCGAGCACATCGCTCTGGCGGCCGGCGATGATGGCATCGAACGCAGCTTCGGCGCCGAGCATGCCGGTCTTCATGGCGTTGTGCGTACCCTTGATGCGCGGCAGGTTCACGAAGCCGGCCGAGCAGCCGATCAGCGCGCCGCCGGGGAAGGCGAGTTGCGGGATCGACTGGATGCCGCCCGAGGTGATCGCGCGCGCGCCATAGGCAACGCGCTTGCCGCCTTTCAGGTAACGGATGACATCGGGGTGATGCTTGTAGCGCTGGAACTCGCTGTAGGGCGCGAGATAGGGGTTCTTGTAGTTGAGGTGGACGACGTAGCCGACCGAGACGAAGGCCTCGCCTTTGTCGCGGAAGTGGTAGAGGAAGCCGCCGCCATCGCCGTTCTTGCCCATGACGGGCCAGCCGAACGAATGCTGTACGAGACCTTCCTCGAAAATCTCTTCCGGAACCGACCAGACTTCCTTCAGGCCGATGCCGAATTTCTGCGGATCGCTGTCCTTGCACAGATCATATTTCGCCTGCAGCTGCTTGGTGAGCGAGCCGCGCGCGCCTTCGGCGAGGAGGACATACTTGCCGAGCAGTTCCATGCCGGGCTGGTAGTCCGGGCCCGGCTTGCCTTCCTTGTCGATGCCCATGACGCCAGCGACGATGCCGCGCACCGCGCCCTTGTCATCATAGACGATCTCGGAGGCGGCAAAGCCGGGGAAGACTTCGACGCCGAGCTTCTCGGCTTCGGCACCGAGCCAGCGGCAGACGTTTGCGAGCGAGCCGATGAAGCAACCATGATTGCTCATCAGCGGCGGGAAGGGCGCCCAGCCGACTTCGGCCGAGCCGTTCTCGCCTAGCAGCTTGTAACTGTCAGTCTTGACCTCGGTGGTCAGCGGCCGGTCGGCGCGGGTGCGCCAGTCGGGCAGGAGTTCGTCGAGCGCCTTGGGATCGAGCACTAGGCCGGAGAGGATGTGTGCACCGATCTCGCCGCCTTTCTCGATGACAACGACCGAGAGGTCCTGGCCCGATTCGTTGGCGAGCTGCTTGAAGCGGATGGCGGCAGAGAGTCCGGCCGGGCCGCCGCCGACGATGACGAGGTCAAATTCCATCGACTCGCGTTCGGGGGTCTCGGCCATAGGTCAGCTCCTCGTTTGGTCTTTGCGGCTCATGCCTGTACGGGTAAGCACTTACAGCCTGTTTCCTGAAGGTCCACCCTGTCCGCAATGCCCACCCCTGCGTCAAGAGAGCCGATGACCGCGCTCACCGAATGGTGGACGGAGATGGGCGTGCCCGTGGATATCGCACGGGTTGAGGCGCTGCTGAAGATTTCCCCTGCCGGGGATGAAAGGAAAGCGGCGAAGCCGGAGGCTGCCGCGCCTGTGGCGGCGCCGGTGCGCCGGAGGGGCGCGAAAACTGTTGCCGACTGGGCGACCGAGGCCCGAGCGAAAGCGGCGGCGGCGACCACGCTTGACGCGCTGGCGGAAGCCATACGGGGATTCGAGGGCAGCCCGCTGAAGGCCTCCTGCGAGCAGGCAGTGGTGAGCGACGGCGTGTTCGGCGCATCCCTGATGGTGATCGGGGAAGGGCCTGGCGCAGAGGAGGACCGGCGCGGATTGCCGTTCGTCGGCAAGGCCGGGCAACTGCTCGACAAGATGCTGGCGGCGATCGGCCGGTCTCGGGCCGAGAACGCGCTGATCACCAACGTCAATTACTGGCGTCCGCCGGGCAACCGTAATCCGGAGGCGGATGAGCTGGCCGTGTGCCGGCCGTTTGTGGACCGGATGATCGAGCTGTCGAAGCCGAAGCTGATCGTGGCGGCGGGCGGGGTGCCGGCGGTGTCGCTGCTCGCCAGCACGGACGGCATCATGAAGCTGCGCGGCAACGAGTTCGCGTATGCGACGCCGGGCGGATATTCGGTGGCGTTGATTCCGATCCTGCATCCGGCCTACCTGCTGCGCCGGCCGCAGGACAAGAGCCGGGCGTGGCGCGACCTGCTGCTTATCGAGAAGCGGCTGGCGGAGCTGGGCGGCTGAATGCCGGCGCCGGTATCGATCATCATTCCGGCGCTGAATGCGGCGAACGACTTGCCGGCGTGTCTTGAAAGCCTGCTGCCGGGGCTGGAGGCGGGATTGATTCGTGAAGTGATTGTTGCCGATGGCGGATCGGCAGACGCGACACGGGCGATTGCGGGAGCAACGGGCGCGGTGGTGATCGACTGCGAGCCCGGCCGGGCGAGGCAGCTGCGCGCGGGCGCGGCGGCGGCGCGGGGCGAGTGGCTGTTGTTTCTTTATCCATCCATTGTGCTGTCGCGGGAATGGCCGGAGCGGGCGGGCGCACAAATCGACGAGCGGCCGGGTATGGCAGCGGTTTTCCGGTTCAGGCTGAGATCGGACGCGCGCGAGGCGCGCCTGGTCGAGGCGCGGATGAACCGGCGGGCGCTGTGGTTCGGGCTGCCGGTGGGCGCGCAGGGGCTGCTGGTTTCTCGCGCGCTGTATGATGAACTGGGAGGTTATCCGGATACGGATCGTCTGGAGGACCTGAAGCTGGCGCGGGCGATTGGCAAGGCGCGGATCGTGCCTCTGGATGCCGAAGCGCGGGGCTCGGCGGCGCGGTATGTTGAAGGCGGATGGCGGCGGACGGCGTGGCGGGATGCCGGCCAGTTCGTGCGCTTCATGATGGGCGGGAAGGTCTAGTTCGCGGCGCCTTCGCGCCAGAAAGCGGGATCGGAGAAGCGATCCGAATAGGTCTCGATGAGATAGGTCCTGAAGGCGGCAAAGTCCCTGACTTCACAGGTATAGGCATCCGAGCGGATTATGCCGTATGCGGAGTGTGCCGCGTCGTCCCGGTCATTGCAGGACGGAAGGATCAGGTCGAATTGCGGGAAGCCGTCGCTCGGGTCCGCCGAGGCGCGGACGAGGACATAGGCCCAAGCGGGCTCGCTGTCTTCGCGCAGTTCGGCTTCGCCGACATAGACGGTTGAAACGCCGGAGCCGGTGAGCACCTCGAACCGCAGGTGCATGTCCTCTTCCTCCGGGTCGCCAGAATAGATGATGTAGCCGTCGCCTTCGCGGAAACCGGTCTGGCAGGGCGGGTTGTCATCGGTGCAGAAGCGGACCGGACCGTCAGCAAGCAGGGTGCCGGTCTGGATGCGGGCTTCACCCGACAGGAAACAGGCAGTCAGGACGATGGAGGAGGCCAGCGCCAGCGCGGTCGTATGCCATTTCATCGGGGGGCCAGTTCCTTCTGCACCTGTCGGGCGGGGGTCACATTCGCCGGTGTTTCGGGCATTTCCAAGGCCTGACTACAGTCTGGATTTCCCCAGAAACCATTCCAAAAGTTCTTGATTTGTTCTTTTCAGTGTGGCTCTCTCCGGCCATGAGAACCGGACAGAAGCTGAAGAAATCAGGCCGCGTGACCCTGCTTGAAGCGCGCGAAGTGTCGGAGCGTTTCGCGCATCGCGGGCGGGGGGCGATCTCGAACCAGACCGGGCGGTATGAAAAGGAAACCCGCGACGCGTTCGATGATGGCTGGGACACGATCGAGGAAGAGGCGGGGCGGCTCGACACGGAGCTTCTGGACGATACCGCGAAGTCGATCATCACGTTCAATACCTCGCCGGACATCAGCTTTGACCGGACGATCAATCCGTATCGCGGCTGCGAGCATGGCTGCATCTATTGCTTTGCGCGCCCGACCCATGCCTGGGCGGGTCTGTCGCCGGGGCTGGATTTCGAGAGCCGCATTTTCCGGAAGCGGAATGCGGCGGACTTGCTGGTGCAGGAGCTGTCGCGGCCGGGCTATGTGCCGCGGCCCATTGCGCTGGGTATGAATACGGATGCGTTCCAGCCGCTCGAGCGCGAGCAGAAGATCACGCGGAGCGTGCTGGAAGTGCTCGCCGCGCATAATCATCCGGTGACGTTGCTGACCAAGTCGGCACTTGTGCAGCGCGACATTGATATTCTTGCGCCAATGGCGGCGAAGGGGCTGACGCGGGTGGGCGTGTCGATCACGACGCTGGACAGGATGCTGGCGCGCAAGATGGAGCCGCGCGCAGCCACACCGGAGCGACGGCTGGAAACTGTGAAGGCGTTGTCGCAGGCCGGCATTCCCGTGACTGTGATGACCGCGCCGATCATTCCGGGCCTGAATGACCATGAGATCGAGGCGCTGCTGGAGGCGGCGGCGGCACATGGCGCGGGGTCGGCAGGGTATGTGGTCCTCAGGCTGCCCTATGAGATCAAGGACCTGTTCCACGAATGGCTGGTGCAGCATGTGCCTGACCGGGCGGCGCGGGTGATCAACCTGATCCGCGAGATGCGCGGCGGGCGAGACTATGATGCGAAATGGTTCGAACGCGGGCGCGGAAGCGGACCGATGGCAGACCTGATCAGTCAGCGTTTCCACAAGGCATTGGCGCGCTTCGGTTTGACAGCTCCCCGTCAGCCACTGAGGACGGATCTGTTCCAGCCCCTGGCAACGGCCAGCGGCCAGTTGCTGCTGAAGTTCTAGGCGGGGGTTGCGGCAGGGTCGGCGGGCTCGCCGGGGTCATGCGTGATGTAGGTCCAGGGGTGCAGGCGGCGCTCGGCCTTGAGAGCGGCTTCGGCAACGCGCCGCATATGGCGCGCGCGCAGGAGCGCAGCTTCCATCGGCTCGACATCTGTCTGACCTGATGCGGCGGCCGAGAGAAGAATTTTCTTGATGGCCTGATATGCAGCCTCCACTTCCGCCATTTCAGTGTCGAACTCCGACTTGAAGCAGTCCGGGTTGGTTGAGGAGGTGACAAGGGCGGCGAGGACGCCGGCGCGCAGGCGGTCCCATTCCGGACCGGTGATGAGGCGGGCTGGCGGGAAGGGCGGATGCTGCAGCACGGCGCTGTCGGTGAGGGCTTCCTCGACATGCTGGATGGAGCGGATGAGGTCCGGAAGGGCGGTGACGACTTCAGCTGGCAGTTGCTGGCGGCTGAGATCCGAGATGAAATCGCGGATCGACTGGCCGAGTGCGAGGATGCCGCTGTCGCTGTTGCCGTTGGTGATCTGGCCGGGCGGTGAAGAGACGCGGTTGCCGGCGCGCAGGAAGGCGATTTGCATCATGCGCTCGATCTCGAGCACGAGACCGCGCAGCGCGAGGGACGGGATGGCGGCGAGCGTCGGATCAAGGTGCTGGGGGCGGCCGACACGCTCATCGTCACTGGCATAGAGACCTTGCAGCCATCTGAGCAGGTGGCCGGACAACGGCCAGATGAGGAGAACGCCGAGACAGTTGAGCAGCGTGTTGAAAACCGCCAGCGTAAGGGGCTCGTCCTTACTGTCTGCGAGCAGCACATCGGCCAGTTCGTGGCTGGCGGCAACGAGGGGGTAGAGGAGCAGGAAAGCGACAACGCCGGCAAACAGGTTGAATACGATATGCGCCGTGGCGACGCGCCGGGCCGCAGGCGTGGCGCCAATGGAAGCGAAGGCGGCGGTGCTCGACGTGCCGACATTCGCGCCGATGATGCCGGCGGCGGCGAGTTCGAGCGGCAGACCGCCGCTTGCGGTCGCGGTAAGGATGAGCGCAATCGCGGCGCTGGAGGATTGCGCAAGTGTGGACAGCACGATGCCTGCGATGAGGAAGGCGAATGGTGCAAAGAAGCCGGAAACGATCAGACCTCGTTCACTGATCAGCGGCAGCAGGGTTTCGAACGAACCCTTGAGGGTTGCGATGCCAAGGAAGAAGAGGCCGAAACCAGCAATCGCCGTGCCCGCACCGGAAAGCCGCGGGCGCTGCGCTGCGAACAAGCGGATGAGGACACCAGCGCCGGTCATCGGCAAGGCGAAGGCGCCGATATCGAGTTTCAGGCCGACGAGGGCGACGAGCCAGGCGGTCATGGTGGTGCCGATATTGGCGCCGAAGATGACCCAGACGGCATGGCTGAGCGTCAGAAGGCCGGCATTAACGAAGCCGATGATGGCGACGGTGACGGCGCTGGAGGATTGCACGAGGCCGGTGACGAGCGCGCCGGAGGCAAGGCCGCGCAGCGGGGTGCGCGTCCAGCGGCGAAGGATGGCACGCAGGCCGTCGCCGGCGGCAAGTTTCAACCCGTCCGTCAGCATCGACATGCCGAGCAGGAACAGGCCTATGCCGCCGATGAGTTCCAGAGTGAGCATCATGCTGTGCCGGAGCGCTGCCTTAATAGTTCAGAAGGGCTGACTTAGCGGCGCGCACAGCCCTGACGCAAGCGGACACGGTAACCTTTCGGCAGGGTTTCCTTAAAGGCGTAGTAACCGGAGCAGCCCACAGAATCTGAATACTGTAGATTCAGCGGGGCTGCCGGCATGACCATCCAGAGAAACACCATCGTTCAGGGCGACTGCATCGAACTATTGTCGCGCCTTCCGGACCGTTCGGTGGATCTCATCTTTGCCGACCCGCCGTATAACCTGCAGCTTGGAGGCGGGCTGACGCGTCCGGACCAGTCAGTGGTCGACGGCGTAGACGATGACTGGGACAAGTTTGGCAGCTTTGACGAATATGATCTGTTCACGCACCAGTGGCTGGAACAAGCGCGCCGTGTGCTGAAGGATGATGGCGCGATCTGGGTGATCGGGTCGTATCACAATATATTCCGTGTCGGGACGATCCTGCAGGATCAGGGCTTCTGGATCCAGAATGATGTGATCTGGCTGAAGACCAACCCGATGCCGAATTTCAAAGGCACGCGTTTCCAGAACGCGCATGAGACACTGATCTGGGCAGGCAAGTCCAAGGACAGCCGCGTGACGTTCAATTATGACGCGCTGAAAGCCTTCAATGAAGACAAGCAGATGCGCTCTGACTGGTTGATCCCGCTTTGCACGGGGTCTGAACGCCTGAAGGATGAAACCGGGCGCAAGGCGCACCCGACGCAGAAGCCGGAATCGCTGCTGCACCGCGTGCTATTGGCCACGACACGGCCGGGCGATCTTGTGGTTGATCCTTTCTCGGGCACCGGCACGACGGCAGCGGCGGCGAAGCTGCTGGGGCGCGATTATATCGGGCTGGAGCGGGACGAGGCCTATGTGCGCCTGTCGCGCGCGCGGCTGAAGACGATCAAGCCGCTGGACGAGGACGTGCTGGAGACCGAACGCAGCAAGAAGTCGCTGGCGCGGGTGCCGTTTGGCGCGCTGATCGAGAGCGGCTGGCTGAAGCCGGGCGACCGGCTCTACTCGCCGCAACGCCGCCATCAGGCGCGTATCCGTGTTGACGGGTCGCTGACGACGGGCGCGATTACCGGATCGATCCACCGCCTGGGCGCGCATGTTCAGCAGGCACCGGCATGCAATGGCTGGACCTACTGGCACTATGAAACCGACAAGCGCGACCTTGCGCCGATCGATCTGCTGCGCCGGCGGTACCGCGACGAGATGGGCCTCAACTAGGCGTCAGTCGTAGGCTGTCAGCACTTCGTCGATGGCGCGCTCGAGGTCTTTCAGCGTCGCGACGTGACTCATCTGTGCACAGAAGGGCGCATAGCGCGGGATGACGCTGTCGCCCGTGCCCCAGAGGGCGCGTCCTTCGGGGTTCAGCCAGATGATACGTTTGGCGCGGCCGGCAAAGTCGCGGAAGAGATCGAGGCGCGGGTCGCCATAGTTTGAGCGGCCATCGCCGAGGATGATGATGGTCGAGCGCCGGTCGATCTTGGATTCGTGATCCATCTTGAAGTCGGAGAAGGCCTGGCCATAGCTGGTGGAGCCGAGGCCGATTTCGCGCAGGATGGTTTTCATCGCCTTGTCGAATTCGTGGCCTTCGAGAATGTCGTCGACACTCTTCAGGCGATACGAAAAGGCGAAGGCGTGCAGGTCCGGTATGACTTCCTTCATCGAGAAGAGAAGCAGAAGCAGGAAGCGGACATAGAGCGCGACGGAACCCGAAACGTCACAGAGGACGAGGATTTTCGGGCGGTCCTTTTTCTTCTGCCGCCAGATGACGTTGAAGGGGATGCCGTCCAGGCCGGCATTGGCGCGCATGGTTCGGCGCACGTCAAGGATGCCGCGCTGCGTACGTTTGCGGCGGCGGGAGTGTTTCACGGCGAGGCGTTTGGCGACCTTGGCAATGAGAAGTTTCATCCGCGCCATGTCGCTAGCCTCGATGGCGGAGAGGCGCTTTGTGGCGGCGTAGTCGTCTCGGAAGCGCTCGGTTTCCGCGGCGCCGAAAATATCGAAGGCGCGTTCGGCGCGCTCCCGGGCGGCCATTGTCAGGGTGCGGCGTACATCGATCAGGCGCTGGGCTTCGGCATCGGCTTCTGGCGTGCGCACCTGCAGCGCTTCCAGCAGGCGGGCCTGCAAGGCTTCGCCGCCCATGGCGCGGAGCATGGCTTGCGAGAAATAGGCGACCTGAGTGGAGAAGCGGATGTCGTTGAGGCCGGAGGCTTCGGCAGCGCGCTCGATGGCGGAGGCGAGGGCCTGTTCGTTGCCTTCTTCGGCGAGCTGCGACAGGCGCTCGGCCGCGTTGGCAGGTTCCTCCGAGCGGCCGTCATCGCGGCTTTCGGAGCTGTCCTGTGCGGAAGAAGCGCGTGCGGGAGCACTGGAGAAATAGAGGTCGAACAGACGGTCATGGATTTCTTTTTCTGCCTCGGATTTCGCAAGAACGCAGGCGAGTGAATCCTTGAGTAGCGGGCGGTCGCCATAGCCGATCATGGCAACGGCGCGCGCCGCGTCCAGCGCTTCACCGGTCGAGACGCGCACTTCGGCGGATCTCAGTGCCCGGATGAAGTTGGAGATCTGCTTTTCCATCGGTCCCTAATTTTGGTCGGGATATCCCGAGGCGAGCCGTCCGCGCGCATCCGGGCCGGTCGCTTCGCGCACCATCTTCGGGATGGATGGCGAAATCGCGGCAATGTCGCTCTCGTGTTTGAGGAGCACGTTGAGCGTGTCGCGCACGAAGTCTTCCTCGAGCGATGTGGCGTGCAGCAGGATCAGAGTGCGGGCCCAGTCGACAGTTTCAGCGATTGACGGGCGTTTCTTTATATCAGTTTCGCGCACCGACTGGACGAAGCGGACAAGCTGGCCCAGCAGGCTGTCGGAAATGCCGTCGACGCGGGCCCGGACAATGCGTTGCTCGCGCTCATGGTCCGGGAAGCCGATATGCAGGTGCAGGCAGCGCCGCTTCAGCGCGTCGCCGAGTTCGCGGACATTGTTGGATGTCAGGATGACAATGGGTGGGACGTTGGCGCGGATGGTGCCGATCTCCGGGACGGTCACCTGATAGTCCGACAGCACTTCCAGTAGGAACGCCTCGAACGCTTCGTCCGACTTGTCGATCTCGTCGATCAGCAGCACGGAGCCCTGCTTCTGCTGCATGGCATTGAGCAGGGGGCGCGCCTCGAGGAATTGCGGCGAGAAGAACAGGTCTTCGAAACCGGAAAGTTTCTCCAGCGACTTGGCGAGCGTGTCGGCTCCGCCGAGAAGCTCGTTGAGCTTCTCTTTCAGGATCTGCGTGTAGAGAAGCTGTTTGCCGTACTTCCACTCATACAGCGCCTTGCCCTCGTCGAGGCCCTCATAGCATTGCAGGCGGATCAGCGGCAGGTCGAGCCAGCGGCCGAGCGAGGCGGCGAGGTCGGTCTTGCCGACGCCGGCAGGGCCTTCGATCAGGATCGGCTTGCGCAGGCCGTGCGCCAGGAAAACGGCGGTCGAAATCTGCGCTGTGGAAATATAGCCCACCTCGCCGAGCCCTGCGGTGATCGCCTCGATGGAGGTCAGCGGCTCGTAGCCGGTCTTCTTGTCTTTAGCCATTTGCCGAGGGGTAGGCGGCACATAGCTGAAGGGCAAGGCGTGACGCCGCGAAAGGGCGGGGCTAGGACGTCAGGGCCATGCCGATTGCCCGGATTCTCTTTACGTTGCCGCTGCCGGAACCGTTTGACTACACGGTGCCCGAGGGCATGGCGCTGGAGCCTGGCAGCTATGTCGCGGCCCCTGTCGGGCCATATGATAGGCTTGGCATGGTGGTCGAGGTGCTGCCCGACCAGCCGGGCAGCAATCGCAAGCTGAAGGCTGTCACGGCCGTTTACGATGTGCCACCGATGACGGCGGCGATGCGCGAGTTCATGGCCTGGACGTCGCGTTACACGGTCAGCCATCCGGGAACCATCCTGTCGATGGCGCTCAGGGCGCGCGACGCGCTTCAGCCTTCGCCCGTAGAGACGCTGTATCGTGTAACGGGCGCGGTGCCGCCCCGCATGACGCCGGCCCGGCAGAGAGTGTTGCAGGTGGCGGCGGAGTTGGGACCATCGGCATCGGCAGACCTCGCCGCCGCCGCCGGCGTCACCTCAAGTGTCGTCAAGGGCCTGCTGGAGGCTGGCGCGCTGGAAGCCTTCGAGGTCGAAACCGACTTGCCCTTTCCGGCGCCGGACCCGGACCTGCGCGGTGCAGTGCTCACCCCGGAGCAGGCCTCTGCGGCGGCCGCTCTTCAGGAAGGCGTACGCACGGGAGGCTACGCGTCCTACCTGCTCGATGGGGTGACAGGCTCGGGCAAGACCGAGGTCTACTTTGAAGCCATCGCCGAGACACTGCGCCACGATCCGGAAGCGCAGACGCTTGTGCTGCTGCCGGAAATTGCCCTGACGCAGGCGATCCTGACCCGCTTCGAGCAGCGGTTCGGGACTGCCCCGGCACCCTGGCATTCGGGTATGACCCCGAAGGATCGCCGCCGGACCATGCGTGAAACAATGCAGGGCCGGGCGCGGATCGTGATCGGCGCGCGCTCCGCCCTGTTCCTGCCGTTTCGCAAACTGAAGCTGATCATCGTGGATGAAGAGCATGATGCGAGCTTCAAGCAGGAAGACGGCGTGACCTACCATGCCCGCGACCTTGCAGTGATGCGGGCCAAGCTGGAGGAGGGGGTTGTCATCCTGGCGTCCGCAACGCCGGCGCTGGAAACGGTCGTGAATGCGGAAGCGGGCCGGTATGAGCGCCTGCGCCTGTCGGCAAGGCCGGGTACGGCGCGCCTGCCGGAGATTGAACTCGTTGACCTCAAGAAGGCGCCGCCCACCCGGGGCAAGTGGCTGTCACCGGTGCTGGAACAGGCGATGCTGGCGACGCTGGCAGCGGGTGAGCAGTCCCTATTGTTCCTGAACCGGCGAGGATATGCGCCGCTGGTGATCTGCAAGGCCTGCGGCGAGCGGCTGAAATCTCCGGGGACCGACACCTGGCTGACGGAGCATCGCTATTCCGGCCGGTTGGTCTGCCATCTGACGGGATACTCGATCCCGAAACCGGCCCATTGCCCGCATTGCGGAGCTGCAGATTCGCTGATGGGGGTCGGGCCGGGCGTGGAGCGGGTGGCGGAGGAGTTGCGTATCCTGCTTCCGGGCGCGCGGATCGAGATTTTCTCGTCCGATACGGTTCAGGGGGGCGACTCGACGCGCAGCCTGATCGACCGGATGGCGGAAGGCGAGATCGATGTGCTGATCGGTACCCAGATCGTGGCCAAAGGGCACAATTTTCCAAATCTGACCCTGGTCGGGGTGGTTGATGCCGATAGCGGCCTGAAGGGCGGGGACCTGCGCGCCGGGGAGCGGACCTATCAGCTCCTGAGCCAGGTTGCGGGTCGGGCGGGCCGGGCTGAACGGCCAGGGCGGGCGTATGTGCAGACCTATGCGCCGGACAACCCCGCCATGCAGGCGCTGGCAGCGAATGACCGGGATGGTTATCTCGCGGTTGAAAGGGATATCCGGGCCGAACTGGAACTCCCCCCGTTCGGGCGGCTGGCCGCCATGATCCTGTCGGCACCTGCGGCAGATCTCGTTGACCGGTTCGCTCTGGAGGCAGCCGGACTTGCCCCGAACGGCGACGGAATTGAGCTTTTCGGACCTGCACCCGCCCCGCTTTCGGTGATCCGCGGCAGGCATCGCAGGCGATTCCTTGTCAAAAGTCCCCGGACAGTGGACCTTTCGGCGTACATGACTGCCTGGATCGGGCGTCTGAAGCCGCCTTCGCAGGTGCGTATTTCAGTGGATATCGATCCCTATTCCTTCCTGTAATTGCAGGGGAATCCGGCCCGGGCTTCCTGTTTGCCATTTCGCCGCACTGTGCGCCGCCGCGGCCATGTTGTCAGGGTTGTTTTCTGGTGATAAGCGCCGCTCAGTTTCACGGGCACGCACCTTATGCGATTGCCTGTAACCAACATATTCCGGGGCATTTCCGCCCCTTCAAGCGCGACGGATAGAGACCTTGCCGGCATCGGGCGTAACGCAGACGAGTGAAGCAGCGCAGCGCTACGCGAGCGCGCTGTTCGACCTGGCGCAGGAAAACGGCGCGCTTGCCGCCGTTCACAAGGATTTCAAGGCATTCGCAGCAACGGTTCGCAGCTCGGTTGATCTCGGCAAGCTGCTGAACTCTCCTGCCTTCACGCGGGATGAGAAGGTCGGCGCGCTCGGCGCGATCGCGGCCAAGGCCGGTTATTCGCCGCTGTTTGCAAAATTCCTCGGCACGATTGCCGCGAACGGCCGCGCCCGCGATGTGCTGGGCGCGGAAGCTGCGTTCGACCAGCTGTATGCGAAACAGCGCGGCGTGAAGCGCGCCGTGGTGCGCACCGCAAAGGAAATGACCGGCGCCGAAAAGGGCCGGATCGAAACGCTGCTGGCGAAAGTCGTCGGCGGCGAAGTGGAACTTTCAAGCGAGGTTGATCCCTCGCTGATCGGCGGCATCCAGCTGCGCATCGGCTCGAAGCTGGTGGACGCAAGCGTTGCCGCCAAACTTGAACGCATGAACACCGCCATGAAGGGAGCATAGTCGCTCGATGGATATTTCACCTGCAGAAATTTCGGGCATCCTGAAGTCGCAGATCGAGAATTTCGGCGTCGAAGCTGAAGTTTCGGATGTCGGACAAGTGCTCTCGGTCGGCGACGGTATCGCCCGTGTGTACGGCCTCGACAGCGTTCAGGCCGGTGAGCTCGTCGAGTTCGATGGCGGCCTGAAAGGCATGGCGCTCAACCTTGAGAGCGACAATGTCGGCGTCGTGATCTTCGGCGACGACCGCGGCATCAAGGAAGGCGCGACCGTGAAGCGCGCCGGCGAGATCGTGGCTGCCCCCGTTGGCAAAGGTCTTCTCGGACGCGTCGTCAACGCGCTGGGCGAGCCGATCGACGGCAAGGGTCCGCTGAAGGACGTTGCAAGCCGTCAGCGATCTGACGTGAAGGCTCCCGGCATCATCCCGCGCAAGTCGGTGCACGAGCCGATGATGACGGGTATCAAGGCCATCGACGGCATGATCCCGGTCGGCCGCGGCCAGCGCGAGCTGATCATCGGCGACCGCCAGACCGGCAAGACTGCTATCTGCGTCGACACCATTCTGAACCAGAAGCCGACCAACGACGCGGCGAAGTCCGACAAGGACAAGCTGTTCTGCGTTTACGTCGCCATCGGCCAGAAGCGTTCGACGGTGGCTCAGGTTGTCAAAGTGCTCGAAGAGCGCGGTGCCCTGGACTACACGATCGTCGTCGCTGCGACGGCTTCCGAGCCTGCGCCGCTGCAATACCTTGCGCCGTTCACCGGTTGCACTATGGGCGAGTGGTTCCGCGATAACGGCATGCACGCCCTGATCATCTATGATGACCTGTCGAAACAGGCTGTCGCCTATCGCCAGATGTCGCTGCTGCTGCGCCGTCCGCCGGGCCGCGAAGCCTATCCGGGCGACGTGTTCTACCTTCACTCGCGCCTCCTTGAGCGCGCTGCGAAACTGAACTCGGACAATGGTTCGGGCTCCCTGACCGCGCTGCCGATCATCGAAACCCAGGCGAACGATGTGTCGGCCTACATCCCGACCAACGTGATCTCGATCACCGACGGCCAGATCTTCCTCGAGACCGACCTGTTCAACTCGGGTATCCGCCCGGCCGTGAACGTGGGCCTGTCGGTGTCGCGCGTGGGCTCGGCTGCCCAGACCAAGGCGATGAAAAAAGTTGCCGGCTCGATGAAGGGCGAACTCGCCCAGTACCGCGAGATGGCCGCCTTCGCGAAGTTCGGCTCGGACCTCGACGCCGCCACGCAGCGCCTGCTGAACCGCGGCGCCCGCCTGACGGAGCTCCTGAAGCAGCCGCAATATTCGCCGCTGCTGATGGAAGAGCAGGTCGTGATCATCTACGCCGGTACGCGCGGATATCTCGACAAGGTCGACCTCAGGAACGTGACGCGTTACGAGAAGGAACTCCTCGCTCACCTGCGCGGTTCGAAGAAAGACTTGCTTGCGAAACTGCGCGACAAGAAAGAACTGAGCGACGACATCGAAGCCGAGATCAAATCGACGCTGGATGCCTTCACCGCGAAGTTCGCCTGAGCCCCGCCCTGACCGCCGACCTTAGGACAACAAAGGCCACACATGCCCAGCCTTAAGGACCTCAAGAACCGTATCTCGAGCGTGAAATCCACGCAGAAGATCACGAAGGCGATGCAGCTCGTTGCGGCTGCAAAGCTGAAGCGTGCGCAGGATGCTGCGACGGCGGCCCGTCCGTATGCGGAGCGTATGGCGGCTGTGCTGTCGAACCTCGCCAGTTCGGCGGGTGGCGGCGGTCCGAAACTGCTCAGCGGCACGGGCAACGATGATGTGCATCTCGTCGTCGTGATGACGGCAGAGCGCGGCCTTGCAGGTGGTTTCAACTCCTATGTCGTGAAGCTCGCCCGCCAGAAAATCCAGGCGCTGCAGGCTGAAGGAAAGACCGTCAAGGTTCTGACCATCGGCAAGAAGGGTCGCGAACAACTGGCGCGGGATTACGCATCGCTGTTCACCTCACACGTCAATCTCGGCGACGTCAAAGGCAACGACTATGCCGACTCCGCCATCGCGGTCGGCCAGATGCTGACCAAGGGATATGAGGCTGGCGAATTCGATGTCGCCACGCTGATCTATTCCCAGTTCAAGAACGTGCTGACGCAGGTGCCGACGGCGCAGCAGCTGATTCCGGCGAAAGCGCCGGAAGGGGCGCCATCCATCGATCTCGGCGGGGCGATCTATCGCTACGAGCCGAGCGAGGAGGCGATCCTCGAGACGCTGCTGCCGCGCTACATCAATACCCAGATCCTGTCGGCGATGCTGGAAAGCTCCGCCGGCGAACAGGCCAGCCGGATGACCGCGATGGACAACGCGACCCGCAACGCCAAGGACCTGATCAAGGCCCTGAACCTGAAATACAACCGGGCCCGCCAGGCACAGATCACCAAGGAGCTGATCGAGATCATCTCCGGTGCCGAAGCCCTTTAA
This sequence comes from Hyphomonas sp., assembly GCF_046313975.1. GTDB lineage: Bacteria > Pseudomonadota > Alphaproteobacteria > Caulobacterales > Hyphomonadaceae > Hyphomonas. Next base: position 104,850 of record NZ_JBKBXB010000001.1, on the reverse strand, counting down.
CGAATACGAACCCAAGAGACTACATCTCCCGAGGAGAGCACTGAAATGAGCAAAACCGCGAACGCCAAAGGGCAGGTATCCCAGGTGATCGGCGCCGTTGTCGACGTCGTGTTCGACGGCGAACTGCCGGCCATCCTGAACGCACTGGAAACGACGAATGGCGGCAACCGCCTGGTGCTCGAAGTGGCTCAGCACCTCGGCGAGAACACCGTCCGCACCATCGCGATGGACTCGACCGAAGGTCTGGTCCGCGGTCAGTCGGTCGCCGACACAGGTAAGCCGATCATGGTTCCGGTTGGCCCGGCGACCCTCGGCCGCATCATGAACGTCATCGGTGAGCCGATCGACGAGCGCGGACCAGTAAAGGCCGAGACGACCCGCCCGATCCACGCACCGGCACCGGACTTCGTTGATCAGTCCACGGAAGCTGAAGTGCTCGTCACCGGCATCAAGGTCATCGACCTTCTGTGCCCCTACGCGAAGGGCGGCAAGATCGGCCTGTTTGGCGGCGCCGGCGTGGGCAAGACGGTTCTGATCATGGAACTCGTGAACAACATCGCGAAACTGTTCGGTGGCTATTCTGTGTTCGCCGGCGTTGGCGAGCGGACGCGCGAAGGTAACGACCTCTATCACGAGATGATCGAGTCGAACGTGATCAACCTCGAAGGCGAAAGCCGCATGTCGCTGGTCTATGGCCAGATGAACGAGCCGCCGGGCGCCCGCGCCCGCGTCGCTCTGACGGGTCTCGCACAAGCCGAGTACTTCCGCGACGTGGAAGGCAAGGACGTGCTGTTCTTCGTCGACAACATCTTCCGCTTCACGCAGGCCGGCTCGGAAGTGTCCGCTCTGCTCGGCCGTATTCCTTCGGCCGTGGGCTACCAGCCGACGCTGGCCACCGACATGGGCGCGCTGCAGGAGCGCATCACCTCGACCAACAAGGGCTCGATCACCTCGGTGCAGGCCGTGTACGTTCCGGCTGACGACCTTACCGACCCTGCGCCGGCAACGTCGTTCGCCCACCTTGACGCGACCACGGTGCTTTCACGCTCGATCGCCGAGAAAGGCATCTACCCCGCCGTGGACCCGCTCGACTCGACCTCGCGCATCCTCGACCCGATGGTTGTCGGCGAAGACCACTACAACGTCGCCCGCGGTGTGCAGGCCATCCTGCAGAAGTACAAGGAATTGCAGGACATCATCGCCATCCTCGGCATGGACGAACTGTCGGAAGAAGACAAACTGACCGTGGCCCGCGCCCGGAAAGTGGAGCGCTTCCTGTCGCAGCCGTTCGACGTGGCGCAGGTGTTCACCGGTTCGCCGGGAGTGCAGGTGAAACTCGACGACACGATCAAGGGCTTCAAAGGCCTGATCAGCGGCGAGTTCGACCACCTGCCGGAGCCGGCTTTCTACATGGTCGGCAATATCGAAGAAGCGAAAGCCAAAGCTGCCAAGCTGATGGCAGACGCCTGATCTTCATCCTCCAGGGAGGCTGACAGATGGCCGACAAGCTTCACTTCTCTCTCGTATCACCCGCCCGGGAACTGTTCTCGGGCGAGGTCGATCACGTCATCGCTCCGGGTACGGAAGGTGAGTTCGGTGTGCTTGCAAACCACGCGCCGTTCATGACGACCCTGAAGAATGGCGTTGTCCGGGTGCTGGAGGGCGACACCGTGAAGATGCGCATCTTCGTGCGCGGCGGGTTCGCGGATGTGACACCCGCCGGCCTGACGATCCTCGCCGAGGAAGCGCGCAATCTGTCCGACGTGAAAGCCGAAGACGTTGACGCCGAGATCGAGGCGACGCGCCTGAAGTTGCTCGCCCTCGACAAGGACGATACCAAGCAGTTCGCGCTGCAGGAATCGATCGCCTATCTCGAAGGCGTCCGCGCCGCGCTGGCCAACTGATCAGGTAAAGATCGCAATCGTCTGGCGCCCGATCATCACGGGCGCGCCGGACGTGTTCCACATGACCATCTGCTGGCTGGAATAGCCGTTGAGGGCCGTCTGCGCCGTATGGCGGGCGAGGAACCAGCGGTCGTCAGTCGTGATGTCTTCGGTCAGGAATTCCGTCATCCAGGTCATCGAACTGATCCGGGCCGGGGCCGTGAACATTGCCATTGCTGCAGGCGGCGGCGCATCGGCAAGCGCGAGCAGGGCGACGGCATTGTTCGGTGTTTCCGGATCGCGGTGGCGCATCCAGATCGACACGTCCGCATCCTTCGCGCCGCTCATCGGGATGGAGCCGCCGGCAAAGCGGATGTCGAAATTCTGGGCGAATGTCGGGCCGTGGCCTTCCTTGCGGAAATAGTTCCCGGCATCCGCCGCTGAGGGGACAGCGGGGGGCGGCAGCTCGGAGAGGTGCAGGCTTGAGGATCGGGCGGCGCCGAATGTGAAGATGCACTCCGCCAGCACGCCATCCTCCCCGGTCATCCGTACAGAGACGAACACAGTGTTCTTGCCCTGACGCAGCAGCTGCGGCTGGCAGCGAACCGTGCCGTTCACCGGGCCGACGAACGCGACCTGCGCGGCGCGGATTGGCAGGCCGGCCGAGAGGGGCAGGGCCGCGTCGAGGCACAGCGCAGCTGTCAGTCCGCCATAGGCTGTGCGCCCCTGCATCCAGTTTTCGGGAATGCCGGTCGACCGTACGTTCCCGTCAGCGGGAGCGATCGAGGCAAGGAGTTCGGAGTATTTCATGCTGGGCTCCCGGGAGGTGGACAGGCCTCTTCTACACCGTTCCGAAAAAGAACCAACCCGTCACGCCACGTCAAAGAAAAACGCCCCCGCGCGGGGCGGGAGCGTTGATCAGGCTCACTGAGAAATTGGCTCAGTGCTGGCTTTCCGGCGTGGTGACGCGCAGGCCGTCGAGGGCGTCCGTTACCTTGATCTGGCAGGACAGGCGCGAATTCGGGCGCACGTTCTCGGCGAAGTCGAGCATCGACTTTTCCATTTCCTGCTGCTCGCCGGTTTTCGACAGGAAGGCCTCGTCCACATAAACGTGGCAGGTGGCGCACGCGCACGCCCCGCCGCAATCGGCGTCGATGCCGGGGACCGAATTATTCACCGCAACTTCCATCACCGACATGCCATTCTTGGCTTCGATGGTGCGCTCGGTGCCGTCATGGGCGATATAGGTGATCTTGGGCATCTGGTATTCCGTCTCCTCTAGGCGGCAGCTTCTGCCGCAATGTCTTTCATCGGGGTTGATGTATCGCCAAGCTTGCCGGGCGCAAGCTTTGCTCCCGACATGATCAGCTTTTTCGATGCCAGGAACTCCGGCGGGCTGTTCACGGCGTCCACCGCGATCAGGGTTTCGTTGCGCAGGTAGAACACGGCGAACTTGCGCGCCGCCGGGTCTCCGCGAATGACATGGGTGTCGTAGCCCTGGCTGAGCCCTGCAATCTGCAGTTTCAGGTCATATTGATCCGACCAGAACCACGGGCAGTCTTCGGCAGGGCGGGGCAGGCCGAGGATGGCGGCGGCGGCAAGTTTGCCTTGCTCAATAGCGTTGTGGACGCTTTCGAGGCGGCCGTCGCGGCCATAGTGGACCAGCGGCCTGCTGGCGCAGTCGCCTGCGGCGAAGATGGCGGGATCGGACGTGCGCGCATCGCGGTCGACGAGGATGCCGTTGGAGCAGGCGATGCCGGAGTCCTTCGCCAGTTCGTCATTTGGCAGGATACCGATACCGGAGAGGACGATATCCGCAGGCAGGACCATACCATCGGCGAGTACCGCGCCGGTTACCACGCCGTCCTTGCCTTCCAGATGAGACAGCTGCGTGGACGTCAGGATCGTCACGCCCTGCCGGCGATGCTCTGCCGTGTAGAACTCGCTAAGGACCGGGCTTGTCACGCGGGCGAGGACGCGCGGCGCCATCTCAAGCACGGTGACGTTCAGCCCCATCTGGCGCGCAACCGCGGCAGCCTCGAGACCGATATAGCCGGCACCGATGATCACCATGTTGCGGCCTTCGACCATCTGCGGGCGGATCCGCTCGACATCGGCGAGGGTGCGCAGATCATGCACGCCCTGGAGGTCTGCGCCCTTGCAGGGCAGCGGTCTCGGGCGGGAACCTGTGGCGATGATCAGCGCATCATAGGGCAGGGTTGCGCCATGGCCGAGGTGCAGGGTCTTCGCGGCGCGGTCGATACGGGTTGCGCGGGTGCCGAGCAGGACCTCGACCTTCTGGTCTTCGTACCAGGCGGCGGGCTTGAAGTATAGCCGCTCTTCCTCGAACTCGCCCTTCATGTAGGCCTTTGACAGGGGTGGGCGCTGGTAGGGCAATGCGGTTTCTTCGCCGACCAGCGTGAGGCTGCCGTCAAATCCGCCCTGACGCAGCGATTGCAGCGCCTGCGCCGCAGCCTGACCTGCGCCGGCAATCACAATCCGACGGACCTCACCAGATGCCAAAGGGCTTCCCCTGCAATTTCGTGACGCTAGCGTCACTTTTCTTCTAAACGCTTGCGCCTGCCGCTGCAACAGGGCCTTACCGGGGCACACCGTCACAGGTATCGGCGCATTGCGTCAACCGGGTGGACAACTACTGTGCCGACTCAAGATGCGACAGTTTAACCTGCCTTCCGAACAGGAAACACAAGCGCTCGGCGCCGCGCTCGCCGCACTGTTGCGACCCGGTGATGTCGTGGCGCTGCACGGTGACCTTGGGGCCGGGAAGACAACCCTTGTGCGCGGGCTGGTTCAGGCCCTGCTGGCCCGGCCCGAGGAGGTGCCCAGCCCGACCTACACGCTGGTGCAGGTCTATGATGGGCCGGATTTTCCGCTCTGGCATTTCGACCTTTACCGGCTGGACAATCCCGAAGACGTCGAGGAGCTCGGCTGGTATGAGACCGTTGACGGTGCGGCGCTGATCGAGTGGCCGGAACGGGCGGGCAGGCACCTGCCGACGAACCGGCTCGACCTGTATCTCGAAATCTCTGGGGAAGGCCGCCGGGCAAGGCTGGAACCGAGGGGCGAAGGCTGGCAGGAACGGCTGGATGAGCTTCGTGACTGACACCCGCTCCGGCGAGATTGATGCGTTCCTGTTGGCTGCCGGCGATGGCTGGGGCGCAGCGCGCCGCCAGCCACTCGGGCAGGATGCGTCGACGCGGCGGTATATCCGTCTGTTCCGGCAGGATGGAGCGACGGCCCTGTTGATGGATGCGCCGCGCGTCGAGAGCGAACCCTGTCCGCCTGACGCAGACCCTGCAACGCGCGCGAAGATGGGCTGGAACGCGATGACGCGCCTTGCGGCATCCCGCGTGGAGGCGTTCGCGCTGATCTCGGAGCATTTGAGATCACTGGGCCTGCGGGCACCGAAAGTGCTGAAGCTCGACGCGGAGAGGGGCTTCGCGCTGATCGAGGACTTTGGCGACAACCGCGAATTTGCGCGACTGATCGAAAGCGGACGGGAGGCGGAAGTTCCGCTCTACAAAGCCGCTGCAGAACGCCTTGCGACCCTCCATAAAGCGTCCACACCGAATGTGCTCTCTCTGGAGGGTTTGAGCTGGCCGATCCTGGATTTTGATGCCGTGGCGCTGGGCGCGAATGCGGACCTCTATGCCGATTGGCTTCCCGCTGAAGCCGGGAAAGGGCCTCTTGTGGGCGCGGTGCGGGCGCGCTGGGAAGTAGAGCGCAATGCGCTGATCGAGCAGGCCATATCCTTCCCCAGAAGTTTCACGCTCAGGGACTATCACGCGGAGAATCTGCTCTGGCTTCCGGACGGCGATGTGGGCCTTCTCGATTTCCAGGATGCCGTGATCGGGTGGGACGCGTGGGATCTTGCGATGCTGACACAGGATGCGCGCCGCGCCGTGTCTCCGGAGGCGGCTGAAGCGGCGATCCGGACATTCCTCGATCTGACAGGTCAGGAGCGCACCGCTTTTGACGAACGCCTCGCTGTCATCGGTACGCTGAATGCGCTGCGGATTGCGGGCGTATTTTCTCGCCTGCAGCACCGGGATGGCAAGCCGCGCTATGGCGATTTCCAGCCCCGGCAATTGTCACTTCTTGCGCGTAACCTGTCCCATCCGTCGCTGGCAGGCATGGCGGCCTTCGTGCGCGAGGCGACCCCGTTTGTTTTCGAGGCGAACCCATGAGCGTGCCGGTTCCGCATACGGCAATGGTGCTTGCGGCTGGCCTTGGCACGCGCATGCGCCCGCTCACCGATGCAACGCCAAAACCGCTGCTCAAGGTGCGCGGCAAGGCGCTGATTGACCGGCTACTCGATCCGCTCGCGGAAGCAGGCGTGAAACGGGTCGTGATCAACGTTCATTATCTGGCAGACCAGATCGAAGCCTATGCGGCGGCACTGAAGCGTTTCGACGTGATCATTTCGGATGAGCGCGCTGAAGTGCTGGAAACAGGCGGCGCGATTGCGAAGGCGCGGCCCCTGCTCGGCGATGAGCCGATATTCGTGATGAACACGGACGCCTTCTGGGCACCGGAATCGCCTGAACCCTTTCTCGAACTCGCAGCGGCATTTGATCCGCAGGCGGAGGATGAGCGGCTCCTGATCGCCGAAACAGGCCGTGCGCTGGGCTTTGACGGGCCGGGGGATTTTTTCCTTCAGGACAACCATCGCCTCATCCGGCGCGGGGCGGCACCATCCTCTCCTTGGGCGTATGCCGGAGTGCGGATCATGAAACCGCAGCTCTACGATACGCGGGCTGTTGAACGCTTCTCTGCGGTGAAAATCTGGGATGAACTCATCCCCCAGGGCCGTCTTGCCGGGCACCCGCTGGACCGCTTCTGGCTTCATGTCGGCGACCCCCAGGCGCTGGCTGATGCGGACATGTGGATCGCCTGTCATGGCGGCTGAACGGCCCCCTCGTGTGATGGGTTCCGGAAAGGTCTGGACCATCGCTCCGGGTGCGGACTTTCTGGGATCTCTCGCCCGCACGCTGGCTCAGGAGTTTGAGCTTGCAAACCGCCCGGATGCGCTTGCGGAAGCAATCATCTATGTGCCGAACCGCCGCTCGGCGCGGGCGCTGACACTTGCGTTGTTTGATACGCTGGGCGGGAAAGGTACGCTGTTGCCTCCGGACGTGCGGACGCTAGGCGACTTGGAATCCGAGGAGCCGCCGCCTGTCGCTGAGGCGGCGTTGATCGATCTTGCAATGCCCCTTTCGCCTGCAAGCCGGCTCGGCGTTCTTGCAAAGCTGGTGGCGGCATATTTCAAGCAGGAATACGGACGCGTCCTTCCGCCGGCATCTGCGCTGGCATCGGCCCGTGAGCTCTCGAGAATTCTGGAGCAGGCGACGTTTGCGGAAGCGCCTGTTGACTGGTCGAAGCTGGAAGTCCTCGCGATTGAAAGCGAGCTGGCCGGACACCTGGAGACCTCAACGCGGTTCCTGTCGATTGTTGCAGAACTCTGGCCGGCCTGGCTCGCCGAGAACAACAAGGCCGATCCGTTTGCCTATCGGATTCAGGCCGCAGCCGCGATGGCGCAGCGCTGGCGCAGCGAGACGCCGCAGTCTTCCGTGATCATAGCCGGCTCTACCGGGGCGACCCCGTCCGGCCGAATGCTGATGAAGGCTGCGCTGGATTTGCCGCAAGGGCTGGTCGTGTTTCCAGGGCTGGACACGGATCTGTCCGGCAAGGCCATAGAGGCGATCCTCAAGGCGCCCAGCCATCCCCAGCACACTCTGGTCAAAACCGTTATCTCTCTCGGGCTCACCCCGGGGGCGGTGAAGACCTGGCCGGAAGATACAGCGGCGCCCTCCCGGGCAGCCCGGCGGAAACTTGTCCATGAAGCCCTTGCGCCTGCAGATGACACGGCAGACTGGCGCGAAACCCTGGCGGAACTTGCCGGTAGCGCGGGCGCAACGCAGGTGGAATTTGCACGAGCAGCGCTGGATGGATTGTCCGTAATCGAACTTTCCGATGAAGCGTCGGAGGCGGAGGCTGCGGCGCTGCTGCTGAGGCAGGTTCTCGAAACGCAGGGTGCCCGAGCTGCGCTGGTTACGCCGGATGCCGCGCTGGCACGGCGTATCAGTGCCCGGATGAAACGCTGGGGCATTCATGTGGCGCCTTCCGCCGGGCAGCCGCTGGCGCGGTCGCCGGCAGGCAGCCTGATAGCGCTATGCGCCCAGTGGTCGGCAGACCCGGCAGATCCCGTCGCCCTCTCGGCTGTACTGAAACATCCGTTTGTATCCTTGAAGCGCGCGGGCGACCTTCTTGACCTGCATTTCCTGAGAGGGCCAAGGCGCTGGAAGGACCTTCCTGCGCTGACGGCGCTGATTGCAGTGAAGGACAAGGAAGAGCGCAAACCTGCCTTTGCGCCGGAAGATCAGACTGAAGCAGCGGCAGCCGTGCAAAAGCTGATCGACATACTTTCCCGTTCCGGTGCGGACTTTTCCAGCGTGGAGACCATTGGCGTTTCCGAAGGAGTCCGGCGGATTGCGGCGCTTGCGGAAGCCATGAGCGAGACCCCCTTGCCCTGGGCCGGGGAGGATGGCGCGGGTGCCTCCAAGCTGCTCGAGCGGCTGGACGAGATGGGCCAGTATATGGAGCCTGTACGGCCCCTTGATCTCGCGCAACTGGTTGGCACGGAATGTGCGGGCCTGACTGTCAGCATGGGGGAAGCCGAGCATCCACGCCTCAGCATCTGGGGTCCGCTGGAGGCGCGGCTCCAGTCGGCTGATCTGATTGTGCTGGCGGGGCTGAATGAAGATGTCTGGCCGGAGAAGACGCCGCCGGATGCCTTCCTGCCGCGCCGGTTCAGGTCTGCGCTCGGGCTGATGGATCCGGATGAACGTCTGGGACTGTCCGCGCATGACTTTGCGCAGCTCGCCTGCGCGCCAAAAGTGGTGATGCTGCACGCGGCGCGGCGCGAGGATTCTCCTGCCGTGGCCTCGCGCTGGGTGTGGCGGTTGCGGACACTGGCGCAGGGCGCGCTGCGCGACGACGCCTCGGCGGTGCTGGCCGGAGACGCGAGTGAGCTTCACGGTTGGGTGCGGGCGCGCCAGTCGGAACAAGGCCCGATGCCCGCGGGCGGCGTGCGGGTCGAGCCGCGCCCCACAAGGCGACCCTCTGGCTGGCCCTTCAGGCTGTCGGTGACGCGTGTGGACCGCCTGCAGCGAGACCCCTATGCCATCTGGGCGGAAGATGTGCTCCGCCTACGGACATTAGACCCGATGAACGGACCGATGCAGGCAAACCTGCGCGGAACGGCAATCCACAAGGCGCTAGAACTGTTTGAGGAATCAGGCGGCGAGAAATCGGAGACCCGGCTCCTCACGCTCCTGAAAGCGCAGCTGGAATCATCAGGTACGCCCGACACAGACTGGCTGAGTCGGCAAGCGATCTGGGAGATGGTCGCGGCATGGTATCTTGACTGGCGGATCGGACGGGACGTCTCGGGGGGGCTTCACCTCGAGGTGAATGGCAAGATCGACTACCTGATTGCCGGAGAGAAGTTCGTGCTGTCCGCGCAGGCAGACCGAATCGAGACATCTGCAACGGGCCGGTTGACGATTGTTGACTTCAAGACAGGCAGTTCGCCATCCGACAGGGCGATCAGTACCGGCTTCGACCAGCAGATGCCGCTACAGGCCCTGATTGCTCAGCGCGGCGGGTTCGGCGGCATTGCCGGCGCAACTGTCGAGGCGCTTGAATATGTCGAGTTCAAGGGCAAACCGAAAGCCCGCCGGATTGGCAGTGGACGGATTGCTGACATGGACGTGCCCTCGCTTACCCAGCGGGCAGATGAGGGCGTGCAGAAACTCATCGCGGCTTACCGTCAGCCGGATGCTGTCTTTGCGTCGGCGCCGCGCGTGCAGTTTGTGAAATATGATTTCGGCTACAATCTTCTGGCCCGCCGCGCAGAGTGGACGAGCGACACGTCGGATGGGGAGGGCGGCGATGAGTAGCCCCGCCCATCATGCTGCTTACGAAGCTGCAACGCGCGCGCAGGCGATTGCGGCAGAGCCGACCCGGTCCGCCTATGCAATGGCCAATGCCGGCAGCGGCAAGACCAAGGTGCTTATAGACCGCGTTGCGAGACTGCTGCTGAGAAGGCCGGATGGCCGGCCGGGCGCCGCACCCGATTCCATTCTCTGCATCACTTACACCCGAGCCGCAGCGAGCGAGATGCTGTCCAGACTGTTTCGCACACTGGGCAACTGGGCGGTGATGGAAGATGAAAAGCTCAGCCGCGAGCTGGCTGCGCTGGAAGGCGGCGCGCCTGAGGACTATACGCATGATCGCCTGAAGGCAGCCCGCGCGCTGTTCGCCAAAGCGCTGGAAACACCGGGCGGGCTCCGTATTGAAACAATTCACGCGTTCTGCGCGCGCGTACTGCGCCGGTTCCCCCTGGAGGCGGGCGTTGTGCCGGGCTTTGTCGAACTCGAGGACGAGGACGCGCGGCGTATCTGGCAGGAAGCAAAGGCAGAGGCGATCAGGCTGGCGGCGAGGGACTATCCGGAAGCGCTCGCTCTGATCGCGCGCGAAGCGGGCAACGAAGGGGCGCTCACGGCGCTGGATGATCTGCGCGCGTCTTCCGGGGCCAGCCGCGCATTTTTCGCGCGCCATGCATTTGACATACAGTCAATAGAGGCCGCGCTGCGCGGCGCCATTCATCCGCCTGCTGAGGGACCGGACGTTCTGCTCGCCAATGCGATGGTGCGGGACCTGCCTACGGCGCGCCTGCGGCTCGCTATCGGTGCCTTGCAGACCGGAAAAGCTACTGACAGCAAGCTCGCGGATACGCTGACGGCCGTTCTGGATGCACCAGATCCGAAAGCTGCACATGATGCCTATCTACCGATATTTCTGAAAACAGATGGTGAGTTCCGGGAAAAGAACCCGTTCACGAAGGGGGCTGCTGCGGCCGGGCCAGTGGTAGAGGAGTTATTCTCCGCAGAGATGCCGGAAGGCACGGAAGTTCAGCGCTTCCGGAAACTGCGCGAAGACCTAAAGAAAGCGGAGGCCTTCGCCCGCAGCCTGGCCCTGTTCCGTGTCGGCGTGCCCGCACTGATGGCTTACAGCGAAGAGAAGGCGCGGCGCGGTGCGCTGGATTTTGACGACCTGATCGATAGGATGCGCGATCTTCTGACCACGGACGGCATGTCTGGCTGGGTACTCTACAAGCTCGATGGCGGGCTGAGCCATGTCTTGCTGGATGAGGCGCAGGATACGAGCCCCAACCAGTGGGAATTGATCCGCGCCCTCACACATGAGTTCACATCCGGAAAGGGAACAGAGCGCTTGCAGGACCCGCGGACATTGTTCATCGTCGGGGACGACAAGCAGTCGATTTATTCTTTCCAGGGCGCGGATCCCGCAAAATTCCTCGAGGAAGCGCAGGCTCTTACACTGAGGGATCCCTCGGCAAAGGCCGCCGAAATGAAGATGTCCTTCCGGTCTGGTCCGGAAATCCTTGCCTATGTCGATACCGTCTGGAATACGGCGCCGCCAATTGATGTGCCTTTCGGCACGGAGCGGCCCTCTACGGCTGATATAACAGAGCACATAGCGAAGCGCCGCGATGAACCCGGCTGGATCGACCTTTGGCCGGTTGCAGCACCGGACCCCGAACCGGAAACTGATGCGTGGGACCGGCCGGTCGATGCGCTACGGCAGACCTCGCCAAAAGTGAAAGTTGCGCAGGCTGTGGCCGACCGCGTGAAGCAGATGATCTCTGGCGGCGCAGCTGTCTGGGGCGCTGACGGAATGCGCCGGCCGGCAAGGGCCGGTGATGTCCTCATACTTGTGCGCGAGCGGCGCGGCGGTCTTTTTGAAGCGCTGATCAATGCCATGAAGGCGCGCGGCATACCGGTTGCGGGCGCGGACCGGTTGCGCCTTGCGGACTATATTGGTGTGCAGGACTGCCTGAACCTGATGCGGTTTGCGCTGCTGCCTTCGCGCGATCTTGTGCTGGCTGAAATCCTGCGGGGCCCCTTCATTGGCCTCGTCGATGATGACCGCTACCTGTTTGAACTCGCGGCGGGACGCACGGATCAGGAGACGCTCTGGAGCAGAGTGCAGGCCAGTGATGATCCGGATGTGAAACGGGCGGCGGATTTCCTCGGATCCTTGACGGAGAAGCGTCATCTGCCGCCATACGAGTTTCTGTCTTCCGTGCTCGACCAGCCAGATGCAGACGGCGTCACCGGCTGGGAAAGGATCAATGTGCGCCTTGGCCCGCCCGCCCGCGATCCTCTTGAGGCGTTGCTGTCTCAGGCACTCGCCCATGATGCGACCGGTCCTTCATCCATGCAGGCCTTCGTCGCCGGTCTGGAGGCGACACCTGTGGAGATCAAACGCGATCTCGCCGAGGCCGGACAGGAAGTCCGTGTAATGACGGTCCATGGCGCAAAGGGGCTGCAATCGCCGATCGTCATCCTGCCGGATACGACAGCCAAGCCCAAGCTGGAGACGGATGCCATTCTCGAGGCGGGCGGTGCGGCAATTTGGGCGCCGCGGAAGGATACGGACATTCCTGCTTCGGAAGCTGCCCGCGCCATCGCACAGGCAAAGGCGCATGAAGAACATCGCCGCCTGCTCTATGTGGCGCTCACCCGCGCGCAGGATCATTTGCTGATTGCCGGGCACTGGTATGGCAGCACCAAGGCGGGCGCTGCCGGATACGATGCCAATTCCTGGTATGCCCTGTGCCGCGGGGCGATGGATACCCTGGGCGTTGAGGCCGACGAGGCGGGCATCATGCAGTTCGGAGCGCCCTTGCGCGCAGAGACGAGCTCGCAGGCTTCTCTCGCTTCCGAATCCGGGCTTCCGGATTGGGCCCGGTTGCCGCCGGATGTGGATAGAGAGGCGCGCAAGCTGATGGCCCCCTCCAGCTTGCTGGAGCCGAAGACGAAGGTTGTGGCCCCGTTCGATCCGAAACGGGAGGCACGGCTGCGTCGGGGCCGGCTGATCCACAGCCTGCTGCAACATTTGCCGGAAATGCCGGAACACGCCCGCAGCGCGGCGGGCCGCGCCATGCTCGACCGGGAGCCGCATCTCACCCGTGCCCAGCGGGAGGAGATGCTGCAGGCCGCAGAATCGATCCTGACCGATCCTGCGCTGCAGGAATTGTTCGGCCCCGGGAGCCGTGCCGAAGCGGCGGTGATCGGAACGTCAGATGAGCTCCCCGGACACGCTGTGATCAACGGCCGGGTCGACCGGTTGGTCGTCACGCCGGATCGCGTACTTGTGATCGACTTCAAGACCGACCAGCCCGCCCCGGATGCGGTGGAAGACGTCGCCGAGAGCTACATCGTGCAGATGGCCGCGTATCGTGCTGTATTGGCTACAGCTTTCCCGGGGCGGAAAGTGTCAGCCATCCTCTGCTGGACGGATGGGCCGAAGATGATGCGCCTGCCGGACGAGTTGATGACCGAATCACTCGCAAAAGCCCGTCAGGGTGTTTGACAGCCCAAAAGATTCCCTATGTATCGGGGACCAAACCGTACGGCAGAAGGAGCCGGAACCATGTCTTCTATGGACGTAAGCGACGACGAATTCGACACGCTGCTAGGTCAGTCGGACCTTCCGGTCGTTGTCGACTTCTGGGCCGAATGGTGCGGCCCCTGCAAGCAGATGGCCCCCCATATCGAAGCTGTTGCCGCCGAAATGGACGGCAAAGTGAAGATCGTGAAACTGAACGTCGATGAGTTTCCGCTCGTCGGCGCGAAATATGGCGTTCGCGGCCTGCCCACGATGCTGCTGTTCAAGCAGGGCAAGGTGGCCGCCACCCATAACGGCGCCATGAACCGTCAGGCGCTTGCCAACTGGATCAGCCAGTCGCTGGCATAGGCGCTTTCTCGCTCGTCAGGGCGATGAACACCTCTTCCAGATCCGGAGATTTCGTTGACAGGTCCGCGACGCTGATGCCAGCGGCGCGGGCCTTTTCGAGCAGGCGCCCGATACCGGTTTCCGCAGTCTTGAACGTGATGGCGAGCGTGCCGTCACTGCGAAGCTTGGCGTCATGCATCGCGAGTTCGGCCGGAACAGCAGCCAGCAGTTCGCGCGGCGTGATGATCAGGGTCTTGTAGTCGAGGCGCGAAAGCAGTTGCGAGGTCGGCTCGCAGGCGGTGATTTCGCCATGATTTACAATGGCAATGGTGTCGCAAAGCTCCTCGGCTTCCTCGAGATAGTGGGTCGTCAGGATGATCGTCGTGCCCTTGGCATGCAGTTCCCGCACATAGTCCCAGAGCAGGCGGCGCAGTTCGACATCGACGCCGGCCGTCGGTTCATCGAGGATGAGCACGGGCGGATTGTGGACCAGCGCCTTGGCGACCATCAGGCGGCGTTTCATGCCTCCTGACAGCTGACGGACGTATGCGTCTTTCTTGTCCCCCAGCCCCAGCGCCGTGAGAATTTCCACGGTCCGGCGCTCTTCCCTGGGTACGCCGTAAAAGCCGGCCATAAGTTCCAGCATCTCGAAAGGTGTGAAGAACGGGTCGGCGACGACTTCCTGGTTCACGACCCCGATGGCTGCCCGGCTCTGGCGAGGGTGCTGGTCGATGTCTAGGCCCCAGATTTCCGCGGTGCCGGAGGTTTTCTTCACCAGACCGGCGAGAATGTTGATGAAGGTCGATTTGCCGGCCCCGTTGGGCCCCAGCAGGCCGAAAATGGCGCCCTTGGGGATTTGCAGCGTAATTCCGTTGAGAGCCTGCTTTTCCGGCATCTTGCCGGTTGCGGCATAGGTTTTCCGCAGATCGCGGACTTCGATGGCGTAGGGGGAGGCAGTCATGGCGCCCTTTCGTTGCGGCATTTGGTGCGCCTTGCAAGCGAGCCAGCCAATCTTTAGTTAGGGATCAGGTCGTAAGCGGGCAAGCCAGCCCTTTCTTTTCCTGACCGGAGCCAGTCCATGCCCCTGAAACGTGATGTCTTCACGCCGCCGGAGATTTCAATGGTGAGCAGCCGCAAGGTCTCCTGCAATGGCGGGGGCGGGGCGCTGGGGCATCCGAAGGTCTGGTACGAAATGGGCGATGAGGACTTCGTCGAGTGCAAATATTGCGACCGCCGGTTCGTATTGATCGGCGGCCGCGAAGACCCTTCGCGCCCGAAGTAAGGCCCCGCGTCAGAGAATGGTCCCGCCAAGATGCATGTGCTGATTGCAGGCGGGGGGATAGGCGGTCTGACAGCCGCGCTGGCATTTGCGAAATTCGGTCATCAAGTCACGGTTGCCGAGCAGGCAAGCCGGATCGAGGAAGTCGGCGCAGGTCTGCAACTCAGCCCCAATGGCATGCGCGTGTTCGACGTTCTCGGCGTCAGCGCGCGCATTGAGGCCAACGCCTTCAGGCCGCGCGCGCAGGAAATCCGTATGGGCAAGAGCGGGGCGCGCATCCTGTCGATCCCGCTGCGCGAAGCGTCCCGTTCCCGGTGGGGCGGGGAATACCTGCATGTACACCGCGCAGACCTGATCGTGTCACTTGGCGCCGCGCTTGAAGAACGCCAGCCCTCGGCCGTGCGTCTCGGCAGCCGCGTCACCGGATACACCAACGCTAACGCTCATATCGTCGCGCGCCTTGAGAGCGGGGAGGATATCGAAGCTGACCTCCTGGTCGGCGCTGACGGTATTCACTCTGCGGTTCGTGCGCAGATGATCGGCCCGGATGCGCCGCGCTATACAGGCAATGTTGCCTGGCGCGCTGTGGCGCCTGTTCTCGAACTTGGGGAGCACGCTCCGCCGGAAACCGCCTGCGTTTGGGTTGGCGGGCGGCGGCATGCCGTGACCTACAGGCTTCGCCGCGGCGGGCTGGCAAACTTTGTCGGTGTCGTTGAAAGCAAGGAACAGCACGCCGAGTCCTGGTCTGCGACCGGCGCACGCGAACAAGCGTTGAAGCATTTCAAAGGCTGGTCACCCGTCGTCCGCGAGATATTGAAGAAGGCGCGCGTTCTGAACCGCTGGGCACTCTACGACCGAGACCCGCTGGCGCGGTGGAGCGATGGGCGCGCGGTTCTGCTGGGCGATGCCTGCCATCCCATGCTGCCTTTCCTGGCACAGGGCGCAGTGATGGCGGTGGAGGATGCCTATGTCCTGGCGCGTCTTGTCTCTACACAGCCCGACCTGGCGCATGCGCTTGAGACCTATGAAGGTGTCCGCAAGCCACGCACCGCGCGCGTTCAGCTCGGCGCGCGCCGCAATGCGCACATCTTTCACCGCGGTGATCCGCTGTCTCAGCTGGCCACCTACGGACCTATCTGGGCGGTGGGCGCTTTTCTGCCGTCGGTCGCTCAGGGCCAACATGACTGGATATATGCCCATGACGTGACCGACGCGTCGGGGTATGCCTGACGTCTCGCCGCATAAATCTAACCAAAACAGGGGGAACGGCGCATGCTTTCAGTGCTTGATCTGTTTCGTATCGGCATTGGCCCGTCCAGTTCTCACACGGTCGGGCCGATCAGGATTGGCGCGCGCTTCCTTGCCGACCTTTCACACGCCTCCTTACTCGGGAAAGTCGACCGGATTGAAGCCGAACTGCAGGGCTCACTGGCGCTCACCGGCGTCGGCCACGGTACGCCCAAAGCCGTGATGCTCGGCCTGTTGAATCTCGACCCTGAAACGCTTGACCCCGAAGATGCAGATCGCCGGGTCGGGGAACTGGAAGGCGCCAGGGTTCTTACACTGCCGGATGGTCGGCAGATCGGGTTCGATCCGTCTACGGATATCCGTTTTGCCTATGATGTGATCCCCAAACTTCATCCCAACGGAATCCGCCTGCGGGCGTTCGGCGGGCAAGGGGAGTTGCTGGCGGACAGTACCTGGTACTCGACCGGCGGCGGTTTCATTGCATCGCATCGCCAACTCGAACGCCCCGCACCCAGCGATATCGTTCCCGGCGGTTTGGAGGCCCGGTTCCCCTTCTACTCGGCAGCAGACCTGCTCGCCGTTTGTGAGCGTGAACAGCTCCATGTCGATGCCGTGATCATGGCAAACGAAGCGGCGAAGCGGACGCCGGCTGAAACGGACGCGGCACTCGACAGGATCGCTGGTGTGATGATGGCTTGCATCGATCGCGGTCTCAGCCGCACCGGCATCCTGCCGGGTGGGTTGAAAGTGCGCCGGCGCGCTCCGGAAATCTGGCAGAAGCTGCGGGACGCGCCGCCATCAAACGAACGGGAGCAGCTGTTCGACTGGCTGAATGTCTATGCGATGGCGGTGAATGAGGAGAATGCGGCAGGCGGCCAGGTCGTCACAGCGCCGACAAATGGCGCGGCGGGAATCATTCCGGCAGTGATTCGCTATTATTGCTGGGACGCGGAAGACCGTGAGACCCGCATCCGCCGCTTCCTGCTGACGGCGGGTGGCATCGGCCTGCTCTACAAGCAGCGCGCCTCGATCTCCGGCGCGGAGATGGGCTGCCAGGGCGAAGTCGGTGTGGCCTGCTCGATGGCGGCCGGCGGTCTCGCTGCGGTGTGGGGCGGCACGCCCCAGCAGGTGGCCAATGCCGCGGAAATCGCGATGGAGCACAATCTGGGCCTCACCTGCGACCCCGTAGGCGGGCTCGTGCAGATCCCCTGCATCGAACGAAATGCTATCGGCGCGGTTAAGGCTGCCAACGCGGCCCGCCTGGCGCTGCATTCGCTTGAGCAGACGAAGGTTACACTCGATCAGGTGATTGAGACGATGCGCCAGACGGGCATCGACATGTCCTCGAAATACAAGGAAACGAGCCAGGGTGGCCTGGCGGTCAATGTTGTCGAATGCTGACGATCAGTCAGAGGACAGCGCGCGCAGAACTTTCGCCATCGTCTCCAGCTTAGCAACCGAGCCTGTACGGTCGATCAGCGTGTGGCAACGGGCCCGGGCTTCATTTATGGGATCGCGCTTGTCCGGTGTTCCGGCTTCGGCATACTGGAACAGTTCGGCGATGGGCACGCGCAGAACACGGGCGACATTGGCAAGCATGCCGGCACTGAGGCGGTTGGTACCGGTCTCATACTTCTGCAGTTGCTGGTGGCTGATGCCGAGCTCTTGTCCAAGTTCCGATAAGGTGAAATTCTGAGACGTGCGAAGCTCCCTGATCTTCTCTCCGACCATCTGGTCGACCTTTGTGGGGGAGCGTGAACCGGCAATTCGCATGTCATCGATCATTTTTCTACCTTTTGGCATTTTTTTCTTGATCCCTCCACAATAAGTGGAAGGCAAGCGATTCAGTATTACAATTTTCGTTATGCGGCTCCGAAATGTACCAATGGCACTATTGTATCGCCATGACCAAGGTTCGGCTCAGTAGTCCCGTTTCCAACGTACGGACACGCGCGATTCACCCGTAGAGCTCGTCTCGGAAGAAACAGAGACCTGAGGACGCGGTTGCCATTCGACTTCCACGCTGTTGCCGGCCGCACCTTGTGTCGTCACCTCGAGGTAGACATCCGATGCGAGATACTGGCCGACACCCAGCTCGGTATTCCCCGCATCATCGACACCGAAACGAAGGCGGTCAATTCCGAGGCCTGCCTGAATAGCACCCAACGGGTCCAGCCCTCCGCCCTGTCCAGACAGGCGCGCAATGGAAGCCGCAAGTTCTGCTGCTTCGAGCGCCGTGAGGTCCACGGAGGATCGTCCGAACAACATCCGTGAAAGGATTTCATCCTGCGGAAGCGACGGCGTGCTTGACAACTCAATGGTTGGCCGTGTCGGCGCGCCGCCGACATCGACACGCACATTGAACCCATCGACTTGCCGGTTGGCGGCAATTGCCATGCGTGCAGTATCGAGCGGGCCATCGAAAGTGATCAAGCCGCTTTCGAATTCGAATGGCCGCTGCGCAAGTTCCAGCGAACCGCGCGCAAGAGTGGCGCGTCCGTTCAGCAGAATGTTGTCGGGAGTGCCCGTGAGCACGAGATTGACGCCCCAATCTGTTTCCAGTCCTCGCCCATGAAAGACAATTCCGCGAGGCGCCGAAACGTCCAGATTCATCCGGATGGGCTTGTCGAGCAGGGGATCGCGGCGGACTCCGTCTTCATCATCCGACCAGCGCACATTCAGCGTACGGATGGAGCTGCCCGAGAGATTGTCGATAGCGAAACGTGCATGGTCAACGGTAAGCTTGCCGCTGAGCAGCCGGTGATCAGAGAGCTCATCCAGCGTGGCGGTGCCGGAAACTCGGGCAATATCGCCGGCACGGTCATAGACAAGAAGCCGGTCGAGCTTGACTTCAATTCCGGCTTCACGCTCCGCAAGCCGCCCGTTGAATGTGGCTTTGCCGCCGCCGGGCCCGGAAGCGTTTCCGGTCACAGCCAGAAGGTCGTTCTCGATGCCGGCATCCAGGGTGATTGCCGTCAGACGAAGGCCCATAGCGCCATATTCGTAAAGGCCATCCTTTATGCGCGCCTCGCCGTTGACCACCGGCTTCTCGAGAGAGCCGGACAGATCAAACTGGCCGGTGACAGATCCGCCGATATCATGCCCATACGCAATCGCGACAAGGGCCAGCGCGTCAAGCTTGCCATCCAGATTGATCCGTCCACGCATGTCACCCGCGCGGTTGATCTGCACGATTTCATTGGTTGCCGTAATCACGGGTATCTGCGCAACAGCGTTCAGCTTCAGGTCAGGCCCGTAGGTCGCATCGCTCGTGAGGGACAGGCCGTTGCGATCCAGCACGCCATTCAGGCGCAGGTCGATTGACGCATCAATGCCCGAGACCGGGCTGCGGGCAACAAGTGCCAGTGTTCCGGCCGGTACTTCGCCAAACGGATTTCCGCTCGCCCGTCCTGAAACGACGGCGGAGATGGGCGGAAGTCCGAAGGCAGAGAGGACAGGCTCCATGTTGAGGTTGTCGATCGAGATGAGGTTGCTGCTTTCCTCAGTGTCCGGACGAAGCCTTGCCGCAATCCGGCCTCCGAGCGCCGATATGTCTGCATCCAGCGTGAAAGTCGGTTCAAGGGCCCAGGCGATATCGCGCCGCGAGGCGATTGCGATACCGAAAAGAGTGCCATCCAGCGACAGCGTTCCGGAGGTGCTGCCCTGGCCGGCAGAGAGCACTCCACCGAACCGGACATCACTGAGCTTGCCATCTTCCTGATCCACCAGCCGGCCGAATATGCGATAGCCTTCCGGCGTCGTTTCGATTGTTCCGGTGACCAGATCGACCGTGAAGTCGGATGTCAGCGCAATGTCCACGGCGCGGAATTCGCCGCCGATTGCAAAAGCCGCGTCGTCCCCGCGATTGCCTGCGCCTTTGAAACTCAGGCTGCCGAAAGACACACCGCCGAAACTCAGCGAGGCGGCCTGCGCGTCCACATCCAGGTCCAGAGCTCCGTCATCCGCGATCTCCGCAGCGCCCGAGATCACGATATCCGCGAGCTTGCCCTTGAGATTTTCCAGGCGGGTCATTCCCGGCCGGCGGTCAAGGTAGAACGACGCTGATGCGGGTTGACGGTTCGATATGCCGGAGAGACTGACGGGTCCAAAGACGGACCCGCCCAGGAATTTCACGTTCACCTGGCTGGCAAGATTTGAAACCTGCCGTCCGCTGACGAGCGCGCTGCCGCCAGATGATGTGCCGTTTATGCGCAGGCCATCGTCTTCGGGTGCAATGCGCAGGTTCACAGTGTTGAGGTCGATCACATTGCCGGAGATCTCGAGCGGAACCCTCTGATCGCCGGCGAGATTGAGATCCGGAGCGCCAGGCCCGTACAGGGCGCCTGTCAATTGCCCTTCAAAGCCCGTGAGGCGCACATCAAGACGTTGGATCGATCCGCGCTCAGGACGGATTTTAACAATTCCCCTGACCGTACCGGGCCCATCGACAAGTGGTTTCAGCGCGTCCGTTCCGATCGACAGTGCAGCAAGGTTCAGGTTTACGCCCAGCTCAAGATCATCATAGGCGCCTTTGAGCTGTACGAACCCATTGGCATTCCCCGTTACGCCCCCGGGAAGGGCAGACAGGGCCTGCGAAATCCGGCCCGAAAAATTCAGGGTACGGTCGGAAATGCCCGTCTCGCCAAGCAGCTGAGCTGTGCCGGACTTGTGAGCTAGTTCCGCCGCATTGACGACGAGCCGCCTTGAGGCAAGGTCATACACGCCGTTTCCGGTCAAGCGGACCTCGTCACCGAGTGCGGTAGACAGCGTCCCATTGTCCGCAAACGGACGAACGATGATCACATCTGCAGAAAACGGAATACGCCCGTCTTCATATGACGCCTCGACTGGTCCGCGGACGCTGGCAAATGGAACGTTCGAGTCCGCAGTAAAATCCATTTGCGCCTCGCCGGCATAGCGATAGCTGCCCTTTTCCTGCGTGACCCGGCCATCAAGGACCAAGCCGCTCGCGCCGTCCCAGAAGGGCTCTAGAGTGGATAGGTTGGCCTGCAGCTGAGCAGGCTCCGACAGTGTGACCCGGCCGGGCGGCGTCTTACCCGTCAGCTTCGCCGTTCCGGCCGAAAACCGTGTGTCCAGCGTGAAGTCCGTCGCCCGGTTGCCAAGGACGGCGACAAGATCGGCCTCAGCTTCCGGACCCAGGAAAGCTCTGAGGTCAGCCGGTATCGGAAGAACGTAGGCATCCAGGCGCAGTCCTGCCTCCAGCCGTTTGTCCTCGATCTTGGCGGAGAGGAAGGCCTTGTTTGCTCCATCAATCGCCAGCGTGGCTTCAGCCAGGCCCTCGGATAGATCTCCCGCGCCGGATGTGGTCAGAATGGCGGACGCACCTTCCGGCAATTTCAGGAGGTGCGCGAAAGTTCCGCCCGCAGGGGCTGTGGCTTCCGCGTTGATATCAAATGCACCGTGGCGATCCCGCAGGATGCGCGCATCGATACGGTCGCCGGCACCTTCGAGGGGTATAAGCGACAATTCGGTTTCGAAAGTACCATTCTGATCGTTGATGAAGCGCGCGGAAACCGAGTAGGCCGCTTGCGGACCGGCGACACCGTCTGTCAGTGTCAGCCGGCTGATGGCGCCGCGTTCAAGTTTGACCGCCCAGCCGCCGCCTTCGGATTTCGGCTGTTCCTGGCGCACAGGCAGGCGCAGAATGTTGATCTCGCCGATGCCGACTGTCTCCAGATCAACTTTCCGCGACAGGAGCCCCAGCGGAGACCATCGCATCCGGATATCGGAGGCGTTGACCCAGACGCCGGTCGCATCTCGGATTTCCAAGGACCCGAGTGTAAACTCCGTGAGCGGATCACCTTCCAGCTTGCGCACACTTAGGCGGCCATAGCCGGCTACCTCCCGGCCATCGATCTGCGAGACCACAAAGTCCCGCCCCGAATCCGTTGCGATCCACCAGCGCGCAGTCAGCACAATCAGTCCGAGAAACAGAACGATCAGTCCGATCGCGGAACTGACAGGCCGTCTCCGGAGGAACGAAACGATGCTTGCGAGTGCGGCCATTAGAAGGCCTGCCCGATGGATATGTAGACCTGCACCGGGCTGTCGCCGTCGCGCGGGTCGAGCGGTGTCGCGATGTCAAAGCGGATTGGTCCGAAGCCCGGATAGTAACGCACGCCGAAGCCTATGGCGGCCCCGGCTTCCGAAAACAGCGTACCCGCATCATCTGCGGCGCCGCCATAGTCCACAAACGCCGCATAGCCGAAGCGCTCCGAGGCACGCCAGCGCAGCTCCGCCGATGTAGCGAAGAGATTTCGGCCGCCCTGCAGATTGCCAAATACATCGGTGGGCGAAAGACTCTGATAATCATACCCGCGCACCGTTCCGCCGCCGCCGGCAAAGAACAACTTGTCAGGTGGAACCGCATTTGAGCCGGCAAAGGCGCCATATTCGGCGCGCACGGCGGCCACAAGGTTGTCGGAGATGGCGCGATAGGTCGAGCCCGAAAGGTGTATGCGTGTGTAGCCAGGGGTCGCGTCTCCGAAGGCGACGCCCGATTCAACGCCCCCGAACAGGCGCAGCCCCGATTGCGGGTCCAGCGGATCGCCAACATCCGTGTACGTCAGTCCGACGGGGAAGGCGAGCGTGACGAGTTCCCGTTCAATGCCGCCGACAATCTTCGCCCGCTGATCAATCGTCTTCGTCGCGTCCAGCTCTGCACCAACGGACAGGCGCAGCTGGCGGCTGAAAGGTTGCGACAGGCTGGCACCAAGTTTGGCGCCTTCCAGATCATAAGCATCCGTCTCTTCCGCGCGAACTCCCGCTTCAAGCCCCAGCGTGCGCCCAAAGCGGCCGATGTTCGGCAACTCGTACGTCGCCGTCAGATCTCGCGCCAGCGTGGCCACATTGGTGCTGATCCGGAACCTGTCTGCCCGTCCGGTGAGATTGCGCCGCTCCCAGTAGGCATTAACACCAATACCCTCTGTTGTGGACGCATTGAAGCCCGCGCCGATCGTGCGTGGTTTTCCTTCTACCAGGGTCGCCGTCACCGTATGCAGCCCATCTGCGCCTGGTGATTCTGCGACGGCAACGCCGATGCCATCATACAGTCCTGTAGAGCGCAGCCGTGTGCGCAGCCGGTCAATCACGCCCGGTGTGTAAAGGTCGCCGTCGCGCCACGTCTTCAGTGTGCGGATCATATCGGCGTTGCGGCCAACCGCTTCCGGAGCCTCCAGCGCTCCCAGCCGTACCTGCGGGCCGGGCATCAGCAGGAATGTCAGCTCCACATTCGCGTCCTCGCGCGAGGCGAGCACATCAATGCCCTGGCTGCGCGCAAACGCGTGGCCACTGCGGCGCAGCTGCTGGACAAGGAGGTCGTCGATGCGTTCGATGGTGTCGGTGCGGGCAATCGCCCCGGGCGGCAGGTCCGCGAGGATCAGGTCCAATTTCTGCGCAACTTCGGGCTCAATCGCGTCACGGCCTTCAAATACGAGGGACGCTACCGTGAACACGCGTCCCGGGCGGGCCCGCAAAACGGGCTGGTCGGACAGGGTGTCGACCCGGGAAGGCTCCACTTCCGCAGCCAGATAGCCTTCCGAGGAAAGGTAATCCCTGAGCAGCAGGGCGGATCCGTTCAACCGGTTGCGCACCTCGAGCACACTCCGGGGCGGCTCCTCCGCAACCTGGACCAGCTCAGCGGCCTTCGCTCGCAATTCCGGCGGCACGCCCTGCACATCGGCCCGCGCCGTCTTCTCAGGCTCCCGTGTCAGCGTCGACTGGAAATCCGGCAGCAGGCTGCAAGCAGACACCGACACCAGCAGCGCCGCCCCGGCCAAAGGCCGGGCGATCGTCCACAAGGGGGCCGTTACCACCGGTTTCATCTGTTACTCAGCATTCTGCAGGCAGATTGTTGCAATATTTGGCCCACAGGTAAGGCAGGAACCATAACGTTCGCTTGATAAGTGTAACCGTAATGAAGTCTGGTTAACGCCAATTGCGCTACCGGGCCGGGCCCTCCTATAAGTCCGCCCGGCAACCCGGGATTCGTCTGTATGATGTACGTTTTTGTAATCTGTGGCCTGCTTCTGCTGTTCATTGGCGGGGAGGCACTGGTGCGCGGCTCAGTCAGCGTGGCTCGCAAACTGAACATTTCCGAGCTTGTAATCGGCCTCACCCTGGTCGGATTTGGCACATCAGTGCCTGAACTGGTCACCAGTCTTCAGGCCATTGAACGCGGCGCGGTCGGCATTTCCGTCGGCAATGTCGTCGGCTCGAACATCGCGAATATCCTGCTGGTCCTTGCCCTGGCCGCGCTGATTTCGCCTATCCTGGTGAACCCGCAGGCGTTGCGCCGTGATGGCAGCATCATGATCGCCGTCACGCTGATTCTCTGCGCCATGATGTGGTTCGACCTGTTCAGCCGGATTGCCGGTTTCGGCCTTGTCGGACTGCTGATCGCCTATCTAGCTTTCTCCCTGATGGCCGACTCCAAGCCGGACAGTGCCGCGGGTGAAATGCACCGCGCCGAAGGAGAGATCGTCGAAACCCAGTTCGGTCTGGTCACGGGCATCCTGATTGCCGTCGCCGGACTTGCCGGTGTGGTCGCCGGTGCGAACCTGCTGGTGACGGGCTCTGTCTCGATCGCGCGCTCGTTCGGCATCAGCGAAACCGTCATTGGCCTGACCATCGTTGCGGTCGGCACCAGCCTTCCTGAGCTTGCCACATCCGTCATCGCTGCCATCCGCAAGCGTGCCGACGTGGCGATTGGCAACATCATCGGATCCAACATCTTCAACATTCTCGGCATCCTGGGCATCACGGCGCTCGTGCATCCCTTCAGCATCCGCGGAGACATCTCCACCGATGCGCTCGCCGGCGGTGAGCCCGTAAGCATCATTTCGTCAATTGATGCAGGCGCGCTTGTCCTGTCGGCCGGGTTGCTGATCCTCTTTGCCTTTACCGGCAAGCGCATCTCGCGCTGGGAGGGAGGGGTGCTGCTTCTTGGGTATATGATCTATATGGGCCTGACCTTTGATCTTATTCCGAAAATAGGTCTCCTTCCGAATGTCTGATCCCGCAAACTACAAAGGCCTGGGCCAGCTTGGCCAGCCGAGCGCCATCCCGGCATCGCCGGAAGAGGCTGTGCTGGAGCGCGTGCCGAACCCGCACGCGGATACGCTCTATCTCACCCGGTTCGTCGCGCCGGAGTTCACTTCGCTCTGCCCGGTCACAGGCCAGCCGGATTTTGCGCACCTAGTTATCGACTATGCGCCCGCCGACTGGCTCGTGGAATCCAAGAGCCTGAAGCTCTATCTCACCAGTTTCCGTAACCACGGCGCCTTCCACGAAGACTGCACGGTTTCCATCGGAAAGCGCGTCCATGCGTTCACGGCCGCGAGGTGGCTGCGTATCTCGGGCTACTGGTATCCGCGCGGCGGCATTCCGATTGACGTCTTCTGGCAATCCGGCGCCGTGCCCGACGGTCTCTACGTTCCCGAAACCGGCGTCGCGCCGTATCGTGGCCGGGGCTAGGCTTTCCAGCGTGTCGTGCGCGTGGCAGCGTCTGCCCGCGCGCGCTCGGGCGAGGGCATTTTCGATGTGCCGAGATAGATAAACCCGGCCACGCGTTCCTTGTCCTTCAGTTCGAGCAGGGCGCCGGCATCGCTGTCGAACGCTGGCCATTCTGTCAGCCAGACACCTGCCCATCCGCTCGCGTTCGCCGCGAGCAGAAGGTTGTGGCAGACAGCTCCTGCAGAAAGCTCCTGCTCCCATACCGGCGTGCGGCCATCTTCAACGGGGCATGATACAACGGCCACGACGACTGGCGCGCGCCGGAACGCGTTGCGCGCATCCTCGATCTCGGTCGCAGGCTTTCCGCGCCGCTCCAGAATGCCGGCAAGAGCGTCGCCGAAGGACGCCCGCGCCTCACCTTCAAACACGATAAACCGCCATGGACCCAGTTTGCGATGATCCGGAACCCGCGCCGCAACTGTCAGCAGTTCATCCAGCTCTGCCGGGGAGGGGCCCGGTTCGCCAAGGAAAAGTTTGTTCGCGGAGCGGCGCAGGGCCAGCAAACTCCGGGCATCGGCACTCGGGCGGGCGCCGGCGAGCGGCTGGTTGAATTCGGGGACAGGGGGGAAGCGGCGTGTCATTCGTTCCGCTTAGCGGGCGGCGGGCGCCGGGAGAAGGCGATTTATTTTCTTCAGCGCCTTGCCGTGCTGGTTGAGCCGATCTATCTGCAAAGTGAACAGTGTTCACTTTTTAAACGGCTCTCGGGAGCGAAGCGTGTCTGAGCAGTTGGATCTCGACCATTCGCCGGCAGAGCGGCGGCGTCTGCGCGTCCGCGGGGCCATCCTCGAAGCCGCCGAACGCGTGTTCGCAACCGAGGGCGAGGCCGGCCTCTCGATCCGCCGCTTGGCGGGCGCAATCGATTATTCACCATCGGCGATCTACAAATATTTCGGGTCCAAGGAAGAGCTTATCGATGAGCTGAAGGAAGCGTTCTTCAGCCGTCTGATGTCCAGCATGGATCAAGCGGCGTTTCAGGCCATGCCGTTTGAACAACGCATAAGGCGCTGCTTCATGAACTATATCGAAGTCGCCACCGAACGCCCGCACCATTACCTCGCAGCATTCTCCACCAGTGCTGCGGACGCGCCGGCCGCAGACCGCGGCGACTGGGAAGCCTTTCAGAAGACAGAGAAAGGCAAGGCCTTCGGAACCGTCATAGCCATCGTCGAGGAAGGCCAGCAGCGCGGACAGTTCGATCCGGCGCTGGACTCAGTCCACGCCGCACGCTCGCTGTGGGCCTCCATGCATGGGCTCGCCCAGCTTCTTATCAGCGTCCCGAACTTCGGGGAAGGCATCCCCACCCGTGCCGCAAAATTGAACAACCATGAGTTTACAGCTTTCCATGTAGACCTGATGATCCGCAGTCTGCAAACGCCCCTCCCTGCTTCGGGCACCAACGAGACGCAACATGTCTGACAGCCACTACTCCGAATCCGAACTGACCCGGGACGTCCGGCCCACCTGGTTCAAGGGCCTTGTGTTCCTCCTGATCCTTGGCCTGGTGGCGGGTGGATTGGTCTTTGGCGCCTTCATCATGCGCAGCAAGGAAGGTCCAAAAGTTGCCGTCGCCACGCCGGAACCGCTGACCGTCGAAGTCGCGGACATTGAAGTCGCCACCACATTCGAGCTCGAGGAAGGCTATGCCGGCCTCGCGACTGCCGCGCGCACCAGCCAGCTTGGTTTCTCCACTGGCGGGCGGATCGAGGCGATCAGTGTCCGCGTCGGCGACCGGGTCAAGACCGGTGCTACGCTCGCCAGGCTCGACACCCGCGCGCTTGGCGCACAGCTCGCTTCCTCGAACGCTGTCGTCGAAGAAGCCCGCGCCGCCCACCGGCTGGCGCTCGATACCGTTGAGCGTCAGCGCACTTTGCTGAAGCAAGGCCACGTTTCCACCCAGCGCGTCGACGAAGCCGAGGCGCAGGCCGCGACCGCGGCCGCCCGCATCGAAGCGGCGCGCGCCCAGGCCGACACCCTCCGTGTACAGATCGACCTTGCCCGTATCACAGCGCCCTATGACGGTGTCATCACCGGGCGCTTCGCGGATGAGGGCGCCATCGCCGGCCCGGGCCAGCCCATTCTGGAAGTGGTCGAAACCGGAAAGCTCGAGGCGCGCATCGGCGTTCCCGCCGCAACCGCCGCCGCACTGGAAGCCGGCAAGGAGTACATGCTGCAGTCCGACGCTGGCCCAGTTCCGGCGACCCTGCGGAACGTCACGGGTGTCGTCAGCCCGTCGCAGCGCACCGTCGCCGCCGTGTTCGACTTTGCCGAGGCGGACGCCGTCCCTTCGGGCAGCGTCGTGCGCCTGAACCTGCCGCGCACCATCGAGGAGGGCGGCTTCTGGGTACCCCTCAAGTCGCTCACCAGCGCGTCCCGTGGCCTTTGGACTGTCTATGCCGCAGTTTCGGACGGTAATGGCACCCGCGCCGAGGCACGCCTTGTCGAAATGATCCATTCTTCCGGTGACCGCGCCTATGTGCGCGGCCCGATGAAACCAAAAGACCGGGTGATTGTGGACGGCCTGCACCGCATCACGCCGGGCGTGCCGGTAAAGCCCATCGACTCGCAGCGCGCCGCTGCCGAGACTGACGGCTAGGAGCGTCCCGCGTGAACCTGCGCACGCTCTTCTTCCGCCTTCCGCGCCTCACCGTTCTGGCGGTGCTGGTGATTCTGCTCGGCGGCGCAGGGGCCTTCTTCTCGCTTGGCCGTCAGGAAGACCCGACGCTGATCGAACGCTTCGGCATGGTCGTCGTCACCCTGCCGGGCGCAGATGCCGAGCGGATGGAAGCGCTTATCGCACAGCCGCTTGAGGCGGCCCTGATGGAGCTTCCGGAAATGGAGCAGGTCGAGGCGCATTCGCGCAGCGGCGTGGTTCAGGTCCGCATCAATCTGCGCGAAGACCTGTCTTCAGCAGAGATCGACGACGCCTGGACGCTCGTGCGTGAACAGGTGGCGAAGGCTGAGCAATCCTTTCCTTCAGGCGCCTCTGCACCTGACATCACCCGGCTGTTTGTCGGCGCCAGCACCATGGTCGTCTCCCTCACATGGGAAGGGCAGGGCGACCCACCCCTTGCCGTCATGCGCCGCCTGGCGCTCGATCTCCAAGACACTTTTCAGCGCCAGCGGGGCACCGAGCTGACAGAAACCTTTGGCATGCCGGTCGAGGAAGTCCGCGTCATTGCTGACAATGACGCGCTGTCTGCTGCCGGCATGAGCATTTCAGCCGCCGCGAACGCCATTGCCGGCGCAGATTCCAAAGCCCCCGCAGGCCGGTTGCGCACTGGCGGCGGCACGCTGGGCGTTGAAGTCGGCGGCGAACTCGACAGCATCGCGCGCGTGCGCTCCGTGCCGCTGGTTCAGGGAACCGGCGGTTCTGTCATCCGCGTCGGCGATGTTGCCACTGTTATCAAGGGCTATCAGGACCCGCCCACGCGCATGGCGCTGGAGAACAACAAGCGCGCCGTTCT
This sequence comes from Hyphomonas sp., assembly GCF_046313975.1. Taxonomy (GTDB): domain Bacteria; phylum Pseudomonadota; class Alphaproteobacteria; order Caulobacterales; family Hyphomonadaceae; genus Hyphomonas. The sequence goes on along the minus strand of NZ_JBKBXB010000001.1, from coordinate 75,595 downwards.
CGTCGCGGCCTACATCACGCCGAATGAGCGCGTCGATCTGTGGGCCGCCTCCGCGCACAAGGCCCTGGCGGAATTCGAGCAGCGGGTGCCACCCGGCATCAAGATGGAACTGGTCTTCGACCAGAGCCGTTACACGATCGACCGCCTCTCGGGCCTCGCGCAGAACCTGCTCTTCTCGGCGCTGATCGTCTTTGCCGTTCTGTTCTTCACGATGGGATGGCGCTCAGCGCTCGTTGTCGGCACCGCCATGCCGCTCACCGTCGCGCTCGTCCTGATCCTGTTCCAGGTCTACGGCCACCCGCTGCACCAGATGTCCGTCACGGGCCTCGTCATCTCGCTCGGCCTGCTCATCGACAATGCCATCGTCGTCGTCGATGACGTGGATCAATGGCGGGCGCGCGGCTTCTCGCGCCTCGAAGCCATAGATCGCAGCCTCGAACGCCTGTTTGCCCCGCTCGCGGCCTCAACCCTGACGACCGCGCTTGCCTTCGCCCCGATTGCCTTGCTGCCCGGCTCCGCAGGAGAGTTCGTCGGCATGATCGGCGTCTCTGTCATCTTCTCTATTGTCGCCTCCTTCGTCCTGTCCATCACGATCGTTCCCGCCTTCGCCGGCTGGTTCGACCGCACACGCAGCTGGGAAAAGGGAGAGGCCCGCCGCTCGCGCCGCTGGTGGCGTGACGGTGTCTCCATTGATTTCATCTCGGACGGCTACCGCGCCACGATCGAAGCGGTTATCCGGTTCCCGCCGCTCGGCATTCTCGTCTGCGTCGTTCCGGCCTTTTTCGGCCTCTATGTGCTGACACAGCTTCCGCAGCAATTCTTTCCGCCTACGGAACGTGACCAGTTCCAGCTGACGCTCGGCCTGACATCCGAATCCGATCTCGCCGATACCGAGGCTATAACCCGGCGCGCGACCGACCTGATCATGAAGAATGAAGGCGTAAAGTCTGTCACCTGGGTGCTCGGCGAGCCCGCGCCGCGCGTCTACTACAATGCCATTAACAACACGCAGGGCGTCGAAGGTTTCGCGTCAGGCTGGGTCCAGCTCGATGGAAACCAGCGCACCCGCCAGATCGTCGACGACGTGCAGCGCCAGCTGCGCGCGGAGTTTCCCGGCGCGCGGTTCCTTGCCTTGCCCTTCGAGCAGGGCCCGCCTGCCGATGCGCCCATCGAACTCGTGCTGCGCGGGCCTGACCTTGAAGTCCTGAACCGGCTCGGTGAGGAAGTCCGCGCGGTCCTGATCCAGACGCCGGGTGTCACCTATACGCTGTCCTCGCTCGAACTCGGCTCGCCAACCCTGCGTCTCAAGGCTGACGAGTCTGCCACCAGTCTCGCCGGCAGCGGCCTGGTGGAACTAGCCGCGAACATCAACTCCGAACTCGAAGGCGTCCGCGCCGGCTCTGTCCTCGAGGGCACGGAAGAACTCCCGGTACGGATCATTGCCTCTGATACCCGCCGCACGACACTCGGCTCGCTTCAGGGCAAGACCATCGGCGCGACGCCGGGCGATGCCGGCACACCGCTTGCGGCTCTTGGCGAAATGGAACTTACTCCGAAAACCGGCATCATTTCCCGGCGCGACGGCCTTCGCACCAACCAGGTCCTCGCCTATCTGGACCCTTACACACTGCCGGCCCCCAGCCTTGCCGCTTTCCAGGAAAAGCTTGCCGCGTCCGGTTTCTCGATTCCGCCCGGCTATGACATGCTCATCGGCGGGGAAGCCGAAAACTCCGGTGAGGCTGTGGGCAACCTCGCCGCAGTCGGCATACCGCTGCTGCTCGTCATGGGCGGGGCCATCATGCTTGTCTTCAACTCCTTCCGCATGATGTTGCTGATTGTCACTGCCGGCATCCTGTCGGTGTTCTTCGCGTTCATCGGCGTATGGCTCTTCAACCTGCCTTTCGGATTCAATGCCATCATCGGCAGCCTCGGCCTCTTCGGCATCGCCATCAATGGCACCATTGTGGTGCTCTCGCTTTTGCGCGGCAGTGATGCAGCGATGGCGGATGATGTCATCGCCCAGCGCGAAGTTGTCATGGATGCAACGCGGCACATTATTGCGACGACGCTGACCACAATGGGCGGTTTCGTCCCGATCCTGTTGTCCGGCGATGCCTTCTGGCTGCCGCTGGCCGCAGGCATCGCGGGCGGGGTGGCCGGCTCGGCACTGCTGGCGCTTTATTTCACGCCAGCCGTCTTCCGCCTCTACACAATGAAACCCTTCCAGCGCCTGCTTGGCCGACATCCCCGTCAGCCTCTTGCCGCCGAGTAGTCCTGCCATGACAATTGAAATCTCCCGCCAGAGGCGCCATCTGCCTGAAAACGGGAAACTCCGGAGACGATCATGATCGACAATCCCGATATCGGCGCCCCGGCGCCCGCCTGGAAACGTCTCCGCTTCGAGGCGACCGCGGCAGCGGCAGACGAGCCCTCGCTGGCGAGTTATCTCAACGCGTCGGTCCTCAGCCATGCAACGCTGGGCGAGGCCTTGTCCTATCATCTCGCTGAGAAGCTCTCGAGCCCGGCCATGGCGCCCCAGCTGATCCGCCATGTCATCATCGGCATCTACGATTCGGCGCCGGACCTTGTCCGAATTGCCGAGGCCGACATGCATGCCGTGCTGGAGCGCGATCCTGCCGCTCGCGGCATGCTGCAACCCTTCCTCTTCTTCAAAGGCTTCCTGGCACTGCAGACGCACCGCGTTGCTCATGCCCTCTGGCGGCAGGGCCGCGAGACGCTGGCTTTCCACTTCCAGAGCCGCGCATCCGAACTTTTCGATGTGGACATCCACCCCGCCGCCCGTATCGGTGAAGGCGTGATGCTCGACCACGCTTCCGGCATCACGATCGGTGAGACCGCCGTGGTTGGAGATGGCTGCTCACTTCTGCACGGCGTTACGCTCGGCGGCACGGGCAAGGAAGTCGGCGACCGCCACCCGAAGATCGGGAAGGGGGTGCTGCTCTCCGTCGGCGCGAAGATCCTTGGTAACATTACTGTGGGCGACGAAGCCAAGGTCGCTGCCGGCAGCGTCGTGCTGAAGGACGTGCCCGCGCGCTGCACAGTTGCCGGCGTCCCGGCGAAGATTGTCGGCGGTCCCGTCTGCTGCCAACCGGCAGAAACGATGGACCAGGGCATCCCAGACCAGACCACCTCATCCTGAGCCACTAGCAGCATCGCACTTTGCGCGGCGCATCAAAGCGACTAATCTGCTTCGCAGATTGATTTGATTTGGAAAATGACAAGATGAACAAGGAAGAAACTCTGCGGCTCGAGGCCTACCTCAAGGAAAAGCTGCATCCCGGCCTGCGCCTCCTGGCGCGCGACAAGGTAAACGATTCCGTCGAGGTCTATCTCGGTGCCGAGTTCCTGGCAGTCGTCTACAAGGATGAAGACGAGGGCGAGACCTCCTACCAGTTCACCATGACGGTTCTCAAGGAAGACATCATGGGCGGTTGAGGGCTATTTGCTCTCGCGCCATGCGGCGCGCGCCAGCCTGTCATTGATCGCTTCGCCAAGCCCCTCCTGCGGGATCGGGGCGACCGCGATGCGATCAAACCGCTCATCCAGCGCCCGCAGCATCGCGAATAGTTTCGTTGCGGCCTCTGCAAGATCGCCCGTGGGCGACAGGTTGAGCCCGCCTTCGCTAGCCGGGCCGAACCCCAGATAGCCTTCACCATCCTCCCGCGCCGCCGCATTCAGCCGCAAGCGCGCTTTCGGCGCGTAATGGGATTTCATCTGCCCAGGCGCATTGATGCTACCATGATCCGTATACGCACGGACCTTCACGCCCAGCTTCGCCTCAATCTCCTCGCGCGCAATTCCACCGGGCCGCAGCAGCACGGGCTGCTCGCCGTCAAAGCCAAGGATCGTCGACTCCATGCCCACCCGGCACGGCCCGCCATCCACGATCAGGTCGATCACGCTGCCAAGATCGATCAGCACATGATCCGCCCGCGTCGGGCTGACATGCCCGGACTTGTTCGCCGACGGCGCAACAACGGGCCGCCCCAGCACCGTAATCAACGCCTGCGCCGCTTTGTTGTCCGGCCAGCGCAGCCCGACTGTATCCAGTCCGGACCGCGCCAGATCGCACACCCGCGTCTCGGGCCTCACTGGCAAAACCAGTGTCAGCGGCCCCGGCCAGAACGCCTCAGCGCACTTGCGTGCCAACGGCGTGAACACTGCCTCCGCTTCCGCCATTTCGCGCGATGCCACATGTGCAATCAGCGGATTGAACTGCGGCCGCCCTTTTGCGGCATAGAGCCGGGCAACAGCGTCTGCATTGCTCGCATCTGCCGCCAGCCCGTACACCGTCTCCGTAGGAATCGCGACCAGTCCGCCCTCGCCGAGAATTTCAACGGCGAGGGCAATGGTCTCTGGAAGAATGGGAACAACCGGCGCAATCATCCGGGCGCCTTAGCATCCGCCCGCATGCGCGCCTAGCTCCGGCGCGCCGCCTTGCCGGAAAGGGTCACCATCACTGCATCCGCCACATAGGCCGCGCCCGGATCAGACAATTGCCCGAGGTCGAGTGCCTTGCGCGACAGCTCCGCCGAGCCGCTGAGCGTCGCCTCATTGCCCGCGATTTCCAGCGTAAACGCGAGCGGAACGCTCACGGCCTTGCCTTTCAACGTGATCCTTGCGGTGGCCGTGTAGCCTCCCGCCGCCTCAGCAAAATCGGAGAGCACGACAACGGCTTCCGGAAACTCACCCGGATTGAACCATTCCTTGCCGCGCAGGTTGTCATCATACAGCTTCGTACCCGTCCGGATGCTGCGCGTGTCGACCACCACCTGCACCGCCGAGCGTGCAAGATCCTCCGGCCAGAAGGCCACATCGGCCGTCCATGTGCCAAACGTGCCACCGAACGCGCGGCCTTCATGCACGCCGTCAAACCGGATTTCGGACGCGGCATAGTCCACGTCCCAGTTGCTCTGGATACTAGAAACCGGCGCTGCCTTCGCTTCGCCATTTCCGCCGGAGAAGATCAGCGGCACAGCCGCAATTGCGGCGAACAGAGCCAGGCTCCCCCCGAACGCAAACACGAACCCGCGTCCCGGCAGGGCAGGCGGCTCCGCCTTGCCGAACAGGCCTGGCAACATCCGCTTCAGCACGCCGTCCTCCGCGCCGATCTCATGCTTCACAGCGCCCGCCACATGCAGCGCCAGCAGGCCGAAGATCAGCCATGCACTCTTGCTGTGAAAAAATTCCGCAACGCCGTACACCCCCTCGCTCCGCAGCCGCTCCGTAAACGGAAGATGCGGCCAGCTGAGTACGCCGTACAGTACGGTCGAAACCTGAAACGGCGAGACCGACACCATGAACCAGCCGGCCAGCGGCACACCGATCATCAGCGCATAGAAAGCCACATGCACCATATGCGAGGCCGTTTTCTCAATCTTCGGCATGCCTTCCGGCAACGGCGGCGGCGGGTTGGCAAAACGCCAGCCCAGCCGGGACAGGGCCAGGAAAAGGATCGTGATCCCGACAGACTTGTGCAGCTGAAAGCGCGCCTCATTGTCGTCCATGTTCCAGCCGAGAAGGATCATGAAAATCAGCAAGACCGCCATCGCCCAGTGAAGGGCGATGGCAACACTCGTATATCGGGACCGCGATGCGTCGCTCATTATTCGCTCGCTGGAACTTCCGAGAATTCCGCCTCGACGATCACTTCCACTTCATCGCCGATATTCGGCGCGAAGGTCGTGTTGCCGAAATCTGAGCGCTTGATCACCGTGCGGGCCGAGAACCCGATCTTGTCCTGATCCGGTGCCCACGGCATCTGCGCAACACCGTTATAGGTCACGTCCAGCGTCACTGGCTTGGTCACGCCGAGGAAGGTCAGGTCGCCGGTCACGGTGCCGGTGGTGGCGGTCGTCTTGGTGGCGCCGGTCGATTTGAATGTGATCGCCGGGAAGGCCGCGCCGTTCAGCCACTTTGCATCCTTGCCAAGATCTTCGTTCCAGCTGGCATAGGGCGTGCCCTGGTGGGTGCCGGTATAGTCGCCGGGATAGTCGGTCTCGACCGACAGCGGATCGATCGTCACTTCAATCGCGTTGGCGGCCACGTCATCCGGATTGAACGTCAGGGTCGCATCGAACTTCTTGAAGCGCGCGGTGTAATTCGACAGGCCGAAATGGTCGACCTTCCAGGTGATGGAGGCGTGCGTCGGGTCCAGCGCGTAGGTTCCGGCGCGGCCATACGCCACGTCGGCAGGTGCAGCGGTTGTTTCAGAAACAGGTGCGGCCGTGTCACCGGCCGGGGCCGCCGTTTCCGTAGCGGGGGTACAGGCAGCGAGCACCAGAGCGCTCGCAGAAATCAGGAAAAGTCTCATTGGGTGGTCTCCAGCATGCCATTAAGGGGCGCCCACACAGTTAGCGTGCCCTTTCGCCAAGTGAACCACTTGATTATCACTGTCCGGGCATAACTCCTATCCGGACTGGAACACCATGGCCTATGACGCGCCCGTCGAAGACATCGCATTTTCTCTCGAAGACGTAGCGGGCATTGGCAAACTCGCAGGTCTGGCGGGCCATGAGGCCTATGACCCGGAACTCATCGCTCCGATCCTCGAGGAAGCTGCAAAACTCGCGCGCGATGTCCTCGCCCCGCTGAACCAGACCGGTGATTCGCAAGGCGCCCGCCTGCAGGATGGCGGGGTCGTCGCCGCAGATGGTTTCCGCGAAGCCTACGCCGCTTTCCGTGATGGCGGCTGGATGGGCCTCGCGGCGCCGGAAGAATGGGGCGGTCAGGGGCTCCCCCGCGCACTCGCGCTCGGCGTCATGGAAATGTTCCACGCTGCCAACATGGCCTTCGGCCTTTGCCCGATGCTCTCCTACGGCGCCATCGAAGCCCTCCTCGCGCATGGAACGCAGGAGCAGCAGAAAACCTACCTGCCGAAACTCGTCTCCGGTGACTGGACCGGCACGATGAACCTGACCGAGCCGCAGGCCGGCAGCGATGTCGGCGCCCTTGTCACCAAAGCAGTCCCCAACGCTGATGGTAGCTACGCCATCACCGGCCAGAAGATCTTCATCACCTGGGGCGACCACGACCTTACCTACAACATCATCCACCTGGTCCTTGCCCGCCTCCCGGACGCCCCCGCCGGCTCGCGCGGTATCTCGCTCTTCCTGGTGCCGAAATACCTCGTGAATGCCGATGGCAGTCTTGGCGCGCGCAATCCGGTGCACTGTATCGGCCTCGAAAAGAAGATGGGCATCCATGCGAGCCCCACCTGTGTGATGGAGTATTCCGGTGCCACCGGCTGGCTCATTGGTGAAGCGAACAAAGGCCTCGCCTGCATGTTCACGATGATGAACTCGGCGCGTCTCAATGTCGGCCTCGAAGGCGTGGCCGTTGGTGAAGCCGCCTATCAGGCTGCCTTTGCCTATGCGCAGGAACGCAAGCAGGGCAAGGCCGAAGGTGTCAGCGGTCCTGCGCCGATCCTCCACCATGCCGACATCCGCCGTACACTGATCACCATGCGTGCCCGCGTCGCCGCCGCCCGTGCCATCTGCTATGCGACCGGCGTCGCCGCAGACCTTGCAATCGCTTCGAAGAACCCCGCCGAACGCAAGTCCGCCAAGGCGCGCGAAGACCTGCTAACACCCATCGCCAAGGCCTGGAGCACCGACATGGGCGTCGATGTCGCCAGCATGGGCATACAGGTGCATGGCGGCATGGGCTTCATGAGCGAAACGCTCGCCGCGCAGCTTTACCGCGATGCCCGTATCGCGCCGATCTATGAAGGCACCAATGGTATTCAGGCGATCGATCTCATCGGCCGCAAGCTCGCCCTCACGGGAGGGGAGTCCATGCGGGAGATGATCGCCGAGATCGACGAAACAGTCCGTCTCGCCCGGTCCACCAACGATCCGCAATTCGTGCAGATTGCCGAACGCCTCTGGGCTGCGTCAAAGGCGCTCGTCGAAACGACGGACTGGATGCTCGCCCGCCTGAAGGCCGAGGAACAGGATAAGGCCCTCGCCGGTGCAACGGCCTATCTCGGCCTCGCGGGCGATGTCATCGGCGGCCACTTCCTCGCGCGCGCCGCGCTCGCCTCCCGCAGCAAGGCAGCAGACTTCCGCGCCCGCCAGACGGCGCTTGCCGGCTTCTTCGCCGAAACCGTCCTCGCGACGGCGCCGGGCCGGGTTCCCGGCATCACGGAAGGCGGCGACCGCTTTCTCTCCAGCAGCAATGCACTCTTCGGGATCGACTGAAACATGGCGTGGTCGAAAACATATGAAGGGGCTGAACCCGTCCGCATCAACAAATGGCTGGCGCTGGAAGGCGTCTGTTCGCGCCGCGAAGCCGATGCTCTGATCGAGCAGGGGCTTGTTGAAGTCGATGGGAAAACCATCACCGAACTCGGCGAACGCCTGGAGCCCGGCCAGACGATCAGCCTCAGCGCCAAGGCTTCCCGCAAGCTCGACAGCCAGCTCTCGGTCATCCTAAACAAGCCGGTCGGTTTTGTCTCCGGCACACCCGAGCCCGGCGAAACGCCCGCCGTACGCCTCATCACGCAGCAGCGCCTCTCCGGTCAGGCCCCCGCCATTCCGGGCCGCAACAGCAAGCTCGCGCCCCTCGGCCGGCTCGACAAGGACTCGCGCGGTCTCCTGATCCTCTCGGAAGATGGCGTCCTTGCCAAAGCCATCATCGGCCCGCTCAGCGAAGTCGACAAGGAATACGTCGTCAAAGTCGGCGGCGAGATCACCGAGGAGAAATTGAAACTCCTCCGCCACGGCCTCGAACTCGATGGCCGCCAGCTCCGCCCCGCCAAGGTCAATGTCGAAGGGAAGGGCACGCTGCGCTTCGTCCTCAACGAAGGCCGCAACCGCCAGATCCGCCGCATGTGCTCGCTCGTGCACCTGAAGGTGCTCGACCTGCAGCGCATCCGCGTCGGTCCGGTTGAACTCGGCAACCTACCCGAAGGCAAATGGCGCGCCCTCAGCCACAAGGAACGCGCTGCCCTCATCGCCATGAGCAAGACCGCCAAGCCGCAGAAGTCTTCCTCGCCAGCCAAAGCGCGCCCGAAGGCCGCCAGCGCCCCGGTCAGCGATCAGGCCGAGAAGTTGCCCTACCGCCCCAAGAATGACGGCCCCCGGGGCCCGAATTTCAAGCGCACCAAGCTTCCCCCACGTCCGCGTACCCCCATCAAGTAACTTCCCCTGCGTGACGGCTCGACGGGTCGATCCGGAAGGCTAACGTCGCCCCATGGATGGTTTCGAATACGCCCCCACGCACCGCGCCGGCCTGACGTTTCCCTTTGGCGAGGCGACTCCTGGGCTCGCGGAAACGATCCCGGTTGCGCCGGGTATCGAATGGGTACGCATGTCGCTTCCATTCGCGCTGAAGTTTATCAACCTGTGGCTCATTGATGATGGCGATGGGTGGACAATTGTCGATACCGGCATCCCGCAAACCGAGACCCGGGACGCGTGGAAGAAGCTGTTAAAAGCTAGAATCTCTGAGAAGAAACCGCTGAAACGCGTGATCATTACGCATATGCACCCTGACCATGTCGGCACCGCTGGGTGGCTTTGCCACAAGTACGGTGCTGAGCTCTGGATGACTCAGCTGGAATACATAACCTGCCGCATGCTTGTCGCCGACACTGGCCGCGAAGCCCCTCCGGCAGGTGTGGAATTCTACCGCCGCGCGGGATGGGACGAGGCCGCGATAGACACCTACCGCAAGCGTTTCGGCGGCTTTGGCCGAGGTGTCAGCCAGATGCCCGATTCCTACCGCCGCCTCGTCGATGGCGAGGAATTCGAGATGGCTGGAACCACCTGGCGGGTCGTCACAGGCTCCGGCCACTCGCCCGAGCATGCCTGCCTGTTTGCGCCTCAGCTGAATGTCGTCATCTCAGGAGACCAGCTCCTGCCGCGCATCTCCTCCAATGTCTCGGTCCATCCGACCGAGCCAGAGGCAAACCCGCTGGAAGACTGGCTCCGCAGTTGTCGCAAACTGCTGGAAACCCTGCCGGAAGACGTGCTGGTCCTGCCTGCCCATAACGAGCCTTTCACCGGGGCGCACACACGGCTGCAACACCTGATCCATGGCCACGAAACCGCGCTCGCCCGCCTGCGCCAGCGCCTCGGCAAACAGCCAATGACCGTGCTGGATACTTTCATCGCGATCTTCGGCCGCGCCATTCAGGAGGACGAGGTCAGCATGGCCACAGGGGAGGCGATTGCCCACCTTAACTACTTGAAACATCGAAAAGAATTGTCGGTTTCCCCAAACCCTGAGGGTGTCCTCCTCTACAGCCTTGCCTGACCTGCGGGCAAAGTGCCGGGCAATAGCAGTCACAAGGGTGTTTTCGCCTTCGCAGGTGGCGCTCTTTTCGTCTAAGACTGCCCCGGAAACGGAATCTCGAGGTCAGAATGTCCAGTGAAATCGACGCCTCGGCCTCGGAAGCGGCGCCGCTGACGACCTGGGAAAAGGTCAAGCGCGAGCTGAAGGAATGGGGCGCAACGCTGGCCATCGTCGCGCCAGTTTTCCTGCTGTTCACCGGCCTGCTGTACGAGCAGCGGGTCATCCCCTCCGAGAGCATGGTGCCCAGCCTTGAGGTTGGCGACCGGGTGGCGGTGGCGAAGTTCGCCTATGGATACGGCCGTTACTCGCTGCCCCTCAGCATGGGCCGCTACCTGCCGCTCGGCGAAGGCCGCTTCTTTCCCGGCACGCCGGAGCGTGGCGAAGTGGTCGTGTTCGAGCACACCTTTTCCGACCGAGTGATGATCAAGCGCGTCATCGGCCTGCCGGGCGATACCGTCCAGATTCTCAACGAAACGCTCATCATCAATGGCGAGCCGGTCCAGTCCGAATATGTCCGCTCCGTGCGCTACGTTCCCGACAAGGACGTGGTGATCGATCAGGCGCAGGAATGGCGCGAAACCATCGGTGACAAGTCCTGGCTCACCCACCGCGGCCTGCGCGGCCGGAAAGTCGCCGACACTGCGCTGTTCGTGGTGCCGGAAGGCCACCTATTCATGATCGGCGACAACCGCAACAATTCCTATGACAGCCGCGAACTGTCGGGCCATTGCCCGCCGGTCAATGGCGTTGTGGACCGCGCCGGCTGCCCGCTGCGTGTCGGAAAGGACGATGCCTCTGTCGGCTTCGTACCGCTCGATCACCTGATCGGCCGCGCGGATACGGTCCTGCTGACCTTCCATCGCTGCGGCCTGCTCGATGACGAGCCCTGCAAGAAGCGCGTCTGGCGCGATCTGTAAGCTTGCCCCCGAAGGGCAACGCCGCTAGTCGAAAAGTCCGGGCCATGGCCCTCAAGGCGCCTGAATGACGGGGGAAGGACGATGCCAGCAACGACATCGACTCAGCCGCCGCGCGGCCCCATCATCGTATCCCGTCACGGTCGCCCGGCACTTGACCGCACCAAGGGGCCCCGCCTCAGCTGGCAGGAATATGTCGACTGGTGGAGCCGCTACGAAGCTGGTCCTCTTGCCGAAGGCCAGAAAGCGCCAAAAGAGCTGATGGAAGCGGTTGCAGACGCCGATATCGTGTTCGCTTCCGCCCGCCTGCGGGCACAGGAGACAGCGGCCATCGCGATGCCCCACAAGGCGGCGTTGCATGACCCTGTCTTCAACGAAGCGCCGCTGCCACCGCCAACGCTCGTGGGGGTGAGGGCGTTGCCGAAAACCTGGAACGTGCTCGCCAGAACGGCCTGGCTTGCCGGACACAGCCTGGACGGCGAATCGAACACCGAAGCCCATCTACGCGCGAAAATCGCCGCCCTCCGCCTGCATGAGGCCTCGGAGCAAGGAAAAGTTTACCTTGCCGCCCATGGCTGGTTCAATCGCATGCTTCGCCCGGAACTGCGGCGCCTTGGCTGGTCCTGCATCCGGGACGGGGGCGACAGTTACTGGAGCTTCCGGGTTTACGCCTATCGCGAGGACTAAATCCGGCCCGGGATCGCTTATCCGGTTGTCGCCCCCGGCTGACGTCACTAGAAACAAATGGACTATTCCTGAGGAGGGCGCCCGCCCATGGCCGACTCGAAAGCGAAACCCGTCGATAAGATGAGCTTCGAGGAAGCGCTCTCGGAGCTTGAGGGTATCGTGCGCCAGCTCGAGGCGGGCGATGTGGAACTCGAAAAATCCATTGCCATCTACGAGCGCGGCGCCGCCCTGAAGGCGCATTGCGAAACCCGTCTGAAGTCTGCCGAACTCAAGATCGAGCAGATCGTCCAGGGCGCGTCGGGCCCGTCGACTGAACCTGCGTCGTTTGAATGAGGCGGCCGGTGCGGACATGGGGGACGTGACGGATTTCGAACAGCGGCTTAAGGAAGTGGCAGACCGTGTCACGGTGGCCCTCGACCAGCTGATCCCGCCTGCCAGCGGCCCGGAAGCCAACCTTATGCGGGCCATGCGCCACGCAGCTCTCGCCAATGGCAAGCGCATGCGGCCCTTCTTCGTCATCGAGACCGGCGCGATGTTTGGCGCATCCGAGAAATCGCTTCTGCGCACCGCGGCAGCGCTGGAATGCGTGCACAGCTATTCGCTCGTCCACGATGATCTCCCTTGCATGGACGATGATGATTTCCGGCGCGGCCAGCCCACGGTCCATAAGGCGTTCGACGAAGCGACCGCGGTTCTGGCAGGTGACGCGCTGCTGACCCTGGCCTTCAAGATTCTCGCCTCGAGCGAAACGCACGATGATCCGGCGGTCCGCTCCCTGCTGATCGAGCGCCTCGCCGACTCCGCCGGGGCGCGCGGCATGGTTGGCGGCCAGATGATCGACATGCTGGAAGAGGAAAGCCCCCGCGACCTCAACACGATTACCCGCATGCAGCGCCTGAAGACCGGCGCCCTGATCTCCTACGCCTTTGAAGCCGCCGCCATCATCGGCCATGCCCGGGAGGCCGAGCGCAATGCCCTCGCGGGCTTCGCCAACGACCTTGGCCTCGCCTACCAGATTGCGGATGACATCCTCGACGCCGAGGGCGAGGAGAGTGTGGTCGGCAAGCCATTGCGGACCGATCAGCCCGCCGGAAAGGCGAATTTCGTCACCCTTCTGGGGGTGGAAGGGGCCCGCCAGCGGGTCAGATTGCTGGCAGCCCAGGCCAAGGAACATTTGGCGATTTTCCGTGACAAGGCCTCAGTCCTGCTGCATTCGGTTGATTACGTCCTGAACCGGCCACGTTGAAACAGCAGCGGCGAAGTATAGAAAAGACATCGCAAGATGACAGAAAACAGACCCAATCGCCTGCTTGACGCGATCAATTCCCCGGCAGACCTGAAAGGCCGCAGCCGGGCGGATATCAAGCAGATTGCTGCCGAAGTGCGCGACGAGGTGATCGACATTGTCGCCGTGACAGGCGGCCATCTCGGTTCCGGCCTCGGCGTCGTCGAACTGACAGTCGCCATCCATTCCGTATTCGATGCGCCGGATGACAAGCTGATCTGGGATGTCGGCCATCAGTGCTATCCGCACAAGATCCTCACCGGCCGCCGCGACCGGATGCGCACGCTCCGTCAGGGGGGCGGCCTCTCGGGTTTCACCAAACGCTCAGAGAGCGAGTTCGACCCGTTCGGCGCAGCCCATGCCTCGACCTCCATTTCGGCCGGTCTCGGCTTCGCCAAGGCGCGCGACCTGCAGGCGCGCAAGAACCACGTCATCTGCGTGATCGGCGACGGCTCCATGTCGGCGGGCATGGCATACGAAGCCATGAATAATGCCGGTGCTGACAAGACGCGCCTGATCGTCATCCTCAACGACAATGACATGTCGATTGCGCCGCCGGTCGGCGCGATGAGCCACTATTTCTCGCGCCTCGTATCTTCGCGTCCTTACCGGGGCCTGCGCCGGCTGGCAAAGAAAGTCGTCGCGCCGATGGGCCTCGAGTCGCCGGCGCGACGCGCGGAAGAGTATCTCCGCGGCTTCGCGATGGGCGGCACCATGTTCGAAGAGATGGGGTTTTACTATGTCGGCCCGATTGACGGGCATGACCTCGACACGCTGATCCCGATCCTGGAAAACATCAAGGCGATGCAGGATGGCCCGATCCTGCTGCATGTGGTCACCCAGAAAGGGAAGGGCTACGCGCCCGCTGAAAACTCCGCGGACAAGTACCACGGTGTCTCGAAATTCTCCGTGATCACCGGCGAGCAGGCGAAAGGCGCGGCCGGCCCGCCCTCTTATCAGAAAGTCTTCGGCAAGACGCTGGCAGACCTTGGCGAGACGGATGACCGGATCTGCGCCATCACGGCCGCGATGCCATCTGGTACGTCTACGGATATTTTCGGCGCTCGCTTTCCGGAGCGCCATTTCGATGTCGGCATCGCCGAACAGCATGCGGTGACGTTTGCGGCCGGCCTCGCTGCGGATGGGATGAAGCCCTTCTGCGCGATTTATTCAACCTTCCTTCAGCGCGGGTACGATCAGGTCGTCCATGATGTGGCGATCCAGAAACTGCCCGTGCGCTTTGCGCTCGACCGCGCAGGCCTCGTCGGCGCAGATGGCGCGACGCACGCTGGAAGCTTCGATGTCGGCTATCTCGGCGCACTTCCGGGCTTTGTCTGCATGGCGCCTTCGGACGAGGCGGAACTTGCCCGCATGGTCAAGACCGCGCACGAGATTGATGATGGCCCGAGTTCGATCCGGTATCCGCGCGGTGAAGGCACAGGCGCCGAGATGCCTGCGGTCCTGAAAGCCCTTGAAATCGGCAAGGGCCGGATCGTCTGTGAAGGCACGACCATCGCCATTCTTTCCTATGGCACCCGCCTGCAGGAATGCCTGAAAGCAGCGAGCATGCTCTCCGTTCAGGGCCTGAGTGTCACGGTTGCCGACGCGCGCTTCGCTCGGCCGCTCGATGCAGAACTCGTCGAGCGCCTGGCCAAGGAACACGAAGTGCTGATCACGATCGAGGAAGGCGCCAAAGGCGGCTTTGGCAGTTTCGTGCTCGAACACCTCGCTAATGTCGGCGCGCTGGATGGCGGTCTGAAGATCCGGGTGATGACCCTGCCGGACGTCTTCCAGGATCAGGACTCGCCCTTCCTGATGTACGAGCAGGCCGGCCTGAACGCCCGTCATATTGCGGCCCGGGCCATCGAGGCGCTCGGCCGGGGTGACATTTCAGCAATAGATATTGCTGCCCGCGCCTGACGCGCAGACGTCACATTTTCTCCGCAGTTCGGCCCTGTCTCGGTTCAGTTTGCCGGGCTAAGCATAGCGCTGCGCGCGGGTTCGTCCCGCCGATTCCAGCTTTTTACAGGAGTTTCCCGATGCTTCGTTCCCTTCTGTTCGCTGCCGCTTCGGCTGTCGTTCTCGCCGCATGTTCGTCGACGCCATCACCCACGCCGGTACCCGGCGCGATTTCGCCGCCGGAAGCCGCGGTTGTGAAATCCAGCTTCGATCGCGCTATGGGCACGGTCGAAGAGCTCGTCCGCGCCGGCAATACGCCGATTGCCATCGAGCGCCTTATGCAGCTCGCCGGAGATACCAGCATCACAGAAGAAGAACGCGCGAAGACGCTTGTGCTGCTCGGTGACTACAGCCTCGCGACGGGCGGTTATAATGCCGAGGGCGCGGTCGGTTATTATCAGGAAGTGCTGGCAGACCATGCGTCCAGCAAGGCAGCGGCGGACGCTGCGAAGAAACTTCCGGTTGCGCAGACGAAAGTGGCCGAGTACCTCGCCACGCTTGGCTCGGCCAACCTGACCCGTACGCAGGAGTTTAACGCGCTGTTCGGCCTGGGCCGTCACCAGGCGGCCATTGACGTGATGACCGCCTATGACCTGATGCCGGACAATGAAGCGCTGCTGGCGATGTACCAGATTGGTTATCTCTGTGAGGACACCAACCTCACCGGCCGGGCCTATGATGTGACGGACCGGGACGGTACGGTCCGCAAAGTCCGCTTTTGCGATCTCGGCAAATGAAGCTAACCAGATCCCGCAGTGGGGGTCAGGATATGAGCGTAGTGGAGTTCCGCCGCAGGGCGTCCGTCAGCCAGACGGGCGAAACGCTGTGGCTGGCTCACGACGACCGGCTGGAGCAGTTTGGCCCTGAGGGTCAGCTTGTGCTGACGGTGCCTTACAGCCATGTCCGGCGCGTGCGTCTGGCCTTTGCGCCCGGGCGGATACAACAGACACGGTTCCTGGCAGAGCTCACCGGTGCGCGCTCGCAACTGACGCTCACCAGCATGCACTTCAAGGGCATCGGCAATTTCGAGGATCGGTTCGACACTTTCGAACCGCTGATCCGCAAGGTGGTTGCCGGTGTTGCCGCCGCTAATCCGTCGGCTGAGTTCAGGGCAGGGGAGCGCCCGGCCTATTACGGGCTGATGCTGATCTTCAACATTTTGGCCTTTGGCTTCCTGGTGCTTGTCGTGCTGGCCCTGCCGATCAGCATCGGCGACGTATCCATAACCAACCTGATCAAGCTGGGGATTGTCCTGATCTCATTGCCGCTCATGTTCAGCTGGGCTGTCAACTCGAGGCCGCGCCGTTTCGATCCGGCCCGGGATATCGACAAGGTACTTGCGGCTCGGCGCAAATAGCCGCGCCCTGCGCGCCGAATCCGGTGCGCATACCCCTTCAAACACGGCGGCAGGCATGGTTTGTGGGGGGCGACAATCAGATATGGAGGAAACTGCACATGGCAGAAGGCGCGATTCCGAACTGGCCGGCGATGTCGATTGATGCGGCCAACGCTGCGCTGGCGGCGCCCGGCTCACCGGTTGAGCTGGAAGATGCGGTCATTCGCGGGGTGACCTATAAGGTCTACAAGAACGCACCGCCGACGGTGCCTGTGATCCTTGATCTCGCGGCGATGCAGTTCGCCGATCGGACCTACATCGTCTATCAGAATGAGCGCGTCACGTTCCGAGCCATGCAGCTTGCCGTACGCAAGCTCGCGCACGAGCTGCATACGAAATACGGCATCCGGAAAGGCGACCGTGTGGGCATCGTGATGCGCAACTATCCGCAATGGCCGCTCGGCTTCTACGCCGCGCTGTCTCTTGGCGCGATCGCCACGCCGATGAATTCCTGGTGGACGGCGGAAGAACTCGAATACGGCCTTTCGTTCGCAGGCGTGAAGCTGGCGATTGTCGATGGCCAGATCTATGAGCGCATTCGCGGCCATCTCGAAAAACTGCCCGAACTGAAAAACATCCTCATTGCGCGGGACACTGCCGAAGAGATCGCCGATCCGCGTGTCTCATCGCTGGATGCCATCGTCGGCCATCCGAACGACTGGGTCGGGCTGGCTGATGCCGGTACTGTCGCCGTTGATCTGGGGCCGGATGATGATGCCACAATCATGTACACCTCCGGCACGACTGGAAAGCCGAAAGGGGCGCTGGCAACGCACCGCGCCATCATCACCAACATGTTCAACTCCATGACCTGCCAGGCGCGTATGTACCTGCGCAAGGGTGAGCCTGTGCCGACGCCCGATCCGGAAGCGATGCGCGCTACCCTGCTGTCGATCCCGTTCTTCCACGCGACCGGTTCCTTCGCGATTCTCATTCCCTCGGCGCTGCGCGGGGACAAGATCGTCTCGATGTATAAATGGGACGCAGGCGAAGCCCTGCCGATCATCGAGGCGGAGAAGATCACCTCCATCGGCGGCGTGCCGGCGATTGCCTGGCAACTCCTGGAACATCCGGACCGGGACAAATACGACCTATCTTCCATCCAGGTCATCTCCTATGGCGGTGCGCCCTCGGCGCCGGAACTCGTTTCCACGATCAAGAAGCGCTTCCCAGATGCGGCGCCCGGCAATGGCTGGGGCATGACGGAAACGTGCGCAACGGCCACGCTGAATATCGGCGAAGACTATGTGAACCGGCCTTCGAGTGCTGGCGCCCCGCCGCTCGCGGTGGAGCTGAAGATCTGTGATCCGGATGGCAAGGAATTGCCGCGCGGCGAAGTGGGCGAGCTCTGGTGCAAGAGCGCTGCGAACTGCCGCCTCTACTGGAACCGCCCGGACGCCACGGCCGAAACCTTCCGCAATGGCTGGGTCGTCACGGGCGACCTCGCGCGCATCGATGAGGAAGGCTTCCTGTTCCTGGTCGACCGCGCCAAGGACATGCTGATCCGCGGCGGCGAGAATGTGTACTGTATCGAAGTCGAGAGTGCGCTTTATGACCATCCCGCTGTGATGGACGCTGCAGTGGTCGGCATTCCGCACAAGGTGCTCGGCGAGGAAGTTGGCGCGGTGGTGCAGCTGAAGCCCGGCAAGGAAGCGTCCGAGGCAGAGCTGCGCGCGCATGTCGCGAACCAGCTGGCGCCCTTCAAGGTGCCCGTGGAAATCCAGTTTCAGGACGATCCGCTGCCGCGCAATGCCAATGGCAAGATCCTGAAGGCGGACCTGCGTCAGCGCTTCACGCCGCGGGCCTGACCGGATGACTAGCCAGAAGCGACGCATCGGCGACCGAGACGTTCACCCCATCGGCCTCGGCTGCATGAACATCACGCATGCCTATGGCCCGCCGATTGATGAGAGTGATGCGAAGAACTTGCTGTCGCACGCGCTCGACATCGGATGCGATTTCCTCGACACGGCCACCATTTATGGAGCGGGTCGGAGCGAAGAGCTGATCGGTGAGGCCCTCAGGGGACGCCGCAAGGAATTCTTCCTCGCCAGCAAGTGCGTTCTCGATTTCCGGGATGGCAAGCGCGTGATCGATGGCCGCCCAGAAGCCATCAAGGCCGCGTGTGAGGCCAGCCTGAAACGTCTGCGTACGGATATGATCGATCTCTACTACCTGCACAGGCCGGACCCGAATGTGCCGGTGGAGGACTCGGCAGGCGCGTTGTCTGAACTTGTTCGGGAAGGGAAGATCCGGTTCATAGGCCTTTCCGAGATGGGTGAGGAGCAGCTCCGCCGCGCGCACAGCGTGCATCCGGTGGCGGCGCTACAGTCTGAATACTCGCTCTGGGTACGCAATCCTGAGATTGCTGTGTTGGAGGCTTGCAGGGAGCTTGGGACGGTGCTTGTGGCCTTCTCACCGGTCGGGCGCGGCTTTCTCGCCGATCCTCCGGCCGATCCGGCTACATTTCATCAGAGCGATATGCGTCTCAGTGCCTTCCCGCGCTTCCTGCCGGAGCATTATCCAGCAAACCTTGCCTTGCTGGACGAAGCGCGTGCCATCGCGGGAGAGGCCGGGTGCACAGTCGCGCAGCTGGCGCTCGCCTGGACGCTGGCGAAAGGGCAGCACGTCATCCCGATTCCCGGCACGACGAAGCGCGCGCATCTTGAGGACAATCATGCTGCGGCAAGTGTGAAACTGGCGCCGGCACAGGTCGCAAGGCTTGATGCACACTTTGCGCCGGAGCGCGCGAAAGGTCCGCGTTACAGTACCGCCGGGCAGGCGACCGTGACGACGGAGATGTATGACTTCGAGCGCTGAGGCAGGTCAGGTTTTCGGGGTCCAGTCATCCGTATCATGATCCGGGTGCTGATTGTTGCTTGTGCGGATTAGCTCTGCTTCTTCCGGCATCGCCTGTTCGGTGGAGCCGAAATGCGCGAGGCCCGGCAGCTGATCCAGCTGGGGCAGGCGGCCCTCCATCCCGAGCTGGTAGTTCAGCGGAATGGAGGCAGGATCGTCGAATGCGCCAATGCTCATCGCAATGTGCTGGCTTTCTTCGTGCCGGTAATAGAGCGGCGTGCCGCAATCTCGGCAGAAACCGCGCCGGACTTTTTCTGAGCTTTGGAACTCCGCAGGCGCGCCGCGTGTCCATTGGAAGTCCGTGTGCGGAACGCCGACCAGCGCAGCGAAGAAATTGCCGGTTGCCTTCTGGCACATGCGGCAATGGCAGACATGCGGATTGTCTCTGAGGCTCGACGCCCGGAAACGGATACGTCCGCACTGGCAACCGCCACTCCGAACACGCGCCATCCGCCTAGTCCTTTCCTCCGCCAAAGCGCGCCGTCCATTCAGCAACCTGCGCTTCCTCGATCTTCTGGAACAGGACATCTGGCGGCGTGATGGCATGCCCGCGCGGGATGGCATCAAGCAACTCGGCAAAGTCTTCCGCTTTCGAGCCACCCGGGAACTTGCGATTGGCTTCCGGTATGCCGAGCGCATCCAGGATCTTCTTTGCGGCATCCGGAATGATTGGCTGGGCGATGATGCCGAACACGGCGGCAAGGTTGATGCCTGCACGCACGCCGACAGCGGCGCCGTCCACATCCGACTTGTACTTCACCCAGGGCTCCGCCTTGGTGAGGTACTCGTTTCCAGCGGCCCAGAGCGCGCGCGTCTCGGCGGCGGCCTTTCGGAATTCCATCGCTTCGTAGAACTCGACAAGGCGCGGCAGGCGCTCAGCCAGTTCGTTCGCCATCCAGGCTTCGGCCTCGCCGGGGGTGCCTGTCTCCGGGACCTTGCCATCGAATTTCGAGGCGCAGTATTTGGTGATCCGGTTGACGAAATTGCCGAGCACGTTGGCAAGATCGGAGTTGACCGCCGCCTGGAAGCTTTCCCATGTGAAGGCTGCGTCCGAGCCTTCCGGCGCGTTCGAGATGAGATACCAGCGCCAATAGTCCGCAGGCAGAAGGTCGAGCGCCTGGTCCATGAACACACCGCGCTTCTGGCTGGTGGAGAACTTTCCGCCATACCAGGTGACCCAGTTGAAGGCCTTCAGCTTGTCGACCGTCTTCCACGGTTCGCCGCAGCCCAGCAAGGTGACCGGGAAGCTAACCGTATGGAAGGCGACGTTATCCTTGCCCATGAACTGGACATATTCAGTCTCGTCTGCGCCCTTGTCGGTTTTCCAGAGCGTTTCCCAGTCCTTGCCGTTCGCCTCGGCCCATTCCTGCGTGGCGGAGATGTAGCCGATCGGCGCATCGAACCAGACGTAGAACACTTTCTTCTCGAAGCCTGGGCGCGGATTGCCGTCCGCATCCGTTACCTTCACGCCCCAGCTGAGGTCGCGCGTAATGGAGCGGGCAATCAGGCCTTCATCCAGCCATTTGTTGGCAATCGAGACAGCGAGTTGCGGCCAGTTCTTGCCCTTTTCATTGACCCACGCGCGGATGCGGTCCTGCATGCCGGTCTGGAGCAGGTAAAGATGATCCGTATCCCTCACTTCGATATTACGGCTACCGCTAACGGCCGAGTACGGATCAATCAGGTCAACCGGATCGAGCAGGCGTCCGCAGCTGTCGCACTGGTCGCCGCGTGCCTTTTCATAGCCGCAATGGGGGCAGATACCTTCGACATAGCGGTCCGGCAGGAAGCGGCCATCATCGACAGCGTAGACCTGTTTGGAAGTACGCACTTCGATCAGGCCATGCCGTTCCAGCTGCTGGGCGAAGTGCTGGGTCAGTGCGTGATTGGCGGGCCGGGACGTGCGCCCGAACCAGTCATAGGACAGGTTGAAGCCCTCGCCGGCCTTGCGCTGGATTTCATATTGCTCGTCGCAATATTGCTGTACCGTCTGGCCGGCTGCCTGCGCGGCCAGCTCCGCCGGGGTGCCATGCTCGTCGGTCGCGCAGATATAAGTCACGTCATGGCCGAGCAGGCGCATCACCCGCGAATACACGTCTGCCGGAAGCATCGAACCGGCGAGGTTGCCGAGATGCTTGACGCCGTTTATGTACGGCAGGGCGGATGTGACGAGGATGCGCCGGGGCTTGGTCATTTATGCGCCTTTGCGGGGGGTGAACAGTAAACCCGGCCTTTTAACGCCCCTGTCGGTAAAGGAAAGCTCTAGGCGCGGCCCCAATAGGTGACCCGGCGGAGCAGCACTTCCATCGGCCCGCGTTTCGCGAAGCTGCGCCAGAGCCCTGTAAACACCAAGGACGCCAGCGCCACCAGCGCGGCAAGGCCTATGGCCTCGGCCGCGCCGAGCCTGCCGAACTGGCCGAGGCCGTAGGCTGTGAAGATCAGGGAAAAGGCGACCGATTGCAGGAGATAGGCGGTCATAGAGGCGGAACCTGCCCGAGCAAGGAACCGGCGGATCGGCCCGGGTTCACCCGTCGATATGGCCGCGATCAGACCGGCATAGCCCAGCGCCGAAAACGCCG
Source organism: Hyphomonas sp. (assembly GCF_046313975.1). GTDB lineage: Bacteria > Pseudomonadota > Alphaproteobacteria > Caulobacterales > Hyphomonadaceae > Hyphomonas. The sequence continues at coordinate 53,596 of NZ_JBKBXB010000001.1, read as the reverse complement.
AAAACCCAAGTGTGATCGCCGAGCCCAGAAGGAACGTGCTGTCCACGGCGGAATGCGCCTGCAGCAGCATCCAGCCTCCCGCCAGGCTGCCCGCAACTCCGACAGGGAGAAGGACACGCCGCGACAGGCGCCAGAACCGCGACTCGGGATTGTCAATGACGCCGGTTTTCAGCGCGGCGAGGCCAAAGCAGAAGAACCCGAAAACGGAGAGGCCTTGCTGGAAAATCAGGCTGGGCACCATGAGACCGAGCAGGCCGAGCCGGTAGGCAGCGGCGTCGCCGAAGCTGCCTTCGCCAAATGCCCGAAGGGACGCTTCATTCATGGCATCATAGCCCAGATCCGCCATCGCTTCGGGCGAGAGCGATTCCAGCGCCCACATCATGGCGCCCAGTGAGAGCAGCAGAAGCGTGTTGAGCGCTATCAGCGCAATCCCCACTCGCACCAGAACTTTTGCGGAAACATCCCGCATCAGGAACAGGAAGCATCCGAGCAGGCCGTAGACCATCAGGATGTCGCCGATCCAGAAGAAAACGAAATGCAGCGCGCCGAGCACAACCAGCGCGGCCATCCGGCGGAAGTAGCGCGGGGCAAACGCCTTTCCGGACCGCGCTGCGGCGGAAAGCTGGTAGGCAAGCCCCGCCCCGAACATCATCGAGAACAGGGGATAGGACTTCATCAGGAACAGGCTGGTCATGCCGAAATACGCGGCCTGGTCTGCCGGGCTCGCCAGCGCCTCGCCATAGAAGCCTACCGCGATAGGCTGGGAGAAGGCGGTGACATTGACGATCGCGATGCCGAAAAGGGCAAAAGCCCGCACCAGATCCGGCATCAGCGCCCGCCCGGCTGTCTCTGGTACTGTCGTCATGGCAGCCTCCCGAAACCGCCACCTGTTGTGCCTGCGGGGGGAGGGGATGGCAAGGCAGAGGCCTTGCAGCCCGTTCTGCTTGCGCGTTCCGGCCGTTTCCGGTAACGCGAGGCCCGTGCCGGCATAGCTCAGCTGGTAGAGCATCTGATTTGTAATCAGGGGGTCACGGGTTCGAGTCCTGTTGCCGGCACCACTGTCTCTCCAGAGGAGCGACATAAAAATGTGATTTCCCCGACACGGAACCGTTTCAGAACGCCCTTATTGCTGGAGCCGCATCGATGGGGCTTGGGCGATGAGCGATCCGAAACTTGTTTATTCTCTGGAGATCAGGCTGATCGACCTCGAAAAAAAGGTCGCAAGTCTGGAGAGCCAGATCGAAGGCCTGACGGCGGGCCGCCGCGCGCCCGGCAGCGGCTCGTTTGCGGCCCTGCCTTCGCCGCTTCTCAAGCGTATCGGCGAAGGCGAAAGCGCGGTGCGCGCGGTGCGCCAGTTCCGCTTGATGACGCAGCGCGAGCTGGGCGAACTCAGCGGCATTCGTCCGAACCATATCTCGGCCATCGAGCGCGGCATGTCCTACGGCCTGAAAACAGCGAAACGCCTGGCTGACGCCCTCGAAGTGCCGGTCGATCTGTTGCTGAAATAGGCGGTCAGCCACCGGGCATGCAGGCGCGCACGCCGGTGACCGGCAGCACGGTCTCCCAGCCATCGGCGCCAATGAACAGGATCGTGCCGCTCTCGACGCGCTGTCCACCCTCGAGCACTTCGCCGGGCTTCACCGAAATCTTCACGCGCCGGGCGGGCTCCGTGCCGGCATATTCCATTTCGGTGAGAAACTGGCCGAACACATCGCCGCCCGCCGCCGCCATAGACAGGGATGTGGGGGACTCGTTCATCAGGACCAGCGCATTGCCAGAAGTGGCCTTGGCAAAGAACACAAACTTGCGCGGCGCGGCCATGCCCCAGAGGAACAAGCCGCATTCCCCGGGCGCAAGCCGCTGGGGCGGCAGGCCTTCTGCAGGCGCACTGGCAGCGGCCTCCGTCGCGGCAATCGCTTTTGCTGTTGCGGCGGCGGGCGTGCTGCTACAGGCCGCCAGCGCACCCATGGCCAGAGAGGACGTCAGGATACGGATCATATCGGGTTTCTCCCTGCCGCCGCAGAATAGGAATAGATATACTCCTTGCCTTCGCGCCGGAAGCCAGCCATCGGCAGGACATAGTCAAGCTCGCGTGTCACCAGGCCGGAAACCCGCGCTTCAAACCGGCCCGGCACCCCTGGTCTTAGGCGCAGGAACGCCCCGAATTTTGTGCCGGTGGCATTCGCCGATTCCAGCGGGATCACAAGGTCGCCGTCCTCACACCGCAATTCGCCCTGCATCTCGCTCCAGCCATCGCCAAGGATCGCGCGGTTACGTTCCAGCACATCGCTGCGGGCCGTGCCGCTGGCAGTATGGCAGACGCCATCCTTGAAGCGGATCGTCTCACCCTGCATCGTGATACGCCCACCCGATTGCTGGATCCACTTTGCGGCGTGCTCGATCTCCATCAGGTCGAGGTCCAGATCATAGTCGTACAGGCCGATATTCTTTGGGGATTGAAACGTCATCTGACCCGTCCCCCGGCCGCTCGGTCCAGTCCAGTCGACGGCAAATTTCATGGCACCGGTGAGAAGGTTTTCGGGCAGTAGCCGCGCTGACGCGTCGCCATACTGCGTGCCATTCACGGCAATGCCTTCGAGGCGTCCGTCAAACACAGTGCCGCTTGCGGACGTCCAGTCGAGGCCACTGCGACGCAGGCCCGAGATATCCAGAACCGTCGACAAGGGCGCAAAGACAAGCACGCCAATGGCGATGCCAAGCGCCAGGAGCGGCAGAAGCAACAGGCGGATCATGGCTGGCGGTCTCCTGCATACTCGGCCGTGACACTGACCCGGCCATTGCCTGCGGACACCATCTCTACGGAGACGAGCCGAAGGTCGGTGCCGGCCTTGATCCGGTCCATCCACAAGAAGACAACACCCGGCTCTGCCCCGTCAAACCGAAACTGCAGGCTCCCTTGCGGCGTGACGGTTGTTCCTAACAGGGCCAGCCCCAGGTCTGCAGCGAAGACTGCGGGGTCGCCGACGGAGCCGGATTGCGGAACCGATGCCACGCCCGCGGCCTGAAGACGCCGCAGGCGTGCGATCGTTCCTTCTGCCACGGCGCGTTTCGCTTTTGCCGTCTCGTCCGCCTCTATCAGGGGAATGAAGCCGGCCTGCACAATCAGCGCCGCGGCCAGCGCGACACCTGCCGCCGTCAGAAGCAGCTTTTCGCGCGGCTGAAGGCGTTCCCAGGCCGCTCTCATGGCACGCTCCGCAGAACAAACCGGCCCTGCACGTCGCCCGGCAGGTCAGTCACTTCAGCGGACTCGACCTGCAGGCCTGCAGGCACGAGGCGCGAGCGGAACGCGGCCTCGTCGGCTGTATTCGCAAATCGCAGCTCCGCCTGCAGGGATTGCTCCGCCGCTGCATAGGAGAGGCGGGACAGCTGAATGGTGTCGCTGCCGGAAATGGCCTTGAACAGGGCAGAGGCCATCGGCTGGAAGTCTGCGGCTGATCCGGGCGCGGAGTCTTGCATGATGCGCCGGACTTCGGCGTGGACGTCCGCTGGCTCAGGCACGCCGGCAAACTGTGTCCGGAACATCTGGCGCGCGGTCTGGTCTGCGCGTTGCGCGGCCGACTCCTGCGCGCGCGTGTCCAGATACAGCGTGATGGTCCAGATAAGCAGTCCTGCCATGGCAAGCGCAGCTGTCGTCTGCCAGGCGCGAAGGCCTTTCATCTGCGCCGATTTTCCGCTGCTGATTTCCACGCCGGGCGACTCGAGATGCAGCTCCGCTAATGTTGCAAGCGATCCGGCCTTGCGCACAGGCGCGTCCGAAAATCCCGATGCTGCGATGAAACCCCTGACTGTGTCGTCTCCGAGTTGCTTGTCGGCAACAAAGCTGTCTTCAAGGCGGGTGAGCAGCACACGGTCGCCGAAATCCCAAACGGCTGGGGTGCGCGAGCGCAGGCTGCTTTCGGCAACAATCACGGCCTGACCAAGCCCGATCTGTTCCAGCCGCGCACGCCAGCTTTGCAGCAGCGCGGTGTCCACCACAAAAGCGTCTCTGTCACTCGTTCCCGCCTGCCGGGGTCCAAGCACAAGCGTGATCTCTTCGATCGGTTGGGCGAGGTCATCCTCGATCGTGTACAGCGCAGACCTGTGTGCTTCCGTTTCAGATCGTGCCGGAACCGGTATCCGGAGCCGGTTCATAAGCAGTGCTGGCGCAAAGGCGACCGCCTTCATGCCAGGGGAGGCGTGAAACGCATGCACGGGTATCTCCTCGAGGACACCCTTCCGCATACGGCCAATCCGGGCATCGCCGGAATCGTCCGCGGCAAGCTCCACAAACACATCCGCGCTCATCCTGCGCCTCCGAATTCCCGCCACACGATTGCCGGCTCTCCAGTGTTTCCCGCTCGCATGTGGAAACGGAAATTCCAACTGGCGGTGTCCAGTGTGACGGCTCCGGCTCCTATAAAAAACTCACCTTGTGTCGTGAGCGGAACACCTGCCAGCGCCGCTTCGGCTTGCGGCCGGCGCGACAAGGTTTCCCGAAAATCCTGGACATCGCGCCAGCCTGCCTGCGGGCGCAACTCGACTATCCGGCGCGCTTCTGTTTCCGATATTGTACCCGCCGCCGCGGCTCTCAGGACTCGCGCCGAGAGCGGTGTCAGCGCGTTCATGTTAATTGGTGCAGGATCGTCGTGCGGCAGGGCGCAGACAAAGGGCTTCATGGCCAGCCGAAGGTCGGGTGTAAACTCTGGAAGGAATGCCAGCTCATCAAGGCTGTAGAGCCGCTGGTTGGCGGGGCGCAGCGGGTTGGAAAGCGACTGGTAAGCGGCATCCTCCGCCCCATAAGGCCGGGGCACATGATCCGCGTCGATCCAATCCCCGAGCACCGCAACCGCCCTAAGGGCATCCGTCGCCGGAACGCCGATATCCTCAAGCAGCACGCGTAGTCCGTCTGCGGAGCGTTGCTGCGCAATAGGGTCCGGGTTTCCGAGCGCATTCAGGTTGAGGCAGGCCGGCATTTCCCGCAGCGTCAGCGTGACGGTGCCGCCATCGACAGGAAGTGCCAGATCGGCCTGCCGCGCCTCGCCGCTTCCGTCAGCCGGTAACCGGCTTACGTCCCGCAACTTGACAGCGCTCGACAAGGCCAGCGCTTCTGCAGATCGCGCAGACCAGACTGCCGTCGCCTTGCGCGCCGCCAGCCGGTGCAGCTCGGTCTGGCGCGCGATGGCCTCAGTCCCAATCAGCGCCGCGGCAGAGAGGGTCGCAACGATCAACAGGATCGACAAAAGTGCCGCCCCGGCATCCTTCCTCTGAGGGATCATCTGCCATCCCCCACGAGAACCAGCAGCTTCAGTTCTTCTTCAGGCGCAAACCGGAAAGTGAGCTCCGCCTTCTGCGGGATCGGCACATTGCCGCCGGCCAGGCTTACCCACTCGGTGAGCCAGCGATCTCCGCGTGCGTAGCGCACGGAGAGACCCGACACCCCGGCAAGCACGACTGTTTCCGAAGCGGGGCTTCCCTGCACCGGATCAGGTGTGGACCAGCTATCTCGCACGAGAGCGCCGCGAGCATAGCGATACTCCACGCGTTGCAGGTTACCGCGCGCCTCGCCTGACGTGTTTGCCCAGCCATTACGGACAAAGGCCATCACGCGCCCATCATGCCGCGGAGCATAACCTTCAAACAGGGTAGGGGGCTCCAGCCGGACCTCATCCTGAGACGGGCGAAGGACGATGGCGCCAAGATCGTCCCGGATCATTCCGGCCGCAATGGAAAGGCTGGTCGACTTTCCGCCTTTCGCCTCGACCACGCGCGCGCCGCGGACGGCCTGGCTGGTCATGATCGCACCCGCCGTCGCCATGATCGCAATCACGAACAAGGCGACAAGCGTCTCGATCAGCGTCACGCCGCTTTGGGAAAAGTGCCTGTACTGGCTCATGGCACAGTCATATCGTTGGCGAGCAGGGAAAGGCGGGCGAGGACTGCCGGGCTTCCGGCTTCGGTGACATCGATCCGTATGCTGTAGAGATTGTCTCCCGGTGCTGCCTCGACGGTGCGCGTCCAGGTGAACGTCCTGCGCAGCTGGGTCTGCTCTCCCCTAAGGGTCGGGCTTGTGCCCCTGAGCTTGCCCGTCACCGCGTCTGTAGCAATATTGGCGGCAACAATCTGAGCCAGTTGCCGCGTTTCGAGTTCGGTGCTGATCCGGGCCGATTGCGTGTTTAGGGACAGGAGCCCGACCGCAGCCAGCGAGAACACCGCCAACGCCACCATCGTCTCGAGAAGGGAAAAGCCCGGGGAGGTCATGGCTGCACCGGCCGCGAATAGGCGAGGCGCATCTGACGTGAGCCGTCGCTGAGGAAAATTTCAGGCATTGGTGCAGGCATCAGAGGATCAAACACGATCTGAGGACCATCGCCGGATGCCGGGCTGACCCTGAGCCTATAACGCTCTGGCAAAGTGCGTTGCTCGCGCACGGATATCTGCCATTGACCGCCCTTCCAGGTCGCGGGGGCGTAGCCCGTCGTCTCGATCATGATGCCTGTAGGCTCTCCGGAAACCCTCGCCCGCAGGTCCAGCCGCTCAATCACCTGAGCAAGACGGTCATGCTCGCTCTTCAGGTTGTCGACCGGACGTGCCGTCTCCACGATCAGGGAGGCGGCAAGGGCCGTTATGGCCAGCGTCACCATCACTTCCACAAGCGAAAGCCCCCGCTCGCCGGCATGCGGCTGGGGTACTTTCCTCAAGGTGGAGGCGGCGCGCAGCATCCAGGATCAGTCCCAGTTACCTATGTCCGCATCCGGACCTTCGCCGCCCGGTATTCCGTCCGCGCCGAATGAGAAGAGGTCATACCGCCCGCCAGAACGCGTCCCCGGAATCTGGTACTGGTACGGATTACCCCACGGGTCGAGCTGAACACGGCGAATGTATCCGCCCTGCCGGTAAAGCGACAGGTCAACACCGGCCGGTGCCACCGAGAGCGCCTCCAGACCCTGCGCTGCGGTCGGATAGGTGTAGAGGTCGAGGCTGTACTGCTCCAGAGCGCTCTCAAGGCTAGCGATATCGGCGCGCGCCTTGGACACGCGGGAACGATCTCCCACAGGCGCCACATTTACGATGATCAGCGTCGCCAGCAGTCCCATGATGAAGACGACGACCATGAGTTCGATCAGCGAGAATCCTGCTTGCTTCTGGCGTCTGTGCTTCGGGCTGTATGAGTGTTGCATCTGTCTGTCCTTCATCCAAGGGCAAGTGTGTTTAGCTGCATGATGGGCAGCATGATCGAAAGGACTATTGTTCCGACAATGCCGCCGAGAAGAATGATGATCGCAGGCTCAAGCAGGCTGAGCGCCGTACGCGTCGTCGCCTCGAACTCGCTCTCCAGAAACTCTGCGGCGCGGTTCATCATGTCCGGAACATTGCGGGCCACTTCGCCGCTCTGCACCATGTGCGTCATCATTGGGGGAAACACACCGGTCGCCTTCATGGCTGCGGACAGCGTGCCGCCTTCCTGCACGGCGGCGCGGATCGACATGGCGGCATCGCGGAATATGAGATTGCTCATCGCTCCGCCTGCCGCCGACAGCGCCTCAAGCACGGTCGCGCCGGAGCCGGCGAGGGTTGCATGCACCCGCGCGAACCGGGAGGCAGACAGCGTGCGAAGCAATGGGCCGATCAGCGGAAGCTTCAGGACAAAGCCATCCCAGCGCCGCTTGAATGCGGGCGACTTCAGCGCCCGCGCAAACAGGAACACAGTCAGCGCGATGGCAAGGATCAGCGCCAGGCCCCAGTCCCTGAGGAAGGTAGATGTGCCTATGACAAATTCGGTGAGAGCCGGCAGTTCGCTTGTGCCCAGCATCGCAAACTGCTCGACCAGCTTGGGCACCACAAACACCATCAGGGCACTGACCATCGCCAGCGCCATAAGGCCGAGCACGGCAGGATAGACCAGCGCCGCTTGTGCGGTCGATGTCATCTTGTAGGTGCGCTCGAGGCTCGCAGACAACTGCTCCAAGACGCCGGGCAGTTTGCCTGCAGACTCGCCGGCCGCCACAACCGAGCGATAGAGCGGCGGGAAAGCGGCGGGCGCCGATTTCAACGCATCGGCCAGCGTTGCGCCCTCCATCACCATCTGGCGCACACCCATGACCGTCGACCTGACGCGCGGAAGCGAACTGTCAGACGCCGCCGCCGCAAGCGCCTGCTCCACGGTCATGCCCGATTGCAGCAGCACAGCGAGCTGCCGTGTGAACAGCGTGCGCTGCTTGTGGGACATGCGCCCGGCGCTGCGGCTGGGGCCTTGTTTTCTGTCCGATGCTTCCGAGACATCCACCGGCGTCAGTTGCCGTGCGCGCAGTTCCTGGCGTGCGGCACGGGGGCTGTCAGCCGAGATCACGCCGCTCGTCCGCCGGCCGTCTGCCGTCAGGGCACGGTACTCATACGCTGCCATTAGTCCAGGCCTCCCGGCGGCAGACGTGCATCAGTTCCTCAGCGCTTGTCTCACCGGAGAGGACATGCCGCATGCCATTTGAAAACAGCATATCTGCAGACCGGAACGCCGCGCGCTCTATACTTTCCTCACTGGCCTGCTCGTGGATCAGGCGTTTGATTTCCCCATCGACCAGCAGAAGCTCATAGACGCCCAGACGCCCGGAATACCCTGTGCGGCTACAGGCATCACAGCCGGCAGCGCGGAACATCCGTCCACTGACGTCCGGTGCCAGTCCGAGTTTTTGCTTCAGCGCGACGTCCGGCTCATACGGTATCTTGCACTGCGGGCAGAGGCGGCGCACAAGGCGTTGTGCCAGCACCGCCCGAAGCGTGGAGGCGAGCAGGAAACTCTCGATCCCCATGTCCCGAAGCCGCGTAATCGCGCCTGCTGAACTATTTGTATGGATGGTCGACAGCGCCAGGCGGCCCGTCAGCGCAAACTCGAGCGCCACTTCCGCGGTTTCCGCATCCCGGATTTCGCCGACCATCACGATGTTCGGGTCGTTGCGGAGAATGGAACGCAGCGTCGCTGCGAAAGTGAGCCCTACCTTGTGGTCCATCGGTGTCTGGCTGATGCCGTCGAGGCCGTACTCGACCGGATCTTCCAAGGTCATGATGTTGACGCGGCCGGTGTTCAGCAGGGAGAGCGCGGAATAGAGCGTCGTCGTCTTGCCGGAGCCGGTCGGTCCGGTCACGAGGATCACGCCGTTCGGCTCCGCCAGAACTGACCGGAACCGCGCCAGCGTGCTGTCGTCCATGCCAAGACTGTCGAGCCCGACCAGCGCCTGCCGCGTATCGAGGATACGCAGTGCCACGCGCTCGCCATACCGTGTTGGCAGCGTTGCCACCCTGACGTCCAGCGCCCTTCCGCCAATCGACAGGGACACCCGGCCATCCTGCGGCATGCGCTTTTCGGCGATGTCGAGCCGGCTCATCACCTTGATGCGCGAGACAAGCGGCGGAGCGATGCGGCGCGAGGCCACCAGCACTTCCTGCAGCTCGCCGTCAATCCGGTAACGGATCGACAGTTTCTCCTCGAACGGATCGATGTGAATGTCCGATGCCCGCCGTTTCACGGCATCCTGGATCAGGCCATTGATCAGGCGGACGATCGGGGCATCGCCGTCTCCGGCCAACAGGTCTTCCGTCTGCGGTATACCATCAAACAGGCTTTCCAGATTCTCCTGCTTCTCCGCCGCCGCTGCGGCCGAGCCGTCGAGCAGGCCGCTGCCAAAACTCTCGGACAGCAGCTTTTCAAACTCGGTCGGGGAGTGCACTTCCAGCCGGAAAGACCGCCCGACCACCCGGCGCACTTCCACCAGACACATCGGATCAGCGCCCTCACGGACAGCGACAGTCAGCTGCTGGCGGCCCGGCATCACAGCAAAGCCTTTGTCTCGGGCGTAGCTGTAGAGCAGCTGCGGGCGCATGGGCTTTACCTCGCAGAATCGGCAGCCGGCCCCATCGGTCCTGCGCCGCCGAGCACTTCTGAAACAAACCGGTCCATAGAGTTTTCTGGTCCGATGCCGCGCATCAGTTCCTGACCACGGACGTAAAGGTATTTCTGCTCCGTCGCCTTGCGTGCATCTTCCTTGCTGCGCACGATGGTCGGGCGAATGAACACCATCAGGTTCGTCCGGGTAGACGCTTTGCCATCGGACCGGAACAGACGGCCGGCCCCGGGAATATCGCCCAGCAGCGGGACTTTCGACTGCCGGATCGTGTCCGTCTGCTCGATCAGTCCCCCGAGTACGATGATCTCGCCATCATCCGCGAGGACGCTTGCCGTGATGGCGCGCTTGTCGAGGATGAGGTCGGGCGTCACCGTACCGATGCTGCCGAACACGCTGGAGACTTCCTGCCGGATATCCAGGCGGACCGTGTTGTTCTCGCCAATCCGCGGCGTCACTTCCAGCTGCACGCCGACATCTTCGCGTTCAACCGTGCGGAACGGGTTAGAGTTGGCATCGCCCAGAACCTGCCCGGTCGTGACGGGAATTTCCTGGCCAACGATCAGGGCCGACGTCGCATTGTTCAACGTCATCCCGAACGGGGTCGACAGGATGCGGGAGTTGGTATCGTTCTCGACCGCATTAAGGATCACCCCGAAAAGGCTGTCACCGGATTGCCCGCCAAAGCCGAGCGTCAGTCCGCTGGATCCGGTCAGTGAGCTGATGGCAGCATCTCGGAAAGGATTGGCCTTTGAAAGATCCGTAAAACCATCTGTAAGCAGAGCGCCTGTAAGGGCCAGCAGGTTCGGTGCTGAGCGCGAGAAGTTTGTCGAGGCGAACGGAACATCGCTGCGGCCCGTTCCCGACAGGAGGAATTGCAGCCCAAGCTCCTTGGCGGTGTCATCCGACATTTCCACGATGATCGCTTCCACCATCACCTGCGGCCGGCGCACATCCAGCGCCGTGATCACTTTCTCCATCGCGACAAGCGTTTCCGGCGTGCCGCTGAGGATCAGCGCGTTGGTCGCGGGATGGTGCGCGATGGTCTGCACCGGCAGTCCGGACTCGCCGCCCGTGCGGGCACCGCCAACGCTCTGGCTGACACGTTCCAGGATCGGCACGATCTCTGAAGCATCCGCATAGTTCAGCGGAATGACGCGCACATTGTCTCGCTGAGGCTCGGTCGCATCGAGTTCCTGGGCCACCTGTTTAGCGCGGGCAACAGACGACGCGTTGCCTCGCAGCAGCACCGCATTGCTTGTTTGCGAAGCGACAGCAACAAAGCGCTGCGACATGCTGGATTGCCCGCCGCCCGAATTGGGGACATCGCCTTGCAGGCGGTTGAGCACCGCTTCCATCTCCGCGGCCGGCACATTGCGAAGCGCCACCGTCTCCGTCACCGATGGATCGCGGTCCATGGCCTCCACCATCCGACGCACGCGCTGAACGTTCGACGTATAGTCCGCGATGATGAGCGTGTTGGTATTGGTGTTGGCAGCGACTTGTCCCTGGCTGTTCAGCAGGGGCTTGATCTGCTGCGCGACATCCATCGCATTGACGAAGTCGAGCTTGATGATCTCGGTCACGAAGGCATTCGCGCCCTGCCCGGAAATTGGGGCTTCCGTCGATGCAATGGCTTCAGGCACGATGCGATAGGTATCCCGCCCAGCAGGAATAGCCGCAAAGCCCTGAATACGAAGCGTCGTCAGGAATACCTGGAACAGTTCCGATGAACTCATAGGCGTCTGCGAGACAACTGACACGCGCGCCTTGCGGGCATCCGGATGCACGATGAACGTGTAGCCTGTGATGGTCGACACATCCGCAATCAGCGTGTTGAGTTCGACATCGTCGAGTTTCAGGACATGCCTGTCCCCAGATGGTGCGGGCGCTTGCGCCGTGGCAAGCTGCGACGCGGACAGCGCCGCCGCAGCAGCAATCAGAATGTGCTTTTTCATTGGGTGCGATTGGTGCTTGGGGCGACTCTGAGACGGACGATGGCTCCTTGCCGCACCACATCCAGGGAAACATCAGGACCGCGCGCAACAGACTGGCTGATCTGTTCCGGCCGCAAGCCTTCAATCGCATCGCCGTTGATGCGCAGGATCAGATCGCCGGCTTCAAGGCCTGCCGCTTCAAATGCGCCATGGCCGCGCGGCGCCATCCGGTAACCGGCAACCTGGCCAGAACGGAATTCCGGCGTCAGGATTGTGTCCGCCACGACGGCTGCCGGCGTGATTTCCGCACCGCTCGCCAGTTGCAGGACGGGGGCAGGGGGCGCCTGTTCCAAGGGCGAGAAAAGCAGGCGGGGAGAGGTCTTGAGGCTCAGCGTTTCAAGGATGCCGTCGCGGCTCAGATGCACGCCGTCGGGCGAGACATTCACGAGCAGGATGCCAGGCAGCACTTCGTCTCCCGGAACCAGCCGCTTCTGGACGCCGTCAGGATAGGTGATCACGGCGCTGCTGGCCGCGGCGTTGCCATTCACGGCGCGTACGCCGGACAGGCGCAGGTCGAGTGTTGTTTCGCCGGACACGGAGGCAAATCCTGCAGTCGCAGGGACATCCGTGCCGAACGGATTGATCCGCATAAGGATCTCGCCGGCTTCTGCTCCGTGTTGGGTGTTCTCGCTGGCGACGGCGAGCGGGCCCTGCGCCGGGGCAGCTTCAGCGGGGGCAAGCACCACCCAGGCAAGCCGCCCGATCAGCACGCCCACAGTCACCGTAAGGATCGATTCGAGCGCGATCCGCCCGGCCTGTTCCACTTTTGCAGAGGTGAAGCCTCTTTCCATTCTGAAAAGCGCTGCCATCCGAGACCCCTTCGATCTGACCCTGCACGCTAATCATACTTGTGCGACAGTTCCGCGACGAAGTGATGATTAAGTTACCGAAAAAAGGAGACCGCTGCACTTCTGCAACGGTCTCCGCTGATGATCAAAACACTGCGGTTACCGGCGAGATCAGAATTCTGCCGACAGCCCCAGCGAGATGGTAGTGCCAAGGTCGTACTGGTTGCGGATAACCAGGCCGCGCAGGGTGTCTGAAGTGCCTTGCTGGTACTCGTAGAACTGCTCGCCGAGGATGTTGTTCACTTTGAAATCAAAGTTGAAGTCACGCCCGCCAATCCCGAAACCCTTCTTGTACACGAAGTCGAGAATGACGCCCGGCTCCTGGATCAGGTCAGGCTGCTGGCTCGGCCCGCGCGCCGTCACGCGTTCGCTTGCATAGGTCGCCAGCAGTGTTGCCTGAGACTTTGCGGCCTCGTCTTTCCATCCGAGCTGGACGTTGGCGATATGCTCCGAAACACCCGTCAGCTGCTCGCCGTCCTGGAAGAAGTCGGTCGCATCGCGCTCCTGGCCTCTGCCCTGAAGCGGGAACACCTTGTCGTTCGGATCTACTTTGAGTTCCGAGGACGTGTTGGTGTAATTTGCCTGGACGAGGAATTCCTTCGATGCCAGGAACGGAGTGTCGAACGGGCTGTCATAGACCTTCTTGAACTCGACCTCGAAGCCCATGAGCGTCGCCTTCGGGGCGTTGATGTAGGTCTGCTGTTCCGTCAGGTTCGTTTCGACAACGACCGACTCGACCGGCTTGTCGAGTTCCTTGAAGAACACACCGAAGCTGAACGTCTGGCCACGGTCGAAGTAATACTCGTAGCGGGCATCGAGGTTCAGGAATTCTGTGTCCACGAGGTAGGGGTTGCCGATGAACGTCCGGTCGCTGTCCGGATCATAGTATTGTTGCGGCGCAAGTTCGCGGAACTGCGGACGGCCGATGCTCTGCGAGGCGCCGAGGCGCAGCTGCTGGTCTTCGGCAAAGTTCCACGTCACCGTGCCGGCGGGCAGCACATAGCTCTCTTCCTTGTCGTAAGACCGCTGGATGTCCGGCGCGAGAGGTTCGTTAGCAATCAGGTCAACAATCGTGACGTTCTGGCTGGCATCTTCATATCTCAGGCCAACCGCCGCGCGCACGAGCGGAATGATTTCTGCATCGACCTTGGCATAAGCACCAAAGACATTGAGATCAGCATCATAGGCCGCGCCGCCATCGCCCGCGGTGACTTCGCGGAGGACGAACCGATCCGGATTGATGTTGAAGTTCGCGAACAGGAAATCCGGACGCTGCTGCAGGAACAGGAAGTCTGCAGCTGAATCATCGCTGGCATTGAAGAAGTAGCTGAATGCACGCGACTGGGATTTCCGAGTGTTCTCGTAGCCTTCGATACCTGCAGAGTAGGTGATGTCGCGGGCGCTCGACAGTGGCTGAACATACTCGACATCGAAGGCGCCGCTGACGACCTTGTCGTCGAGATAGCTGAACGTCATCCGGTTGTCGTTGTTGCCGCCGCCGTAGATATACCGGTTGGCAAGCGGGCTGAACCCGAAACGGGTTGCAGATTCGTAGGGCGCATCGCGGCGTGTCTGGGAAAGCGCGGTGCGCCAGTCAAAAGTCCACGGGCCACGGAAATGGCGTCCGTTCACCTGCGTGCTGTACAGTTCGCGCTCATACCAGGCCGTCCGGTCGGTTCTGAACAGGTCGGCCTGTGCGCCGTCGAAGCCTTCCTGCGAGCTGGTCTGCTTTGTGACCTTGCGGATGTAGAGATTGGTCCAGTTGATCTTGTCGTCACCAAGGTCGAGACCCATTCCGAAAAGACCATCAAGACCGATATTGTTGTCGGTCTGGACATAATCATGGGCCGAGAACTCGATCAGGTTTTGCTCTGAAATCTGAGCGGTATTCTGGATGCCGTTCTTCGTGCGCCACTCGTTGCTGTAGCCAAGCACGCCAATGATACCGAGTTCAGCGCCGCCGATATCAAACGAGCGGCCTCCGGAAATGCTGTAGCTTCCGTTTGTCGGGATGCTGTCATTGTTCTGCAGAAGGCGGAGTTCGGCATTCGTGAACGACTGGCCGATGTGCTGGATATCGGCCGGATAGTTCACGTCCGAGATCCGGCTGCCCTGCGCCATGGCGCGGCGGACAGGGGCAGGCAGCTTGCGGGTGCCGTTGTCGAAACCGAGCGGATCAGTTTCCGAGCCATAGTGTGTCAGGCCCGACTGGGCCGTTGTCTCGGTATTGTAGCTGCCGCTGACGCTGATCTCGAGGAAGTTTTCTTCCGGAACATTCAGGGTGCGCAGGTCGACGATGCCGCCGCCGAATTCGCCCGGGTACTCAACCGAGTAGGTCTTCTGCACCAGGATGTTTTCAAGGATCTTTGTGGGGAACAGATCGAGCGGCACAACGCGTTGCAGCGGCTCGGGGCTGGGCAGCGGCGAGCCATTGAGGCGGGCCGATGAATACCGCTCACCTAGGCCGCGCACATATACAAACTTGCCTTCCGCGATGTTGATGCCTGTCACGCGCGCAAGGGCGGCGGCAGCATCAGAATCACCCTGACGGGCAAGGTCTTCAGGGGCCAGGAAGGCAGCCACTTCCGAGGTGCTGCGAAGCACTTCCGGAATGTAGCGGCCAAGGACGACCACTTCCCTGAGTTTCAGATCGGATTCCGCGGCGCTTTCAGCTTCAGCTCCGCTTTGGGGCTCTGCTTCGGTTTGCGCTTGCGCGAACGATGGCGCGAGAACTGTCGTCGAGGCGATCAGCAGGGCGCGGAGAGACAGCGATTTTAAGGGCATGAGAGTCAGATCCTGATGGAAGGCAAAAGGAGCAAAACCGGAGGCCCAGTCAGGGCCTCCGGTCGTGCATCGTCACTGTTAGCAGCCAGGCTGTGTGGGCAGGCCGCAGCTCCAGCCGGCGTACCAGGTGTCGGATGCGTTCTGGACGGCACCGATGTACGGTCTCGTTTCAAGGAACGACGTAGTCGCTTCGATCGAGTTGACAGGCACGCCGTTATAGTTGGTGTTCAGGCCAGCCGGATACGCGGTCGGCGTGACAGCGTTCTCGTTTGCACCGTTGATGAAGCCGTTGATCAGCGTCGAGGTTCCATTCTTGACGTTGTTCGCCCCGGCATCGACCAGCGCTTCGATTTGGGCGGCCGTCACCGTGCCGCTCGCCTGGAAGGGCGAGGCGCCGCAGGAGAAGAACACCGAGTTGAATGCCGGGCCGGTTGAGCCAAGACCATTCGAGTTGGAGAGGGTCTGCGCGTCTGCCAGCGTAAGGCAGGCAACGCCGTTCTGAGCCGTGATTACGGAGTTGAACGTCCGGCCAATGTGACCAGAGTTGTGGATGATGCCCGCACGTCGCTGCTGTGCCGCGTTGCTCTCCGAGCGCTGAACGATTGTCCAGTTCGCGTAGGTCGGGCGGGTGTGGTACGAAGCCGAGGATGCGCCGCGCGAGCTGGTCTCGAAGCCGAAGTCGCCGCCACCGGTACGCTGGTAGGCAATGCCGAACTGGGCAGCGCCGCTCCAGCCCGAATCCGTGTCGAACCCGTCATCGTCATTACCTGTAAGGACGATGTAGCGGAGGTTGACCGTGCCACCGAAGATTTCGATGCCGTCATCCGAGCTGTTGTGAACCTGGACATACTCGACCACGGTGCCGTTGCCGACGCCAGCCAGGGTTATGCCGTTGAGCTCGTTTCCAGGCGCAATTTCAAAGCCCGAGTGCATGACGCGCAGGTAGCGAACGCGACCGCTGTTGTCGCCGGCGAGCGTGCCGCCGTAGAACTGGTTGCCGCCTTCCACCTGGGCTTCGCACGAAGCGCTCGGCGGGGTGACGCCGCCCGGGCAACCATCGCTGGAAGGTGCCCGGCCGAGGATGATCAGACCGCCCCACTGTCCGATGGAGTTTGGACCGGTCGTACCTTCGACACTCTGACGGCTGGTCAGGATGATCGGGTTGGTCGCAGTGCCTTCTGCGAAGATCTGCGAGCCGCGGTTGACGAGGAGATAGTCAGAACCGGAGTTGCCGAAGATCGTGACACCGGGCTCGATCGTGAGGATGCCTGTCTGGCTGCCGGGAAGCGGCGAAGCAGCGCTCGGGCCGGCATCTGTACCGACGCGGGTCTGGCCACTGACGGAGTAAACTGTGCCGGCGCGTTCGGCGATGACAAGGTTTCCGGTGATCAGCGAGGGCAGCTGGCAGATGCGCTTGCTGGCAACGATGCCGACGTTCGCGAAGCCGGCCGGGCAGTCCGCTGCCGGCGTGCCCGGAGGGGTGGTCGGCGGCGTCGGACCAGGGCTTGTCGGCGGGGCCGGCGTGGAAGGTGCCGGCACGAAAGCGCCAACGCCCGGCGAAGCTACGCCGTCAGCGCCGCTGCAGGCGCCAAGGATCGCTACGGCGGCGCAACCAAGCAGCGCCGAGCGGAAAGGGGTGAATTTCTGCATGGAAGTCTCCGTCGTGATCCCGTGCGGGTGCACAGGCGGAGTATTCCGCCGCGCTCTCTAGACGATGACACCCGCCTACCCGCGAGGCAGACCCTTAAGAAGCGTTTGCAACAGTTGCTGGAAGTTTAGATGACGGTTGGATGACAAAGAGACTTCGCCGGAATTTGTTGCCCTGCCGCAACAATTACAGATTCGTGTAGTATTCGGCGGGAAACATCGGTCCCCAGCCGCGCTCGCGGAACCATTTGGTGATGACGTATTTCGATCCCTTGCGGACCTTCATGCCGTGATGGATCGTGTACGGATTAACGCTGCCATCGGGATTGAGATTGTTCCAGATCACCGCCTTGCCCTTTTCGGGCATGATCGTCTTCTCGAGCCGCCGGAACCGGGTGCCGCCACCTTCCTCGACATCATTCAGGTAGATCATGAACGTCCAGGTGCGCTGCCCGAGGAACTGGCAGAAAACGTTGTACTCATGCGTGCCCGGGGGGAAGTAATCGTAATGGGCCTTGTATTCCTGATCGACATCATAGCGCTGGCCCTGAGTGATGTCGGAATAGGACCAGTGAATGCCGACGGCTTCCGCCATCAGCTCATCCAGCTGCATGATCAGGTCATGACCCAGCTGGCCGAGATCGGAGGTTCGTGAGGTGCGGATCTTCGGGTCGGCGAAGGCATCCGCCGTTGTTGACTCGCGCAGCCGCTGGTCGATCAGCGCGACCACCGCATCGCACACTTCCGGCACCAGGAAATTCCGCCAGACATAAACCTGCGCCTTTGTCGTCGGCACCTTCTGCAAATCCGGAAGATGCAAGGCCCGCCTCGTGATCGCGGTTTGCGAAATCGCGAGGTGATCCGCGTCGCCGACCGGCCGGCGGCCTTCGAACGCGTCCTCCATCAGTTCCTCTATGCGCGGTTCGCTCAGACCCTTGAGTCGCAATTGCCGGCGCACCTCATGCGGCTCGACGCCCGCGCGTAGCCGGACCCAGGTGTAGGTTACGAGATCTTCTTCTGTAACCGGGCTCATCCGCGTTTCTCCTGACCGGGCAGGGTCTTACGACGGAGACGTGACGCAGCTGTGACAGGCTTCCGTAAGTTGCGGAAAGATACATTCTTTATACGGAATTATGTACACACTTGACACATAACCGTCATGAGCAGACTGTGACAGTTATGTTACACCGTACTTCCATAACCCTGTCACTTCTGGCCCTGGCTGTTGCGGGTCCAGTCGTCGCACTCGATCAGCCTGCTGCGCAGACTGCAACATCAATCATAGCGCCTTCGCTTGACACTTCCTTGCTTGACGAAGTGAACGCCACGCGCCAGAACCTCGCGCTTGCGCCGCTCGACACGCATCTCGGCCTCGCCGGTGTCGCCGCCGCCCACGCGCGTGACATGGCGGAGAAGGGGTATATCGGTTACGCCGACACGGCGGGTGTACCGTTGCTGGATCAGGTGCGGCTTGCAGAGCGCCAGTCCCTGATTGGCTCCTTCGCCAGCAACATCGCGGTCCTGCCGGCCGGCGCAACGCCGGCACAAATCCACGCCGCGCTCCTGTCCGATCCCGGCAATGCCGAAAACCTGTCGCGCGGGTTCACGCATGCCGGCATGGGCACCTATGAGTCCGGCGGACGCCTCTACGTCGTGCAGCTTTTCGCCCGCATCGACGGCGCGCTGAGCCAACCTCTCCCTTTGAAACTTGCCGGATCGACCACGCTTCAGCCGTCCCTTGCCAATAGCGCCATGGTTCCGGTCGGTTGGTCGCTGATGTCTGCAAACGGTGACGTTGTCGCCCGCGGCGGCGGCAAGCGCCTTCAGTCGTCCAGCGGCAAGCCGCTTGAGGGCTATCTCAATGTCGACGTTGCCGTAGGCACCGACATCTACTCCCTGCGCGGCCCCTATGTGCAGGTAGACTGACGCCCGGCTCAACCCGGAGTCCCAGCGAGGGCCGGCGTTCCCCGCGCCGGCCCTTTGCTGTTTCAGGCATCCTTCCATTGCGGCGCTCGGCGCTCAAGGAAGGACGACAGGCCTTCCCTGAAGTCATTCGTCTGTGCACAGAGGATCTGGTTGCGATCTTCGAGGGCTATAGCCGCTTCTATACTGCCGGCATCGAGGTTCATGTTCAGCGCTTCCTTCGAAAGGCGCAGGCCAAGCGGCGAAGTCGTCAGCATAAGGTTGATATCTTCCTGCGCCGCTGCTTCCAGCTGATCGTCCGGCACGACCTGCGCGACAAGGCCGAGGCGCATTGCGCGCTCAGCATTGATGAACTTGCCCGTCAGGATCAGCTCCGCCGCCACGGACGCGCCGACGAGACGCGGCAAGAAGTAGGACGAGCCGATATCGCAGCCGCCGAGGCCGATGCGGATATAGGCGCAGTTCATCCGCGCGCTCTCACCCGCAATCCGGATGTCAGAAGCGAGCGCGAGCGAAAACCCGCCGCCGCAAGCGGGACCTTGGATCAGGGAGATGATCGGCTGCGGGCAGCGCCGCATCGCCATTACGATCTCCGCAATCCGCCGCTGCGTGCCGAGTCCGCGTTGCACCGGGCCGCTGGCGGCCGTGTCATTAGCGCGCGCCTCGTTCTTGAGGTCCAGCCCCGCGCAGAAGGCGCGCCCGGCGCCGCGCAGCACGACGATGCGGATTTCCTTTCGCTCTGCCAGCCCGAGGAAATAATCCCGCAGGTCCTCGATCAGGGCAGGGCTCAGCGCGTTCAGCGCTTCCGGCCGGTTAAGGGTCACCCACTCCACCGCGCCGCGTGTTTCAATCTTCAGCCGGGTTTCGTCTGTCATGTCAGTCCTCCCTTTAGGTCAAGTGTGCCGGGGAGAAGCGAGCCTTGCCATCCCTGCCGCTGGGAGAAGGGTTGCGCACCGTCCCACCTCTACCCAAGGTGCCGTTTTGGGAGGCGGTGCATGATCGGGCAGGCAGAAGATTTCCGCCAGGAAAGCCGCGCGCTGACACGCCTTCTCTATGAGCAGCCTTATTCAGCATTTCGGGAACCCACCCAGTTCAAGGGCTGGACCTTCGTAGACGTCCTGCAGCACCTGCATTTCTGGAACTGCATGGCCTATTACCAGCTGACGGACCCCGACAAGCTGCTCTGGCATTTGCAGGAAATGAAGGCTTCCGGCGGCTGGATGCGGGCCTATGAAAACTCGCTGCTCAGCCACATGTCCGAGGGTGCATTGCTGACGGAGTACGTTTCCTGGTTCGAATGGACGGCGGACATGTTCGCCGAAGCAGATCCCAAGGCACGCCTCAAATGGGCCGGGCCGGACATGAGCGCGCGATCCTCGATTACCGCGCGGCTGATGGAGACCTGGGCGCACGGGCAGGAAATCTATGATCATGCCGGCGTCGTGCGCCAGAATGAGGACCGGATCAGCAATATCGTTATGCTCGGCGTCAACACCTATGGCTGGACCTACGCCACGCGGAAGTGCGAGCCGCCGGGGCCGATGCCGCATCTTGTGCTGAAGGCGCCCTCCGGTGCGATCTGGACGCATGGCGAGCCCAGCACCACCTCGCGCATAGAAGGACTTGCTGAAGAGTTCTGCCAGGTAGTGACGCAGACGCGGAACATTGCCGACACGTCGCTGAAGCTGACGGGCGATGTCGCCGCCGACTGGATGAGGAAGGCGCAATGCTTCGCCGGCCCGCCAAGCCCGCCGCCGGCGCCGGGCACGCGCTATACACGTAAGGTCACGGCCGCCTGACAGGTGCTGGACAAGCGGCAGGGCTGCGCTACGAGACAAGCCAGAAACATTACAACTGCCCGGAGGCGCGCTCATGTCCATTCTGCTCTACGAAAAAAAGGGCCCGATTGCCCTTCTGACGCTGAACCGTCCGGAGATGATGAACGCGCTGGGGCAGGAGGGTGATGGCCCGGCCGTTGCCGCTGTGTGTGCGCAGGTCGCGGCTGATCCGGAGATCCGCGTAGCTATCCTGACAGGTGCAGGCCGCGCCTTTTCCGCAGGCGGTGACGTGAAGGCGATGAAGGAGAAGGCGGGTGCATTCGGTGGCAGCCCGGCAAACATCCGGGAAGGCTATCGCCGCAATATCCACATCATCGTGAAGTCGATCTACAATCTCGAAGTGCCGCTGATCTCGGCGATCAATGGCCCGGCCATCGGGCTCGGCTGCGATGTCGCTTGCATGGCGGACATCCGTATCGCGTCGGAGACGGCGAAGATGGGCGTTACCTTCCTGAAGCTCGGACTTATTCCGGGTGATGGCGGCGCCTGGCTGCTGCCGCGCCTCATCGGCGCTTCGCGGGCGGCAGAGCTGCTCTTTACCGGCGACGTCATCGACGCGAAGACCGCCGCCGAATGGGGCCTCGTCAGCAGTGTCGTGCCGGCGGACAAGCTGATGGGCGAGGCGATGGCGCTTGCTAACAAGATTGCGCAGCAACCGCCTCAGGCGCTGCGCCTCGCCAAGACGCTGATGCGGCACGGCACGACCTCGTCCTACGACACGATCATGGAAATGTCGGCGGCAGCGCAGGCGCTGATGCATGAGACCGAGGACCATATCGAAGGGGTCAACGCCATCCTCGAGAAGCGCGCGCCTCAGTTCAAGGGCAAGTAGCGCGCATGGCGAAAGCCGGACAGGGCGCGGCCCTTCCGGATTTGCTGGCATTTCGGTCCTGCGGATGGGTTACGGGCCCAGTGCGGGGATGAAGTGTGGTTGGAAGGGTAGTCTGGCCCCCGTCGACTGGAGCCCGGCCCATCCGCTTTGCAAGCAAGCCTAGCGGCCTGCCGGACCCGCCCGGTGCTCCGGTAAGCTACCTCCTTTGCAGGCAGCCGGGCGTCAGGGGTGAGACTACACCCGCTGCTGACCCCTCAGGATTGGATCTCAGGATTAGCGGCTGCCGCAGGTGAACCCCCGTGGACAAGGCCGGATTTATGCAACATCAGGCGACGATACCGGCCTTGTAGAGCGCGTTGATTTCCTCGGCACTGCGCCCCATGGCTGCAAGCACATCCTTCGTGTGCTGGCCCGCAGCCGGCGAGGGCCCTTTCGGGCCATCATCCGCGCCGGGAAACCGCACGGGCGAGGCCGGCGAGGCATAGGTTGAGCCATCGCCCTTGGCGCTCGGCGTCTGCACGATGGCGCCTGCCGCGAAAGCCTGCGGATCCTTCGCGACATCCGCCAGCGTCTGCACCGGCGCCCAGGCGATGGATTCCGCGTCGAGGCGTTTTGCAAGGTCATCCATCGGATAATCCCCGAACCCGGCATCGAGAATATCCACCACCTCTGCCGAATTGGCCCGGCGCCCCTTTGCATTGTTGAAGCGCGGGTCTGCGGCGAGTTCCGGCCGGTTGATCACCCGGCATAGCGGTGCCCAGTCGGTCTCACCCTGACGGGCGACAATGCAGAACCACTTCCCATCCTGAGACTGGAAGAAGTTGGAAATCGGCACATTCTGCTCGCCGCGTCCCTTGGTCGAGGCGACTCTGCCGAAGAACAACTGAATGGCGAGATCGGAGCCCATCGTATATAGCCCCGTGCGAAATAGCGACGCCTCGACGAGCCGGCCCTTACCGGTGCGCTGCGCCTCCACAAGAGCCGCGCAGATACCTGCCGCAGCAGCGATGGAGGTGGTGTGATCCCCAAAGGCCGTGCGCAGCGGAAATGGCTCTCCGCCCTTCGGAATGGTGAGGTTTGCAACCCCAGTGCGGCTCCAGAAGCTCGCTATATCAAAGCCGGGACGATCTGCATCCGGACCTTCAAGGCCATAGCCGGTAAGCGAGCAATAGACGAGCTTCGGATTGAGCGCCTTCAGCGAGTCATGATCAAGCCCCGACCGCGTCAAGCCGCCGGGGCGCACATTGGTGAGAAACACATCGGCATCTTTCACCATCTCGCGGATCAGCGCCTGGCCTTCGGGTTTGCTGGTATCGATGACAACGGATTTCTTGCCGCGATTGTCGAAATCGAAAACCGGATTGTCCTGAATGTCCGTGCCGATGGTGCGGAAGAACAGGCGGATCGGATCGCCGCCGGGCGGCTCGATCTTGGTGACGTCCGCACCCCAGTCCCGCAGGATGCAGCCAGCACCGGGAGCCGCCATATAGGTTGCGTATTCGACGACTTTAATGCCTTCGAGCATGTGCAGGTCCTCCCGATATCCTTTCACGGGTTTGGCCCGTGGGGGAGGACTTGCCAAGTCTTACGCGGCGGCAGCCTCAGCTTTCGCCGGGGCGTTTTGCAGATGTCGGCAAGGCCGCCAGTTCGCGGGCTTGGCCGACCCAGTTGTCACGTTCGATGCGCCCTTTGAAGTGGTTCAGCTTGGCATCGACATAGGCAATGTCTTCCTTGGTCCACTCAGCGACCTGCCAGAAGTAGAAGACGCCGACATCGTGCAGCAGCTCCGCCAGCATCGGCCCGACACCGACGATCTCCTCGAGGTCATCGCCCCGGCCAAAGGCGGCATGGGTCAGGAGGTTGGCTTCATCGCCCTCACGGCGCGCCGACTGGATCGCTTCGGTCCTGCGGGCCGAACGGGGCTCGGGAGGGTTGGGGCGGACCGGCGCGCGTGTCTCGGCAAATGAAGTGGCTTCGGCACGGTGGCGCGTTTCCAGATCGGGCCGGGTACGCAGCGAGTGATGAACCGCAGAGAGGCCATATTCGATGGCGGTAAGGCGGTCTTCCAGGGCGCCAAGGTCAAAGGTGGACTCGATGGAGCGGAGTGCGAGATCAATCCGCGTATAGTCCGGCTGCGGAAGATTGAGGATCGACTCCTGCAACGCCGAAAGGCGGCGCTCCAGGGACTCCATCCGGCCTTGGCTGCGAACTTCGGTGCGGATCGATGAAAGCGAGGCATCAATGGCCGCGAGCTGCGAGTATACGGGCTCGAGATCGATGCCCTTACGGGAGAGCACATCGAGGTCGCTTTCGATACCCGCAAGTGTACCAACGAGAACTTCTGCAGACGGGCCCGAAGAAAGGCGGTGTTCCAGCAGCGAAAGCCGCTCGGCGATAGGTTCGAGATCGGGTTCCGGAATGCGGATGTTCCGCACCGCCTGTTCAAGCGCGGCGGAGTTCTGCGCTACCATGGTGAAGGTTTCCTCGCGCGCCTGGGCAGAGAGGGTCAGGTCGTCGATCTTCTCCTGCAAGGCCAGCAGCTGAGCTTCGAGCGGTGAGAGACTGAGGTCCGGCAGTTCGAGATTCTCGACGGCGACCTGCAGCGCCGCGAGACCGCTGTGAACGGGGCCGAGATCGGTTACCGGCAGGCTGATCTCTGAGATCAGGCGCTCAATCCGTACGAGGTGCGGCTCAAGGTTCGGCTGCGACTCGGTGATATGCGAGGCGAGCGAGGCAATGCGGGTGTGGACGCTGTCGATATCCGGCATGCGCAGATTGTCGATACGGGCAGAGACACCTCGCAGATGCTGGTCAATGGCTTCGAGATGGACATTGCGCATGGATGCGAGCGCCGCCGAGAGAGCTGAAACGGATTGCTCAAGCCCGCCGAGGCGTTCGCCGATCGCCTGCACTTCACGGTCCGGCGCGGCGAGCGCGTATTCAAGGCTTGAGAGCCTTTGCTGTATGGGTTGCAGGTCGGGTTGGGGCGGGCGGTAGTTTGCCAGCGAGAAATTCAGGGCCGAGACGACTTCATCGCGCGTCAGCGCCTTTCCGTTCGCAAGGAAGGTGTCGACCTGTTGCGTCAGTTCTTCATGCGCCGTCGTGACATCCACGAAGCGCCGCCGCATCCACCACCAGGCCAGCGCCGCGCCCATGAGGGCGGCCAGAGCCAAGAGAAAGAACATCTTCAGTAGGAGGAACCACATGGTCAGTCTCCGGAGCAACGGAAAAGAGGGGTGACAAGACGCACGGCGGTCATTCGCCCGGCCTTTCGATATAGATTTCGATACGGCGGTTCAGTGCGCGGCCTTCTTCGGTCGCATTATCGCCGACAGGGCGATTTGCGCCGAAGCCGACGGCGTTGAGACGAGAAGGCGAGACTCCGCGCTGGATAAGCGCTGCCCGCACGGCTTCAGCGCGGCGCTGGCTGAGCGCATCATTGATGGCAGCGCTGCCAGTATCATCGGTGTGGCCTTCAATGCGGAGCCGGCCGGGGCAATCCGTGGCGGCGCGCGCAGTCAGGTCCAGCAGCGCTGCTTTCGAGCGGGCAATGCGGTCGCTGCCGGTTTCAAATTCGATATGCGCAGCATCAAGCAGGCGGGCGAGTTCTTCCTGGCAGGAATCCGCGATCTCCGTGGCGAGGATATCGACTTCACCTACCGAGCCATAGGCAAGCGGCGCATTCGCGGCGCGCTGAAGGGCGTCGACATCGCTCTCCGGCGCCTCGCATCGCAAGGCAAATGTCAGGCCGGTAAAGCTGGCCGTGCCGGACGTGCAAAGTTTCAGCGTGCTGACGCCGCGCAATGCCGTATCCGGGAAACCTTGCGGCGGCGATGTCCCGAGCGTTTCGAGATTGCTGATCACTTCCTCGATATGTGCGGGGCGGTTTTCATTGGCCGCGTCGATGACCGCGTCGCGCGTGGCAATGTCCGGCATGCGGCCGTCGAGCGTCATCGTTGTGCCAGAGAGACGGTAGAGGAATTCAGGCGTGTTGAAGGCGGTTGGCGATGTCGCGGAGGAAAGCGCCGTGCCGGAACCGCCGGTGCCGAAATTTGCACTCACACGCGTGACCGGGCGCGCAGCACCAAGCCAGGTGGGTGCCTTTGCCTGACGGATAGAGTTCACGAGGCGCTGGCCAGCTTCTGGGGTGGGCGGATTACCGGAGAGGGTAATCCACTGGCCAGACGCGCTGACCCTAGCCCAGTCTGCACCAGCTTCGCGGACGACCTGCTCAGCCGTGCGCAAGGCAACGCGTTCAACGCTGCCTGGAGCAATACTGAGCCAGCTGATGAGAAGGAGCAGCGCCAGCCCTGTCAGCGGCAGAAGGCCAAACGGAATGAAGCTCAGACCATCCCCGCGTGTCGCACGGAATCGCCGCACGGTCTTCGTGACCGCGACATGCGACAGGGGCGGTTCTAGGTTCATGCGTGGTCCCTTCGGAGGCGAGGCGCCAATGCAACGGCAGGATGGGGGCGCCCCGGACCCCGGCCAAGTAAAGCCATAATAGAACAGGAGCGGCAATACTTCGCCCCAGCGAGGTGAATGGTGGTGCAGAACGCAGCGTGTGAGGGAGCAATTTTGAGACGCGTGTGACCGGAACGGGCCGGAATCCGGAGGAAAAACACATGCCTCATGACCCCGGTGGGAACCGGAAAGGTCAGCATTCACCGGCAAGACGCTCAAGTCGAAGCCAACTATACTCGCGTGTGGCGCGAATAATCATGGTCAGGTTCGCTCAGAAGAACTTGCCTTGAGGGACGTACCCGAAAGAGTACGCCCTTTTTTCCGGCGTGCAGCCGGCCCATAACAGGCGTGTGATGAAATGGACTGATCCTTTCCGTGATGCCGGCTTTGCCGATGCGCCGGGCTGCGCCCTCTCATCCTGGAGGGGCGGAGACATCCGCCAGCAATTGACGCCCGATGAAGAAAACCGGCTCGCACGCCTGAAAGATCCCCGGCGGCAGTCAGACCTTGCAGGCTCGCTGGCATTACGGCGGGAATTGTTCGGAGCACTCGCCCAGTATGATCCGGCGCTGATTGAGCTGAGCGCCGATGTGGATGGCGCGCCGCTGCTGCTGAGGCCGAAAGGCTATTCAATCTCTATCTCGAACAAGGAAAACTGGACAATCGTCGCACTCGACCGCGCCGGGATGAGGATCGGCGTGGATGTCGAAAATGTGCGCGAGATAAACTGGCGCGCCATACTGGGTATGATCTGCGGCGATGAGGAGCGGGAGATGTTTGCCGCGTCACTCTCCGCCGAGAAGTCAGAGCAGAATTTCTTCCGGATGTGGACGGTCAAGGAAGCAATCCTCAAGGCGACAGGCGAGGGATTTCGCGCCGGTCCGAAACATGTGCGTGTACCGCAGTCGATCTATGGCGGCGCGGCGCGCGCGCAGGTTGAGGCATTCAGCAGCACGTTCGATGTCTGGGCGGTGCAACATGGCCAATTCGCGCTCTCGCTGGCACGCAAATGTGTCTAGAGCAAGGTGCGATCTGATGGAATCAGATCGCTTGCTCTAGTTTTTTGCTTTGTCGCAAATTCTTGCGCCCAACCGGTGTCCACTTGAACGGAATTTGCTCTAGGACAGGAAGCGAAAGGCCAGCGATATCGGATTGGCCTCATAGATTCGCAGGCCGTCGCACCAGAGTGAGCCGCGCGCCGTTGCAATGAGGCGATTTTCTTTCCGGTCGAGGCTCAGAAGCTCCAGAACAGTTGTGACTTCCTTCTTCTCCGGCGTGACCTGACCACGATATGACCATTTCACCCGCTCGCCATTGGCCGGTGTTTCGGCGACTGCGCCCTGAAGCGCTGCGGGGCCGGCTTTCAGAATGACGGCACGCATCAGCAGTTGCTCAAGCGCATCCAGCCCGAGTGAGCCGGGCTGCACCGGATCGTTAAAGAAGTGTGCCTTGAAATACCACGCATGCGGATCAACGGCCTGACGGCCGCGGATGAGGCCGAGTCCTGCAGGGCCGCCGGTTGGGTCGAAGTAGTCCACGCGGTCGAGCATTCTGAGTTGGCCGGAAGCGAGGCGGGGATCGGCAGGTGTCAGGTCCCCGGGCGCGGGCGGGAGTGCGAGCCAGGCCTTGTCGTCCGGCGTTGCGGCGAGGCCCGCTTGCCGGACAAGGGCTGCGGCAGGGAAGAAGCCGAAGCGGGTCGTAAGCTCCATGACCGGCTCACCGGTTGCGAGCCTTCCGGCAACTTCAAAGGCAACGATTGTCATCGGGCCGACTTTGGAGAAGCTCGAAAGGGTCGTGTCGACGATGATCGTGCCATCATCGGGCATTACAGAGCGCAGGATACGGCCATCGCCTTCGAGATTGCGGAACCGGTCGCCGCCTTCGAGCGCGAAGCCGCAATGGCTGGCGAGCCAGCCGCAGGGCTGGAGCACAATTTCGTTGAGCACGGCAAAGGGCATGGCGCCGGAGCGGTTGTCAGCAAAATACCAGGCATCCGGCGGTATGTCGTATTCAGCGCGGATACGGGCGCCGGCCTGTTGCGTGCCCGGGCGGGTTGAGACGTCCGTGACGCGCGACATGACGTGATACGGCGGTTGCGGCAGGCGCGGGACGCGGCCTGCGCTGTCAAAGCGTGAATACATCGCGCCGAAGGCCCGCGACGGAGCACCGTTGGCGCATTCCAGCAAGGCATCCTGATCGCCATAGCTTTCACCCTGTGGGCCAATCCGCAGCGGTGAGGGGGATACGCGCGGCTCAGCCCACTTCCGGCGTAGCTGGATGCCGAAGCGGGGGCAGTAGAACACCTTGCGCCCATCGGAGCGGGCGAGCAGGGCGCCAAAAATCCGGGGCGTTTCGCCATCGATGATTTCATCGATGAACACTTCATAGGTCACGTCATGATCCGTATCCGGGATGACCTGGCCACGGCAGATGAATTTCGCGGTTTCGCCGGGGACCGGCTCGAAGACATAGCCATCGCGTTCCTGCGTCATGCCGAGGGCGGCTGCGTAGAATTCGAGCGCCTGGACAGCGGCTTCCGCCATCAGCGTTCCCGGCATGCAGGGGTCATTGTGGAAGTGGCCCTCATAGAACCACGCGTCTTTCGGCACGCGGGCACGGGCGCGCAGATAGCCGCGTTTCCAGGGTCCGCCGGAAGGATCGAAAGCGTCTACACTATCGAAGAATGCAAGCTTGTCGCCGGGTAGGTGTGCCGGGAAAGTCTGCGCCGCGCACAGTTCGAAGCCGGCGCCAAAGCACGCGAAGGCATCGCCGCGCCGGAAAGCGGCAACATCGGTGACGGAAAATACCAGCTTCCGGCTCGCACGGGACGTGTCGATGGGCGAGACATCAAGCGTTGGGGGAGGAGAGGTGGCCGCGTCCCAGGCGACGCCCTTGCCATTGGCGAGTTCTTCATCAGTGAAGAAACCTGCCTGACCCTGCCGGACAGAGAATGCCGGCCGGCCTGCGGCGGTGCAGTCATACTGGAAGAAGAACATGCGCACGCCGGCAAAGGTGGCGTGCTGGGTGATCTCGATCTGGAAACGCAGCGTGTCGCCAGCCGCTGGCAGGCCGCCTTCGTGGAAGGTGATCTCGCACCCTAACAGGCGATACACCCGCTCGCCCTTGTTCTTCAGGTCTGCGCCCATCCAGCCGATGAGCGTAAGATCAGCCTGGCCGCACTCGATCAGCGGGCCCGGCCGGATGCGGCCGGATTGCATGAACCAATCATCCGCCTTCAGATCGGTTTCCGTCCAGATACGGCCAGCGCCCTCAACAACAGGCTCAGCCTCAATGCCGGTGATCCGGTCTACGAGCAGCAGCGGCGGCGCAGGCAGGCGGACGTTTCGGGCGTACTGATCCTGATCGGCGAACGCATTGCCGAAGAAGGCAGACATCTGCCCCCGTGCGGAGGCCTCGACTTGCGCACGGCTCCATGAGGTACCCATCGGCGGGAATGGTTTCAGCGGAGTGACGCCGGAGAGAACGGCAGCAGGCTTTGGTGCGGTACGCGCCTTTGTGTTGCCCGGCGGATGCGGGAAGGGCTGAGGCGACGTGGGCGGCGCTTCCGTGGTGACGGGTTCGCAGACAGCAGGTGGCAGATGCGGCGCCTTGGGCAGGCCAGAGGCTTGTTTCGTCCGTACCGGGAGGATGGGCGCGGGGAGATGGGCCGGGCGGCTGATACGGTGGGGCGGCGGCGCCTGCCATGGATGGGACCGGACCTCATCGAGGCGCGCCGTAATGCGCTCGATCCGCACAGGATAACCCAGCGCGAAGAGACGCGCCGTGAGTTCAGCAATCTGCGAGAGTTCGGATGTTTCCACACGGTCGGTCGCCAGGGCTGTGTGGGGTTTACCCGCGAGACCCTGGCTGATGCTCTGGGTCAGGGTATCGCGGGGGCCGAGTTCGACGAAGGTGCGCACACCGTCCTCCCAAGCCTGGCGTACCGTTGCGGGGAAGTCGACCGTGGCCACTGCCTGGCGCGTGAGCATGTCTGCAACACGGGCTTTGGTCGGCGTGTAGGCGGCGTTGACAGCGTTCGCGTACAGACGAATGCCCGGAACGCGTGAGACTGGGCGCGTGTGAAGCTCGCGCCATTTCTCCGCGAAAGGTTTCATCGCTTCGGCGTGAACGATCAAGTGCTGGTGCATCAAGGTACCTGCGCCATTGCCGAGACGCTGGCAAACGCTACGGCAGGCTTCGGCGGGCCCGCCGATCATGCAGTCGTCATCCGTGTAGATGATCGTGATCTCGACATTCTCAGCGCGGGCGACTTCCCCGCGCACTCGGGCAATGGGCGCGCGGACGCGCCAGTTTGTCCAGTCGGTGGGCACGTTCGGTCCCCACGCATCCTTGGCAGTTTCGAAGGCGCCGCCAAGGTGGCGCTCATACATGGCGGCGGATTCGATATCGTCGAGCAGTCCGCCCATATCCTTCCAGAAACCGAAAGCGAACAGCGCGTTGCTTTCGCCGAGCGACAGGCCGATGGCGGCGTCGGGGGTCAGTTCCAGAATATCGCGCATCAGGATCGCGTGGGCCTGTGTGACGAGTGAGACTGCACAAAGTTGTTCGAATTCGGATAGGGCGGCCTTGGCCAGCAGCGGCGTCATCGCCTGAGCGCGTGGAATGCCGGAGAGTGCTTGCGCGACTTCCGGAAAAGCCATGAGCAGGCCGCGCCCCATTCGGGGATACGACGCCGCCGAGCCGGTGAAGGCGAAGGCGAGTTCGCCTTCTGGCGCTCCTTCACCGTACCACAGCGATGCGCCTGTCGGAGCCTGTTTCTGACGAAGCTGGTCTGCAGCCTGCGTGCATTTGGACTCAAGCGCAGCAGCGTCGCGAGCGAGTATGGCAACGCGGCAGCGGCCTGTGCCGCCCGGCTTGCGCTTGTCGAGGCGCGCGGCAAGGGCCGTGCGGGAAGCGGCGGCGGCAAAGAAAAGGATTGGCGTATCGCGCAGCAGGTCCGGCGTTGGTGCTGGCGGCGCGGGCGTGACGCTTGCGGAGATGGCCTGCGCTGTTTCATTGCCACCAGCGCTGACGGCAATGGAGTCTGTCTGGGGGGCAAGCTGAAGAATGGCGCCCTCCGCCTCCGCCCTAAGCGAGCGGCGCGCGAGGCAGACGGCTGAAGCCAGATCGAACAGGGCGGCCGCGGCGCCTGCCGAGCCATAGGCATTCTCTGTCAGTTTCGTGATCAGCGAGGGTGTTCGGGCCGACCATGAAACGCTGTCGAGCGTGCCTAGAATTGTGTCTCCCTTGGCATCTGCGTCGCTGCGGCGTT
Organism: Hyphomonas sp.; assembly: GCF_046313975.1. Taxonomy (GTDB): domain Bacteria; phylum Pseudomonadota; class Alphaproteobacteria; order Caulobacterales; family Hyphomonadaceae; genus Hyphomonas. The sequence goes on along the minus strand of NZ_JBKBXB010000001.1, from coordinate 22,098 downwards.
TGAGGACGATCGCGGCGGCGCGGTCTCCAGACGAGAGGGTTGCCGCGCTGCCGAAATAATCGGCGGCCGTGACGACGGCCAGATCGAGGCTATGCGCTCTCAGCGCGTCAGCAGCGATATCCAGCGCGGCAAGACCGGATGCATCTTCAGCGGCAACCGCGTAGCCCCGGCCACGGAAATCCTCGCTCGACGTGATGCGGTTCGCAACCACATTCGCCATGGCGCCAAGGACGTCTGCCGCGATCAGCGGCGGCGCGATCTGGTCCAGCACCGCATAGGGTGCTTCCTTACCCTCCGCAATCAGCCGGGCGCGCTCACGCTCGCGGATGGGCCAGCGTGAAGACTCGTCGGCGCAGCGAACGCCGGCGAATACGCCGCAGCGGTCCTGCGCGGGACGGGATACGCCCTCTAGCGCCTGCTGGGCCACATCCAGGGTTGCGAGTTGTTGGGCCTCGGCGCGCAAGAGGTCTGCAGGTGGCACGCGGGCGCGGATGGGATCGGCGCCGACCGTGTCTGCCTTCGAAGGCGCTGCGAGCGGTGTATTCATCAGACGGCGGAGGATGCTGCGTTCGCCGCGATCCTTTCCGGCCAGAAGTCCGGCGCCGACAATGACAATCTCGTCCGGGGGCGGCGCAGCTATCTTGTCGTGGCCGTTGACGTACCCGCGGACGGGCTCGTGGGCTTCCAGTACGAGATGCGAATTGTTGCCGCCAAACCCGAAATTGCTGATCGCAGCCCTGCGCGGCTGGTCTTCACGACGTGACCATGCAGCGGACGCCTGAATGACCTTGAAGTTCGTCTCGCCCAGCGACCTAATATGAGCGCCTTCCAGCGGGGTCGGCGGAAGGGTTTCGTGTTGAAGGGCAGAGGTAAGCTTAAGCAGGCTCGCGAGGCCCGCAACGGTAATGAGATGGCCGGTATTGGCTTTGAGAGAGCCAATCGGCAAGGCGTTGGAGCTACCGAAGACCGCTGCCGCGGAGGCGATCTCGACTGCATCCCCAACCGGTGTTCCGGTGGCGTGGCATTCGAGATAACCGATGCTTTCCGGAGCGATGCCGCCCATCTCGTAGGCGCGCCGAATGGCCTCGGTCTGGCCCTCCGAATCCGGCGCGAGGAACCCTTTGCGCCTGCCATCATTCGAGAGCCCGATGCCCCGTATGATGCCGCGCACTTTGTCTGCTGGCCCGACATCCGCCAGCCGCTTGAGCACGACCGCCGCTGCCCCTTCCGAAGGAACAAGTCCATCTGCACCCTGAACAAAGGGGCGTGAACGTCCCGTCGGCGACAAGGCCTTCAGCGCATCGAAGCCGATATGCAGGATCAGATTGTCTGCCGCATTCACTCCCGCGACGAGAGCGATATCGACCTGCCGGGCAGCGAGTTTGCGGCAGGCGATTTCAAGGGCATAGAGCGAAGATGCACAGGCCGCATCCAGCGCAAGCGCCGGTCCTTCGGCGCCAATCATCTGTGCGATCAGCCGGGCCGGCAGGCCTGAATTTAGTGTATCCGTGAGCGGACGATCTGTCCGGCCATATCGCCAGATCTCTTCGGCATACTCCGTCTTCGACCGGCTGGGATAGCAGAGGTTTGCCAGCACGACAGCGCGGCGGGATTTCGGGATCTTCGACGTTCCCTTCGCGGCGCTCCAGGCGTGCCAGGCGGCCTGAAGCGGCCAGCGATGAACGGGATCGAGCGATGCCGCCAGAACGTTTCCGAGCCGGGTGAGCCCCTCATGATCTTCCGGCGGCGCGCTAACACGGCCCGAGACGAAGCGGCGGCCCTGCAGACCGGCTGAGCCGAGCCCAAGTTCGTCGCCGGTCACTTCGCAGATGACAATACGTTTATCACGGACAACGGACCACAGCTCCGCTGGAGAGTTGGCGCCTGGCAGGATGCAGGCTTCCGAGATGATGGCGATGGGTTCGAACTGTGTCATGACGCGGCCCACGCTTCGCCGACAACAAGCTCAATTTGGTCCGGATCTCCCGCGAGAAGCTCGGTTGCGAATATCCGCGCGCCTTCTTCCACAGGTATTAAGGGGATGCCCTGCGCTTCGAAATGCGAGGCAAGGGACGTGTCCACCATGCCGCCCGCCCACGGACCCCAATGGAAGACCTTGATGCGAATACCGGTTGCACGCGCCGCTATCTGGTGGGCCGCATTTGTCAGCAGGGCATTCGCCATCGCGTAATCCGACTGGCCGCGATTGCCGAAGAAAGCCGCAGCAGATGAGAAAAGGGCAACGTGTGAAAGCTGGGCGCTATCCAAGTGGCGAAGAAGGTTCTCGAGACCCGCAACTTTCGGCGCAAACACATGACGGACTTCAGCCTCGGTTTTCTCGTCCGCGTAGCGGTCGGCCAGAACGCCGGCGCCGTGTACGAGACCGGTAATTTGTCCGTGCCGCGCCTGCGCCCTCGTTATGCAAGGCTCCACCGAGGCAGCGTCGCCGGCATCCATGACCAGGTATTCCGCTTGCGCACCTGTATCCCGGATCGCGGCGAGTGTGTCGCGAATTTCGGCGCCAGCGAGCAGGGCGCGGGCATGGCGGTCTATGTCTGCCGGGGAGAGGCGCGTGCCCGGTTCACGCGGGCGCGCGGCGAGAAGCCCGCGAAGTGTCTTGAGGTCTCGTGTCTCGGGCAAATCGTCCAGCCACGGTGTTTCTGCGGTACGTCCTGCGAGCAGGATGGTGCCACCGGCCGCCGCGGCCAGTGATACCGCACACGCCGCTGTGACACCGCGTGCGCCGCCCGTTACCAGCCAGACGCCCGGTTGGCGCGCGGGGGGCGCGGAGGGCGTAACGAGATCCCTGGTGACCGGAACCAGAAGCTGTCCTTCGACCGTGAGCAGGCCGTCGCCATAACCTGACCGCAGCGCATGTAGGACAAGATCAGTCCATTGCATCCTGTCTTCAGGGAGCGTCCAGCTGAACACTTCGGTCTGCGGCCATTCCTTGCGCAGCGTGCGGCTTAGACCATCAAGGCCGGAAGGTATGTGCGCGCTCTGCAGGGTAATGATGCGGCGGGCGGTGGCTTTCGCAGTGCGTGCCGCTTCAAGCGTATTCCAATGGCGCGACACTGCGTCATCATTCATCAGAGCGCTGAGGATCAGAACGGCGTCTACCGGCACGTTGGAGGCAAATACATCATATCCTTCCGTAGTCAGCGCGGCGGAAAGGGCCTGCACATCGGTATTAGCGCCCCCGATCAGCGCAATGCGCGCTCCTCGGGGGAGTCCGGCAACTGAGCCATGAGCGGCGTGGACATAGGAGACTGGCCGCACCTCACAGCGATAGGGCGCGGCTTCAGACGAGGGCAGGTCGGGAAAGCGGGAGGCCCGGTCCTCCCCACAATCCCTCAGGCAAAAAAATCGGCGATTTTCCGGATCGTGCGTAGTTCGGCCAGATGCTCGGGATCAACCTCCGGCAAGGACGGATACTGGTCGCGCAGCGCTGAGAGGATTTCGACCTGCTTGATCGAGTCGACGCCGAGTTCGCCTTCAAGGTCCATGTCATCTTCGAGCATGTCGGTCGGGTAGCCGGTCTTGTCGGCAATCAGGGCACGGATGACATCAGCGGAAACGGCAGACCCGTTTGCCGCGCCATTTGCAACGGGTGCAGGGGCCGGAACAGGGGCCGGTGCTGCCGGAGCCTGGGCTATGCCCGGTGACGCGGCATTGATCATTGCCGCGATGGCCGCAATTGTGCGGAGCTCGACCAGGCGTTCTGGCTCGATCTCGGGAAGGTGGGGCAGGCGATCCCGCAGCGAGGAGAGGATTTCCACCTGCTTGATAGAGTCGACACCCAGTTCGCCTTCAAGATCCATTTCCGCATCGAGCATGTCCGGCGGATATCCGGTCTTCTCTGACACGATGGATCGCACGATCTCGGCGGCATCGATTGCAGGCGCAGCGGCTGCCGCGGGCTTTGCGACGGGTGCAGCCTGAGGCGCAGGGCGGGCAGTCGCCGGTTTGGTAGGTGCAGGGGCCGGCGCTGCGGGAGGCGGGGTGAAAGTGTGGGTGCCGTTCGAGCCATTTGCCTTGGGCGCCGGGTACGGGGCGGCAGATTGCGGGGCAGGTGTGGGGCCGGGCAGCATTTGCGTGGGCGCCGCCACGGCGGGGATCGCGCCTGTCTGACCCAGCAGAACAGCAGCTGTGTTGAGATAGGCGCGGTGCGCGTCTGCCATCGCATTCAGATAATCCTGGTGGCGTCCTGAAACTTCGCTCCAGATACGCTCCACCGGCGCCGTGAGTTCTACGGGTGCCGGTACGGACGTAGTGGCAGTGGCGGAGGGGCGGCGGTCTTGCGGATCGGACATGGGAGGCTCGGTTTTCTGAGACGGAGGGGAAGGAGGGGCGGGTTTCGGGGTGGCGGCGGCATTGGGCGGCGCACGGCCGGCAGCGCCGTTCTTTGGCGGGTAGGGGCGGTCATGGTTTGCGCCGGTCAGCATGACGGCATGCTTCGACGGCGCGGGTTTGGGCGCGGGTGGCGGTGCGTCTGCGTAAAGCGCGGCAAGATCAAGATCAAAGCCCGCCACACTCAGCGCGCCAACGACGGAAAGGAACTGGGCAACACCATTGGTGCGCTTGTTGTCGAGCGACAGCGCCGTGTACGCGCGGTCGCCGAGCGTATCGTTCACAAGGCCGGCTACAACGTTGCCGGGGCCAACCTCGATGAACGTGCGAGCGCCGGCAGCGTACATGGCTTCGATCTGCTGCCGGAAGAGGACGGGCGAGGCAAGCTGCGAGGAGATTGCCGCCGGAAGGTCTGCTGCCTTTGCCTTGTAGGGCTCTGCAGACGCGTTGGCGTAAACGGGCAAGCGCGGCTTTTTCAGTCGCAGGCCTTCGAGCGTCGATCTGAAGGGCTCAACAGCAGGCTGGACGATTGCCGAATGGAAGGCTGTGGCAACCGGCAGGCGCCGGGCCTTGATGCCTTCAGCCGTTATGCTTTGCTCCGCCTGCTGAATGACAATCGATGGGCCGGAGAGGACGACCTGGCTGGGGCCATTGTCATTGGCGAGAACAAGTCCGCCGCCGATTTCGCGCACAAGCGGCGCAATACGCTCCGCCGGGCATTGCACGGCCAGCATGGCGCCTTCGGTTGTTCGCGCGGCAAGGGCCATTTCGCGTCCACGGGCTGCGGCAATCTCCAGCGCTGTCTCGGCATCAAACGCGCCGCCGAGGTGCAGCGCCATGATTTCGCCGAAGCTGTGGCCGCCGGCCATGTCCGCTTCGATACCGAGTTTTCCGAGCAGGACGAGGTGTGCCAGAGACACCGCAGCAATGGCGGGCTGTGCATGCTGCATCTCGGTGAGGCGCTGTTGCTGATTGCCGAACTCCACCTGATCGAAGGCCGATGGCGGGAAGGCGAGGCGATGCAGCTTGAGCGCGCCGGTGACGGGGTGGCTTGCGGCGCGGTCCCAGATGTCACGTGCGGCGGGGAACGCCATCGCGAGGTCCGAACCCATACCCGGATACTGGCTGCCCTGACCCGAGAAAAGAAACGCAACCTTTCCAGGGTTTGATTGTCCGACGGTCGCCGTCACGCCCTGAGGCAGCGGCGCCTTGCCGAGCGATCCTGCACGCAGCACATCACACAATTTACGCGCCTTTGAGGCAAGCTCTTCAGGCGTCGAGGCAACTATTGCTGCGCGGGTGCCCCTGCTGGAATTAAAGGAAGCGTGTGTGTTCGAGGCTTCCGCTGCGAAGGCATCTTCCGTGGGCGGAGTTGTCGCCAGCTGTTCCAGAATAACGGCAAGGTCTTCCTCAGTATCGCCGGTCAACAGAAAGAGTTCTGCGGGATGCACACGGGGGGCGCAGCTGCTGGATTTGCCGGTATATTCTTCCAGAGTGACATGGAAATTCGATCCGCCGAACCCGAAAGAGCTGACAGAGGCGCGTCGCGGGCGGCCATCCGGTGTAACCCACGGGCGCGCCTCGGTGTTGATATAGAAGCACTTGCTGTCGCGGATGACTTCGGCGGGTTCTTCGATCTTGATGGTCGGCGGCAAAACCTTGCGGCGCAGGGCTTCGACGGCCTTCAAGAGGCTTGCGGCGCCTGCAGCGGCCTTGGTGTGACCGATCTGGGATTTGACCGAGCCGACCGCGCACCAGGGGCCATCACTGCCCGCGACTTCGCCAAACACGAGATGCAGGCCTTCAAGCTCTGCCTTGTCGCCTGCACGCGTGCCTGTGCCATGAGCCTCGACAAGATCGACCGTATCTGGACCATATCCCGCCTGTTCGTAAGCTCTCCGCAGGGCGCGCGCCTGACCGGAGGGGAGAGGCGTATAGATCGCGGTGCCCTTGCCATCTGATCCGCCGCCGATACCGCGGATTACTGCATAGATCTGGTTTCCATCCCGCTCGGCATCATCCAGCCTCCGCAAGGCCAGCATGCCGATGCCTTCGCCCAGCATCGTGCCGTCTGCTACGTTCGAGAACGGCCGGCAATCGCCCGTGGGCGACAGCGCAGGTGTTTTCGAGAAACACATGTACATGAGGATGTCGTTCAGCGCATCGACACCGCCGGTCAGCACCATGTCGGAATCGCCGGCACGCAGTTCGTGCATGGCGATCTGCAGCGCAGATAGGCTGGAGGCACAGGCCGCGTCCGTTACATAGTTCGAGCCGCCGAGGTCCAGCCGGTTTGCGATACGGCCGGCAACGACATTGCCGAGCAGGCCCGGGAAGGTGCTTTCCTTCCACTCGGCGTAGTGGTTTTCGATGCGGGCGGCGATGGCCTGCACATCCGGCTCGGCGAGGCCGGACTGGCGCAGAGCATTCACCCAGGTCGGGCGTTGCAGCCGCCCTGCCATGTGTGCGGTGAGTTCGGTGGCAGATGCAACGCCGAGGATCACACTCGTCCGCGAACGGTCGATCCGTCCACCGCTGTCCTTCTCCGCATCATCAAGTGTCATCTTCGCCGCGATCAGCGCGAGCAGCTGCGCGGAGTCTGTAGACTGCAGTTGTGCAGGCGGAATCCCGAAAGCCAGCGGATCGAATGCCACGGGCGACAGGAAGCCGCCGCGACGTCCATAGGTCCGGTCCGGCGTCAGCGGATTGGCGTCGAAATAGTCATCGATCAGCCAGTGCGTGGACGGAACATCGCTTAGAAGGTCGCGGCCTTCAAAGATGTCCCGCCAGAAGCCGGTGGTGTCTCCCCGGCCGGGGAAAATGGCGCCGATGCCTACGATGGCGATCGGTTCTGCGGCGGGTCGGGTTCGGGGAGGACGTCGCTCTGTCATCTGCTAACTGAATATACGCGGGGCAAAGGAAAAAAGTTGCGCGGGAACCGGAATTCCCGACGCGCGAAGCTGGCCTGCGCGGGAGAAGCGCGCCGCGCCTTCCAGCAGGTTGAGGGCGATCTGGCGGACCTTTCGGGCATCATGCGGCTCAAGCGGCGTGCCGGCGACCCATTCATTGAATGCCCCCATCGCCGGGCCGCACCAGATCTGGTAGTCGGCGGTGCGCTTCGGATTGCCCTCACGCGCCCATTGTGCGCCCTGAAAGAGATAGCGGCGGGCGACCAGCGCAAGGCGTTTGTTGCCATCCGTTTCTGCGCGTGCAGCTTCGGCAGGGTTGACCTTCTGGATGTAACCACGGGTTGCGGACCATGCGGTCTCGAACGGTTCGCCAAGAACGTCGTCAACCCATTTCCGGTCACTCTCGGACAAGGTCTCGTAACTCGCGCCGCTCCGGTAGTAGCCATGAAGTTTTTTGCCACGCATGGCGAACAAGGTGCCGCGTTTTAGCACCTGAACTTCGACGCCCTGTTCGAACATATCCGCTGCGGGCGCCATCGCGACATCAGCGGGACCGGCTTTGGCGAGCAGCTTGCGGCCCGCTTCCGAGAGACCGGATTCTACCGTACACTGATTGACCGATCCGGTAAGCACATAAGCCGCGCCCAGCTGGAATGCCGCCGCGACCGAAGCGGGCGTGGCCAGGCCTCCTGCCAGACCAATGCGGATATCGTTTTCATTCAGTCCGTGCCGCGCGGCGGCCCTAGTGCGCGCCGCGCTCAGCGAGGTGTACAGCACAGCGGCCGGGCGATTGTCGGTGTGGCCGCCGGAATCGGATTCTGCGGTAATCTCCGCGGCAACGGAAACCTTCGCAGCAAGGTCAGCCTGGTCAGCGGTAATCCTGCCTGCCGCCACAAGCTCACGGAGCATTTTTTCCGGCGGCGGCGACATGAAGGGTTCCGCCACTTCGGCGCGCGAGACCTTTGCAAAAACATGGTTGCGGCGCTGGATGCGGCCATCTGCGTGCCTCTCAAGCCCGAGCGCCGTGTAGCGCACGACGTCGGGTGTCAGGCGCATGAAGGCGGATGCCGAAACCCGGCGCACCCCTTCCTTCAGGAAGAGATCGACGACCGCTGCTTCCTGTCCTGGTTCCTGCGGGGAGTGGATGAGGTTTGCGCCCCAGCTGACCTGGTCCGGTGTCAGGGCCGCGCGGATCTCGCCGATGCCTCTGCGGATTTCATCCAGCGGCAAGCCTGCGCTGCCGTAGAAGCCGAGGCATTCCGCGCGGACCGCTTCAATCACCATTCGCGGAGTGGCGATGCCGCGCGCCATCTCGCCGACAACATATGGAAAGCGCGCGCCGTGCGCCGACAGGAAGGCGCGGTCGCCGAGCCATTCCGGGTAAATTGGCGGCAGCGCGAACACACCGTCGCCCCCAGGGTGCTCTCCGCCGACAGCCAAAATGCGCGGCGCTTCGCCCGCCCTGAAGGCCAGCCAAACTACCTCGCGCGGCGATTCTACCGCTCGCTTCAAACTCTCCGGCACGCGTTGCTTGCCCTTCTGGCCCGGCCCCGTTCTGAAGCCCGTCAGCTGCACCTATCTAAAAGCGACAACCTCAAAGGCTCAAGGAAAATACCCGATTCCCGAGACGACCATAGGCGGACAGTTTGAGGGCAACAACCCCAAATGGTAATACCATGGTTATCACCGCAAAGTTGCTTAATTTCAGGACACCATACCTGCCCGCAGGTGTCAGGCAGATGGCAACTTGCAGCACGCAGCCGCGCTCGCTAAGACGGCCATGTCATCTGGGGAGTAGCCCTCTGCCTGTCCGGGCAGGATTTCGTGTCAACATATTCGGTCGAGAGGCCGTGGCACGGAAGGACGGCCTGGCCGTCTGGACGAGACCAATGGCGTCGTGTTGCCGTTCCGGGTCGGACGGTGGCGTGATGTCCGTTGGATCGCCAACACCTCTCGGCCCCGGAGTTTTTGTTTCATGGATGCCCTTCTTACGTCCACTGCCGTGGTCGCGCTCGCTGAAATCGGCGACAAGACACAGCTGCTGGCGATTGTGCTTGCGGCGCGGTTCGGCAAACCGCTCGCCATTGTCGCGGGGATACTCGTTGCAACGCTGGCCAATCATTTCCTCGCTGCCCTCGTCGGGGCGCAGGTCGCGTCCATACTTGAAGGCGACTGGTTCCGTTACCTGATCGCCATTTCCTTCATAGCGATGGCGGCGTGGACGCTCATTCCGGACAGACTGGATGATGAGGAACATAATCACGCGCGCTTCGGGGCTTTCGTGACAACTGTGATTGCATTTTTCCTTGTAGAGATGGGCGACAAGACCCAGCTCGCTACCGTGGCATTGGGGGCACGTTTCCACGACGTCATCATGGTCACGATGGGCACAACGCTGGGCATGATGCTGGCGAACGTGCCGGCGGTTTTCCTGGGTCACGAGTTACTGAAACGGGTGCCGCTCAAGGTCGTCCGCTGGATCGCAGCAGGACTGTTTCTGGTGATCGGCGTATGGTTTCTCGCCCAGACTGCGGGGTGGGTGGGCGTCTGATCAGATAACTGGCGGAGGAGGAGGGATTCGAACCCCCGGAAGGCGTGAACCTTCAACGGTTTTCAAGACCGCCGCATTAAACCACTCTGCCACTCCTCCGCAGCCCGCGCTGTTTGTGGGAAGGCGATGCGCAAGGCAAGCCCCCACGCGCGGCGCCTCAAGGGTAAATGGCGTCTTAACGAGGCCGTCCGGACTTTCAGTTCGGATTGACCGGGTGGCGACGCCTGCATGGTAAACACGCTCCTGAACCGGCCAGAAGGCCACCGGTCAGGCCCGCACATGGGCGCGCCGGGTTCTCAGAATGAGGAGAATTGCGGCCCATGCCGTCGAAGTTTGCCCCTAAGCTTGCCCTAACCCTTGCTGCCTCGATTTGCGTCCTGGGCGCTGTAGCGATGCCTGCCGCCGCCGGCCCGCGTCAGGGCGTGCAGATCGTCTACAAGACGTCTTCGCCGACTGCAGCTCCGGCAATGGCCCAGGTCTCGACCCCGACCGCGCCGGTCGACAAGTCGAAACAGCGGATCGAATTCCGGTATCCGGGGCAGGCACCTGTCCAAGTGAGCCAGCAGGCGCCCGCCGTTCCGTTTTCTCCGGCAACCACAGAAGTGCCGCAAGGGCCGTTCGATGCCCAGGCCGCCGCGGCGCGCCTGAGTTCGCCAGTCCGTGAGCCAGTGGTGGAGGCTGTATCGCTGCAGCCCGTCATCGTCTCCAAACCGGAGCCGAAACCGATTCCGAAAACTGCGTCTGACTTTGCCGAGACGGGTATTGCTATTGTTTACGGCGACGAGTTTGCCGGCCTGCCGACGGCCAATGGCGAAATTTTCAGCCAGGCAGAGTTGTCCGCCGCGCATCCCAGCCTGCCGCTGCCAAGCTATGCCAAGGTGACGAACCCGGCGACGGGCCGTCAGGTTGTGGTGCGTGTCAATGACCGCGGGCCGTTCGAAGACGGCGCTGACTTCCAGGTATCGCGCGGCGCGGCAACAGCCCTCGGCTTTGGCGTGTCGGAGCAGGCGAGCCTGATGTTTGAATATCTGGGGCCGGCGGAGCTTCAGCCTGCGGCGCCGAAACCCCAATCCCAGGCACCGAAGCCGGTCGTTGTTCAGGCGAGCGCCAAGGTTGCCCCGGTTGTGAAAAGTCATGTGCCGGAAGACGAACTGCTGGGCGGCGACGAACTGGCGGGCGGGGCAGGGACCAAACCCTTCCCGGCACCGGTCAAACGCGCCGACGTGATCTGGCCGGAACCGCCCTCTGACTGGGATGTTGCCCCGAAATCTGCCGCGAAGGGCAATGTCTATGTCCAGGTCGCGTCCTTCTCGGAAATGAGCAATGCCGATGCGCTTTACCGCGACCTGCGGGCGAGCCTGCCAGCCGAAATTGTGCCGGCCCGCGTCAATGGCGCCGACTATTTCCGAGTCCGCGTCGGCCCGTTCGATGACCGCTTGTCAGCACAAAAGCTCCGTGACCGCCTCGATGCAGAAGGCAAGGGCAACGGACGGGTTGTGTCTGCGGAGTAGAATGCCCCGCAGACACCCCATTGACGCTGACCACAAACCGGCCCTTTTTCCCGGATATCCGGGGAAGAGGGCCGCGCTTCGTGGTGCGGCCGCTGTAGAAGCAGGGAGACGGAATTCGTGAAAGTCTTGCGCGGGATCATTTCGGCAGGTGTGGCACTCGGGCTGGCAGCGGCGATGCCAGCGGCAGCGCAGCTGATCGATACGCCGGCCCAGTACGCGGTGATCATGGACCATGACACGGGCCAGATACTGTATTCGAAACGCGGTGACGAACCGATGATACCAGCATCGATGACCAAGATGATGACGGCGCTGGTCGTGTTCGAGCTGATCGAACGCGGCGAAATCTCCCTGACGGACAAGTTCACGGTCAGCGAAGACGCCTGGCGCCGCGGCGGGTTTCCGTCCGGCACCTCGACGATGGGCCTGAAGCCGAAGGATACGCCGACGGTCGAGGAATTGCTGCACGGCGTAATCACCATGTCCGGCAATGATGCCTGCATCGTGCTGGCCGAAGGCATTTCGGGATCCGAGCCGGCCTTTGCTGCACGCATGACGCAGATGGCCCATGAAATGGGATTGTCCTCGGTGAATTTCGTCAACACGACAGGGCTTGAGGGCGAGGGACATGTCGTCTCGGCTATTGATCTGGCTAAGATCGCGAAGATGACGATCGACAAGTATCCGCAGTATTATCCGTGGTACTCGCTGCCGTCCTATACCTGGCGGGAATACACGCAGGCGAACCGCAATCCGCTTCTTGAAGTCGCAGGTGCAGATGGCCTGAAAACAGGCCACCTTGAATCTTCCGGATACGGACTGACCGCATCGGCGGTTCGCGACGGCGTGCGCCGCACGATTGTCATCAATGGTCTGCCGACCATGGCAGCGCGCGCTCAGGAAGCCGAGCGCCTGATGCGGGTGGCAATCCAGAGCTTCGACCTGAGGAACATTGGCCCGGACACGGTAGACCTGCCGGAAGTGAATGTCTGGCTGGGCGAACAGCGCACCGTTCCTGTTTCGCTGGCAGAACCCATCAAGGTTGTCGGCCACAAGGCGGCATTCTCAAAAGCGACTGCTGAACTCGTGCTCGACAAGACCGTTCGCGCGCCGGTCAAGAAAGGTGATGTGGTCGGCCAGTTTGTCGTCACGCTGGAGGGGCAGACGCCTGTATCGGCACCGGTTATCGCCGAAGCTGATGTCAAGAAGCTCGGCTTTGTCGGTATGGCCATCGAAGGCATCGGCACATTCATGAAGAAAGGCGGGGATGAGTAACAGCCCGCGCGGCCGGTTCATCACGCTTGAAGGCGGCGAGGGGACGGGCAAGTCCACGCTCCAGGCCGCCTTGCGCGAGCGGCTGGCGGAGCAGGGAATCGACGCCGTTTTGACTCGCGAACCCGGCGGCACGGCGAAGGCCGAAGCCATTCGCGCGCTGGTCCTGACACCGCCAGGCGGCAAGGCGTTTTCACCGCTGGCCGAAGCGTTGCTGATGAACGCAGCACGAAGTGAACATCTCGACGGGCTGATCCGCCCGGCGCTGGCGCAGGGCAAATGGGTGATCTGCGACCGCTTTGCGGATTCCACCCGTGTCTATCAGGGCGTTTCAGGCGCCGTCGCCGAAAACATCCTTCTGCGCTTCGAAACGCATGTCGTCGCCAATACGCGACCTGACCTAACACTGATCCTCGATGCGCCGGTGAGCGTCACGCTTCAACGCCGCGCCGCGCGCAATCTCGCGCCCGACGTGTTTGAGCAGCGCGGGCCGGACTTCCACCAAGCCGTGCGCCATGCCTTCGCGGATCTCGCGCGCAAAGAACCGGATCGCTGTAAGCTGATCGATGCAAGCCGAAGCCCGGCAGAGGTCGCAGATGCTGCCTGGATCCACATCACTGCCCTGATGAAGCGCGCCGGGGCGAGCGCATGAGCGCCGCGTTGCCGCTGTTCGGACATGCAGACGCGGAGCGCAGCTTCGTTGAGGCGTTTGGCCAGGCGCGTCTGCATCACGCCTGGCTGATCGAAGGTCCGGAAGGCATCGGCAAGGCCCGGCTGGCAACCCGGCTCGCGGTTTATCTGCTGGGCGGGCGAGGGGTAAATTCAGCGTCTGTGGATTTCACGGCGGATGACCCCGTCTGGCGCGCCTTCTCCGCGGGCAGTCATCCGGACACCCAGTATGTGAAGCGTGAGCTGAACGACAAGGGCAAGCTTACGCAGGATATCTCGGTCGACCAGATCCGCAGCCTGACACAGTTCTTCACGAAGAAGCCCGCGCTCGGAGGCTGGCGAGTCGGCATCATCGACGCCATCGACGAGACCAATCGCAACGGCGCAAATGCCCTCCTGAAAACGCTTGAAGAGCCACCGCCGAAAAGCGTCCTGTTCCTGATCAATCATGGACGCCTGCCCATTCTGCCGACGATCCGCTCGCGGTGCAGGGTGCTCAGGCTCGCGGCGCTCTCGGACGAGGATTGTCAGAAGGCGCTCGATGCAGCTGGCGCACCCGCAGCAGCCGCGCGCCTCGCACAGGGGCGGCCGGGAAGGGGCATGCGCCTGTCGACGCAAACCGCCCTCGCCGCTTCCGATGCCGCCCGGAGCCTGCTCCGCGCCCTCCCGAACATTCCCGATAAGCTGGCATTGCCAGCCCTGTCCGCAGCTGCGGTTGACGATGCGGCGCTCGAAGCCTTCCAGACGGAAATCTTCGACTGGCTCGCCGAACGCGCCGAAACCAATCCGGCCGCCGCGCGCCTCTGGCTGAAACAGGCGCGGCTCGCAGGTGACACTGAGCGGCTGAACATGGATACCGCCCAGGTCGCCTCCAAACTGGTGGCGGGCCTTTATGAACTGGCTCAGGCCGTCTAAAGGCCGGGCGGATGTTCGATACGCATGTAAACCTGCACGGCGAAGCTTTCGCCGATGACCTTCCAGAGGTGCTGGACCGTGCCCGCGCCGCCGGCGTGAAGCGCTTCCTTGCCATCTGCGACCGCTATGACAATTTTCCCGCCGTGTGCACCATTGCCGAGGCGCATCCCGATATCTGGTGCAGTGTCGGCGTCCACCCGCATCACGCCAAGGACTTCACCGGCCTGATGGCCGAAGCCCTGATCGCGGAAGCGGCGCATCCGAAAGTGGTTGCCATCGGCGAGACGGGGCTCGACTTCCATTACGGCTACAGCCCGGTTGACGATCAGGTGCGTAGCCTGCGCGAACATATCACCGCCGCGCGGGAAACCGGCCTGCCGTTGATCCTGCACATTCGCGAAGCAGACGACCTGATGGCAGACATCCTGGAGGAGGAGTTCGCGCGCGGCCCCTTCCAACCGCTTCTGCACTGCTATACCGGCGGCGCCGATCTCTGCCAGCGCGCTCTCAAACTCGGCGCTTATGTTTCTGTCTCCGGCATTCTCTCCTTCAAGAGCGCGAAGGATGTACGCTCTGTTATCGCAGATGTACCGCTTGACCGGCTGATCCTCGAGACCGATTGCCCCTATCTCGCGCCCGTTCCGGTGCGCGGCCGGCGCAACGAGCCGGCCTATCTGGCGCACGTTGCCGAAGCGCTCGCGCAGCTCAAGGAAACGGATGCGGAGCGCGTAAAGGAGATCACGACCGCGAACGCCATCACGCTCTTTTCAAAGACAGGTGCAGCATGACCAATGCGCGGCTGATCCTGCTTGGCACCGGATCTTCGGGCGGCGTGCCCCGCGTCGGGGGAGACTGGGGCGCCTGCGATCCGGCCGAACCGAAAAACCGCCGCCTGCGCTGCAGCGCGCTGGTGGAGCGCCGGAATGAGGCAGGCGATATCACGCGCATCCTGATCGACACCTCTCCGGACCTGCGCGAACAGCTGCTAGCCATAAATGTAACCTATCTCGACGCGGTTGTTTACACCCATGATCATGCCGACCAGGCGCACGGCATCGACGATGTCCGTGCGCTCGCGATCCGGCGGCGTGCACAAATCCCGGTCTGGTTCGATCCGGAGACTCAGGCGCGTCTGGAGAGCCGGTTTCATTATATTTTCCATGGAGCAGGCGGCTATCCGCCAATCCTGGCGCCGCAGCCGGCGTTTCATCCGTTCGAGCGGTTCGAGATCACCGGCGCCGGCGGACCTGTGGAATTCCTCCCGGTCGACATGGAGCACGGCCGTATCCGCTGCATGGGGTTTCGCATAGGCGACATCGCTTACTGCAATGACGTGAACGGACTGCCGGATCGCAGTCTCGATGCGCTCAGGGGGCTCGATACGCTGGTCATAGATGCGCTGCGCTACACACCGCACCCATCGCATGCACACCTCGAGCTCACGCTGTCCTGGATCGAGACACTCAAACCGCGCCGGGCAATCCTTACCAATCTGCACGTCGACATGGACTATAGGACACTCGTGCGGGAATTGCCTGAGGGCGTCGAACCCGCATATGACGGCATGGAGATTGGTTTCTCGATCTGAAGAGCGAATCAGCGCGGCAGGTGAGGGCGGAAAGTCGAGTGGACGCCTGACACGTAGCTGCAAGCGCTGGTCATCTACCCGTCCGCGTAATCTAGGGTAATTTCTGACTTCCCATAATATTGATTATGCGAACAATAGATATACCACGTCAAAACAATGCCTTAGTTGCGACCGTATCCTCTGTGCGCCTTTGTCGAGACAGCGTCTGGCGTTGCTGCGCCTTGAGCCTGGAGCCGATCCGGAACTCAGCCTTCAGATGCCCATTCAGGAATCATTAGCCACCCCTTCCCCGCTGAGACGCCCCTGCTTTCTTCTTCAGGAAGTGCAGCTGGCTTCGACGGATACATTCGCGTGAGACGTTTTATCACCAAAGCCACCCGCTCTGACGCGCAAGATCCAAGAAGGCCTGCGACACCGCATGAACCGCAACCTGATTTACGCTGCCGGCGCTGTATTGGGCGCAATCCTGGTCTGGTTCGTCTTCCTGCGCGGCGGTTCACATGCAGCGACTGGCAAATTCGAGATTTCCACAGCAGCGGTGCAGACAGGTGACGTCTCCCGGATCGTCTCCGCCTCCGGGTCCGTGCGCGCCCTGACGACCGTGGAGGTCGGCTCGCAGGTCTCGGGCCAGATCACGGAACTGCTCGCAGACTTCAACACGGAAGTCGAAGCCGGTCAGGTCATCGCCCGCATTGACCCACAAACCTTCGAATCCCGCGTCGAATCCGCCAGCGCTGACGTACAGAGTGCGCGCGCTTCGCTGGCGGTCCAGCAGGCAAACATCGCGTCCGCAGAAGCGACCTTCGCGCAAGCCGAGAAGAATTATGCCCGCCAGAAGGCGCTATACGAGGTCGATGCCGTCGCCCGGTCCACGCTGGAGGACAATGAGCGCGCCCTGGCTGTTGCCCGCGCCAATCTTGAAGTCAGCCGCGCCCAGCTGAAGAGCGCCAATGCATCACTGTCTCAGAGAATGGCATCTCTGCGCTCTGCAGAAGTCGATCTTGAGCGAACGATCATCCGCTCGCCAATCAAGGGCGTCGTGATCTCGCGCAATGTCGATGTCGGCCAGACCGTCGCCGCGAGCTTCTCAGCGCCAGTGCTGTTCACGATCGCCAAGGACCTCGAGGACATCCGCATCGATGCAGCCGTGGTTGAAGCCGATATCGGCGGCATTGGTGCCGGCGATACAGCCACGTTTCGTGTTGACGCCTATCCGGACCAGACTTTCACCGGCACGGTCGAACAGGTTCGCCTCGTCGCCGAAACGCTGCAAAACGTTGTGACCTATACGGTTGTCATCGCCGCGGAGAACCGGAACGGCACGCTGCTGCCCGGTATGACGGCTAATGTCGAAATTACGGCTGACAAGCGCGAAGGTGTGATGCGCATCGAAGATGCCGCGTTGCGTTTCCGCCCGACAAACAGCGGTCCGGCAGTTGTGGAGGCCCCAGAGACGCCCGGTGTGAGCGGCCCGGGCGGCGCCCCGCAAGGCGGCCGCGGCGGCCCCGGCCTCGAAATGCTGGACAGCATCGGCGTTCCTGCAGACCGCAAGGCCAAGATTCAGGCCGCGCTCGAAAAGGAAATGACTACCGCGCGCCAGGCGATGGGCGACATGGCGCAGATGGATCGCAGCGCCATGCGCCAGCGTATGCAAGGCACATTCGAGAAGGTTCTGCGTGAACACCTGACGCCTGAAGAACTCGCACAGGTGAAAGCGGCGAGCAGCCAGAGGCAGGCGACGACGCGTGTGGATGCATATGTGCAGCGGCCGGATGGGCAGCTTGAGAAACGCCAGCTGGTCGTCGGGCTGCAGGACGGGGCGTATGCCGAGATCGTGCGTGGGGCTAAAGTCGGCGATGTGTTTGTGACACGCGTGCAGGCCGCCAATGCTTCGAATTGACGAACGCAGCGCCGCTGCGTCGGCAGGATGCGACACGCCGCTGATTGCCTGCTGCAATGTCAGCAAGGTCTACCGCATGGGCAGCCAGGAAGTGCATGCGCTGCGCAACGTGTCGGTCGAATTCCGGCGCGGCGAGATGACGGCGATCATGGGCCCGTCGGGTTCCGGCAAGTCCACGATGATGAATCTCATCGGCGCGCTCGACGTGCCCACTAGCGGATCGCTGCTGATCGAGGGCCGCGATCTCGCAGGCATGAAATCCGACGAGCTGGCCGACCTGCGCAATGAGAGCATCGGCTTCGTCTTCCAGCAGTTCAACCTGCTCAGCCGCGCCAGCGCGCTCACCAATGTCAAACTCCCGCTGCGCTACGCGCGTCAGCCGGTGCCGGATATCGAGGCGCGCGCCGCGGAGTGCCTGAAGCTCGTCGGCCTCGGCGACCGTATGGATCACCGCCCAATGCAGCTCTCCGGCGGCCAGCAGCAGCGCGTCGCTATCGCCCGAGCGCTCGCCGGCTCACCTTCCATCGTCCTTGCCGACGAACCGACCGGCGCCCTCGACAGCAAGACCACGACCGAGATCATGCAACTCCTCACCGATCTCAGCGCGCAGGGCATTACCGTCATCCTCGTCACTCACGAAGCAGACGTCGCCGCCTATGCCTCACGCCGCATCTATTTCCGTGACGGCGAGATCGAGCGCGACGAACGGAGCAGCGCATGAAAGCCGGCGTCGCCTTCCAGTCTGCCATCGAGGCGCTGTTCGCCAACCCTCTGCGCAGCTTCCTGACGATGCTTGGCATTATGATCGGCGTGGCGTCTGTCATGGCGATGATGGCGATCGGTGAAGGCGCAGCGCGCCAGGTCGACCAGCAGATCGCAGCGCTCGGCGCGAACAATCTCAACATCCGGCCGGGCTCCAGTCAGCGCGGCGGGCGCTCCGGCGGCGCCGCGTCCGACATGCCCTTCACCGATGACATAGTGCGCGCCCTGCGCAGCGAGCCCTACGCTGTCGCCATCGCCGCACGCATCGGTGGATCGGGCACCGTCGTTGCCGGCCAGCAGAACTGGTCAACGTCCATACAGGGTGTCAACGCGGACCATTTCATCACGCAGGACCTACGCGCCGCCGAGGGCCGGCTGCTGGACGAAGCGGAGATCAGTTCCGGCGCCGCGCTCGCCGTCATCGGCAAGACCATCGCCGACAACCTCTTCTCCGGTACTAGCGCGGTCAATCAGCAGGTCCGCCTCAACAATGTGCCGGTCACCATCGTTGGAGTGCTGGAATCCAAAGGCCAGTCAAACTTCGGCGGCGACCGCGACGACACGGTCATCGTGCCGCTCAGCACCGCCCGCAATCGCATCCTCGGCGGCAGTTCCACGACACCAAACTACGTCTCGAATATCGAAGTCGGCGTCGTGCCAGGCTACGACATGGCAAGCGCGCAGGAGCAGCTGGAAGAGCGTATGCGCGTCCTGCGCAAGCTGCGCGCCGGTCAGGAAGACAATTTCCGTGTCTTCAACATCGCAGACTTCATCCGTGCGCGCTCCAGCACGCAGGCGACCTTCAGTATCCTCCTGGCGTTCACCGCGGCCGTATCTCTCATCGTGGGCGGTGTGGGCGTGATGAACATCATGCTCGTTTCGGTCACCGAGCGCACACGCGAGATCGGTCTGCGTATGGCGATTGGCGCGCGAAAGCAGGACATCCTTGGCCAGTTCCTCATTGAGTCGCTGGGCCTCTGTTTTATCGGCGGCGTGATCGGATCACTGCTCGGCATCGGTGTCGCAGAACTTGCCGCAAAACTCGGAGAGTTCCCCGTAAGTGTCTCGCCGCCCATTGCCGCCATCTCCATCGGCGCCTCTGTGCTTGTCGGTATCTTCTTCGGATATTTTCCGGCCCGCAGGGCTGCCCAGCTGAACCCCATCGAGGCGCTTCGCCATGACTAGAAACTTCCTGCGCGCCCTGCCGCTGATCGCGCTCGCCGGATCGTCCGCTGCCTGCGTGACGCAACAATCCGTCATCGCCGATGCGCGCCCCGCCATCACCTCCGAAGCGGCACGCATCAGCGCGCCCGAAGCCTGGACGTTCGGCCCGAAGGAAGACGCTGCAGTCGTGTCCGCCTGGAGCGAGCTGATACCGGACACGGCTCTAAACGCGCTGATCGAAGAGGCGATGCGCAATTCGCCCTCGCTGCGCGCCAGCGCGGAGAGCGTGAACCGCGCGCAGGCTTTCCTGCGTCAGGCGCAGGCCAGCCGCCTTCCTTCGCTCGGCGCAAGCTTCGGGGCGAACGGCGGCGCACCTCTGGAAGACGGTAGCTTCTCAGAATCCTATTTGGCGGGTCTCTCCGCAAGCTGGGAGGCCGACCTCTGGGGCGACATCCGAGCAGACCTGCTGGCTACTCAGTTCGACCTTCTCAGCGCGCACAGCGTGTACCGTAGTGCGCGCGACGCGCTCGCTGCGAGCGTAGCGCGGTCCTATATAGGCGCGATTGAAGCGCGGCGTATCACAGGGCTCACAGAAGCCACGCTGAACGCGCAGGAAGAGACGCTGCGCATCGTGCGCGCGCGCTACGACCTTGGCGCGGCCTCGCGCCGCGAGCTGGTGCTCTCGGAATCCGATGTCGCCTCCGCACGCGACAATCTGGAAGTCGCCCGCGCCAATGAAACGGCAACGATCATGGCCTTGCAGATGCTGCTCGGCCGCTATCCCGATGGCCGTATGGAGATTGCGGCAGACCTGCCGGACCATGTAGACGTTCTCCATGCCGGCACACACGAGAGCCTGCTTCAGCAGCGCCCGGATGTTCTGTCATCAGAGTATGGCGCACTCGCCGCCTTTGCCGCGAAACGCTCTGCCGAAACGGCCCGCTGGCCATCTTTGTCGCTCAGCGCGGGGCTCAACAGCGGTACGCTGGATATCGGCGACATCATCGATCCGGCGAACATGGCTTACTCGCTCGGTGCACGTCTCGCCACCTCGCTGTTCGATGGTGGTCTCAGCCGGGCGCGTCTGGATGCCGCCACTGCGAGCCAGCGCCAGGCCGTTGCGAATTACGGGCAGACCGTGCTGAACGCATACTTCGATGTGGAATCATCCCTGCAGGCCATCGACACGCTGAAGGCCCGTACGCCGTACATCGAGACGAGCGCAGAGGCCGCGCGCGAAACACTGCGGCTCGCTGAGGTGCAGTACAAGGAAGGCGCGATTGATCTGCTGGACGTGCTGACATTCCGCCAGCGCAGCTTCAGTGCAGACCGCAGCCTGATCAGCCTCGAGCGCCAGCAGATCGAAGCGCGGATTGCGCTCTATATGGCGCTCGGCGGCACGCCGGTCGCAGAGTGACGCGAAAAGCGGGGTAGGGGCTCCCCTGCCCTGCTTACTCCCACTCGATCGTGCCCGGCGGCTTCGATGTGATGTCGTAGACGACCCGGTTCACGCCCTTCACCTCGTTGATGATGCGCGTCGCAACGCGGCCGAGGAAGGCGTGGTCGTAGGGATAATAATCAGCGGTCATGCCGTCGACGCTCGTCACAGCGCGCAGCGCCAGCACAGCTTCGTAGGTGCGTACATCGCCCATCACGCCGACGGTGTTCACCGGCAGCAGGACGCTGAACGCCTGCCAGATCTCGTCATAGAGCCCGGCCTTCCTGATCTCGTCGATATAGATGGCATCAGCCTTGCGCAGTGTGTCGGCTTTCTCGCGCGTGATCTCGCCAGGGATACGGATGGCAAGGCCAGGCCCAGGGAACGGATGGCGGCCAACGAAAGCGTCCAGCAAGCCCAGCTCGCGGCCCAATGCGCGCACCTCGTCCTTGAACAGTTCGCGCAGCGGCTCGACCAGCTTCATTTTCATGCGCGCTGGAAGACCGCCCACATTGTGGTGGCTCTTGATGGTCATGCTCGGACCGCCGCTGACCGATACGCTTTCGATCACGTCCGGATAAAGCGTACCCTGCGCTAGGAAGTCCGCACCGCCGAGTTTCTTCGCCTCCTCATCGAACACATCGATGAACAGCCCGCCGATGATCTTGCGCTTCTTCTCGGGGTCGGAAACGCCTGCGAGTTTGCCGAGGAACAGCTCGGACGCATCCACATGCACGAGCGGGATGTTGTAGTGCTCCCGGAACAGGCCGACGACCTGTTCGCTCTCGCCTGCGCGCATCAGGCCATGGTCAACATAGACGCAGGTCAGCTGGTCGCCGATTGCTTCGTGGATCAGCACAGCCGCCACAGAAGAATCGACGCCGCCGGAGAGGCCGCAGATCACGCGGCCCTTGCCGACCTGCGCGCGGATCTTCGCAATGGCTTCCGCCTTGTAGGCCGCCATCGTCCAGTCACCGGTGAAGCCGGCAACCCCGTGAATGAAGTTGCGCAACAGGCGCGCGCCATGCGTCGTGTGCACGACTTCGGGGTGGAACTGCGTGCCGTAGAA